>CALAJT010000030.1 GCA_937923145.1 uncultured Rubritalea sp. | reverse complement strand
GTATCCACACCAGCGATAATCTTTAGGATCATCCACCATACCAGCTCTGAGAGGATTAAGATCTATATAGGCAGCCACGGTCTGAGCGGCATAGCCACTCTGCACTAGCTCGCTTTTGAAGCGTCCTTCCCAAAGGGTTCCTTTAGTACCATTTTCGGAATTATACCACTGAGTGAATCGCTGCTTCACTGCCTTCATAAATCCACTTAGATCACACATTCTTCTAGTATATTTCAGCTTCATACTACAGATCAATTCCTGCGCTAACACTCCTGCACTTACGCCATCATCATTCGTTAGACCTTGTGCGTCTGCCTCTATCGCATCTGTTCGTATCTTTTCGAAAGCAGATTCCATTTCAGCAACGAAATCCTCAGCATACACAGCCCTTAACCGCTTGAGGAATTCTTCATCTGGAGCTTCCAGTAAACTGTCCGCATCTTGCTTAGGCGGCACTTCCACCAGAATATGGAAGTGATTACTCATCAAACAATAAGTCAGCACCCTCACCCCGCAAAACACCTCATAAGCTCGCATCGTATCACGTAGGTATTCCTTCTCAGCCTTATTCAGGATAAAAGACTTCCACACACAGCGACCTGTCACATGATAGATCCCCGCTCTATTCTCATGATCTGGTATTAATTGTAATTCTCGTGCCATTCTCATGGGTGTATTTTAGGTTTAGAAGGGAAAATCGTCAATGCTTTTCTTCATAGAGGGTCAGACCTATTTTATGACTGTCAATGCTTTTCTTCATAGAGGGTCAGACCTACTTTATATGTTTCATAGAGGGTCAGACCTACTTTTTGCTACTTTTTGCTTATTAACTACCTACTTTTTTTGACCTTTTTAACTTACTTAAGGGAGGAAAGAATCAACATGCTTTCTTTTTTATTTGTTATCATCAATGTAAAAACAGGATAATACTTCATCTCCCATAAAGGACTGGAATATAGCATACGTCGATAATTTGATACCTATTCTTTTTTCAGTCTTTATTAATACATCATTATATGAACTTGCAGACCATATAAGTTTTGTTTGGCTAAGTTTGTAATCTAACCACTGCTCTTGATGTATTATAGTTTTAAAATCTGATAAACTAAGATAACTTGCTAGACTAAATAGTCGTTTTTTAATTTCTAAGCTATCTGTTTTAAAATATAATTTAGCTATTGAATCTTTTTCTAATTCTCGACTTTCAAGTATTTTTATAATTTTTCTTGATCTTACAATTTTATCCTCAGTAGTGAATTGCATTATTAATTGATCATTACTCTTGAATCTATAAAAATACATTCCTTCGACATCGTAAATAAACACTACAAAAGATACTCCCATCAACAATGTAATTACTATGTATTTCGCCATATTAGTTCTCTTTCCCATTTGAAAATGTAGTCCAGCCTCCCATATATTTAATATTATTAGTCAAACCAGACCCCCCCCCAAGTACGGTATGAATTGATCTTACAGTTGGTTCACCATTCTTTCCTGAACCGAGCAAAGGAAGTCCTCCCGAACCTCCATGAAACACTACAGGGCCTCCAGACCCCTCAACTAAAGTTTTAAAATGCTTAGAAAACTCTAATGCGACTGATCCCTGCCCTTCTTGACTAACAGCTGAACAACATGAAATAAGCCTTACTCCAAAATCGGCAAATGGTCTGCCTAAGAATCCTGAAGTGTCTAACTTCGATATATTGACCCCCCCCCACTGTGACTTACCTGTTACAATATTATCTGCTAAAACATCCGATATAAAGAGAGCTCCAGGTCCACCATGCCCTACATAAACTAATTGATTATACTTATTTTCTTTGAGTGCAAGAAACTCATCATCACTCAGCTCTATCACATCCATCTGCGGGGGGATTTCTAGTAGTAGATGAAAATGATTAGACATCACACAGTATGATAACACCTTGATACCACAAAACTCTTCATACATCCGCATCATCTCCACAAACACCTCACGCTCTTCATCTCCTAGCAGATACTGCCTATCTACAATACGTGAGGTGATATGCATAATAAGCGGTATCTCCTCATTAAAACCCGATAGGAATAGTTTGCGGTTTGTTTTCATAACTTATTGGTAACAAAAGGTAGGTGAGAGTCAATATGCTTTCTCTTTTAATTGTCTGACTATTTAAATGCGCGTCCCATCACGCCGTAGCGAACGTAGGGTGCCCCGCAAGGAGGAATGAAAGTGAGCTTGCCGAACGAAAATGACGACTGGAGGGGTTTGCGGCTGCGTCTGGCACGAAGTGACAGTGGGAGCAGCCGACACCCGGCGACAACACAACGAAGTGAAGCGGCTGCATCAGGCGAAAGTGATGTGGTGAGGAACGAACCGCTAAACGAAGCCATGCAGCCTAGCGAAACGCCCCTCGAACAACCAGCGCGGGTAGTGACGGCGCGATGCCTGCGGGTGCCTTTTCCCCTTCGAGCAAAGCGAGACACTCAGGCACCCATCAGCAGGCAACGTGACGGAACGGGCTTGCAGGACGGCTTTTGGGTTTTGCGCTCCGATACGGCGACAGCCTTAAGACTTGGACTTGCCTTTGAAGGTTTTGAGGAAAAGAAGGAGGATTCCCAACAAAAGAACTCCAGCGATGATCCATGGGAGAGAGGATTTCTTTTCGGGTTCAGGTGTCTTTTTTTCAACGATCTTTGGCTTTGGCTCGCGTTTGGGTGGTGGCAGAGTTTCCTCTTGTCCTGGCTCCCAGCCCGGAGGACGCATCTTAAATTCAGTGCCTGTCCCGTCGCCAATATCTTCACCGCGCCATTTTGCAATCGTCGCTGCACTGTCTGGCCCCCAATGTTCGGGAGCTTCCATTGACACATTCTCGTAACCAGCAGGAGGCTTTATAGGATCGAGTGTCAGGTCTAACCTCTCTTTCAAAGTAAGTTTCCAATTAATAAATAATCTGATTTGCAGTGGGTAGTTTGCATTCCAGCTCTTGCTTAATCCAATCGAATAACTTTCACCGTGAGAACCATAAAAGGTCCCTGAAAATCCTTCAGGGGCTTTGCCAAAATCTCTATCATCGTAATTCAAGAAGTTCTCCGAAACGATAATCAAAAACGCGTCCAGCTCTTCTTCCGTTTTACTAATAAGCGGGAGCCATTTCATCATCCGCTTTTTTGCCTGCTCAATAGTTAATCCAGGAATTTGAGATTTTGTTGCTAACCGAGCAAGGCCTGCTGTTTTAACATCGACCTCAGCATACGCGATTTCTATTGAAGGCAGTAGTTTTCCATTTGGCGTTTCAACTTTTAAATGGCAGTGTTTAAACATGAGAGAAGAATGTTCTTCTCCAGGGATTCGGTAAGGGCGAAGCCCCGCTTCAAAAATATCTTGAAGTGTTCCGTCAGGGGAAAGTTTAAGGGTATATTTAGGCCAGTCTTCGGGGTTATAAGATATTTCCCCACCTTCAAGTGTTTCCTGAAAAGCAAAAACTTGAGAGCTAAGACCTATGAAAATCATCAACAATAAATTTTTCATGGATCAGCAGGTAAGGTAATTCCATCAGTGAATGTGTAGGGCAAAGCCGCATCACTAAGGCGTTGCCGATTACGTTGGGCTCTTTCTCCTGCATTAAAATTGGGACCAGCTGAACTTGTCCCAAGCCATCGTTGCAACATTCCATTGGTGCCATTCTCGATCCAAGCCCACCGGTCTGCAAAGATGTCTAACCGCCGGGTTGGATGACCATCTCTTAATGCAGAGCCGCCTGGAATCGGGTTCTTCGTCGCATTAGCAGACATCCATTCTCCTGCATTCACTAACCCATTCGCATCTTTTGGAACATCGACAGCACCCATAAGATTCCCAAGCGGTGGTGGTCGTAACTTCAATGTTTTTACAACATTGTAGTATTGCTGCATTACATCAAATTGTTCACGACGTAGAAGCCTCTGATTACCACTTCTCAAAAACATAGCGTTTCCATCTCCAATCCCCTTATCAATTTGCTCCCATGCTACGGAGTCAGTTACATTTGGTTCATTCTCATTTACATACTGAATCGCCCAAATCCCGCTCGCTGCGTAAGCGTGATGTGCCCAGCCTTGATCGAGGAAGATTTCCTTGTTCCCTGTCACAAGGAAGTTGTCGAGGAACGTTTCGGTGCCTCCATTGAACGGGAATACGATTTGCGTAAGAGGGTCTTCCTGCGCGCCTTTCCAGATTTGGAGATCGGCCATCCCACCATAAACCGACGCCCCTGCAACCTTAGCCATTCCTGCCCAGTAAAATTCCTCGGGCTTCTCAATGAAGAGCTGACGATAGTAGTAGTAGATTTCCCGGATGTAGTGGTGATTGATTCCTGGGATTCCAGAACCGAACTCAAAGAAGCCTTGGCCCGGATCATACTGCGTGAAGTCGAGCGTAGGAGGGTAACCCGGAATGCTCGTCTGCAATTTGAGCTGATAATAGACCTCATCAATCCATTCCTGTTTTGATTTCTGAGTGGCCACGAGGAAGGTCTGCTCATGCTTCACGTCGATGTCTCCTTTCTGGAGTCTCCACTCCAAGGTGATCTTTCCGGGGCGAACACCTTCCATCCAGAACTCGGCATCGTCTGGAATAGTTGAAGTCGAACCATACACTCCTTCTCCGGGCTTGCCGTTCACCCCACTCGTTACGAGGTTATTGGGAGCAAGCGTTTCAAGATCGTAAGGAATGATTCCATAGTAATCGCCAAACTTCGGATCGCCCCACTTGGCATAAAAACGAATTTGACCACTTTCTTTGCGGCCAGTTTCTGGGTCATCTTTATCGAGTTTGCGGATTGTGACGGTTGCTCCATCCCAAAAGTCGTCTCCGAGCTGGGTTGGATTTACTCCAAACCAGCCCTTGTGCATGTCGTCTGTGACACGTTCATCATTGGCCCAGATTTTATTGAGATGCTCCCTCTCGGTATCGATTCTCAGCTCTCCATTTCCCGCTCCAGTTTTTGGATCCACATCAGGAACGTCATCACAATCTGGGATAGCATAGCCCGTAGCTGGATCAATCCTCCCCTCGTCAAAATCTGAATTCACCGCGAGCACATCGGGCGCTACCTCCACTGGCAGGAGAAAGAGACTATAGCGTCCATCTTTTCCGTTTCTTTCGCTGTCAGGATCGATTTCAAAGCCTTTAGATTCATCATTTAGTCCGTCCCATTTGAACGGTTTTATGATTTCAGCTTGAGTTTTTGATTCATCCTCATCAGTTTCCGGGTCATCTTCTGGTGTAAATACCAAGAAGAGTGTGACTGGATACTTGCTTTCGGCAACTGGAGTCCCCTTCCACTTAATCTTAAACTTCACTTTCTGATAGTTAAGGCTCGTCTCATCAACGCTGACATCTCTTAACGCATATGGAGTTCCTGGGGTGTATGTGCCTGTGTATGGTTTTAATTTATTTTTACCATTCTTCACCATCAAATCTGTTGTGTTTTCTTTCAACAGGTTCTGAGTGTAGGTCTTCGTCGCATCACCATCAGCTTCGAGGTTCGGCTTATCATCGTATCTAGAGACTTCTGACGTGCCTTTAGCTAAGATGGGTGACTGAGGGATAGCATCTCCGTCTATATTATTGTTACCTTCTTGATCGTCTGATACAACTTCCGCTGTGCCCTCTAGAGGGTCTACCGCTGAGAGCCGTCTGCCGTTTATTTTACTTTCAGGCTTATCTTCTCCACTTTTAGGGGAAAAATGCACGGTTTCTAAGAGGTTGAGATACTTTTTAGGTGCTTCACCAGGGACTTCCTGGAAGGCACTATAGCCATATTTAGGGAACTGGACAGCACTGGTATCAATAACTAACTCCCAATCTGCTGCTGCTAAAGGGTTCGGAGCAGCTGTAGGACTGTCTCCTCCTGGACCTGGATTGGGAGGCTGTGGACCTCCTGTAGGATCTCCACCTGTAGGCGGTGTGGTGTCAGGATTTTGCGTATCATCTTGAGGATTTGTCCCTGCCACTGCTTCTATGTAGTCTGAATATCCATCGCCATCAGTATCAGTAGTCTGAGCTTCAGGATTTGGCACCAGTGGGTCAAAGAGGTCAGGATATTGATGCTCTATGCCGTCTAGAATGAGATCACCATCTGTATCAGGGTTCGAGGGCTTCGTTCCTAGTGTGTATTCTTCTAAGTTCGTGAGACCATCACCATCACGATCAATGTCTGCATCTGCTGTGAGAGGATCTAGGTAATTCTCTACTTCCCAGTCATCTGGTAGGGTGTCGCCATCTGTGTCTGCGGAAATAGGGTTTGTTCCCGCTTGATATTCTTCAAGATCAGTTAATGAATCGCTATCAGAAGACTGATTAGCATTATTGGAGTCTGTAGGTAGACCATATTTCTCCTCCCACCAATCTGGAAGCCCATCATAATCCGCATCTACGATTAATCCTAGCATTGAAGTGTAAGGGTTTCCCGTGGTTGGATCTATTTCAGTGAATTGAATCCCCCAATAGCCAACTCCAACACTCTCTTGAATTGTAATACTGCCTGAAAGAGCTTCATCAAGTGGATTCACTATTCTTAATCTTATCTCTTCTCCTGCTTCGTCATTATGAGCGATGTCTAAGTATGTAGCAGAAGTTATGTTGCTAAATTCATTTTTAAGATGCGAGGGCGTAATTCCAGAGCCAAGCACAATGATATTCTCACCGTTATTGTTAACTCTCGTGTCATCTATATAGTCATGACCATCTCCCCAGCTCCATTTATAGGTATCGTCACCGGATTCACCGTAGAGTTTGTCGTTACCAATTCCTCCGCTAAGTGTATCATTTCCAGACCCTCCGTAGAGTTCATCATTTCCGCTGGCAGCAGTAATAGCATCATCTCCATCTCCACCTTTTAGAAGGTCGTCTCCAGGGGATATGTCATTAAAACTATTAACAATAGTTTCATTAGTGAATACAATGCTCCAATGGTCGGCTGTGTTAAACCAATTGTCTATTGTAAAGCTACCACTCAAGGTCGGATCAGTCGGGTTTTGGATGATGACTTTCAAGTCATTTTTGCGTTCAGTCTCAGTAGCATCTGACCAACCGGATGGATGACTACCACTAGATACCGAGCCGTAAACATAGGTGACGTGCTTTGGTAGGATGCCTAGACCTAGAGTTAACTTGTTTTCATTATATAAGTCACTAGCAAAATCATGACCATCTCCCCAGTTCCAGTTATAGGTATCATTACCTACATTTCCATATAGAATGTCATTATCTTGACCACCGATGAGAACATCGTCCCCTATTCCTCCATATAGATCATCTTCACCTTGACCACCACTTAGAACATCATTTCCATCTTCACCATAGATTCTATCGTCTCCTGTATTGTCTTCAAATGAGTCATCATCGTCACTACCATAAACAATGTCATTCCCAAGTGTGGTAAGGTAGAGGCTACGCCAAATATCTTCATTATGAAAAACTATGTCCCAATGTTCCCTATTGCTCCGCCAATTATCAATTACTACGCTTCCAGAGAGACTAGTGTCTGCAGCGTAATTGATTACGACTCTTAGATCTTGTCCAGAAGGGCTTAGTTCCCAGATTGAGTTTACTTGATTGCCGAATTCTAAAGTGATCATATCTGATGTGATGCCTTCACCTAGCAATAGTTGATTTAGATCAATACCTGTAGTTAATGTGCTAACTGCGTCATGACCATCACCTAAATTCCAAAGTATCTGGTCATCTCCATATCCAGCTACTATTTCATCATTTGATTTACCACCCGCAAATGCATCATCACCATTGCCTCCAGTAAGAATGTCAACACCATCTGTACCTATTAGATTTAGAGAGTCATTGACTATATCAGCATTGAATGACAAATATGGTTGATCTGAATCTTCGAAGGTTACTTGCCAATACCCCAGATAATTAGAGTTGTTGCCATTTTCTATAATAATTGATCCAGATTTACTGGAATCTGGATCATTAGGGTGGGTAATCACTAGTCTAACTTCATTATCAGAACTACGTGCAACGGCTACCCAGTTTGTGTAACTTTTGTATGCAGATCTATATGTATTTCCGTATTCAATGGAAATCATTGCTGGGGTGATCCCTGCACCTAGATGAATTGTCTTACCATCTCCTGATTGTTTAGACCAACTAATGAAGTCTTGCCCATCTCCTAGATTCCATTTTAGCAGATCATCGCCAAATCCCATGGATATCTGATCAAAGCCTGCTCCACCTATGAAAATATCATCACCACTTCCTGCACTTAGGGAGTCATCACCCGCATCACCTTCTAAAACGTCTGTGACATTCTCGTTTGCACTCATTAAATCTACGCCCAATGTCGGTAGATAGCTTCCGTCCCAAATAACACCATTGCTAAAGCGAATATCCCAAAAGTTCTTATCATTACCCCAATCAGCGATGACTATTGTGCCAGATAGGCTTGGATCAGTAGGGTGTTCAATAACAAATCTTACATCATCACTACTCGTTTCATCGTGGATCCATGTTGTAGGGTCTAGAGTATACGTTAATCCATAAACCGAACCTCTCTCAATCCTGACAATCATGTCTGGAGTTATACCTTCATTAAATTGAAGAATATTTACTCCAAAATCAACTTGGTCGTCATAGATATAATCATTACCATCTCCATAGTTCCAATAATAAATATCATTTCCATCTCTACCATATAACCTATCGTTACCAACACCCCCATAGAACTGCTCATGACTACTTGTTCCAGAGATTAATTCGCTACCTGTATTAGTCAAAACATCAGTGTCTAGATTGGGATTGAAACCGTAATACGATTCAAATTCATCAGTTACTCCATCGTTATCTGTATCTAAACTAGGGTCTATATAGGTTGGGTCTGTATCGGTTTAGTATTCAGTAAGGTTGTCGACACCATCGCCATCAAAATCACCTTGCGGAGTGACCTGTTCTAGAGTGGTTATTGCGTCCGTATCTGATGCATTGATGATTTGGTATTCCCATAGATCAGGCAGACCATCTGGCTGTCCATTGTTATCAGTGTCTTGATTAAAGCGTAGTGAGAAGATGAGCTTAAGCTGACCTATGTTGGCTGGCTTTAGATTTTCTGATACCGGGGTGGCTGGATTCCAAGGGTAGAAGTAGCCAGTGTGGGTATCTTGGTGGTAGTTTGTGCCTAGGGTGGTGAGTCCGTTCTGTTGGAGCTGGGATTCTACCCAGGCTGGGGAGATTTGGTTGAGTCTGACGTAGAAGGGTTGTGAGAGGTGTTTGAGTTGTCCTAGGTTGAGGAGTTTTTTCTGGTCTTCGAACCAAGCTGGGTCTGGGTTGGCTGGTTTTGCTGGGATTCTGGTGCTGAGGTCTATTCCTGATCCGTTAGTTAGGATTTCGGAAAGAGCCGTCTCAGCTTGGGTTGCCATGTGCTTGGCTTGACCTATATTGGCTAAAGCTTGGTTGTTCTCTGCTGCGTTGGGATCGATTGCCCCTTTGGCTTGCCACCATGTGGGTGGCTGAGCGAGGGTCGTAAAGACGCTGATTAGTAATACGGCGGCACTTAGATACAGGACTACATGCCATTTATTCCTGCTGATATTTTTGAGGATTTTTGGCATGTGGCTAGGTTTTATGCTTTAGGTTTTTATGTGTTAGGTGCTGGGGTTGTGTCTGCTGGGGTTGTTGCCTGCGGCGCTTACCACGAATAACACGAATTTTCACGAATATTGCTTGGGTTTTCTTGCTGGTGCTTGGGCTATTGGCTTATGGGGCTGGAGGTCCGTAGATTCCCATGGAGATGTCTCCTTGGGCTTTGCTGAGGACTACTGAGCCGTCGGAGTTTACTTTGAGTGGGACTTTGTTGGTGACGGCGTCTTTGCCGAGTTCGATGGTGCCGTCTTGCATGACGGTGAGGGCGTTTTTGCGGTTTAGGTCATCTGCGCCGATGCCGATTTCAAATATGGAGTGGAGGTTGTCTCCTTGCCATAGCGTAGAGGCATCAACATGAGTATGTTTATTCTCATTAAAGCGACCAATAGCCATTCCAGCGTAGGATGAAATTCTGGAGTTTATCCCTATCACTGAGCTAAAATCACCTTCCGCTAAATTATCATTACCAAAGGAATTAGAAGAGTAACCAGAGGCAATACTACTACGACCATGAACAAAAGAATACACACCATTAGCCTCTGAAAGATAACCATTTACAAACGCATGTGCAGCAGTTGCTTTGTTTGTACTACCATGAACAAATGTATAATTTTCCGAGGCTATGTTATTCCGCCCCATTGCAACAGCATAATAGTTACTCGCAACATTTTGCCTACCCATTGTTGTGGAAGCGTAACCGCTTGAAGTGTTTAGGGCTCCAAAACTTGAGCTATAGTTACCAGTGACTGAATTCGTGTGTCCTATAGCTGTGGACGCATACCCAGTTGCAGTGTTGTTGTATCCTAAAGTATTAGCAAAGCTATTTTGTGATTTATTGAATCGACCTAAAGAGTTTGATGCATAGCCTGAAGCTTCATTATCTAACCCAGACGCTAATGAATAAACACCAGTTTTAGCTTCATCCCAATATTCTCCTCTAGTCCTACCTACTCTGAAAGCAGCTTTTTCAGGATACCACATCATTCTAGTTCCTGCACCTTCTATTGGCACTTGAGCTGCATTGCCCCCTACGTAAGTTCCTCCAAGTAATAGCGCATTTTCCGAACCATTGTGATTTATTGAATATGGAGATATTGCAGCAGTCATTACAGGTGAGCCGTTTACGGTTAGGTCACCGTCTATGGCTACTCCTGTGGTGCGGTCTATATTTAGGATGCTGGTTTCGCCAGCTACCATGAAGAGTTTGTTCATTGTGTCGTATTTTGTCTCAATATAGCCAGCTGGGATTGAAGTTGTTTCTACCCAGTCGACTGGTTGCCAGCCTCCCTTCGATAAATTCTCCATGATTGAGTAGGAGACATTGCCACTCTTCTCTGCTTTCACCTCAAGATAAAACTCATTTTGCCAGCCACTTTTCGTTAAATAACGAACTTCACTAAATACGGGAGTTGTAGAAGATGAATTTGAGAGAAGGGTGAATGCCATCTTAGACTTAACACCATACATTAATCCAGTGCGGAATGTCATACTAGTATGGCTTAAAGAAATTGTATCTCTGAGATTAAATACTGCGTTAGTTCTAATATTATTATTTGCATTCGATTTCGCAATTCTATACCATTTACCAGCTTCAACCACGCCCATATGACCCTCGCCAGCCTTAAATGAAGGTAAGGCGTCTTGGTCGGAATAAATTGCAAATGCTCCTCCAGCCCCTAGATCAAGTTGTAAGTCTTTGTTATTAACGCCTCCCATTTGCATAAGTGGGTCTGAGTTCCCAGGTCCATATGCAGAACCAAATGCTACCCCATCAGCAGCGACAAATGGACTAGTCTGAGCAAGAGCTACACTCGGGAGCATCAATAGCGATAGAAGAGATAATTTCGTGTTAGGATTAGATATCATTTTAGTTTTTGGGCTCATAGGATTAATTTAGGTTAGGGTATATTTGGTACAGAGAATCGTGATTAGCGTCAAATCAAATCATTCAGACACGGTTGATATATCGCTTTAAATTTGTTAGATATTGGTTTAATTGAAAGCTTTTTGGACAGTATTAACAACATTTACAGAATTACTTGAGTTGTAGGATCTTCTTACAGATTGCTGATAATGATCCTAAAAAGATCATTTAAGGTTTAATGTTTGAGGTTGGGAAGGTTGGTCGGACTCTTTTGGCTGGTTCGTCTGGATTTGTCTCTGTTTTTGGATCTTTGCCTTTTATAGGTAGTTTCTCTGTGTTTTTTACTTTATTTATATCGTCTTGCTTCTGAGTTGGCTTTGTGGGGGCTCGATTTGAGGTTGGAGTTACTGCTGGAGTTGGGGTTTTAAATATTTTTTTAGATCCTTTATTAGCTACGCTCGGTATTTGAGAGTTCTTCTGTAGTTCTGTGGGGCTGTAGCCTACCGTAAGTTTTTCAGCTTTAAATTTAAGTTTTGCTTCGGTTAGCTTATAGTTATCTTTATTTTGAAGCACGTCGATTAATTCTATATCTGAACTATGTTTCTGACCTTGTTTTAAGATGATATTAAGCTTTGGCTTTTTTCTGTCGGCAAGGATGATCATCCAGCCACTTTCTAGCTTAGTGACCCCCCTTAAGTAGTAGTCCACTTGCGCTTTAGGCTTATTCACAGGCTTTACCATCTCATTGATCTTGATGATGAATGGTGATCGATCAAGTATATGTGCGTAATCTTTGAAATTTGGAGTTTGAGGGATCTCAGCTTTTACTTTTGCTGTCATACTAGCTAGGAGGATGGTTAGTATTGCTATGGTTGATGGGGTAGACATTGAGTTCAAGGGCTGAGAATTTGTGATTAGTGATTGGATATTTGAAATTGATTGTTGCTGGGCAATTTATTTTGGGGTGATTATTTGTTCGGCTATGATTTGGCAGTTGATGAGGTTGGTGTCGTTTTGGGGTGGGCTTAGTTTTACGTAGTTTAGCATCCTCATTTTAGTTGGTTGGTGAATCTTCACTAACCATTGATAGATTTGCTTTTCAGTGGCTCTGGCTGAGATTTGGATTCTGACGTTTTCATAGATATTGTCCGAAGCTTCTTCGTCCTGAGGCGAGATGAGTTTCTGTGCATAGGGGCTGAAGCCTAGTCCTTTGCTCGAATCTACTAAGAAGTTTTGTAGGTCTGTCTGGGCGTTTTGAAAGCTGGTGAGTGGTGGTGTGTGATTGTCAACCCAGTCTACTTCATCGCGGATGAGGTTCTCGGTATCGTTCATCATGGTGTAGGTGGAAACGGTGGTCTCCAAGCTCTCTATTTCTGCTAGTTGTTTGGCTCTGAGATTTTTGATGTAAAAGCCTGCTAGGAGGTGAGCGGTGATCAATACTGCTATGAGTAGACCTAGACCTAATGTTTTTTCTCTTTTTGTCATCTAGTTAGTCTCCCCCTTCAATGCTTCTATGGTAAAGCTCCAGAGTTTTGTTTTTTGATCGATAGATGGGGCTGGCATTCTCCATCTATAGTTACTGAAGTAGGGATCATTTTTAAGCTTCGGGTAAAGGGCGTTGATAAAGTTGATATTGGGTGACACTCCTTTGATTAATATATTAGAAGCTTGGATTTCTACTACTTGGAATCTGAGTACTTGATCGCTAGGAAGATGGCTTACTATTTTTTCGTATGATGCTAGTGGCCATTGATTGGTGAGGAGGCTATCTAGTTCATTGAGTTTCGCTAGGTTTTGCTGATGCTTTATCCACTGCGGTTCCAGTTCTGCGACTTGGTTATGAGCTTGTTGGATTTGGTTTTCTCGTTGTTTGTGCTGCTTGAATAGAATGAGTCCTCCTATGGTGTAGAGACATAATAGGAGGAGTACATAGAGTTTGAGCTTACCGCTACGTTTTCTTTTTTTTCTATCTTGTAGAACATGAGGTGGGGTCAGTTTTAGATCTCTGTGACTATCCTTAGAATTAGGAAAAATCGGATTGATACTATCAACTAGATCAACCTTAATACTTAAGTCTATTTCTTGCTCCAGTTTATTAACTGAATATTGATCTAAGGTCTCATTATCTGGATCACTTTCAATGATGATTTTTTCAGGGTGGAATGGGATATCCTGAATGGTGAATTGAATGAGTAGCGCTTTGATTTGGCTAGATAGAGATGCTAATGAGTCTATCTGCTCTGCATAAAAAGGGTTAGAGTTCTTGTAAAAGATGGTAACCCAGGATCCTTGTTCTTTTTTACAGATGATCTGGTCAATATCGCTAATCTTGTAGAAGCGGGCAGCGAGGTCGTAGGTTTGTTCGCGTTGAAGTCTACTACCCTCGGGGAGTTCTTGCGCTAGAGTTACTGCTGTGATGAGAGGGATCTCTGTATCAATGGTAAAGGTGTCCCAGCTTTCATTATCTGGCTTGAGTAGACCGTTTTGCTCTAGCTGTAGCTTGGCAATATTTTTCTGAGTTTGCTCGTCTGCCTGAGGGATCTTGAGGGGAGTGGTGGTGACTAAGTTCGCGGGGAAAGCTATTCTTGTGTCTTTGGGGATGCTAGGATTGTTTAAATCTGGAATTGATTTTTCATGCCTCAATTCTTTTTCTTGCTCCTTCCCTCCTCCTCCCTTTGTGAGGAGCCAGAGTTCCCAGCCTTGATTCTTAGCAGGCAATAAAATATGTTTTGGCGTTTTACTCACTTTCTAAGATGGTTTCTTGATATTGTAATACTTGGGGGACGTTTCCTCTTTTACGGATGATTGCTTGTATCTTTTGACGGTATACGCCTGAGCGTCCCACACTCTCCACTCTTAGTGTCTGACCTTGCAAGATAAATCGTTTGGTAATCAGCTCTCGATTGACGGATTGTGATGCTAGGGCATTTAGGGCTATTTCGACTGAGGCATGTCTAATGTCGTCTTCGGTGCCTAAGATTCCGTCTTCACCTTTTATCTCTACTACATATTGCTCAACATTTTGTAATTCTGCTTCTGCTGCTAAGCTTAGGATTTCTGGTTCAGCCTCATGGATATCGATAGCACCTTCGCTGTGGAGTGTGAGCCATGTTCTCCATTCAGGGAATGCTTGTTCAACGTCATCGAACCCTTTGACTAACCTTACTTCATCTAGTGACTGAAAACTGCGGTTGAATGGTCGGTTTTGGAATCCTTTATTTTGATACCATTCTTTTTCTGCTCCGTTGAGGCTGACTAAGTCATCGGCATCGACCCAGTCTACTAGAGCGTCAGCTAGCTGAGTCGCTTTTTCATCATCACCGTCATCGTCATCGTTTAGCCAATGATTAATTAACAGCTTTAGGAGTGCCTTGTCGTTTGTCTTGATGACGTGGTTTAGGTTTATTTTAGATGCTTCGACTTTTACTGTAACATTGTAGCTTTCGTCTAATGTTTCTGGCTCGAAATTTAAGACTTCGTCCCCTCTTTTAACTTCTGGGTGGACTGCATGGCTGAGCCCCGTGTGAGCTTGCTGCCACGCTCTGAAGGTGTGCTCATCAGAGATGACTAACTCTGCCTCTACTTTTACTAAAAGTAATGTGACAGTAAGAATCATAGAGAGGAAGGCAACAACCCAAATCACGGCAATGAGAGCAAAGCCCTTTCTCTGGTGCTGGATGTAGTTAGAGTGTATCATTTCGTCCTGAGGTTTCCAATGGTTTCATAGATAGCCTGAATCATGGTCCATGATAGAGCTGCTACTAGGAGAGCCATAGCGAGGAGGATCGCAGGTGATATGATTCCTACTAGATTCGAGAGGATGACGTTGAGCCGCTTGTTGTAATAATCTGATGCTCGGTTGAGGGCTTTTGATATTTTTCCCGTGCTCTCACCTACTCCTACGAGGTCGATCATGTTGGAGGTGAATAATGCAGAGGAGCGCATTGAGCGAGTGAGTTTGTAGCCGTCTTTAACTCGTAGGAGCATCTGGTTCAGTTGAATTTTGGCATGGCGATTGGTCACTGTTTCTTGGGTGAGCTCCAGTGCTTGGACAAGTGGAACACCATTACCGACTAGGTTACCTAATGTTTTTAGCCATTGAACATAGAACCCATAGGTAATTACATTTCCATAGAGAGGAATTTTCATTTTATATTTATCCCAGAGTTGTTTATTTTTCTCAACACCATGCCATAGTTTCACTAACACGATGAGAGCTAGTAATGCTATCAGCATAGTCAGCCAGTGATGTCTGAGGAGGTCGCCTATAAGAATCGCTACTTTAACACCAAATGGTTTACCTCCGGACATGCCCTCTAATAAAGTAGTGATCTGAGGCAATAGATAGAAGATGAAAACCATGACGACGCCTATACAAGCTAGCATCAGAAATGCTGGGTAAATCATCGCTGAGGTCAGCTTTGATTTCAGCTCCATTTGCGATTTTAAATAGATGCCGTGTTGGTGTAAAATTGTTTTTAGGCTGCCACTAACTTCCCCTGCTTTTACTAGGTTGCAATAGAGTGGGTCGAATTGCTTGGAGGTTCTGGATAGCGCACTGTGCATGGAGTTCCCCTCGGATATCCATTTACGCAATCGGTTAGAGAGTTCTTTGAGGCGTCCATTTTCATCGCGCTGAGCCATGGATGATAGAGCGGGCTCTAATGGTAGTCCTGCTTCTAGTAGTTCCAATAATTCTTCGGTGAAGGCTACTACGTCTTTGGGCGCTAGATTTATAGGGGCATTTTCAGAGATTTTGTCTGCTTTCTTCTTCTCTGAATCTAGGGCTACGGTAATAGGTTGGAAGCCATCACCTAATAATTGATGCATGGCAGCGGTCTTAGAGATCGCTACAACTTCTCCTGAGACGGTTTTTCCGTCTGCATTGAGAGCGCTATATTTATAGGTGGACGACATAAATGGTTAACTTTCTACAACGCCAGGCGTAGAAGACAAGACTTCTTCTACGCTTGTAATGCCTTTCATCACTTTACGCCATCCATAAGTTCTAAGAGGCTCGAAACCATCACGGTAGGCTTGTTGCTCGATAGCTCCTGCATCCGCTCCCTTGGCAATCATCTCTTGGAGAGCTGGAGTAACTTTACAAAGTTCGTAGATACCTACCCTTCCACTATAGCCTGTATTTCTGCATTCATTACAACCTACCGCTCGGTATGGTTGACCTTGTATCTCTTCGGGAATTTTTAGTTTTGTTCTAGCTTCTGTGTTGAATTCTATGATCGGTTTGCGACATGTTAAACATAGTTTACGTAGTAGGCGCTGTGCTAGAAACGCTCTAACAGAAGCTGAAACAAGGAAAGGCTCGACCCCCATGTCTAGTAGTCGGCTAATGCCGCCGATAGCGTCATTTGTGTGTAACGTGCTAAATACAAGGTGACCTGTTAGGGATGCTCTGATGGCGATTTCCGCAGTTTCAGTGTCTCGTATTTCCCCTACCATCACGATATTAGGATCTGCTCTGAGAATTGAACGTAGTCCTTTGGCAAAGCTAAGACCTACTTCTGGGCGAACGGCAATTTGCACTACTCCTGGGAGTTTATTTTCTACAGGATCTTCGATGGTAACGATACGAGTTTCTCGATCATTGAGGTGGTCTAAAAAGCAATAGAGGCTAGTAGATTTCCCTGATCCCGTGGGACCTGTAGCTAGGATCACCCCGTTAGATAGCTTTAAGACTTCTTGCATACTATTACTCACAGCGTCTTCTAAATCTAGTTTAGCCAAATCAAAACGGTCTTGGTTCAAAAGTCTTAAACTCACTGTTTCACCCTCTACTGATGGAATAGTAGCAACACGAACATCTACAGAGTGACCTTCATGGCTTAGATGGATACGCCCATCTTGAGGAGACCTGCGCTCAGCGACATCTAGCCGAGACATTATTTTTAATCGAGCGATGACTGAGTCTTGTAAAGCATTTATATTCTCTGGCACTGGGACATCTAACAGCTGACCATCGACACGATAGCGTATGCACATGCCTGTTTTTTGAGGCTCAACATGGATATCTGTGGCTTTCTGGATAAGAGCTTCCCTGATAATCTGATTTACGAACCTTAACACACTAGCTTCCTCTGAATCATCTTCATCAATGACAGCCGCTTCGTCGTTATCTAGCAGTCTTTCGACATCTAAATCTCGTCCTTCTAAAATTTTCTCGAAAGTATCTGCACCTACTCCATAGATAGAACTTAATTCGGATCTAATATTTCTCCTACTAGCCATTACGAAGGATACTTTTGTAGGGACTGAGTGGGTGACTACTTGCCTCATACTTAGATTTAATGGATCATAACAAGCCAGTGTCAGACAATCATCGATGAAGCTTACAGGCACTACCTGATATCGAATTGCAAGTGCAGCTCCACATAGAGACTTAAGCTCGACTAGATCTTCAGCTTTGGTCCAACCTTCGATCCATTCCATGCCGAGGCTCTCGGAAATATAGTGAAGGAAAGGATCTTCATAGATAATCCCTGCATCTAAGATAGTATCGATAACAGACACTTTGAGTTTACGAGCCTGCTCAATGAGATCATTTACAATCTTAGGATCAGAACAATTTGCACTGATAGCAGCAGTTTCAAAAAGGTTCTTGTATGAACTAGGATTTAGAGAGTTCATATTTGGCATTATTAGTTTTAAATAGCTGAATCATCATTTTCAACCAAACTATTATCTAAATTAAGAGTATTCTTCAATTCTAATTATTTCTATGTGAGATTTAGCTAGTTGGATAAAACTCAATTGCAATGGATTTAGTTCATCAGTTAAACCGTTAGAATTAATCAGACTTTATTACTGAGATACCCCAGCTGTCTACTACTTGCCTAGGGGTTACGATATCTAGTATCCCTCCTCTGTGGGTCGAGTGAAGTTCATAGCCTGCGTAGTTTAGCGCTGCTACTACTAGGGTGCAGCAGGTATACTCTGTTGCTATTTCTGATTCGTTGGTTGGCTTGTGTTTGGCGTTTTTGATGCCGAATGCTCCTGAGTAGTCATATGCTTTATTGGGTGACGAGCACTTGGTGACTACGCTATGAGTGAACTCTGTTAGCTTCTTTTCGTCGATCGATGATGGGCGGTAGACTACCCAGTTTTTGTCGTCTAGATAGCTTAAGTCATCGTCTATGTTAGCGACTTGTTTCATCGCTAGCTGGAGTAACTTTCGCTTATTTGAATCCTTAGAATCCCTAGAATTAGGAACTACTACGGCTAAGTGTCCGTAGCGAAATAGTTCATAAGGAACCTTCTGAATTTTTGCTTTTTTCAGATATTTACCAGCCTCTTTATGACTCATGTAGAAGGCGATGACATCTCCGTTTTTGATCTCTCTTTTGTGTTGCTTGAGTTCACCTTTATTCTTATCCGCATGATAAGTAATAATTTTTTTCATTTTCTGAATATCACCGTTGAGCTTTCTTTTAGCGGAGCGTTCTGAAGGAGCCTTTTCCATTAAACTAAAGGGAATCCGTCCATTATGGATCACTGATTCTGAACAGGATGAAATGTAAACCGCTGATAGAGCTACGATTGCTATGAGAAATTTAGTCGTCTTTTTTCTTTTAATTTTCATGGTAGATAGCGTGTTTGTTGTTCAGGTGTGAGGAGTTTGCATTGCTTGCTAACGAAAGGAATTTGGTGGCGATATTTCGCTATAAAGTTGTAGAGATTGTCTTTGATAAAAGTGGGCATGAGATGAAAAATCCAGAGTAGCGAAAGTGCTCCACCACAGTGGTAGAGACTTCTAAGAATGGCGTCAGCTCCCTGCCATTTCTTCTGTTCATCAGAATCTGGGTTTTCTAACAGAATGGCAGCTGTGATTTCCTCACCCTTCTCAGGTATGAGAGATGATGTTTCACCTTGGAGAGTGGAAAACTTGATTACTTTCTGACTATCTATAGAACTCATCATCCTAGTGGATTGCTGGCAAAATGCACAGTCCGCATCGATGAATAGAATATGGTCTTCTTTACTACTAGATCGTCTAACAGGTAGCCAGCTACGTTGAAAAGTGAACAGATGCACCATGATCATTCCTATGCTAAGGTCTGCAAAATCTACTGTGGTCATGATACCTACGTGCATCAGTAACATCAGTGACCATGCCCAGAATCTGGTTTTTTTGAAGAAAGCCAAAGGTAGGAATAATACCTCTAACAGTAACACTCCCCAAGTCATGAACATAAGAAATACATCAGGTAGTTCGAGCATTTTATCTCTAATAATCCCAGGTCTAGCTAGCGGATTTTCTAACAGATTCTGAAGCGCTGAACCGTCTATCCAGCTGGGGCTTCCTAGTTTAATCACTCCAGAGAAGCTATACCCAGCAGCGAGCAGAAACCAAGCAGTGAAGCAGGCTAGGTGCGGCATTGACCATGTAGGTGATTTTGTGCTTAGACTGAAAGCTTCACCCCTAGTTATGACTGCACACAGTAATAAAAGCATACCTATGTAGCCTAGGCTAGGATTTGCAATGAGTGGATTGGCGGTAAAGAGCCAACCAAAAATAACACATAGATAAATGGCTACACTCCTTCTAAGAATTCCAAGAGTGAAGCATAGAGAAGCAACTACCGCTGAAATCAATAGCGGAGTAATCCACTGATGTGAACCCTTCATAAATAAAGGATTCGGCCAACTGCCTTTAAACGGATTAGCACCCTCTGCAGCTAAGATCCCTATATCACTGAAAAGCTCAACTCCATAAGGCAGCAGCGCTGTAAAATGCCAGCTGAGATAGATCCCAAATAGAATACGGAATACCCCGAACTGTCTTGCGCTGAGATCACTTGTTTTTTCTAGGTTGATCATATTATTTTTCGTTAAGTTTCCACTGGTTGTTAGAGCCTTTAGTTTTACTCGTTATATTGATCTGAAAGTCTCTAGCATCAGATGGGATACCGAGTTCTCTGGCTACATTACCAGGATCTGTTAGAGCATATTGAAATGTTGCTAGACGCATAGTTTCGGGCAAAGCAGGACCATAAGCTATCACTGCTCCATAGACATTCCTTCTGTTGTAAGGACCTTTTATTTGTTGATAAAGAGCAGGAGTAATCTCTAGTGTTTCTGCTACGCCCTCTTTCGTCACATAGCTTACAGAAAAATCAGCGGCAAAGGTTTCATACTCGCGATGACTCTCTAGGCACTCTGCTTGACAAAACACCTTAGTAAAAGGAGCTGCACAGGTCGCTAGTCCGATACTTTTAAGTGGTTTGATATTTAGAATCTGTCCCAGCATGGCAGAGCTCCCTAGCCCGAGTATTCCTAAGCAGAGAATGTTAGATGTCTTGATTTTCATAGTGGCAAAGATTAAGATTAGTTTTAGTTTCAATTTTAATATTAGAGTTTTTCTGACGAGATGCATAGCATGTCCAGCGTTTCGAGCAGCCTACGCAGGATGGAAGAAGGTGGAGTGGTGATAGATCGTCTTCTTTGTTGTCTTTAATAGAATGAGCATCACGAAAGGCAAGCATGTCAGCGAATTTTGCTTCTTTAGCAGCAGAGAAACCACATTTCTCAACATTCTTTCTAGGATTCTCGTAAGTACCGAACAGTATATCCCATAGTGGTATATCTGAATAGTTATTCGTATGGTGATCACGCTTGTGATGGACTCGATGAGACTCTGGGCGTTGGAAGAATGGCCCCATCCAGATAGGAGTCTTTATATCCCAATGGTAGAATAGCTCGGCTAATCCAGTAGCTAGAGTTATAACCGTAGCTGCTTCAATAGAGCAACCTAACAGCAAATAGATAAGACTTGAGCTAATAATCGCATTGAGTGAAATTTCTACAGGGTGTTTATAAAATGACATCAGCACTTCCATACGACGTGGTGAGTGATGCAGCTGGTGACACATTCTCCAGAAGAATTTAGTGTCATGCCTGAGCCTATGCCACCAATAGTAGACAAAAGTAATAGCGATATAACCGATGACTACTTGCCAAAAAGTGCTCACATGATTCGCAAGTGCCCAGCTCGTGTGCATCCCCACTCCCGAGAACCAGTAATCCAAAGTAAGTCCAGCTGCGATGACTATACCTGCCTGAGCAATATTCGTTAAAACCACACGAGACCACCAATTCTTAACTTTAGGTAGATCATTCGCAGGCCAGAGCCTCTCTATGAGAACCATTATAGCCACTGCAAGCAACATGATCAAAATCGTATTCATGTGATGAAAGTAGCAAACTACATCCAGACCAACTAATCGATCATTCTAATCGCATCATCATTTAAAATGATGTTTAACGAGATTCTTAACTTCCTTAACTAAAAAGCTCTGATCCATTACAGATCAGAGCTTTAGAAAATGGTAGGACGACCGAGACTTGAACTCGGGACCAAGAGCTTATGAGTCTCCTACTCTACCGCTGAGCTACCGTCCCATTTAATTGATGTTTTGCTTACTGTGCTTTCGCATAGTCAGCGGAGAGGGATTTAGTATAGCATTCGACTTTTGTCTACTGAAAAATTACCCAAAGAGACATTTTCCAATAAGTCAGGCTAGGTTTATCCATATGAATATCAAATAACTTCCTTTCATCACTTAACTATCAGTGATGATATCCTCTAAAATACAAACTTTCACTAGCTTCATCTTACCGGTTCCGCTTCATCATTATAATTCCGTATTTTCTGTGCCTTCCGTGGTCAAAAAAATGTTTCATCATACACCACATCACCAAAAGTCCATAGCTAAAAAAAGTTACATCTACCGAATTAAGATTGCCAATTCCCCCTCCACCTATAAAAAAGAAAGCGATGGACGATTCCTTTCAAGACAAGACTTCCCAAATGCAAGATGTGAACTATGAGCAATCACTCAGACCTCCAGCATTCAGCGAATTTCACGGGCAAGACAAGATCAAAGAGCGCATAATGCTCATGGTAGAAGCTGCCCAGCAGCGTGACGATGTGCTAGAACACGTCCTCCTTTCAGGACCTCCTGGACTCGGTAAAACGACCCTTGCCAATATCATCGCAGGAGCAGCAGGAACTCAACTCCACACTACCTCTGGACCTCAGATCGAAAAAGCGGGAGACCTAGCAGGAGTCCTCACAAACGTCCAAAAAGGCGACATTCTCTTCATAGACGAAATCCACCGCCTCCACCCTGCTATCGAAGAATATCTCTACCCAGCGATGGAAGACTTCAGGCTCGATATCATCATCGACTCAGGTCCATCTGCTAGATCCGTTCAGCTAAATCTCCCTAAATTCACTCTCGTAGGAGCCACCACCCGCGCAGGTATGCTAACCTCCCCGCTCCGCTCACGCTTCGGATTAGTCAATCGACTCGACTACTATTCTAAAGATGAACTCGCAGTAATTCTAGAACGCTCGGCAGGTCTGTTAGAGATAGAAATAACTCCAGATGGTGCAGTCGAGGTAGCATCTCGCTCACGTGGCACTCCACGTATTGCAAATAACCTACTCCGCTGGGTGCGCGACTATGCTCAAGTAAAAGCAGACGGCACCATCACTGGCGAAATTGCAAATAAAGCTCTAGCCATGATCGAGATCGATGAAGACGGACTAGACGAAATGGACAAGCGCATCCTAGAAGCAGTCATCTACAAGTTCAACGGCGGTCCAGTAGGACTCTCATCCGTAGCAGTAGCGGTAGGCGAAGACGCATCTACTCTAGAAGAAGTCCACGAGCCATTCCTCATCATGCAAGGCTTCCTCAAACGTACTCCAAGGGGTCGTGTCGCTATGCCAGCCGCCTACACTAAGATCGGCGCAACTCCATCAGCTAATCCAGAGGAACTATTTTAAAAGATTTCTTAGACAGAATTAACAAAATTTACAGAATTAGACTGCTCCATTGTGCACAAAAAATTCTGTTAATTCTGTCCATCCAATATTTTCTCAATTTGCTTCCTGTGTAACTTCATGTGAACAGCCATTAGGCACATCCATTGCTTGGCATTAAATTCTCCAAACCATGGATGGTAATGTGTAGCTGAAGACCTGATAGAGTGAATTTTTACTAATCTATCGAGCACCTCTTGATTATTAAGCGCAAAGGCATCGATCATCTCAACACCAGCATCTTCACTAGGCTTCACATCCTCGATTTTCACCACTGGCAGATCTTCTCCAGTCCCCTCAGTATTTAACAAAGTAGTAATCACGCCAATAAGTCCATCATTCACAATATTAAGGTGCTCCAGAGTCATCATAGCAGACCAATCTCGTGAACTATCCTCTATCCCTCGTAACCGATCTATCAGCACCCTTTTAGTCAGCTCTTCATCTTCAAACTGTTCTACGAGAGTGATCATCTTATCCGATTCAGTAAGAAACAGATCAGCAAGAGCATCCTTATCTTTGAACATTGCAAGAAGACTTAACGCCAGATGAATCAGCTTTTTCTCAAGCCAAGGAATCCCTGCTCCAGGTGCTTCTAATTGTTTGCTTTCTGCTTCACTCTTCATTTGCATAGCTTATAGATAATCAACTCTACTATTAAAACAAGGGTAGTATTTTAGATTCTAGCTATCCCTTACTGCGCTGGGGAGCCAATCCACTAGCATCTAGAGAGGCTTGTATTAAAGAGCAAATGACTGGTAGAGAAATGAACCACCCCAATAATGCCCAACCTATATGAATGTGCTGAAGCGCTTTTGCAAAGGCTAACACCCCTTGAAGGACTTTGCCTGTGTTCGGGTCATAGTAAGTAATTCGGCTTAAAGGCTCCCCTTTCCAATCAGCAGCAGAAACAATGTCTAGATTGCTAGGTGATTTTTTCTCTATCCAGTATTTAACTTCTAAGCATTTAGCACACTGAGTATCTACATAGAGCTGAGTATTTTTCTCTGCTACAAATTTAGGAAAAATACTCAATTTCCATAGTTTTACCTTCATACTATATCTTTCCCATTCACCACCATAACGCTGCTTTAAGTCGCAAGCTTCTGACCAACTTGCCAAGCCTAAACAATAAACTAAGGCTATGACGGCGACGCTAAACATAAGCCATGATAAAAAAATAATTGCCCACACCATGATAACTAACACCATACTGAGCTGCATAGGATTTCTAACATACATGTAAACTCCAGTGGTGATTAGCTGTTTCGGTGGATCGTAAGGGATCGGAGTTCCATTTCCAACGCGTGCAAATTCTATAACTCCCGCAATTCCAGGAAGACTTATTAAAATTAGAATAATCAGGTAAAGATACTGCAGATAAGAAGGAAACATTTGCCAAACTTCTAGAGGATTGAACGCCGCTAGTGGAGAAGACACAGGAATGATGGTCAGGATGATAAGTATAAAGGAAAAGGAAATGAGCGTTGAACGTTTGGCTACATGGGAGTCTCTAATTACCCAGTGAGAAAGAAATATGGACGGAGTGAGGATGACTAATATTAATAGAGCCTCCCCTATGAGCCACTTGTAAGAAGCCGAGAACGACATAACTGGAGCGAAAAATGGCATTGTGATAATATCTAACAGAATGAAAATAACTATAACAGTTACTGGGTTCCATTTTTCTAACAACACTGCTATTAAAGCTGGCAAGAAACCCCAAAGTAGAATCCAACCGATGTAAAGACTGACGGGTAACCCCAAGATAGATATATTATGGTCCACATCAAAATTCCAATATCCGAGATGAACACAAAGATCATTTACCCACGGCAACACAGCGGCGATCCAGACAGAGGATATCATCCCTGCAGTTAAAGCTCGTTTCTTTTTCTCTCGATGAGTCTTATCTGACAGAAGGTAAAGTGCGGTACAGAGAGCCATAGGCCAATACATGGCGACTGCTTCAATGATGGTAGCTTTATCCACGAAAGAAAATTATTGAGCGTAGATACTTTGGATAAAAAACTCCCCTGCCTTCCTGACTGCGTAACGTTCAATAGGTTTGAAATACCATGCAGGATCTAGCTCTCGGGTGTAATCTAAAGTCACCTTAACTTCAGATTTCCCATTACTACCATCAATAGGTCTTACCTCCCATGAAATCGTTTTCCAAGTAAGCCAGTGGCTAATATGGCTACCGTCTTTTACTAAACTAAATACAATTTTGTTATCACTTACATCGGTAACTTTTACCACCAAGTCACCGGGCTTCCCCTCTCCTCCTGAGAAATGAATCGTGCGTTTATCTCCTAAGGCAATTCCTTCACCAGCTACTTCAGTAGGTAATGGAAAGCCGAGTTTTAAAAATGTAGGCAACGAAGATAGTCTAAACTCTGGAGCGGAGGCTAACATACCGATAGCATCATCCGACGAAATATCTAAGACTTTAGTCACTATCACAGATTCTTCACGATCAAATGAGAGTGTCTCTGAAATGCCTTCAAAGCTCATGAAAGCCAGAACAGTAATGCATGCACAATTTAAATTATTAAAGCGTTTTCTAGTATCACGATCTGCTAAATAACCGATAAGAGCACCAATAAGGTACGCCAATGGTGCAAACATAAGTATACAGATGAAGCCCTCAAACAATAAAATTCCAAACATTAAAAGCATCAGGGTGATAGATTTCATAATAGATCCTGTAGAAGATCTAGGCTTAGGCGACATGCACAGCATAATAGAAAGCACTAAAGGTATACCTATGAATAAAAGTGAGGTTTGTTCCAGGTGCTGAAGCACTAAAACCCGATAGAGTACAGAAGCAATAGCAGCTACTAGACATATATAAATCCAAGCTGATGAACGCTGCTCTGGCACACGCTCCCCTTCCACAGGATTAGTTTTAGGTGGCTCATATTCTTCGTTCATTACAGTATAAGAACAAATACTGATATGAAAATCAATATTATTTTTCAGTAGTTACTGAAAATACAGAATTCCATTACAGCATTATTTATATTATTAGTTATTTTAAAATAAAAACATCCGCAAATACACCTAAGTTAATATCCCATCTACTTGGATTGTCATTGATTTTTGGGAATAATGCTACCAGCATGGCGCTCGTGAGCTAACCAGCTTAAACAACTTTCTTACCAGTCATGAGTAAAATCAACTTTCACCCTATAGAGGAAATCATAGCGGACATCGCAGCCGGGAAAATGGTCATCGTAGCAGACGATCCTAGTCGTGAAAACGAGGCGGATCTCGTCTGTGCTGCAGGCAAGGTAACTCCAGAAATTATAGCGTTCATGGCGAATCATGGTCGTGGATTGATCTGCGCTCCGATCACCTCTGAACAGGCTGAAAACCTTGATCTACCACAGATGAGTCGTAGGAATACGGAGTCTCTGAAGACTGCATTTACTGTGTCCGTAGATGCGGCAAAAGGTATCACAACAGGTATTTCAGCTGCTGATAGGGCGCTTACATGTCAGCTATTAGCAGACCCAGCTACCAAGCCTGCCGCATTGGTGAAGCCAGGGCATATTTTTCCTCTTCAGACAGCAGAAGGTGGATTACTACGTAGAGCTGGACATACTGAGGCTGCTACTGATCTAGCTATGCTCGCTGGGCTAGAGCCTGCTGGTGTGATCTGTGAGATCATGCATGAGGATGGCACTATGGCTACCGTGGGTGACCTGGGAGAATACCAAGAGACTCATAATCTTAAAGCATGCACCATTGCACAAATCATCACACACCGTCGTAATACTGAAAAGCTAGTACGCCGCACAGAGATCATCGAACTTCCTACTGACTACGGTAAATTCGCCTGTCACCTGTACGAAATAGATATCGATGGCACACACCATCTTGCCCTTACTAAAGGTGAGATCAAAGCTGATGAGCCAGTACTAGTGAGAGTTCATTCGGAATGCCTAACAGGTGATGTATTCATGTCTAGGAGATGTGATTGTGGAGGACAGCTACATCAGGCTCTCGATCAAATTTCTCAAGAAGGTGGTGTCCTACTCTATCTTCGACAAGAAGGTAGAGGGATCGGGCTCCCCGCTAAAATCAAGGCTTATAAGCTACAGCAAGAAGGTCTCGATACGGTGGAAGCAAATGAAAAGCTAGGCTATGGTGCGGATCTACGTGACTACGGTGTGGGTGCTCAGATCCTACATGATCTAGGAGTGCGCAAGATCCGTCTGCTCACTAACAACCCGAAAAAGATGATCGGGCTAGAAGGATACGGACTTGAGATCACAGAGCAATTGCCTATCCAACAGATTGCAAATGCAGACAATGAAACGTATCTCAATACGAAGAAAAATAGAATGGGACACATTCTCTAACAATTTCTAACAATATCAATCACTCAAAACTATGAGCGAAGAAACTAATCAACCAATGGAAAAAGTGGAGGAATTCACTAAGGTAGAATCCATCTTTATCAGACACAAGAATGTGCTATTTGTAAGAGCACAGTTCACTCCTGTTTATACTGATTACTATCTGCATCTGATGGATCAGAAGATGCGTCATAAAGAAGAGCTAGATCAAAAACTCAAGGATCTACTTGCTCTACAGACGTTGCATCTAGTGGCTAGACCGTGGGCTGAGACGATTGCTTGGACGGTGACTCTTCGTGCGCCTAGGGTGAACTTTTTTGTCACTGGTGGATCTGTCTATGAGAATATCACAGGCACCCTTTTCACTGATAACATCAAGGAACCAGATCGTAATATTCTCTATTCGCAAACCACAGTGAATAATGAAAATGGTAGAAAATCAACTATAGAGCTAGAGAGCAATGACCCTATCGAATGGGTAGAGACATACTATCTTCAGAGTGAACAACGTCCAGCGAGAGCATTTCGTCTAAAAGATGATACTTATGCCTTACTAGCGGCTCAACCAGATGCAGATCTTGAATGGCTCAAAGGCCTCACTACCGAAGATGTGCAAAAGATAACCGAGGTCGAAGAGACTAAAGTATTAGAGACACGAAAGTTCCGCTTTCACTGTGGATGCTCAGTAGAGAAGATAATACCTGCCCTGGCAGGATATAAGGATAACAAGGAAGCTTTATTCGAAGGCGACCCTGTAATCGAAATAAGTTGCCCACGGTGTGGCAACAAATATTTAGTAACACCAGACATGCTGTAAAAATGACTACAAGCGACAAATTTCAACAATATGTGCTCCCCACTTACGGGAGAATTCCTATCATACCTTCAAAAGCAAGCGGCACGAAGCTATGGGACGAAAATGGTAAAGAATATCTCGATTTCTGTACAGGCATCGCTGTCTGTAGTATCGGACATTGTCACCCTAGACTTACCAAAGCGATTCAAGAACAAGCTGAGACTCTGATGCACTGCTCAAATCTCTACCTCATTCCGAATCAAGCTGAACTCGCTAGAATGATCGTAGAAGACTACGTAAAGATTCCTGGAAAAGTCTTTTTCTCTAACTCTGGAGCAGAAGCTAATGATGGACTCATCAAGCTAGCCAGAAAGTTCGGACATCATAATCCTGCCGCTGATGGTAAGCCTAGAACCGAGATTATCACTCTCGATATGTCCTTCCACGGCAGAACTCTCGGTGCAATGTCGGCGACTGGTCAAGCTAGCATTCAGGCTGGCTTCTCCCCTATCTTATCAGGTTTCCACTATGCTATTCTCAATGATATCGAGAGCGTGATAGAGAAAATCTCTGACCACACCTGTGCCATTCTGTTAGAGCCTATCCAAGGCGAAGGCGGAGTGAACGCAGCCACACCAGAATTCCTCACTCAGCTCAAAGACCTCTGTAAAAAGCATGACCTACTACTCATGTTTGATGAAGTCCAAACTGGCTTCGGCAGACTCGGTAACGACATGGCATGGAGAGCGATCGTAGACGGCATAGAGCCAGACGCTATCTCATGGGCAAAAGGACTAGGTGGCGGGTTCCCTATCGGCTCATTCTGGGTTAATGATCGCGTGATCAATGACGAAGATTTCGCCCTAAGTTCAGTCCTAGGAAACAAAACCCACGGTTCAACCTACGGAGGAAACCCTCTAGCCTGTGCAGCAGCTCTCGCAGTTCTCACAGAGATTAAAGAAAGTAACTTAGCAGCCAATGCAGTAAATCAGGAACAACGGATACGCGAGACTATTGGCAGCTGGAACCTACCCCAAGTTTCAGAAGTAAGAGGCAAAGGTCTACTACTAGGAATCGGTCTCAACCCAGAAGCCTTTCACTTAATGGAAGGTAAAACCCCAGCCCTAGAACTGATGCTCAGACTAGGAGATGCCGGACTACTCACCGTAGCCGCTGGACCCGAAACCTTACGCCTACTACCACCACTAAATGTTACTGATGAAGAAGTAGATCAAGCTCTGGTGATTATTCATGAGGTTTTAAAAGGACTTTAGAACCAAATCCAATAAGCTTTCCACCGTGCCTTCAGCACGGTCTTATGTAGCAAAATTATCTAGGACTGAAGCCCTAGCCTTTGAAACTAATCTCTCTTCAAGAGATAAACTTATCCGAAAGTGAATAGCTATAATTGAGATTTAAATCGGCAGACTACTAATTCACCCATTCACAAATTCACTTCTTAACTCTCACCCTTAGCACGTGGCTCAGCAGCTACTGTGCTAGTGGCGCTAGAGCTGGTCACGAATGGACCACCTTCCATTGGCGCAACACCTGTGAATGCTACGTCTGGCATATCCGTAGGCTTTCCAGCTAGAGGAAATTCTTTTCTGAGTGGGTAATATGGATAGCCTTCCCACATGAGGATGCGCTTCATGTTTGGATGATCTGTGAACTTGATACCCATCATGTCGTAAACTTCACGTTCGTGCCAATCAGCTGTTGCCCAGATGTCAGATACGCTATCTACTTCTTCGTCTTCGGCTACAGGTGTTTTGATGCGAATGTGCTGTGAATCATCGATAGTAGAGAGTTCGTAGACCATCTCGAATCGAGGGTCGATTGACTCATGATCAATGCTACAGATATCGAGCAGCATTTGTAGATCTAGGTGGTCACGGCAATATTGCATGACTGCTTTGATCGCTTCTTTACGAATGACTACTGTGTGCTCATCGCGGAATTCCTTGGTGCTGATGACGTGGTCACTGTAGTGCTCTTGAATTTTTGCTACTAGATTACTCATGTTCTTAAAAATTTATGTTAGATACCTATATTCCAAGTCCTTTGACTACTTCCTCAGCAGGCTCAGCTTTTAGCTCTCTGGTGGATGACTCAGTATCGATTTTTCTCTGTAGTCTAAGTAGACCTTCGATCAGAGCTTCTGGACGAGGTGGACAACCTGAAATATAAACATCCACAGGGATAAGACGATCGATTCCCTGAAGTGTGGCGTAGCTACGATACATGCCGCCAGAGGATGCACAGGCTCCCATGGCAATACACCATTTTGGCTCAGGCATTTGGTCCCAGACACGCTTGACTGCTAGAGCCATCTTGTAGGTCACCGTTCCAGAGACGATCATTACGTCTGCCTGACGCGGTGAAAAACGCATGACTTCTGCTCCAAATCGTGAGATATCAAATCTAGCTGAAGCAGTTGCCATCAGCTCGATCGCACAACATGCGAGACCCATAGGCATCGGCCAGAGAGAGTTTTTACGCATCCAGTTGATCGCTGCGTCTACTTGGGTGAAAATGATGTTTCCCTCTACTTTAGAATCGTAAACGAAGTCTGAGTTAGCGGTATTTTCTGAGTTTTCTGGAACGGATGAAACCATAGTTATGAAAGTTGTTGGCAGATATTAGTCAGGCAGGCAATGATCTCAAGTCTAAACTCTGATTTTTAGGGAAATTAACGCTACCAGCACAAAAATAGAATCGAGCTATTTCAGAAAGCTCAAAAACACATACTCTACCATAGAAAAGACCTGCTCCCTCTCATCGGGAACAGGTCAGTAAAATTGATAGGTAGTTAGATTACTTCTTTTCGCACTTACATTCACCTTCACACTTAGTGCACTTTACTTTTTCGCACTTAGATTTCTTGCACTCACACTTGCATTCACCTTCGCATTTTTCACACTTTGACTTTTTGCACTTTGAATCACATTTGCAATCACCTTCAAACTTTGAGCATTTAGACTTCTTACACTTTGAATCACATTTTTTAGATTCACAATCTTTAGCTAGAGCTTTAAATTCCTCAAGGCTTAGTTTCCCGTCTTTATCTGCATCATGCTTAGCGAATGCTTCGTCCATCTTTACTTCACATTCTTCTTTGGACTTTTCACATTTTTCACTCTTATCGCATGTTTTGCATTCTTTTTTAGCTTCTTCCTTGGCAGGAGCTTCTTCTTGAGCTTGTGCAGTGAAGGCTAGACCTAGTGTGACTGATAGTAAGAGTAGTAATTTTTTCATAGTTGTATTTATATTTTTGTATGGCTGCATTCTTGCAACTTAAGTAAGAGTAAGGGTAACTTAATTTTATTCCAGAAAAAATCATATCTTATTTCATAATTTCATTAGAAATTATAATTCTAAATACCGCGCAGCTCCAGCATCTGCAGTAGTTTATATCCCCCGCTTTGCGCTCACCATTTGGACGAAAGATATTTGTTCCTCTATATAAGCTAAAAAATTAAAATAGCGCTCTATATTCTCAGATTCTAAACCTTTTAGGCGAACGCGATTTAGGGTAGCTCTTAATTCATCATATCCTGAGCGAGCTACGTTCGTTTTAGTATTAATTACTGGTTCAGCAAGTCTTTGCAGTTGGCTAGCATACATAACACATGTTTTCTTGGCATTCAGACTCTCTGGGGTCGCTCCAGTGAGAATTCTATAGTATTAGCTATGCGATTAGACTCTTATATGAAGAGCAGTAAAACTACTATAACTATAAACAATCTACCATCGCCTCTAAGCTACTCTCTTTCGCCTCGATGATTTCAACACCATGTGCTTGGAGAGCCTTGGTGGTGATGGGACCGATACTGATGGCTTTGGCGCCTTTTGGCCATGGGAGACCTAAATTAAAAAAGTGCTCCACTGCTGATCCGCTAGCGAATGTGACTGCATCTGCTCCTTCTTTTGTGAAGCGTTTCTTGCCACCTGTGGGATCTTCAGTTTCTGGGACTGTTTTGTAAGCTATACATTCATCGACGATGGCTCCCAGTGCTGATAAGCCTTCAGAGACAACTTCTCTAGCTTCGTCTCCATGCACCCAGAGGATCGTTAAGTTCTCGATATTTACTTCATTAGCGAATGTCTTCACCAACTCTTCTGCCACGAATTTTTCTGGCATCAGATCAACTGCAAATCGGTATTCGTTAATCTTATTCGCAGTGCTTTTACCTACTGCTGCAATACTGAGTCCACCTATACTACGTGCATCTTTGTATGCTGAATAGAAGGCTTCGAAAAAGCGCTCTACGCCATTTGGGCTGGTAAATACAAGCCAATCATAGGTGTGCGCGGCTGCCACGCATTCTGAGAATTCTATTTTATCCTCTGGTGGGAGAATTTTGATAGTTGGGATCTCGATCACGTCCGCTGCTCTGTCCTCTAACATTTCTACTAGGGCTGATGCTTGTGCTCTAGTGCGAGTGACTACTATTTTCTTACCTGATAAATTGGTGCTCATGATTTTATTCTTCTATGCTGAGGCTATTAAAAAGGATTCCAGCTGTTTTGATAGGGTCGCTTGCTTTACCAGAAACTTCAGCTTGGAGAGGTGCTCCGCCGCCTTCCCCCTCTGGAAATACTATAGCTTCCATAAGGAGAGAATCGCCAAATAACTGAGTAGCGACTCCTACTGGTGTGTGGCAACCTCCGTCTAACAGACGTAGAAATTCTCTTTCTGCTATGACTCTAGTGAATGTCTGTTCGTGGCAGATTGCGCGAACACATTCAGCTGTCACGTCATCCCCTTTTCTTACTTCTATACCAACAGCTCCTTGTCCAGCGGCTGGTAGGAATTGAGCTGGCTCTATCATCGCGCCGAATACTGCTCCAGCGGCAGTTTTCATTTCGCCGAGCGCATCGTAGCCTAATCTAACAAGCCCTGCTTCAGCTAGAATGATGCCGTCGAGGTCTGGGTTTTCAGCTAGCTTTCTGAGACGTGTTGGGACATTACCACGGATATCGATTAGCTTTAAATCTGGTCGCATGTGGAGCAGCATTTTCTGTCTACGCACTGAGCTAGTGGCTACGGTAGCGCCCTGCTTTAGAGCGTCTAGTCCTCCAGTTGATTTAGTAATTATAATATCATTTGCTGGAGCACGTTCTAAGACGGATACGATCTCGAATCCTTCAGGGAGAACTGTTGGGACGTCTTTCAGACTATGCACAGCGAGATCAATCTCACCATTTTCTAGAGCGATTTCTAATTCCTTAGTAAAAACCCCTTTATCTAAAACACCTTCGACTTTCGCCACCTCAGCTAGAGGAACATCAGTTCTGCGATCTCCCGTCGTCACGATAACATTACGAATGATTTCTGTGTTAGGAAACGCCTTCGCAAGAAGCTTTTCGGTCATGTCTGCTTGGACGAGTGCTAGTGCACTGCCTCTTGTTCCTACGATTAGTTGTTGTGGAGCCTGCATTATTGTTTTCTATGTTGATTTGCTTTTCTGGCGTATTCGATAATTTCAGCTACTTCTTCATCGATGATTTTCTCGCACTCTCGCACTTGAGCAGCACGCTTGGCGACGCTAACTTGGACTTGTTTCTGGAGTGTGTCGAGGTCGTAGAGGTAAACTTCTTCGAACTCGCCCACTGCTGGATCTATATCTCGTGGCATGGCTATATCGATCATAAAGAGCGGACGATATTTACGTTTCTTTCTAACAGACTCGATATGCTGAGCTCTAACGACAGGCTCAGTAGCCCCAGTTGATGAAATAACTACATCCACTTCCGCAAGGACTTTATCCCATTCGTCGAATGGGACAGCCTCGCCGCCTACTTCTGCTGCTAGGATCTCTGCGTTTTCGAGTGATCTATTAGTAACATAGACTTTTTTCACTCCCCTTAGAATCATACTGTGCACGGTAGTTCGGCTCATTTCGCCGGCACCTATGACCATTACTGTGCAGTGTTTTAGATCATTGAATATCTTTTCTGCTAGATCTAAGGCCACACTTCCTACAGAGGTTTGACCACTGTGAATGAGAGTTTGGCTTCTGACTTTTTTACCTACTCCGAAGGACTTCTGGAACACTTTATTTAGCATTCCTCCAGTGGCAGAGGATTCTAGTGCTGACTGGTAGGCTTTCTTTACCTGACCGAAAATTTCTGTCTCACCGAGTACCATGGAGTCAAGACCACTTACCACTTTACAAAGGTGTTTCAAGGCATTGTCTGACTTGCATTCGTAGAAGTGTTCATCGTCAGCAATTCCGAGACTCTGTTTGAGGTTTGCCTCTGCAATTTCTAGTTTCTCGTATTGGCTGGCGACATAGACTTCCATCCGATTACATGTGGAAATGACAACTGCCTCAGAGACTCCATCAAGCTGAGTAAGCGCCTGGCTCCTCTTACCTAATAGATCTAGAGGCACCGCAAATCTCTCCCTCACCTCTACGGGTGCGGTCTCGTGATTTAGTCCTAAGCAGAAGAGATTCATTTGCGAGAGATTTTAGAGTGCGCCAAATACGGCTAGCGACGCGATGAAAAGTGATACGATGAGCATTGCCATTCGTTTTGGGGTTAATCCCCTAACATACCAAATTCCTAATAACAGAAGATACCCCAACCAGACAACAGCAGCAATCCAGAGATGGATGCCACCATGAGTCGACATCATAAGACCTGAAACGAGACCAATAGTGAGGAAGACCACTCCCGTCACTGTGAGTCTTACCATCGAACTTACTAGAGTAAAGATAGGCGGCATAGTTTTAAACAATCCAGAACCCATATCATGTTTTTTAAGGAAGCCATCTAAGACTATAAACATAATTGCGGCTATGCTTCCTATAGCAAGCGCTCCGTAGGATAGAACAGAAAGAGCAGTGTGCATTTCCCACCAATAGTCAGAGACATTTTTATGGACTGGGTGAATGTCTAACATTCCAGGCATCGAAGCAATGAGTAATAAAGCTGTCACTATAGGAGCCGTGAAAACCCCTAGTAGGGAAACCCTGTATGTAGATCCCACTACAAGATAGAATAGCGTGAGTGACCAACCCAGAAACATGAGTATCTCGCCTGGGTCAGATAACGGGCAACTCCCTCTCTGCTCACCACGGATTCCTAGTATGTAGAGCTGAACTACGAAGCTCAGAGCCATTAAAAACATGGTCCAACTAGAGCGTCCGCTATCTGTAGTGATTGAGCGGATACCTAACAAGCCAGCTGCCCCAGAAAGGACTGCTGCTGCGATTAGGATGTAATTCAATGTGATCACTTTAGATTGATGCTACAGTAAGCACCTAATTGCAAGTAAATGTTAGCACGTAGAGACTTGATAGATGTATACTGAAAGGCTCAGTAAAATCTTTCAGCAAATCTTATCAGATGCTTAGAGCAGTTATAATCGCCTGCCCCATTTCAGCTGTTGTGGCCTTGGTTTCACCTTTTTCTCCTGTATAGAGGTCACCAGTCCTCATTCCAGATGCGATGGCGGCATTGACTGCTGCCTCGATCGCTTCTGCGGCTTCTGATTCACCGAGTGAGTGCCTGAGTAACATGGCAACTGAGAGGATCTGAGCGATCGGGTTAGCAATACCCATACCTGCTATATCTGGAGCTGAACCGCCTGATGGCTCATACATTCCGTAGTAAAGTCCGTTAGCGCCTTGTTGACCGAGACTAGCACTTGGCAACATACCTAGCGAACCAGAGATCATCGCCATTTCATCAGAAAGAATATCGCCAAACAGATTACCTGTAACCATAACATCGAAGCTATCTGGCTGCTTTACGAGTTGCATCGCCGCGTTATCCACATAGAGATGAGTGAGTTCTACTTCTGGAAAATCTTCAGCTACTTCCGTGCATACTTCTCTCCAAAGAACTGAGCAAGCAAGCACGTTTGCTTTATCCACAGAGACGAGTCGCTTATCTCTACCCATAGCAGCAGTGAATGCTATGCGACAGATACGCTCGATCTCGCTTTTAGAATAGATCATAGTGTCGAATGCTACAATATCACCATTTTCTTCACGTCTACCCTTTGGCTTACCAAAATAGATACCGCCAGTAAGTTCGCGGACGCAGAGGACATCGAAGCCATTAGGAATGAGTTCGTTTTTCACTGGAGATGCGTGTGTTAGCGCTGGTAGACAGACTCCTGGACGCAGATTAGCAAAGAGGCCAAAATACTTTCTAATAGGAAGTAAAGCACCGCGCTCAGGCTGATCATCAGGTGCTAGGTTTTCCCACTTAGGTCCACCCACGCTGCCGAAAAGTATAGCGTCTGCGTTTTTACAAGCAGTGATCGTTTCCTGTGGTAAAGGACTACCCACAGCATCGATAGCAGCACCACCTACAAGGCACTTTTCTCTCTGAACAGTGAAGCCGAACTTAGCACAGGCTACATCTAAGACCTCTAGAGCTTGGATCATAACTTCTGGACCTATTCCATCTCCAGCGAGGACTGCTATCTTGTGATTTCTTGACATGCGAATGGCTTAGCACCAAGTAGGACGTTTGAGAATACTTTTTTCACAGTTATCTGAGACAAAAAAGAGCATCCAACTCAATGGATGCTCTTTCTTAAAAAATTGTTAACCTGAAATCGAAGTAGTCTTAGATTTAGGCTTCTGATTTAGCGGCTTTCGCTGCTTTAACTTCAGCTGCTTTTGCTGCTGCAGAGGCGTCTTGTGCTGGGCTAGTGTATTTGAAGCGTTGCTTCTTACGCTTCGATGCTGAACGGCTCTTGCGTTTAGCGCGCTCCACAGGTGTTTCAAATGCACGGCGACGACGCATCTCTTCGAGAATACCTTCGTTGTCTAGCAATGTTTTCATGCGCTTTAGCGCGCGGTCTACTGTTTCTCCTTTATTAAGTGTTACTCCTCGCATGTCGTGTGTATTGGTATGATTGATTTCAGGTTGAGCGCGGAAACTACGCAGAACTCGTAATGAAGTCAAGCATCAGAAACGATAAAATCATTCTTTTTTCGCCTACGTTCTGAGCGATTCATTTTAATCTTCTAAAATACTATCTAACATTATTTTAAAGAACCTATAATCATCCTCGTCACTGTACCAGAGGCTTTCACTATTTATTTTGCGCTAACCTTCATTTCAACATTGCCAGACCGTGAGAAATAAGCAGTATAGCGAACATAGTATAAATCATGACTGAAGAACGCTACGAAATTAGAGGAAAAATCGGACAAGGTGGAGTGGGAGCTGTTTACAAGGCCTACGATACTCAACTCAGACGTGAAGTCGCCATTAAGCGAGTCTTATCAGATGAAGATGACCCGCAGAATGATACTGCTACTCAAAACCTACTCCAGGAAGCGACAGCTCTATCATCTGTCCAACACCCTCATATTTGTACAGTATATGATGCAGGTATTGATGAGGAAGGCCCATTTGTAGTGATGGAGCTGATCAATGGCAAGACTCTCGATGAGATGGTCGAAAAAGGCACCCTTACTTATGAAGATTTCAGAGAAGTAGCACTACAGTCTCAGGAAGCGATGATTGCAGCTCAAGAGCTGAACATCGTTCACCGTGACCTGAAGCCCAGTAATGTAATGGTCAGTTGGTTACCGTCAGGAAGATTTCAGATAAAACTAGTGGACTTCGGTCTTGCAAAATTCTCAGCTAAGCCTTCACTCCAGACTATCGATCATGGAGATTCTGTATTCGGCTCTATCTTTTTCATGGCACCAGAACAGTTTGAGCGTACTCCGCTCGATCAGCGCACTGATATGTATTCCCTCGGTGCTATGTTCTACTACACTCTAACAGGAAACTACCCATTTGATGGAGATTCTGCTCCGCAAGTGATGGCTAGCCATTTACAGGGCACAGTAGTTCCTCTCCAGCAGATCCGCACCGACCTGCCTGTATGGCTTTGCGAGTGGGTCATGTGGCATATTCAACGGGATATGAACCATCGCCCCAATAGCGCTAAGGATGCACTTGATAAATTTCTAGCAGACGAATCGCTCGCTGCACAGGGTGGACTAGGCGTCACTCAGCAGCTAATCACGCCTGGAGCTCCACGTTCTACTACCAGCCCACTTTTAATCATTCCAGGAACAGGTCCACAGACTGTTCAGGCACCTGTTCACCCTAGAGGCACCATTACAAGCCCTCTGGCAAACGTAGCACCTGGTCAACTACCTGCAAATCCTGCTCTAACATTAAAGACAGGGCCACAACCTATTCTTACACCAGCAGGAGTTCCAGCTAGTAATACTTCAACGCAGCGCCTGCAACCAGCATCCGTAACAGGACCTTTAAATATTACACCACCTGCTCCTCCTAGACAAGGTCCACCACCGCGTCCAGGTATGCCACCTCAACCACCTCAACCACCTCAACCACCGCAGCCCCCCCAAAGACCACAACAGAGTCCAATTATTTCAGCCGGACCTCCTATTCTCCCTCAAACAACTACTCCTGATCAGCAGTTATCAGCAGAGGAAGAAGCGAAATTTCTGGCTAGTCAAAAAAAGCCAATTAGTAAGACAAATAAGATCGTTATCTTCTCTATGCTGGCAGTGGCTATCTTGATTGCTACGATCTTTCTAGTAGTTAAAGGAGACAAAAACTCTGAGAATAAAGACTACAACAGACTCATCAAAGGGATTCAAGGTAAGGATGAGCTTCCCGTCACAAAAGATGAACTTAATGTGCTACTAAATGGTATCGTAGGTACAGCCAATGTTAAAGACCGTATCGGAGCTTATATCGCATTCACTAAAGTAAAATCAGCCGATGAATCTTTTTCTGCTCCTTTGAATATGACTAAATTTGCTATCAATAAAGAAGCAGCACTCAGTCCTGATGCAAGAAAGAAACTCTTCGAAGCTATTTCCTTCAATAAGCCATATCACATAGTCTCATTCAAAATGATGCTGGCATACGCAGTGGAGAACCCTGATTCACCAGCCGCTGAACAAGCTATTGGACAATTAAAGAAAGTTCTTCAGGACTCACTCTTTGATGACGTATTAAAAGTTCATGACACCACAAAAGAGCTCAACACGAAAGTTAAGTGTGTTAACTCTATGATCAGCATTATTAAGAAATCTACAGATAAGACAGCATTAAGTAAAAAGCTCCTGAAGAGTTATAATGCATCTAAATCAGATATCGATAAACTATCTTATGTGCGAATCATGGGCATTACTGGAACAGATGACTGCCTAGCAGTTCTCCTAAATACCCTAGAAAGTGAAAACCCTATCCACATACAAGCAGCAACGAGAGGATTATCTAACTGGCCAAATCTCAAGCCCTTCCCCGCTCTAGTAGACGCCTATGCTGACTCCGGCACTAATAGCAGTAAAATACGTAAGGACATTCTAGCTTTCATAAATACAAATGATAATGCTACTGATGATCAAAAAATTGATATGTGGAAGAAGTTAATTGCAGCCGCTCCAGATAAGAGAGAAACTCGACAGATAGTGGGAATTATTTCCAGCCAAGAATCTGATGTATCTACAACCGTGTTAGAACATATTCTCACCATTCCCAGTTTCGATGAAAAAAGTAAGGAAAGAGCAGAAAGTATCCTCGAAAAACGCTCTATAAAATAACTAATTAACAAAGTATTTCACCAATGTAAAATTTACAACATTTTACCATTGCCAACCACACACCAAATAGTACAAACTACCAAAGATATGAGAAAAATTTTAATCACTGCAATCGCACTTATCACTACATGCACTGGTGTTCTGGCTGATATTCAGTCGCCTCCAGGGTCACACTACACTTCTACCCGTAAATTAGGTAGAGCTATCAGCAACATTCTCTATGGCATCACTGAAATCCCTGAGCAGATTGTTCGCAAGAACAGCCGCTATGGACGTAAGGCTGGATGGACATACGGTGCTGTAGATGGCACACGTAGAGCATATCGCAGAGTGGGCTATGGCTTTTACGAGCTGTTCACCTTCCGTTGTCCTACACACCATGGCACTTTTAAGCCGCCTTACGAAAGATGTGGAACTGATAACCGTATTGAAATGGATGTTCATGAAGGTCTCTCAGAATTCCCACCACAATTGGGAGCAGAGAGTTACTACCATGTAAGAACACAGAAGTATTAATACTACTGATACTTATTAATCACATCAAATATTTTAAGCACTCAGTAATGAGTGCTTTTTTTTGCTCCGAAATCTAGATAGCTTTACTATCTAACCCTCTAATTGAGCTAGACGATTCTCTACTTCTTTTGATGTATCTACTGTAGCATTGAGCATTCCCATCAAATTATAGACTCCAAAGAAGGTCCTATTTAGGTAGAGAGCATCAGCCTTACCTCTTGCTGAATTAATACTTTGTAGCTCTTTGTCAAGACGAGTCTTTTCCCCGAATGCAGCCAACTCATCAAAGAAGCCTTTATCACTAAAGTCATAGACTCCAGCTAGATAAGGCTTATTGAGTAGCGCTATTGATTCTTGGAATATCTCTAACAATTTTTTAATAGTAGGCGCATCATCTTCATCTAATAGTAGGTCGATCGTATAGAGAGCTGGCTTCAATTTTTCTGGATCCTGAAATACCTCAGGTTCCATGAGCTTGAAATATCCTTCATAAAAATCATCTCGTAATTCCTTCACACAGCCAAAGTCAAGAACCCACAGCTCTCCGTCTTTAACTAAGAAATTTCCCGGATGAGGATCGGCATGAAAAACGCGAAGGTTATGCACCTGATGAGCATAAAAGTCCCACAGTGCTTGAGCTATCTTATTTTTTTCATCCTGCGGCGCATCACTTTCAGCGTAGATATCAAGTTGCTGACCATCTACCCAGTCCATAGTGATGATCCTACGGCTACTAAGTTCTTTGTAGTAATTAGGGAATTTCGTACTAGATAGATCACTAGATTTTTCAGCTAACTCTATACTTCTCTCTAACTCCAGTTCGTAGTTAGTCTCCTCTAACAGACGATTCTCTACCTCACTAATAAAAGGATCTAGCGACTTAGCATCGAGCTGGAATAGACGCATCGCTATAGGTTTTACTATAGCTAGATCACTATGTAGACTATCTGCTACTCCAGGATATTGAACTTTCACTGCGAATGTTTTTCCATCTTTAGTCGCCTTATGAACCTGCCCTATAGACGCTCCAGCTGCTGCTTTGTTAGTGAAAGTGTCAAACATCTCGCTAGGCACCATTCCCATTTCTCGCTGGAATGATTTTACTACGAGCGGATACGAAAGAGGTGGAGCAGAGTATTGAGCTTTAGAAAATTCATCAGAATACTGAGATGGTATCATGCTCTTATCCATACTGAGCATCTGCGCTAACTTTAGAGGCCCCCCCTTAAGCTTACTAAAAGTTTTATAGGTATCAGCTGCGGTTTGCTCGTGAAATTTTGTTTTATCATCATTACCTGTTAGAGCCTTACGACCACGATATTTCAGGTAATTTACTCCTACTTTAACCCCTGCTCCAGCTAAGGATGCCGCTCTTCCTAGCTTGTGCTTAGGAATGGATGTTTGCTCTTTCATATTAGTTCTTAGGTATAAATTTGCTCATCATTTCACTCATCTTCTTGAGGCGTTCATCTTTACCTACCATAAAGCGTAGAAAATCTAAACCTGAGTCTAATACTCCGTGAGCAGCTGACTGAACCCCGACTTTCAAACTTTTCTCGATAAATGCATCCGTGTCTTGGAAGCTATCACTCTCATCATGAAGGTAAAATTTAATCACGGCTAGTAGGTGCATCCAGAGTAACTTGTCGTAACTTTCAGTAAGCTTCTTACGATCTGAAAATGTCCCCTCTTCTACTCCTGATGCTACTATATACTTCATAAAATTGCGAAAAGAATGCTTCATCGGAGCTAGTGCTTTTTCTTCACAGAGCGACATTTTAGGAAAGTAATGCGCGAACCTACTGCGGTGTTTCTGTATGTGTGTGATATAGGTAAAGAAGAATGCCAGAAGTTTCTGGTCTACTGGGTAGTCGCCAAATTCATCGTCACTTTCTACCGCAGTGATCGTCTCGATCACGGTACTCTCCCAATAATCTCTCTCTATTACATTAAAGCTAGAAAAATGCTCGTAAAATGATGCCTCTTCCATGTCTAACTGAGAAGTAAAAGCATACACACTTTTTGGACGCTTACCTTCTGTCAGTAAATATTTCCAATAATGATCTACAATCTCATTTTTCTGCATGGGATACTTTTAAAACAGCCAACTGTAAAGTCAAGATGGAATTTTCAGAAAGAACTGAAAGAATAAAGATTCCTCTAGCTTTATTTTTCATAGTATCTAGTTTGACCATTATGTCAGAAAATATTGCAGCTATAGGTATCATAGGAGGCTCTGGTCTCTATGCAATGAAAGGTTTCGAACAAGAGGAGGAACTAATCATCCACACTCCTTTCGGTCACCCATCAGATGCTATCATCAGTGGTAGTATCGATGGCAGAAAAGTATACTTCCTGCCTAGACATGGCAAACATCACTCCATCTTACCTCATGAAATAAACCATCGTGCAAATATATGGGCACTAAAGTCTCTTGGTGTCTCATTCATTATCTGCGTAACTGCTGTCGGAAGCCTTAAAGAAGAATACGCACCTCGTGATATAGTGATGTTTGATCAATATTTCGACCGCACAAGCCGTAGAAGTGAACACACATTTTTTGGAAACGGAATCGCAGCACACGTTCAGTTTGCAGACCCAATCAGTGAAAACCTTAGATCTATAGTCAGTAATGCAGCTAAGAAGCAAGGTTGTAAAGTCCACGATGGAGGCACATATGTAAACATGGATGGACCTGCTTTCTCTACTAGAGCTGAAAGCAACGCGAATAGACAGTTAGGGTTCGATGTTATCGGCATGACGAATGTCGCAGAAGCCAAGCTTGCCCGCGAAGCTGAAATTGCACTCTGCACACTTGCTATGATCACCGACTACGATTGCTGGAAAACTAATGAAGAGGCTGTGAGCTTACAAACTGTTATCGGTCATCTAACTGCAAACTCTAGTAATGCTCAAGAGATTGTCCGTATAGCAATAGCGGCTATTCCAGAAGAAGCCAACTGGTCTGAGCACTCTTCACTAGCTCAGGCGATAGTCACAGCTCCAGAGCATTGGCCAGAGGACACGAAGCAGAATTTAATGCCCCTACTTAAGAACTACTGCTAGAATTATAGCCTTAGAAATCACCCTAGATTTTCTAATCTGGATACTTCGTATTAAATGAGCTGGTTCCTTCGGGCTTCTTGTTTGCTTTGCACTTGATAATCACCTAAATCGAGGCTAATTGATTTATATGCTTCCAGAAATCGAAACTCTACTTGTCGTTCAAGACCGTGATCATACAATCCAGACTCTACGGTCTGAGATAGAGAAGATCCCGCGTGACGCTGCTGCGATCAAGAAAAGGCTCGATCTTGCGACACAAGAGCTAGAGACAGCGAAGCAAGCAGTCGTTGAAAATGAACTTGCGATTAAGAAAGTAGACCTCGATAGGAAGGTGCGTAAAGACACCATTGAAAAACTTAACATCCAGAGATTCGAAACCAAAAAGAATGACGAATACGCCGCTCTAGGTGCTGAAGTAACGCGTTACCAAGATATGGTAGATATTCTAGAGACTGAAGAACTAGAGTATATGGAAAAGTCCGATACTCTAGGAGCATCTCTATCAGCTGCTCAGGAAAAACTCGCTAATGTCAAAAGCAGCATGGCGACTGAGGTCAAAGCCCTTACCGAGAAAAAAACTCATAACGCGGCTCGTATCGAAGAAGTAAAAGCAGACCGCACGAACCTAGCCAATGAACTCGACCCTGGATTAATCAGCATGTATGAAAGAGTATTCATCAAAAAAGGCAATCAGTCAGTAGCCCCACTAAATGAGAATAAATGCGGTGGTTGCCACATGAAAGTCATCGCTGATGTGGTGAGTAATACAATTGCAGAAAAAGCAGTCTGCCAATGTAATAACTGCGGTTGCTTCCTTTATTCAGTTTAGAAATTTTAGATTAATTGTTAGAAGATGCTCCCTTGGTTCGAAAACGGTAACTTCCCACTCTACCTCGCCCCTATGGCTGGGGTCACGGATGTAGTATTCCGCACTATCTGTAAGGAACTCGGCGCAGATGTAGTCGTCACTGAGTTCGTATCAGCAGAGGGAATCATGCAGCGTGATGAATACACACGCAAATACACAGAATTTAACGAAGAACAGCGGCCACTCGGTATTCAGATCTTCGGAGCTGATGGTAAGCGCATGGGTGAAGCCGCTAAGAAAATCATCGACTGGAAACAGCCCGACTTCATCGATATCAACTTCGGTTGCCCAGTTAACAAAGTAGTATCTAAGAATGGCGGTTCATCCCTACTAAAGGACTGTCCCCTACTCGCTTCCGTAGCTAGCGGTATACATGAGGCCGTCGGTGAGCAAGTGCCCGTCACAGCTAAGATTCGTATCGGCTGGGATCAAGAATCTATAAACGCTCCTGAGGTCTGTAAAACCTTGGAAGAATCAGGAATGCAGGCGATATCTATCCATGGCAGAACTCGATCACAGGGCTACCGTGGAGAGGCTGACTGGGATGTCATTCAATCCTGCACAGGAGCTGTGAACGTCCCTATTGTAGGAAATGGAGACATTGCCACCGGTGCGGATGTGAAACTTCGTAAGGAAACAACAGATGTAAATGGAGTAATGATTGGCAGAGCAGCGATGCAAAACCCATGGGTCTTTAAAGAAGCTAAACACTATCTGGAAACAGGTGAAGAACTTCCACCAATCGCCATTGAGGAGCGCTGGAAACTCATTACCAGACACTGCGCTCTAGCAATCCAAAGCACCCGCTATGGAGGTCAAGAAAAGCACACTATCATGGCGATGCGTGCTCGCCTCATGGCTTACTGTAAAGGCTTTCCCGGAGCTAAGCCACTCCGCTCGCGACTTTGCCAGGTATCTTCTTTAGCAGAAGTAGAAGATCTAGCCGCCGAACATTTAAGCGGCAAGCTAGCTCCCCTAGAAATTAATTAGAGCCTACTTAAAAAGAAGAGCTTCTTCTTCCTTGCTCAGCACTGCCCACTTACCAGGCTCTAGCTGCTCAATATCGTATTCACCGATACTCACACGATAGAGTCTGAGCGTAGGGAACCCGATCTTAGCAGTCATTCTACGCACCTGTCTATTCTTGCCTTCTGTTAGAGTCAAGAGTATCCATGATGAGCGCTTATCTGCCGCAGGATCTACTGGAGGATCTCTGTCAGGAAGCTGTCTAGGGGTTGCTAATAGCTGCGCCCTACAAGGCAGAGTTTGATAGTTTTGAATTTCTAACCCACCTGCAGATATACTACGAATAGCGTCTTTATTCAAAGCACCATCTACTTGTGCTAGATAAGTACGGCTATGCTTCTTAGAAGGTCTCAGTAACTCGCGCTCGAAATTCGGATCATCTGACAGTAGTAGCAACCCTTCCGAATCCATATCTAATCTACCGACTGGATGAAACTCAGGAGGTAAATCAAATACAGCCAATGTTTTTTGCCCTGGCTTATCTGGGTTCTCATTAAACTGGCTGAGAATCCCGTAAGGCTTATGAAATGCAATAATCACCACTTCACCTCCGTTAAATCTAACATGTATTGAATGTGAGCAGCCGTCAGCTCTCCCATTGTACTACAACTACTGAATATTTTTGTATTATGCATCATATTTAAATCTTCTCTTAGTCTCACCACATGAGTTACTGGAGAGAGTTCTTCTTTTCTCATTATTTTGAGTAATCCTGTGAGTCTTCGGTTCTCCACAACTGCCCTTCTTGCCATCTGAGATCTTTCTTCTTCTGCATACTGGCTGATAGTCTGGCGATTTAGGTATTTGAAACTCAATCTGGTGATATTTCTATTCGATAAAAAGTTATAAGAAAGATAAACTTTACCATTTTTTTCATAAGATTGCTGATCAAAATCTATCGGTCTCACTCTATACTGAACCTCCTCAAAGTCTGGTGTAATATCTACCACATAATTCACCGAGCGCATGTCGCCGAGCAATCTAATAAAACATCGTTCATTAAACTTAGTAAACTCTTTAGCTATTCTTACTTGATTTCGATTAGGGTCTTTAAGCTGTTTTTGAAGAAATACATCACCAGGAACACCCGCGATGTGGTTTTCAATTAAAGTGTTTCCATTCACTAAAAAATTCATCCTATTAGGTGATAAAATATGCTCTAACTCAAGCCCATAAATGCGAGAAGCGTCTGCTACCTTCACATAGTAATAGTCAGAGTTATCATTGTATTGGTTAGTAATCTTTATTCTAAATGGTCTCGAATTACCAAACTCACCTAAGTCAATACGGTCTACTACCAAATGCTCATGAAGTGTACTAACACCACCTAGCTTAAGCATAGTATAAATATGAGCCAGTTTCAAGCGTAGCTCAGCCATTACTTCAGGAGAATAGAATACAGTGAGCCAGAGAGTTTCCTCACCAGATTGGTCCTCATACGGAATAGCCCCTGTAAACCCTGTTAGATCATCATAAACTAGTGGAATATCTGACTGTCTGCCAAAATGATACAAATACTGGTACAAAGATGTACTGATCGGATAATGTATCTTTCGTCTAGTTATCATAAGTAGGTAAAAATATAATAGTTACTATTCACCTTCACCATAAGTAACAGTTTTTCAGTGTCATTAGTGAGCTGCCTTGGCCAATTTCTTTTGCGCTTTCTTCATGATACTAGCAGACGCTTTTGTATCGGAAGTTGAACGGAGAAATTCAGCGTAATTTTCGGCTACTACTGCATATTCGTGAGGCTCTTCTTTAATATGCTTTTCGTAAATAGCAAGTGAGCGCTGGAAGTAGTCACGAGCTGTCGCTGTCTCTCCGATCTGAGCTAGTGATAGAGCTAAATTAGAATAGGACTGTGCAGTATCTGGATGCTGGTCACCTAGCGTGAAACGACGCGCCTCTAGAGCCATCGTATGCATCTCACGAGCTTGCTCATCATAGCCAGACTTCAGATATAAGGCTCCAACATTATTACAGAGAATAGCAGTCTTTTCATGTTTCGAACCTAATTCATTATGACAAATCTCTAGGCCCTTTAAAAGTAACGTCTCTGCGGTATCCATGTTACCGAGGCTTCTATATATGAATCCAAGGTTATTACAAATGTCAGCCACTTCTAATGCCATCGGAGGGTCAAGACGCTCATACATTTCGATCGCTCTTTCATAATAAAGAATCGCTTCCTCATCGTTTTCTACTTGGTCATATAGAACACCAATACTAGCACTTATTCTAGCGAGAATTTCGGTATATTTAGAGTTCCCCTTTAACAGTTCTAAAGCTTCTAAATAAGTAACTCTAGAATCTTCTAAAAATCCTTGCTGACGGAGTAGATCTCCTTTGATTTCGAGGGTAGCAGCTAAGCATACGATATCGTCTTGATTTCCATCATTAGACTGTCTTGCTTTTTCCACTGCAGCCTCAGCCGACCTCATGGCGTCATCCCATTTTCCTTGATTTACTAATTCAATCACTCTTTCTGAGAGCATTTCTAGTAGGTGTACTGTTCCTGAATCCATAGTTTAAATTTATTACATGTCACACTACACTCAAATAGGATACTCTGGAAAGTCAAATAATCAAAAAGTGAGTAATTTTTTTAAAATTATAACAAAAGATCAGTACAGGATTCTCTATTCTTCGGCAGCCCACCTACAGCTCTACGTATACAAATATGCGGGCAACTTACTCCGTCCCAGACACCTAGAAGCCTAGCTAGCTCTCTTTCAAAGTGAATAAGCCCCTTCATTTCTGCCGATTGTTTTTTTAAGTAATTTAAGGCTCTGACTAAAAGCCCAAAAATATCTTCTGCCATATCACCTGATTCCATCACGTATTCTACTAAGCTAGTAAAATATCCAGCCACTACAGTATTCCTGTAACTCTTTCTAAGTTCTTCGGCGTAATCACTAACTATTAATTCTCGTAAATTACCTAATTCAGATTTAGCGGAATCCACCCAGCTAAGCTCCGCTACATAAAATAAATCTAGCTTCCCTGCATACTGACTTTTAGGTCTCCGTGCTCCTTTCGCTACAGTCTTCACTAGCCCCACCCCATCCACACACCAGGTGACAATCAAGCTCGTTTCAGTGAGTTTAGTTAATCTTAGAATGATTCCTTTTTCAGTGCGCATGTTCTCTGCTAACTACAATTATTGTTTAAAAAACTTCTCAGCCACAATACTCCGATACATCGGAATACCTAGCACATTAAATGTCTTTTCTCTCATCACCTTAAATCCATATTTTTCTAATAATTCATCATATACATAAATCGGATGAATAGGGTTATCCGCCAGAAGTCGGAAAATAGTGAGAGCTACATTCCAGTTCGCATGCTGCAGCCATTGAACCAATCTACTAGATTCTCTATTATTCCAGAAATCCCCTATCACGACCTTACCTTCCTCACCACATAAACCTAAAAGCCCATCTAACACTTCGGGCATCTTATGTTCAGGGAAGACATTAAGAAAGAAATTACCTACTACTAGATCATAGTGGTCTATACAATTTTTATAAAACTCACTAACATTTCCATGATAAATATCTGCCTCATGATTTAAATTTACTTTATCTAGCTTTTGCTGAAACTTATCTAACATACTTTTAGAAGTATCCACAACAGTCAAATGCGCTCCCATTTTAGAAACTTTAACAGCTTCCCTACCCTCACCCACTCCAAGAAAACAAACATTCATACCAGGCTTTACCTCATTCAGAAGAAAGTCTCTACAGCTCCTAACTGCGCCTATACTATAGAGACTGCTCAGCAAGTCATAAAACCTGCTGATCCCCTTGTAGTCATCTTTCATCACGATTTAACTATAGCTAAAACCACTTAATTTGTCTTGATAAATTAGCGTTTTCAACAGATATTATATAAATGAAAATCTTTCTCAATACACTTTTAACCTACTGCTTCATGAGTTCATTAGTCATCGCGACACCGGACTGGCTATCGGCTACAAATGAAGAATATATGGGCTCAAATGATACATTTTATGCTGTGATGAAAACTGTTACAGACAATCAAGGGAACTACTATTCATCACGTGAAGTTAAATCACTCTTCGAATATTCAAAACTCGATAACGCAATAATAAACCAAGAATTGGTATCTGATATCATCTATAATATCGATGCCGAGCACGTAGACCCTAGCACACCGCCTAAAGTCACCAAGGTTATCAAAGCTAAGAATAAGAAATTACTGCTATCAGTCCTCACTACTGACTACAAAAAATCTACAATACCAGTCCCCGTACCTGCATGGACTAATCATCTGAAATGGAAAGATGAAGGTCTCTATTTATATGGAAGCCTCCTAGTCCTACCTAAAAATGACTTTGCGGATAAGGAGATACCTTTTGAACAAATCAAGCAACAGCCGATAGCTGACTCAATTCTGGCTGTCTATCAAGATGACCAGTGCATATATTTTTCTTTTAAACACGGTGATCCTGATAATTACCAAAATTGCATCATCAGAGTCTCTCCAGATGCAAGTAAACAGATCAATGATTGGTCTACTAAACTCAGTGACTACCTCTTACTCTCTGAACATGAGACCAAAGAAAAAGCAAATGCAACCAGCATTAAGCTCATTGAGATAGCTAAGAAAAAAGAATTCTATGCTATGAACCTTGAAATATGGTCTGCACAAAAAGACGCGAAAAATATCGTCTTTTATTTAGTTCACCGTCCATTTGATCTGCCCATGGATGAAGCTAAAATCAAACATCTTAACGCGGTTATCAACCATGAAACTAAGTTGATAAAAAGTAACCAATTCCTTAAAAAATGGATTCCATTCGTATTACCACAGCAAGGTCCTGTGGAAGAAGAAAATGAAACAGAACCTGAGTCAGGTAGCTAATATTTAATCAGCATGATTAAAGACAGCCGAATATCAATAGCTAGCCATACTCTACACCTACTTATTTATAGTTTAAAAAATAAAGGTCAGATGCGGCTATAATTAGCGACATAAGTGTCTTTTTATAAAAATTTAATCTATCGATTGTTGTTATTTCAGCATGGCTAAATTCTAGCTTTTCACCTGACCAATAGTGCTGAGAATACGCTTACGTATGACATCAGCAACATCTAATTCCAAAGACTTCATCTCTCGCATCGCTAAGGAGCTCGGCATCAGCGAACAACAAGTAACCGCTACAGCCAAGCTACTCTCCGAAGGTGCTACAGTGCCATTTATCTCAAGATATCGTAAGGAAGCAACAGGACTGTTAGATGAGATAGCTATCACTAAAGTAAGGGACCGCTTACAACAACTTGGTGACCTAGAGCGTCGACGGGAAGCCATAATTAAGAGCCTAGATGAGCGCAAGCTTATGACAGCTGAACTACAGAAGAAGATCTCGGAAGCAGAAACACTCACAAGACTCGAAGACGTATTCGCTCCTTTCCGTCCTAAACGCAGAACACGCGCTACTATGGCCAAGGATCGTGGACTAGAGCCTCTCGCTGATCTCATCTCTGAGAATAATCTCAACCCAGAAACCGAAGCTACTAAATATGTAGTCATATCTGATGATAAAGACATAGCGGTAGCCACTCCAGAGGACGCACTTGCTGGAGCTAGAGACATCCTCGCCGAGCGCTTCGCTGATGATGCAGAAGCTAAGGCTGAAATTCGTCAGATCATCAGTAAGACTGGGACTATTTCATCTCGTGTGCTCATAAGTAAAGCTGAAGACCCTGCAGCGCAAAAGTTCAAAGACTACTTCCAGTGGTCAGAGCCTCTCAGGTCTGTACCATCTCACCGACTACTCGCGATGCGTCGAGGTGAAAAAGAAGGCTACCTCTTCATGCGGATCTCTGCGGACGAAGACACTGCAGTAGATACCCTACGCCAAAGATTCCTCCCCTATCAACCAGTCTCAGATCAGATCGAACTAGCTCTAACAGATTGTTACAAACGCCTGCTATCACTTTCACTCGAAACTGAATTTAGAATGAACACTAAGAAGGAAGCTGACACCGAAGCTGTCCGAGTCTTTGCAGAGAATTTACGCGAACTGCTACTCGCATCGCCACTAGGTCAGAAGCGCACCTTGGCTATTGATCCTGCATTCCGCACTGGTTGCAAAACTGTTGTATTAGACGCTCAGGGCACACTACTTTTCGACTGTGTCCTACATCTAACACTTGGCGCTACTCAAGCTAAACAAGCTATTATGCAAGTTCAGGAGCTTGTGAAGCAATATAAGATTGAGGCAATAGCAATAGGTAACGGCACAGGATCACGAGAGGCAGAGAGTGCTGTCAAACTAGCCAATCTCCCCTCCTCAATCCCAGTCGTCATCGTCAATGAGTCTGGAGCCTCAATCTACTCTGCTAGTGAAGTAGCACGTGATGAATTTCCAGATAAAGATGTCACTGTCCGAGGTGCAGTCTCCATCGGCAGACGTCTCATGGATCCTCTTTCTGAGCTAGTAAAACTAGATCCTAAATCAATCGGGGTCGGTCAGTATCAGCATGACGTAGATCAGAATCTGCTTAAGAACTCCCTCGATGACACCGTGATTTCCTGTGTGAATGGTGTTGGAGTCGAGGTAAATACTGCATCTAAACAACTTCTATCATACGTCTCAGGACTGAATGCATCCATAGCAACAAACCTCATCACCTACCGAAATGAAAACGGTCCCTTCAAAACACGAAACGAACTAAAGAAAGTTCCAAGACTAGGTGACAAAGCCTTTGAGCAAGCTGCGGGATTCCTTCGCATACTTGGAGCTAAACATCCGTTAGATTCATCCTCAGTCCACCCTGAGCGCTATGCTCTAGTGACAAAAATGGCGAAAGATAGCGGCTGCTCAATCGATGATCTTCTAAAGAGTCAGTCCACCAGAAAGAACATCAATCTCCAACAATACGTCTCCGAAGAAGTAGGTCTGCCTACTCTCAAAGACATCATGGACGAACTCTCAAAACCAGGCAGAGATCCACGTAGCAAATTTGAACTATTCAGCTTTGCTGAAGGAGTGGACAAGCCATCCGATCTAGAACAAGGCATGAAGCTCTCTGGTATAGTTACCAATGTCACCAACTTCGGAGCCTTCGTAGACGTAGGTGTCCACCAAGACGGACTCGTTCATATTTCCCAAATGGCAGACCATTTCATCCAAGACCCTGCTGAAGTAGTCAAGGTAGGACAAAAGGTGCAAGTCTCCGTCACCGAAATAGATCTCCAGAGAAACCGTATTGCACTCTCAATGAAATCCAACCCCGAAGCTACACCGAAACGCGGAGGAAACTCATCTAACAGCAAACCTAACAAACAGCCTATGAATAAAACATCAAAACAGAATCAAGGAAATCGAGGAAATCAACTTGGTGGAAACTGGTTTGATAATGCTCTAAAGAAAGGCAACTAACTATCCTACTATTAAACTTAAAACTATATCCTATGATACTCTCTCTGCTGCAGCTTAAGAAACTTATACTTCTAACTCTACTCTGTGGTTTATCTCGCTGCGTCTCTACGCGTGAAAAATGATTGTCTGCAATACCTGAAATCCCAGGGAGCCAATCAGTCGTAAAAGCTAGGAAAAATATTAAGAATCAGCAAACAGTGGTTCTCATACATGGACTATCGCGGAGTAAACATGCGATGACTAAGATGCAGAATGCACTGGTCGAGGATGGATACCGAGTCATCAATATAGGCTATCCTTCTAACAAAAAAAGCTTGGATGAGTTATCCAATATTGTAGCTGCCGATATTTCTGAGCACGTTGCTCCTGGAGATAAAGTAAATTTCGTGACACACTCACTAGGCGGTATTGTAGTTCGCTCTATGCTCAAGAAATCACCTCCTTGGGATACGCAGAAAGTAGTAATGCTAGCTCCGCCAAATCAAGGAATCGAGATTATTGAAAGGCTGTTTAAACTCAAGCTAGCCTGGCTCCTCGGTCCAGTCAGTAACGACCTGGTCAGAGAAGCGATGCAAAAATCACCACCAACTTTACCTAAAAATGTCGAACTCGGAGTTATCATGGGGACGGACTCAGGATGGTGGACATTTAATCAAATACTAGCAGATCAAAACGATGGTCTTGTCACTGTCAAAGAAGGAAAAATGCAGGGTATGAAGGACTTTAAAACGATTCATAATAACCATACATTTATCATGCTAGACAACGATGTAATCATAGCAATACGTCATTTTTTAAAGACAGGTTCGTTTAGGTAGTCGTTAGATAACTAGATTTTTACAGTTTTCCTCACGTGACATCAGATAGAAAGAGGTGTAATTTATTATTATGAGATTACACAATCTCTTACTTATCTCCACGCTTGGAATTACCAGTTTTTTTGTAGTTCCACCTGAGTAAATCTCTCCTACTGAAGCTAACTATCGAGAGTAGTAGGATAACTTCCTAGCCTAAGACAGACCGTAGCCTGTTTTGACTGCTTTTAATAATTCACTGTGAACCGCTGGAGGTCCGGCCACCAATAGATTATCAGTGAACATATTGTAAGGTTGTCCAGTCCCATTAGTCGCAACTAGTCCATTCTCTTCAAGCATAAGAAGTCCTGCTGCTATATCGTAAGGTTGTAGATCTGTCTCCCAGAAACCTTGTAGCCAGCCCATGCCTAGATGAGCTACATCCAGAGCGGCACTACCTGAGCGTCTGATACCTCTTCCCAGAGTAAGCACTGATGCTGCAGTTTTAAAGAATCCTTCAGCCACTGCTGGTGAACGATAAGGAAAACCAGTCATGAAGAGAGCATTTCCGACATTTGGATCTGCATTCATAAGCTTTGCTTTCACTCCGTTATAGAATATCCCCCCACCTTCAAACGAAGAAAAAATCTCACCAGAGAAAGGCTTACAGATTACTCCCAAGATAGACTTGCCATTCTGAACAAGAGCCACAGAGATGGAGAAATGGTCTAACCCACTCAGAAAATTAGTAGTACCATCTAGTGGATCTACTATCCAGGTTAGATCTTGTGACCCTTGCTTACCAGACTCTTCGCCATAGAACCCCGCATTTGCGATAAGAGGCATCAAGCCCTCAAACAGCAGCTTTTCTGATTCTACATCTACGAATGAAACTGTCTCACGGAGCGACTTAGTGTCAGCGGCATTCTCTGGCATCGCCCTAAAATATTCTAATTGAAATCGAGCTACTTTCACTACTATTTCAACTACGTTCTCTAATGTTTCAGGAAGATTTTTCATGCTTTAATTCTAAGTGTATTTGAAACCTGCAGTGCAAAATTTAATGGCATCCTCTAAGAAATTATCATCTTTGAAATCTAGGTTATCTTCTGATGCCTTACTAGCCAAACTTGAAAAAGAATTGAACATAAAGACCGCACCAGTAGCAAACATAAAGTTCTTTACTGCTTTACTAGGTTCAATATCTGGACATTGCGAGGCTAGGGCAATGCTGAATATCTGGTAGACGTCTCTAAACGATACCATCACTGCTTTAGGAACAGATGCCGACTCATTTATAAGTGAGCGTGCTATCAACTGAGAAATCATCTTAGAGCTACTACCATATTCTTCAGGACAGACTACTGGTTTAATATATGATTCAATGATCTTCTCTAATGAAACTTTCTCGATATTACCCGCTTCATCACCCGCCTGCTTCAGTAGTCTAACACGGTGTTTATTAAGCGGAACAAGAGCTTTAGTTACAATTTCCTGAATCAGCCCATCTTTACCATTAAAGTGATAACTCACTGATGCTAAATTAACCTTAGCCGCATTTGTAACATCACGCACAGATACAGCCTCGAAGCCTTCTTCAGAAAACAGAGTCCAAGCTGACTCTAATATTTTATCTCTCGTCTTAGCCATAATGATAAACACTGACAATAGTATTAGATCCTCAGTGCACAAGTATTATTCAGAAAATCATAGAGCTTAAAACTTCACTTTTTTTAGGTCAAATGCCTCTGGATCGTAGTCATCATCCATCCACTCTATATCCCCCTCTAGGGCATCTTTATATCCATAAGCGCCACCACAATCTTCAGGTGGACATGCTCTAGCTCCATCTAACAGAATGACCTCTTTACTATCATTCTCCTCCTTAGATACGATAGTGAGTTCGTGCACCCAATCTTCTGTAAAATCATAGCGGTAGAGCATACGCGTTGGTAGACGCTTCATACATAGAAATTTATGTAATGTTAGATCCCTTTCATCAGCAAATTTACCGCCTATGACGATATCATCATGGGGAGTGGCTATCACATCTGTAAGGTTTTTTCCCTTACCGTGTCGAAACTCGTGAAGTTCTTTATTCTCCCACCCCATCGCTTTCTGGAGAGTCACGTGAAACCTAGCAAACGTCATAGACCCAGGAACGCTTAGAGTTCTCCAAATAATTGGTTCTATTTCGTAAAGAAGAATCTTTACTGTGTATCTCATTTCAGATTTTGCCATGAAAACTACTGTAATATTGAGCTAGACCTATATCAAGGTCGAACTTTAGTCTAACATTGCTAGACCAGGCAGCCTACCCCTCTTCACCTTCTTCATACGACTGCTTGAGTTCTAGTATAATAGCTTTAAGTTCCTGCTCAATAATAGCATCTACATTCTGGGCTGATTTCTCTAGCTCTTTAAGCTGTTTATCTAATTGTGATTTCTTAAAAGCTATCTGACCTTTTTCAAGTTCGATACGTTTTGCTATGAGAGCTTTCAAATGCCCCTTCACCGCATTACCTGTCGCTTCAGCTTTTTCCCCTGCTTCTAGTTTACCTTCGATCTCATGGTGAAGATCATTCTCAAGTTTTAGAACATCAGTGAACAGTGCCGCAACCTTAGAGTCAAATTTTTCAAGTGCAGCATGCTCATTCATGATGCGTGTGATATCCTTTACCATCCATGCAATATGTTCTTCATCATTAGCTTTGATAACCTTATCAAACTCAGGAAGAATATAAGCTGCGCTGGTTTTTAGAAAGACGCGGATTTCTTCGACTGTTGGTGGTTTCAACTCAGGGTGATCGTGATTACAATTTTCATCGTGAACATGACCATCTGCTGCGCCTATCTCTGCACTAGGAGCTTCGATTTTCAGTGGAGCTTGGATTTTATCTTGAGCTGCCACCTGAGATACAGAGTAAGCTCCTACGACTAGACCAAATAGCCCTGCGCTCATCCATTTAAATTTGTTGATATTCATGATGATTAATAAGATACTAACTAGCTAATCATGCAAGGTAAAATCTCGGACGTATACAGTTTTATCATTTGCTTTTAAACAACAGTGCGACATCTTCAGTTGATGCCTGACTACAATGAATTAAGACGTTTATTAAGATTACGTCTAGAAACTATCTCTAACACTGAGCTTAGGGAATCAGATCCTGACCAACAATTATTCCAGCTTCAAGATGCCAGCGAAAAAATTACTGCCTGGCTAGAACAAAATCGTAGTCAGATTCCTGCTCAGCTTAATCACTTCCTCAAGCAATCTAGTCTGAATAAAGCACTTGAATACATCACGGACCTTTAGCCCATGACGTGACCGCCGCCTGACCAATCATGCTTTGGATATCTCCCTGCTAAGTCCTTTTTCATCTGACTAAACCCAGATTTCCAGAAGCTCGCAAGATCTTGTGTCATCTGCCAAGGTCGCTGATTAGGCGCACAAATATGAATCTGGACAGTTACTGCTGCACCGGAAGAGCTCTGTGCTACCATGGGTGAGCTATTAACTCCGTAGAGACGCTGTACAGTGAGAGCGATATGAGGTGGTTTTCCATGCTCGTATTTCACTTTTACAGACTTGCCATTTGCCAGAGTCATTCTCTCAGGAGCATAAGCATCCAGCGACGCATGCTGACCAGCTGATAGCCAGTTATTGAGAGCTGGCTGGACAGCTTTGTCCTTGATTTGCTTGTAGCCTAGAGCGCCCTCGCACACTGCTTGTAGTGCTATCGCTCGGTCTTCCTCATCGAATCCTGGTAACTCTAGCTCTGGCATCCATTCTCTGAGGCAGAGAAGTCTGGCAATCCATTGCTCTACGGATGCATCCCATTTTTTGAGTTTAAGTTCACCACTCGCTACACGTTCTGCTAATAAAGTTGCGGCTTCCTCCGAACTTGGCTGTCCCCCTTCTTTAGTAGAGATCACTAAGTCGCGAAATTTTAATTCCTGGCGATTCACTACTCTGCGTATCGTCTCGTCGTAGTATGCTCCATCTTTCTCTAACAGATCATGAGGAAAGAATGACCTTATATCAGCTAACGACACCTCTACACAGCCATTTAAATAGACCACTACATCTCTCGCTCCTACCTCAGTCATCGAAGTAGCTATGAGTAGGTCAGCTTCTTTTACTGCACTCTCAGAATTGAGCTGTCCCGATCTACCACCTACTATTCTACAGGAGAGATTTCCACGATTATTCCGCACTGCTAGCTGATCCGAATACGCAGAGAGAATCGCACGGCTAAAAGCACCGCTATTTTTCTCAAAGTCCAACTCTCCCGCTATCCAATCAAACCGTTTCAGATTATTTGTCAGAGATTCGATTCCTTTCTGTAATTCTCTAGCTGCTCGGGCAGAGACTCCGATAGTATTACAACGGTTAGGCTGAAAGCCCATTGCCTGTGCAGATATATAGCCTCTAGAGTCAGCACAGAAATCACTTCCGTCTCCACCATAAATAAATGCTGAGCGTCCAGCTGAATCACCTGATCTCAAGAATAGCGATTCGCCTTCAATTAAAGTCGCAGCAAATACTCCTTCAGCTAGACATCCTTCTTGATGAGCTGAGAGCATCAGCTTTGCCATTCTAGGGTGCAGCGGTATCTTTGCCAGTTGTCTACCAACATCACTAACGGTATTCTCTTCTAGAGCCCCAATATTCTCTAACAGATCTAACGCATGAGCGGAGCTTTCATCACTGGGGCTATCTAGCCAGCGAAACTCTTCAATCTCTGTAAACCCTCTCGACTTCAACTGAAGAACAACATCTGTTAGATCCACCCTCGAGACTTCAGGCAGCTCGAATGCCTCTCTCCTGCTATGATCTGTTTCGGTCCATAGTCTAATACATTTCCCTGGCGCGACACGTCCTGCTCTACCTGACCTCTGATCTGCTGCTGACCTGGCTATCTTTATAACAAATAAAGTATCCATTCCACGCACTGAGTCGAATTGAGCTATCCTAGCTAGTCCTGCATCAATCACAGTCCTCACTCTGGGTATCGTAAGCGAAGTTTCAGCTACATTAGTTGAGACTATAATACGTTTCCCTCCTTTTTCACTTACTGCTCTATCTTGCATCTCAGGTTTTAGGGCTCCGTATAGAGGGCAAATTTCCCAGCCATTAAGACTCAGGTTTTCAATAGCACTCATCGTCCTACGGATTTCATAAACTCCAGGCATGAAGATCAGAATATTGCCGCATTCTGGATCAGCCACTACTTCTTTTAGAGCACGAATACATTTATCCCACACAGGCTCCTCATTATTTCCTCGTCCTACTCTCCTGGCGCTTTGTTTCGCGATTTTCTGGTATTCTATCTCTACAGGGAATGCTCTTCCACCAGCCTCTATCTTTCTGCAGGGCGTTAAGTAATCTTCTAGTCCTGCTACTTCTAAAGTAGCAGACATTACTACGACTTTTAGCTCAGGTCGCTTGCCATCTTGTAAATTTAGACAATCTGCTAATGCAACATCCATCGCTATCCTACGCTCATGAAATTCATCAAAAATAACTGCCGCAATTCCTTTTAAATTCGGGTTATCCTGAAGCCAGCGTTGTAAAATACCATCGGTGACATAAACAATCTTAGTCTGCTTCGTCATTTTATGATCATAGCGAACCGCGTATCCTACTTCACCACCTATAGCCGCTCCACGAACCTCAGCAACACGCTTCGCCAACATCCTCGCAGCCAATCTACGCGGTTGCACTACCACAATCATTCCGTCAGGCTCACACACTCCCTCAAGAATCATACATGGTAAACCCGTAGACTTACCAGATCCCGTTGGTGCTGAGACTAACATTCGCCAAGGTTGCCCATGATCAAAATCAGCTAGAACCTGCTGCTTAACTTCAACAATCGGTAATACCATTGAAATCACTTAGCTTTTGTCTTTTGAAGGTGCTATGCTTATAGAGTTCTCTGTATCGAGTAGGATTCACCCCCATAAGTTTTCTGAAAGCTCGGGTAAAGTTCGCGTGATCATGATAGCCTATACTATCACCTATCTCACTCACACTTTTCTTAGTTCGGATCAGACGTTCACAAGCTGTAGAAAGCTTAGCTTGTAGAACAAATTTCTTTGGAGTCGTTCCCATATTCTGTTTAAAGATACGCTCTAGAGTACTGACAGAGACATTAGCAGCTTCTGCCAATTCAGTTACTTTTATCTCTTGATCAACACATTTATAAATAGCTCCTATGATAGCATTCATTACACGGTGCTGTGACGGTCCAGGTCTCCCCTCCGTGATTCCCATTCTTCTAGAGATACCAGCAGTACCGACGATATCATCATTATTATCATAGAGAGGTATTTTACTAGTCTCTCTCCACTCGACTCCGCCAGTCTCGTTAGGCACAAGCTCTGTCTTCATCTCTAAACGCTCACCAGTATTAATTATATTTAAATCATCACTGCGAAAGATACTAGCAAGCTCAACAGGATGGATGTCATGGTCAGTCATCGCTAAGACATTATCCTTATCACTAAATAGAGCTGACCTAGATAAAGCTTCATTTACATATTGGAAATAGCCCTGTTTATTTTTTAGCCAAAAGAAAACATCTGGCAAATATTCAAACAGCTCAAATGCTACCTGACCCTTTTTAAGGCTAGCTAAAAAAGATTTTGTCTCGGAGACTAATTCTCGCATTTGCTTTTGTTTTCTTTCCATTAAGCAATAAAATACATAATGATAAAACTCTATCAATATTTAATGACGATTTTTGACTATTTTAGCTATTTTGACGATAACTGCTATAATTGGAAGTGTGAATATCAATTACAACATACTCTATTAATAAAAAGGTCGTATACCTAAGTATACGACCTTTGAAATATTAGATTTAGGACTTGTGCAGATTAATGTTCAGTTTGCACAGGACGAGATTTCCCTAAAAGCATTAGTAACACGAATAGCACAGCCATAACCGCTGGGACTATTGCAGTGTATCGAATTGCCATACGGCTACCATGAAGACCAGCTTCAGCTACAGGAGCTTTATCGATAGCAGCAGTATCCTTATTAGCTAACCACCAATCTCTCTGTCCACGAATTCCTTCAAACTCTTGATTTCCAATGTTATCACCAGCGATTTTAACATCACCTAATACACGAGCAGCATCATCTGCTAGCATACCAGCTTTAGCACCGTCTATAGCAACAACCTTAGGAAACGTAAGAAATCCGCTTTCACCCGGAGCTTTAACTCTCTCATAAGTCTCTGGAGCATTTTGCTGAATATATTGAGTAGCAAAATAATCTTGCTTGTAACCAATTCCAGGTCCACCGAGGTAACCAGCTGAAATCATCCCTACAGCACCCATGATACCCATAGCAATAGTTGAACTATTAGGGAATCTTTCTCCTACGACTCCTAGCATAGTAGGCCATAGGAATGTCTTACCTAGAGCATATACAGTTGCTGCAAAGAACATGAATGGCACGCTATCCCCAATACTAATGAGGTAGAGACCTAAGCAACCAATTATTGCACTAACTAGTAGAAGACCGAGTGAAGAGATACGGTGAACGATAGGTCCAGCAAAGAATCTTAGTCCAGTCATTAAGAGTGAAGTGTAGATGAAGAGTGCTGTTCCAAGAGCGGCACTATTTAGAATTGATCCCGTTATTTTATTGATCCAGCTATCAGTTCCAAGCTCTACATATCCTACACAAGCGTGTGCGAGTAGAAGAACGATGAAGAATGGTCCTATTAGAGATTTGAACATACCACCATAAGAGATGCTCCCATCCTGAGCGGCAGTCTTAGGAAACTTGTTCTTAAAGACAATGTAACCGTAGATAGCTGTAGGGATCAGATAAGTAGCGAGTAGTATTTCCCATGCAACAGCACCGATGCCGAATGCAATGAGACCACCGATCACTAGACCTGCAGGCCAACCCGCATGTAGAATGTTAAGATAGTGTGTCTTCTTCTCAGGGTAGAGAGTAGAAGTTAGAGGGTTAATGACTCCTTCACAGATTCCATTACCTATCGCAAAGATGAAGGAAGACCAGAATAGTAACTGGAATGTAGCTTCCTTACCAGCTGAGTTAAATACTGCAGCAGTAAAGAATAACATAGCCGCTGAGACAACGTGACAGACTAGCGCAGATACCATAAGCTTTTTATAACCTACTACGTCAACGATTAGACTAGTGAATAGAATAACCAGACCAAAGCCAAGAAGACCTCCCCCAGTAATCTGACCTAGTTCAGTAAACGTAAAGCCGTACAATGAAGACCATTCTCCTAGTAGTCCGCCGCGAACTGCGAATCCTACACCTGCAGCAACTAGGGCTAAAAACCCTGCTGTTAATAACTGTTTTCGATTTTCCATATTATATATAAGTTGCAGTTATTGTTCACAGAAAATAGATCTTAGGAAGAACAAATTTCAGATCCATTACTTAAAAGCTGGTGAAATTTCGTTATTATAAAGCCTAAAATCGCGAAACTAGCACTCGCAACTCAATATCGATCAGTATTTAAATAAGGGCACTTCTGGAAACCCTTGGTTAGATTTTCATTTTTAGGTATTTAATTTTTTTTCGTAGAAAGTAGCTTCAATGTATGAACTACCGTAAGCCATCCAAGAACCACGATCTTTTTAGTGCTTTATCTAAGAAACGAGATCAAGAAACTCAAGAAGTGGGAATACTGAAGCTTAATAAAATCATCGATTGGGAAAGCTTCCGAGGTTTGATGGAAG
>CALAJT010000029.1 GCA_937923145.1 uncultured Rubritalea sp. | reverse complement strand
AATCAGACTAAGATAGGAATCAACGCCCTCGAAAAGGAGCTAGTTTGAAGCCCATCAAGCGAAAATGCGACAACTTGATGAAGGTGAAAAAATCCTAAAATCTTGATTCCACTAGTTTGATGAGTTTACAGAAGTTCCCTACTATGAAAAATACAATTATTACTCTCGCTTCCGTTGCGACTCTCTCTGGATCTGCTTATGCTCAAACAGTTGATTGGAATGTAAATTCCTACTCTGCAGGAATCTCTAAAGGTGACATTCTACTTGGTGGGGCTGATATAGGTGACTTCACGTTACAAATTGACAATTTATCTTCTGCTACAACATCGACTGCGATTGGAGGAAGTGATCTACATGGCAGATTTAGAGGACCCAGTAGCGGATCTGCATCAGCAGATTATACTTTAGGAATAACTCTTGACCCTACATACACAGTTTCTGGCTTAGTTATGAACTCTGTTGGAACTACATTTGATTTAGCAAACCCAATTTACAAATCAATTAGTTTTAATGGAGCACCTAATGCAACTATTTCAGACGGAACAACTCTTAGCGGGTTAGATTATTTTAATGGCCTAGCAAATGGTGATCTTATTAGCTCGGGTGATACATTGACTTCTAATATCGGAGCTAACTCCACTGTAGGATGGGTAAACGGAACTACAGATCAATGGGCTGTTAATTTCGGAGCTGGCACAACGAAGGTAGGTTTTACTTACATTACTGATGGTAATGTTAACACAAGTAATGAAGAAGTCATCTTCGATCTAAATGTAACGCCTGTTCCAGAGCCATCAAGCACTGCTCTACTCGGACTTGGTGCTTTAGGTCTTCTTGTTCGTCGTAAGAGATAATCACATCTAACAGACTAACGTCTTTCAGCAACCCGCTTTGGTTTTTCCAGAGTGGGTTCTTTCGTTTCTGTCACTCTGCTTTGCCATCACGGAGGGCGGTTTTTACTCCACCGCAGGATGAGAAGACGAGGTTAGGTCATTGGGGGATGCAGAGTGTCGAAAAAGCAAAAGGGTCAGTCCTATAATTTAGAATTTTAGAGATCAAGAACTGATTCAACTTATTTAATTAACTCGCTTTGCATTTTCCTGAGCGGGTTTTCTGCTTTAGTAGGCTTGCGGAGTGAAATCAGTCTCATTCTCGATGCTTACTATCCCATCCCTGCTTTTCAGCACATAAAAGCCTTTCCGCTTTGCATACCTTCAAGCGCCTTGATTTTTCGGTCAGTTTACTTCATCTGACGGTTCGTATCAGTTTGTGAGATTGCTAGTTTTTCGACGATTGCCTGTAATTCTACTGTGGACACGTCTTTATCTTATTTCTTAGTTCTTCAGAAGTCAACGCCTAGCCGCTATGAGGTTCTGTAGATGTGCGGCTAAGAGGCTAGGACAGCGGCAGATCAGGAATACATCTCTATTTTCCGTGGTGGAAATATAAAAGTCAGACTATCAGGTCGAAAACATCGAAAAGAAACAATCGAGATGTAGCGCTATTTATACTGAAAATACTAAAATCTAATCGCTTAATTGATGATTTTTAGTTTTGAAATGAATTGTTTTTTTTGAGAAATCCAGTGCGGAGGCGCCTATATTATAAATAAATATTGATTTTCACTTAAATAATATAGAAAACATGCGAATAATGTATTGAGAGTTTAATGAAATTGGTTAGAGTGTTTTCAGTTGAGAGGGAAATGATCTAGTGATCACGCCTTCTGGAAACCTAAAAAGGTCGATGAAACCCCCTCAGTTTATTCCCCAGAATAATAAACTATAAGTTGCCATGAAATCTACGAGCAGAGTCAGATCCGCTTATCGAATGTTATGACAATCAAAGGCTAATACGGAGAGCCTAACCTCCCTAACTACCCCCCAATAAATAAAACTATGAAAAATACAATTATTACTCTGGCGACTGTTTCTGTATTAGCCGTTTCAGCTAATGCTCAAGTGCTCAATGGAGATTTTGAAGCGAACACAGGTTCTCCTACGAGTTGGATTACCGGAGGAGGAGCAGTTAATGATCCTCTGGTTTATGCTCATAACGGAGTTGTGCCGGCATCAGGAGGAGTTGGTAATGCTCTCGATCTTGGTCCTAGTGGATCTGCTACAGGCAATGGAGGATACGCTGAACAAACGATTTCAGTAGCTGCGGGTTCTTACGTATTAAGTTTTGATTACATCGGAGAGCTTTCAAATGCTGGAGTCACGTTTGATGTTGATTTAACAGGTGTAAGCACTTTTTCTGACTCTATTACTACCGCAAGTAGATATTCAACCTATACTACACTAGTCAACGTTGCGTCTTCTGGTAACTTGACTCTTCGGTTTACAGAAACTGCTAAGTCTGGAATTAATGCAGTTATAGACAATGTTTCATTTACAGCTGTCCCAGAGCCGTCAAGTACAGCACTTCTGGGACTTGGCGCTCTAGGTCTTCTTGCTCGACGTAAGAGATAGCTCTAAAAGCGTAAAGGGAAAAGTTTCTCAGCCTTTTATCTGCCTAAAATTACTAACCCGTTCTGGTTTTCTAGAATGGGTTCTTTTTTTGAATTAACCGCCCTTACGAATCTCTCAGAAAAAGGTTGCGTATGTCTACTGGATTAAAGCCTTTTTATTTAACAGATTCAGCTTTAGTGTAATAGAGGACTCGATTCCGCTTAAAAAAGCAGGGCTAGCAAAAAAATCAGCGTTAATCAGCATAATTAGCGGACATTCTTTATTTTTACTATGAGCGGCTCTCTAGCTCGATTCCCTTATACAGCTATGCGCAATGAGGATATTTGGATGCGGCTATTTTTGCTAACAATATTTCAGCTCGTTATTAAGGTAGCGAGCTCAGAGGAATAATTGGAACCCTCTGTTCATTATAATCTAGGGGGGTTATATAATATAGGTCTCATTGGGGTAGTGTTTCCAATGAGGCTTTTTTTATCTGCGATCAGCAGGGCGTATTGACTTGTTATGTATTAAATAAAGGTCTGAAAGGCATTCTTGAAAATTTGCACCTTCAAGAAGGAGCCGTATTTCTGCTTGATGTGATGTGAGTTGGGTTTTGTAGTGTGATTATTTGCAATGAATTACAGGTGGTTTTTTGATTGTTAGGAATAGTTGCCACGGGGTATTAGACATGCTCTATCGATAGGGGTGCTCAGGATTCAGAAGGTTTAATTCTGCCAAGAACTCCGTGATAGTCAGAAGGATTGTCCATTATCTGTTAGAAGTTGATAGGTCAGTTAAAAAGTCTCTGTAATGAAACAAATGATAGGGATGATGAATAAAGAGTGTCGGGGTGAAACTCTTTATTTTACTCCTTAGTTGGAGAACATTGACTTAATTTCCACAGAAAAAATATTGCGTTGCTAGTGTTATTTTCACAAAATATTTCTGGATGAAAAAAAATCAATTCTTATTCTCTTGTTTAGTCTATTGCCCTTTGCTGCAATCTCACAAACTTTGTCAAAAATAATTGGAGAGAAGCAGTTAGGCGTCCCAAAGTCTGATTCAGGAATCAAGCATTCTTTTCTTATAGCAGGAAGTCGAACTATTCTCGTAGGTGAAGATGGCAAGGTGAAATGGCAGACGAAAGGCAAAGCACGAGATGGTTATGTTCTTGGAAATGGTAATATTCTCTTGTCTATCGGCAACTCCGCTAAGGAGGTCTCAACCGATGGCGAAGTCGTTTGGAGTTATACATTAGCCAAAGAAAACAAAGAACTAGGTACAGCTATTCGGTTAAAAGACAGGAATACGCTTGTCGTTGAACGCGGAGTTAAACCACGGTTATTAGAAATCACCAAAGACGGAGAAGTCGTAGTTGAGGTAGCTCTAAAGCCTGAAACGGATAAGGCTCATATGCAAACTCGTATGGCTCGAAAGCTGCCTAATGGAAATTACATCGTTCCCCATTTATTGGCTTTTAAAGTAAAAGAATACAAGCCTGATGGTACTGTTGTCCGCGAGATAAAAACTGATTTAAAAGAGCTAGGAGGGCGCGGAAAACGCAACTGGCCATTTACTGCTATTCGTCTTGAGAATGGAAACACTCTCGTGAACTTAACGAATGGCAACAAAACCGTAGAATTCGATGCCAAAGGAAAGGTCTCCTGGAAAGTTACTAACGATGATGTAGCCGGTAGATTTGCAGATCCCTGCGGTGGGCAACGACTCGCAAGTGGTAATACCATTATTTGCAGCTACGGTCAAAAAAATCCCCAAATGCCAAAATTATTCGAAATTAGTCCCGACAAGAAAGTCGTCTGGGAGTTCTTTCATCCCAGTGCTCGGGTCCATGAGGTGCATGTGATTTCCACAAATGGAAAAGCTGAAGGGACGATGAAGTAGGTTGTTAGGATTACACCTGTTTTTCTCGTAATAGCTTATGTAGAGACGTTTAACGGTTTGTTGAGGAGGGCGTCAGGGCAACCAAACTAGGGGTAAAGACTTTTAAACCGCTGATTTAGCTGATTATAAACTGATTTCATATCCTCTGTATTCAAATTTGAAGTTTCAATGTTCTAGGTCGACTTGATTTTCTCTAAAAGGTCTTATTAGTAACAAAAATCAGCGTAATTAGGGGTCATTTTTTTACTTTCCTCCCTAGCTTATCCCAGCCCTGATAGAACAGATATGTATAATGTGTTGAAATCTTAATGAAATTAGTTATAGTGTTTTCAATTAAGAGTGAATGTTCTGGTGATCATGTTTCAGGAAACCTAAAGAAGGTCGATGAAGAGCTCTTAGTTTATTCCTCAGAATAAAAAATATAAGCTGCTATGAAATTTACGATAGAATTAGATTTACTCATTTAATATTATGGCAACGAGGCTCACGCGGAGAGCCAAACTTCCGCAAATACCCCCAATAAACAATACTATGAAAAATATTACACTTACTTTAGTAACGATTACTACTCTATCTGTTTCGGCTAATGCACAGACTCTATATTCAAATTTGGATACCGCGATGGTGTTAGCTAATTATACCAATGTTAATAGCACTAGTGGAGCTCTTGCAGGTAGCACTACTCAATCAACTAGTTTTATTGCTTCAGGCGGTAACACTGGATCTTACTTGAAGATTAATCAAGGATGGGTTGCTGCTTCTGGTGGAGGTTCTTCTGTGGGTAACTATTACGATAGAACAGGCTGGACATATGATCCATCTCTCGCGGGTCTGTCTGCTGGCACAGTGCTTAAGTTTACAGCAAGTATCGATACTGTTAATGATCCAGGTAACCAAGGCACAGGCGTATATGCTAGACAAGGTGGAGTAACTCGACTGGCTTTTTATGATTCAGCGTCACAGCTTAGTTGGGATACAATCAGTGGAACTGATCATCAGACAGGGCTCACATCTGATGGTGGAGTCATTCAGTTTGGTATATTTACTGCAAATAGTACAAGGAATGTTTCAGGAGTAGATGTGAGAGTATCGCAGACGGCTGGTTACGATAACTTAAATGTTGCTATATCAGTTGTCCCAGAGCCATCAAGCACGGCTCTTCTTGGGTTAGGATCTCTAGGTCTTCTAGCTCGTCGTAAGAGGTAAATTGCACTTACAGTTTAGGCTTTATCTACCCGCTTTGGTTTGTCCAGAGCGGGTTCTTTTTGTTATTCAATCTTAAAGAAGACAAGAGGACGTAGAAGGGGGCTAAATAAAATGGCACGTATATGTATATTATCTTGAAATATTAATTAAATTAGTTACAGTATTTGAAGTTAAGAGGAAATGGTCTGACGGTCAGGCTTCAGGAAGCCTTGAAAGGTCGATGATGATCTCTTAGTTTATTCCCCCAAATAGAAATATAAGCTGCTATAAGATTTACTATAGAATTTAATCTATTCATTAAATATTATGGCGTCATGGCGCAGGCGGAGAGCCTAATCTCTGCAACTACCCCCCAATTAATAAGACTATGAAAAACACAATTTTCACCCTCACTTCTATAGCCACGCTGACTGTGTCAGTTAATGCTCAAGTTACTGCTGATAGTGTATCAACAGCAATGGCTGGAGGTTCTATATCAGCGATCATTGATAATAATTACAATGTAGGTTGGACGCAGAACCCTGAGCAAACAGGATCTATCACTTTTGGCTTCAATTCAGCAGTAGATCTCTACCAGTTCAATCTCTGGGACGATGTTAGGACTCCAGCTAATAAGCAAGGGATAGAGAGTTTTACTCTTACTTTTTTCTCTGGGATAACAAATTTAGGAACAGAGTCACTTGTTTCTGCAGATTTGACACCTGGGTCAACTCATTTAGGAGCAACATTGGCTGCTACTAGCATGGAGTCTTACCGCTTTTCTACCTATACAGCAGTTGACACAGTAGTCCTAGAGGTTACTTCAGCAACAGGTGGTCATGGTGGCTTCCAGCAAATCAGAGAAGCTAACTTTAATACTGTTCCAGAGCCATCTAGCACAGCTCTTCTTGGACTCGGAGCTTTAGGGCTTCTTGCTCGCCGTAAAAGATAGTCGCAACATAGAATTAACCTTTATCACCCCCTAACTAATAAAACAATAGAATGAAAAAGACAATTATTACTCTCGTTTCGGTTACCGCTTTTACAGGGTTAACTAGTGCTCAGAACCTCCTCACTAATGGTGGATTTGAAAACAATGCTGGCTATGTAAATACCTCTCCTACTCCTAATCAATATGGAGTCGTAGCTAGTCCTTTAGGATGGACTGTGACATCTGGTAGAACTACCTACCTGGGAAGCAATGCTGGTGGAGCATGGGTTATGCCAAATGGAACAGGTGACTGGGCTATGCAAACTGACGGAGAAGGTTCACCTGTGACTATGCATCAAGATTTTATAAGTGTTGCGGCAACAGGGTATCGATTAAACTACGATTATTGGACCAGATCCTTTGGGCCATTATCAGCTCCTATTACCGTTTCCATTATTGATACAGTAACCAATACATCAATTTATTCAGCATCATATACTCTGCCTACTAGTGACACTATGGGCGCTGTGTCTCAAATGTTTACAGGGACAGGAAATAATCTTCGTCTAGAAATAGCCGACAAATCTAGAAATAATAACAATGTTGCTGTTTTTGATAGTTTCTCTGTGACGGCTGTTCCTGAGCCATCAAGTGGAGCCCTTCTTGGGCTTGGGGCACTCGGCCTCCTTGCGCGTCGTGAGAGATAACGCTTCGCTCGAGGATAAAGTTTTAAGGAAAAATATCCTAGATAATACTTTCAACCCGCTTTGGTTTTCCAAAGTGGGTTTTTCTTTTTTAGAAAGACAGAGAAATTAAGGATAAGCAAATCTGTATATAACTTGCCGGATGAGTGAAGCCCAAATTACTATCTAGTAATCGAGGGTGGCTGACAGGCTGAAACGTTATTCTAGGAAGTAGCTGTGTAGTAATCTGCGTCTTATAAACAATAAAGCTGAGACAGCGCAGTGGCTATCTCAGCTTTAGAAAATTGGTTTTTAAGATTACTTCTTAAGTTGGTCAAGGATGTCTGCAAGTAGAACTTCCTGCTTAGGAGTTTCTTCAACTTCTTCTTCCTCTTCCTTTTTCTTTTCCATTCCAGCCATTACCTTCTTCACGAGAATGAAGACAACAAACGCAAGGATGGCGAAGGAGATGAGTTCAGTGATGAATGCTCCATATCTAATAGCTACTTCATCTATTCCAGCCACTGCCGCAGTCGTAATGTTGCCGTCAGCGTCTTTAACTGCATCTACAGCAGGTGTGCCTTCAGAGAGGACGTGCTTCATCTTAGTGAAGTCAATGTCTCCAATTATAGCGCCAACTGCTGGCATGATGACGTCACCAACTAGTGACTTAACTACAGTTGCGAATGCACCACCGATGATGATACCTACTGCCATGTCTACTAAATTGCCTTTAAAGGCAAATTCTTTAAATTGTTTTAACATATTGTTAGATGATTATTTTGTTTTGATTTGAACTAAAAGAAGTTTACTTCTAGTTACTTAGGCATTTGATTAAGATCAGAAGTCTTGGATAACAAGGAAAAAATTCTAGACTTATTGATCTGCTAGCTTGACGTGGCAATGGGAGTTGGTCAGTGTGTTACAGTAGAACTACGAGTATTTATGATCTCATAGTATGTATGAAATTTTCCTAACTTTATAGCAACCATCTAAAAACGTGTATTCAAACGAAGATTATCTTATCACTCTGATCGAAGAAGCAGGCTTGATCACTCAGCAAGACGTTGAGATATTCCGCAGCAATCTTACAGGCAACCAAAGTGTGATCGAATTTATGATCCTAGAGCATAAAATCACTGAGGAACAAGTAGCTCAGGTATGTGCTCAGAGCTCTAGTGTGGATTATATAGATTTAGCTAACACTCCTATCGCACCTGATGTTTTCGAGAAAATACCAGAGGATCTTGTGAAAAGATTTAAGGCTGTACCTGTTGCTGATCAAGGTGGTTATCTCACGATTGCGGTTGCTGATCCTTTGAATTTTGAAACTCTCGATACTCTTCCTCATTTGCTAGGTAGAGAGATTTCTCCTGTTTGTGCCACACCATCTGCTATTGCTCAGGTGATAAAGCACAATTATGGTACAGACCTGAACGATGATGAAACTGCCAAAGATGGTTTATCATGGGGTGGAGATGAAGGTGAAGATTTAGATGCGAACGATGCACCGATTATTAAATTAGTTTCTCATATCCTCGTAGAGGCATTTAAAATGCGAGCGAGTGATATCCATATCGAACCTTTAGAAACGTCATTGAGAATAAGATACAGAGTGGATGGGAAACTTATCGAAGTAGATAACCACCCTAAGAAACTCCTACCAGCTATCGTAGCTCGACTTAAGGTGATGAGTGGCTCAATGAGCATAGCAGAGAAGCGTCTGCCTCAGGATGGTCGTATACAGATCCAGGTCGCAGGTAAAGATGTAGACCTTCGTGTTTCTAGTGTTCCTAGTAATCACGGTGAGAGTGTGGTTATGCGTATTTTGGATAAGTCTTCACTTGTTCTTGGTCTTGCAGAGCTCGGTTTCTATTCTGACGATCAGGATAGGTTCCATGAGCTGATAGGTTTGCCGGATGGCATCATCCTCGTTACAGGACCTACGGGTAGTGGTAAGACTACTACGCTATATGCTTGTCTCAATGTTATCAACAAGCCTGATAAAAAGATAATTACAGTGGAAGATCCGGTAGAATATGAAATGCCTGGGATCAACCAAGTCATGGTGAAAACAGACATTGGCATGACATTCGCTGCCGCTCTCAGAGCAATGCTCAGACAAGCTCCGAACATCATCATGATTGGTGAGATACGAGACGAAGAAACAGCTAATATAGCGATTAACGCCGCTCTAACAGGTCACTTAGTATTCTCCACACTCCACACCAATGACGCTCCGAGTGCTGTTGCGCGTTTGGCTGATATTGGGGTTAAAAAGTTCCTAGTAGCATCTGCAGTTCGTGCCATTATAGCTCAGCGACTCGTCAGGAAGCTTTGTCCTAACTGTAAGACGCCAGTGCCACTCACCGAGCGTGAGATGCGCATGCTCAATATCGATGGAACACAGATTTTAGACAATACGATCAATGGTCCTGAGGGCTGTGACAAATGTCGTGGCTCAGGATTTAAAGGCAGACTCGGAATCTTTGAGATTCTAGAGATAGATGATGAAGTCAGACACATGATCAACGATAACCTGTCCTCACCACAGCTTCGCAAGCGCGCTCGTGAATTAGGTATGAGGACTTTGAGAGAAGATGGCATCCGTAAGGTGCTATCGGGCATGACCTCTGCGGAAGAAGTAATAGCAGTCACTATGGGAGACCAAGGCTAGTCACTAATAAGAAAGCTAAAAAATTATAAGAAAGCTAGAAAATTTCGCTCGTTTCGAACACCGTTTTAAAAATAAAAAAGAATGAATAGTCAACAAGTCATAGACCTCTTCACCTCAAGGGGATTGGTAGATAAATTTCTCGCTCAGGATATGCACCAGTCCATGGAGTCAACAGGTAAGGGAATCGCCGAGACTCTAGTAGATTTCGAGATCACTTCGAATAAAGATGACATCTGGCCAGTCATTGCATCTGAGCTTGGCACAGAGTTAGTTGATCTCACTACATTTACACCACCTGACGAACTCTTAGCGCTCGTGCCAGGAGGTATGGCAAGACTTCACGGAGCACTTCCTGTAAATGTTGGTCCTGAGGGACTCTACATCGTACTAGTAGATCCACTTAATCCTCAAGCAGCTGAAGACTTACGTTTCTCGCTAGGTAAGGAGATCATCGTCATGGTGGCTCCCGACCATCTGATCGAAGCTAAGATCGAGCAATGCTACGGTGGTGGTAGCAGCGGCATGGAAGACATGCTTAAGCAACTGGATACGCAAGCAGAGGCTTCATTAGAAGATGTAGAGTCAGAAGCTAATTCAGCTCCCATCATTCGCTACGTGGATCAAGTTTTGTTCATGGCGATCAGAGAGCAAGCCTCAGATATTCACTTCGAACCATTTGAGAAAGAATTTAAAATCCGTTACCGTGTTGATGGAGCACTCTTCGAGATGGCGCCACCTCCTATGAACCTCGCTAGAGCGATTATTTCTCGTGTGAAAGTCATGTCTAACATGAATATCGCTGAGAATCGTGTCCCTCAGGATGGTAGAATTGTTAAAAACATGGGAGAAAAACAGGTAGATATGCGTGTGTCATCACTACCTACACAACACGGTGAAAGTATCGTGCTCCGTGTTCTAGACAGAAGTAATATTAACCTATCTCTGGAAGTATTGGGCTTACCTAAGCCTATGTATGAATACGTCACGGAGACTATTCATAAGCCAAATGGTATTTTCGTAGTAACTGGACCTACAGGCGCAGGTAAAACTACCACACTTTATGCGGCGCTGAGAATGATTAATACGATCGATGCCAAACTCCTAACAGCGGAAGATCCTGTGGAATATGACATTGATGGCATCATCCAGATCCCAGTAAATGAAGCCATTGGATTAGATTTCTCTCGCGTTCTACGCGCGTTTCTCCGTCAAGACCCTGATCGTATTTTAGTAGGGGAGATTCGAGACAAGGAGACAGCCCAGATTTCTATTCAGGCGTCACTTACTGGTCACTTAGTGCTGTCCACACTTCACACCAACGATGCCCCAGGAGCAGTGACTCGACTCATCGATATGGGAGTAGAGCCATTCTTAGTGGCCGCATCTATGGAAGGTGTGCTCGCTCAGAGATTGGTTAGAACGATTTGTGATTCTTGCAGAGTTTCCTACGAGCCAAATGAAGCTTTACTTAACCAACTAGGAGTTTCAGCAGTTGAGCTAGGTGATAAAGAATTTTACACAGGTAAAGGCTGTGATGTATGCGGTAATGGCTATAAAGGCAGACAAGGTTTGTTTGAACTGCTCGATGTTACAGACCCTATTCGTGAACTAATTACTGAGCGGGCACCTACCGTCGTGATCAAGCAAAAGGCAATCGAACTCGGTATGCAAACTCTCAGAGAAGACGGTCTGCGTAATATTTATACAGGTAAAACTACAATTGAAGAGGTACTTAAATACACATAAAAACAATGGACCCTTTCACTGCAGAGAAAAATACTCGCACTTTGAGCTTTCCAGAGCGCAGTGAATTAGTTTAATTACAATAAGTACATAATATATATACATAAATTTCTATGGCACATTTTCAATATATTGCACTCGATGCAAAAGGAGAACAAACAACAGGTTCAGTCCAAGCTGCGAGTGAAGCGGAAGCTATTGCTCAAATTAGAGCTAACGGACTATATCCTACACAAGTAGTTGAAGAAGGTAAGGGCGCGCTAAATACAACCTCAACAAGAGGTAAAAGCACTACTGGCGCCTCCAAGAAAGGTAAATCTAAAGTCAAGAAAGTTACCAAAGGAAAAGTAAAGCCGAAGGTGATGATGGTTTTCACCAGACAGTTAGCAACATTGATCGAGGCTGGACTACCGTTGCTAAAGGGACTCACGGTTCTCGGTAAGCAGGAGCCTAACCCGGTGCTTAAAAATGCAATTTTAAATATTTCGGATTCAGTTTCTAGTGGGTCGACATTCTCAGAATCTCTGTCTCAACAACCTAAATTATTCAACAAGCTTTATGTGAACATGGTTCGTGCTGGTGAGCTAGGTGGTGTTCTAGAACTTGTTCTTGAGCGTCTCGCAGACTATCAAGAGAAAGCTAACAAGCTTAAGAATAAGATCGTATCAGCGATGGTATACCCTATGATCGTCATGTTCATCACTGTAGCAATCTTAGTATTCTTGATGGTCGTTGTTGTTCCACGCTTCAGACTTATGTTTGATGGTCAGGATATCGAAATGCCAGGAATTTCACAGTTCGTGTTTGGATTCTCTGATAACATGCTGAAGAGTGTTCTCTTCTTGCCAGTCATCGTATGGGTTGCACTAATTATAGGTGCTTTAGTAGTAGCATTCAAGGCATGGACTGCTACCGAAGGTGGTAGGGCTAAATTTGATGCATTCAAACTCAAGATGCCTGTATTAGGTGATCTTCAGAGAAAGAGTGCAATCTCTAGATTTAGCCGGACTCTTGGAACTCTAGTTACTTCAGGTGTGCCAATCCTGCAAGCTCTCAAAATTACTGGCGAGACAGCTGGTAATGATGTGGTCACCAAGGCTATTAACAGTATTCATGATGCTGTTAAAGAAGGTGAGTCTATCGTAACACCAATGTCAGCTAGCCCAGTCTTCCCAGCGATGGTAATCAGTATGGTAGACGTAGGTGAAGAGACTGGTAAGCTTCCAGACATGCTGCTTAAAATAGCAGACGTCTATGATGATGAAGTAGATAACGCAGTTACCGCCATGACATCGATTCTTGAGCCTATCATGATCGTAATGCTGGCGCTCGTAGTTGGAACAATCGTTCTTGCGATGTTCTTACCACTCATGGAGATGATTAACTCACTCGACGGATAACCCGCAAACTATCTTAAGAGATAGTAAACAGAGAAAATTTATTATGGTTAGAAAGATATTTTATCTCTCTAACCATAATTGGGCTTAATAAAATTATAAATTCTATGAAAACTACTTATCTAACAACTCTTTCTAAACGCCGTCATAAATTTGGTTTTACCTTAGTCGAACTCTTAGTAGTGATGTTTATCATCGCAGCATTGGCTTCTATTGGCGCTGGAGTTTTCTTTAAATTAAGAGGGAGTGCGAAAGAAAAGGAGACTACGATTTTCATGAAAAGTATCGCTACTAATATGGAGACTGTAAAGCTGGAGACAGGTGTCCCGTATCCTATAAGCACTGGAGATACTGATGATCTACTTAAATATCTAACTGGTAATGATAATTATTTCTCTCTAGTTGACCCTGATAATACATACAATGTTAAACCAGCCATGGTAGACTTACTCCCTGAAGGCTCTCAAAGTAAATTTGTAGATGGTGATGCAGTTGAAAATTCTTGGACTAGTGGCAAGTTGATTGATTCTTGGCAACAAGATATAACTTATATAAACAACGGTAGTTTAGTAGGTGGAGATATCAATAATTTTGAAGGTGGCTTCGACTTGAAATCTACTGGTAAAGACTTTGAGGATAATAATGCAAATACAAAAGACGATATAGAAATGTAGTCTTTGTAAGTCAAAATTATTTTTCTATCTCGAGTGTGATAATACATTCGAGATGTTTTGTTTGTGGGAATAAGTCAAATGGCTGAACTCCTGTAACTAAATATCCTTCTTCTGTGAAGCTACGTAAATCACGCATCTGAGTAGCAGGATCGCATGAAACGTAGACTACTTTTGCTGGGTAGAAGTCGAACAGCTGTCTCAGAAATGCTGGAGAGCAGCCAGCTCTTGGAGGATCGATCAATACAGTGGTCTGATCACCAGCAAAGCTGATATCATCAAAAATAGCTTCAGCACTCGCTGCGATAAAGTCTGCATTTTCGATTTTATTCAACTTAGCGTTTTTAGTAGCCCAGTCCGTAGCTGTGACTGAGATCTCTACACCTTTCACAGCCTCAAAATCAGAGGCTAGCGACAGAGCGAACAAGCCTGAGCCACAATAAGCATCTACTAAATACTTGTTTCCCTTACTCTGCTTCGCGGCGTAGTCGACGAATGCTGGGAGAATAAAGGGATTATTCTGGAAGAAATCTCCCGCCAGGAAACTGAAGTCGATCCCGTTGATTGTTTCTTTAACGGTAGTGTTTTCGTCTGTTTCTATAATACCTGAAGCTGCACGTAGTAAAAGCGTATGATCTTTTTTGAAGCTAGTAGCGATCTTGCGAGTTCTCTCTCTAACTTCGGGTAGAGCCTGATTTATTTCATCCATAGCAATAGGACAATGTTCAATATCTAGATACTTACTACCTCTAGCTTTTGACACGAAACCGATGTTAGAAATTTTTCCGTTGTAAGGTTTGCGAAAATGAGGAGTAATTTTTGATCGGTAATTATACTCTTTAGGAGAGGCAATAGTAGGTGAAACTTCAGTTTCGATCCCAGCGATATGAACGAGTAGTTCCTTAAGTTGAGAAGACTTTTCGCAAAGTTGTTTCTCATATTTGATATGCTGATATTGGCAACCGCCACACTTCGTGAAATGAACACACTCAGCATCACGTCTGTGAACAGAAGGTTTAATTATCTCTAAAATCTCTGCTTGTGAGCAATTATGGCTATTATTAATGATCCGAATCCTCACTGACTCACCAGGAATCGTAAATGGAGTGAAAACTACCCAGTTAGTTAGGTCTTTATCTGGGATATCCACTTTAGAAACCCCATCTCCTTGGTTTGATAGTGACTCAATAGTAACAATAAGTTCTTGATGCATCTTAAAGGCTCCAGCTTTAAACTTAGGCTGAGCATCTCTTAGCTTACTATGTTTATCTCGGATTTTATTTCTATTTTCAGTACGATTATTAGTAGTTTTTTTTCTGTTGCGTTTGAATGGTCTAGGCATAAGGAATTATGGAAAAGGTTAGCGTTTTTAGGCGAAGAAGCTATATTGGAAACATGTTACGGAACTTACTAGTTATTTTAACAACTTTTTCAACTGCAATAATCTCTGCTGAAGCTGAACAAGCTGAGTTAGAGCATGAGAAGGCTGAATTTACCTTTGAAACAAAAACGCGTAAAATATTTACACAGCCTGATACGAAAATAGTTTTTGCTGAATATCCGTTTGTAAATAACAGCAAGGAAACGATAGAAATAGTCGAGTATGATGCTCCCTGCACCTGTATGGGGGCGAGATTGCGGAGGGCTGACGGAACCCAGAGTTTTGTATTCAAATCTGGTGATAAGGGTGTAGTGATCGGTAAACTAGACTTTGCTAATTTCACAGGCACTATTGATAAGAAAATCTGGATTAGAACTTCAAAAGATGAAAAGGGTAAACCTTCAATCGTCCTAACAGCTACTGTTACTATTCCAACACTAATAGGACCTGACAAATCTGCATTGAAATGGGCGATCGATAGTGAATTAACTCCACAAGAATTTCTTATCAAAGTAAATCACACAAAACCGATCCGTATTATTAAGCACACAATGGGTTACGGAGCAGATGAGTTTTTCGCCTATAAAATGGAAACGATAAAAGATGGAGTAGAATACAAAGTGACTGTGACTCCTAAGAAAACAGAAACCCCAGCACTAGGTGTACTAAGATTCTATACGGACAATGAACTCCAACGCTATAAAATGGTGCAGATATTTCTAGCAGTAAATAAGAAAAAGCCTACTCAAGTTAACCCTTAAAATAATAGAATTATGAGTTGGATTTATCAAAGTGTATTGTTCGTAATTATCGCAGGCTTATGTGCTCTGGCTACCAGATTTGTAGCAGGAGAATACAATCGTAGTGTGCCATGTGACCCTGCTAGTCTGCTGCCATATGAAGTCTGTATGGCTACGGTGCAAGGAGACTGGAAGGGTGATGTCCTCTGGGTCGATGCTCGTGGTAGAAGGGCAAATAAAAAGCCAATGGCTAGTGCAGGCGCAATAGAAATTTCAGCTACTCATCTTAATGAAGATCTTGGTAAAACTGCTCAACTCATTTTCGAAGCCAATAATAAGTACCAGAAGATAGTCGTTCTCTGTCAAACAGACGCTTGTGGCAGTAGCAAGTATGTAAGAGCTAAGATCCTAGAGAACATGCTTCATGACGAAGTTTACATTCTTCGTGGTGGCTGGAAGGCTTATATTGCTGGTGTAGAGCAGTAGGCTTTACGCTTCGTCCTCAATTTCCATTTCTACGAAATCATCACCATCCATTTTTCTGCGAATAAGATTATAGCTCATGAGAAGCAATATACCTATAAAGAATAGGCTAGCCTCCATGAACAACGGCGAACTCATAAATCCCGCTAATTTAGCAGCACTTTCCCTGACGATACCTTTAGCATAATATGCAGTGCAACCAACTGCAGCTAACACGAAGAAAAATGTCATCATGATCGAGCAACCTACGATTAATGTCTTCACCCATTGCTTCTCCCACTCAGGGCTACGTTTAACCAAGAACAAAAGAGCTGCTATCCAGATTGCAATAAATCCTAATACTGAGCAGATGATGACAAACCAATTTGACTTATCAGAAATAAATCCGTCAACACCACGGGAGTAATCGGTGAGAGGGCTTTCACCCCAAGATCCATTCTGACCAAGTGCTGTGACTTTAAAGCCAATAACAGCGATAAGACTAATCAATAAAACTGCATAGCCTATGACAAATGTAATGCGTAACATAAGCTTTACATACTGCTAAATGAGAAGGTTGACAAGTAGATTGAGATTATGTTGATCAGCTTACTAAGACTTTGGCATTGTCATGTCCTATGGTTGAAGTAGTATTTAAATTAGATGGTGCAGAAGGATTCTAAAATCATGGTTCCGCCGAAACTACTCGCTGGAGCAGTGGTTTTGTATTGGGGTGCCATGGTGGGGTTGCCATTCATTGCGCTAGTTATGGCTATCATGTTGGAAGCTAAAAATTGGGTTAGCTATCGCTGGGATATTAGTGAAAAAGGTTATGTGAAAGCGTTCTACGTTACGCTTTTCTTAGTCGCAGTCACACTTTTAATTATACGCTTAGACGACGTTGATATCACAAGTTTTTCTAAGATGATTCGTTGGTCTCCCATATTTGCTCTACCTATAGAGTTAGCCCAGCGCTACGGTAAAAGTGATCGTATGTTCCTTAATACGTTTTTCTACTTCTCTAGACAACGCATGATCAATGACCGGAAAGAGGGCAGACAAGTCATTCCTAATGTGATAAATACAGGCTATCCATATCTTATCGGAGTGCTTATTTCAGCGACTTGCACAGACAGGCAAGATTGGTTGGTGTCGGTTGGTATGTTAGTTATCGTCTTAGCTATTTTGTTCTCTGTTATCATTGAGAGAAGAATGCGCTGGCAGCGACTCATCTGGGTACTTCCATTCCTGTTAGGCTTTACCCTAGCTGCTCAGGCGATAATAAATGATAGCTATGTGAAAATCGTTAAAATTAGAACAGGTGCCGGGAACTATAAAACAAGTAGTAGCTACGATGCTCTCAGCGCAAGACTCGGTGCATTGGGGCAGGTTAAGCAGAGCGATGACATCCAGTGGAGACTCTGGTCTGATGAAGCAGAAGAACCGCCTGATTACATTCATACAGGCATTTATAATAAATTTGATAGGATGCGCTGGAAATATGATTATAAATCTTCAAAATTTGAGTCGCTGGCTGATTCTTTTTCTAAAGACGGAACAGGAGTAAAACTAACAGATTCTACAGATAATGCCTATGTATTCAAAGACTCTGAAATCCCTAAAATAGCACAAGCTAGAAAAGCCCAAGATCTCAGTAAAATAAAGATCAGAGGTGTGGGAGAGACTAAAACTTCAGAAAGTATCGTTCCTTCTATTTTAGGTTTTAAGGTAGTTAGTGATCTGGCATCATCCGATACTATACCGACTATTAACCCGATGGGGGTGATCAAGCTCGTAGATCGAGAGGTGATTATAGATTATCAACTATGGCGCACAGATAGTCTGGAAGAAATAGTTTCCGCTCCTGTTGAAAATGTAGATACACTTGGCGATCCCGAACATACAGAGGTAATCAAAAAGCTAGTAGAGGAAATAAAGCTAAATGAATATCCAACCACTCTTGAAAAAGTAGTGGCAATACGTAGACTATTCACTAACAAGTATCAATATGCCCTCCATTTTCATAGCGGAGACGACTATTTCTCAGGCTCAGAGTTAGAGAGATTCATAAAACACCGTAAAGGGCACTGTGAATACTTCGCCACCACCGCAGCGCTAATGCTCAGACAAGTAGGAGTGCCAACTCGCTATGTAGTAGGCTATGTAGTGCGCGAAAAAGATAATGACCAGTGGCTCATCCGAGGTACACATGGACATGCATGGTGTCATGTCTGGATGGATGGTGAGTGGCAGAATGTTGACCTCACACCACCAGACTGGCTAGCATTGGAAGGTGTCGATAAAGGTTTCAGCTGGTGGCAGCGATTCACAGATGGTTTTCAGCGTTACCGCGAAGATTTTCAAGTTTGGAAGAGCCAAGAGGGGAATGAGATTGTGTTTAACAGACTTCTGATAATTGTCGGTGGTTTGTTAGTAATTTGGTTTGGTATCAGAATCTGGAGAAAGAGATTAGGCTCAAATCATAGCCAGATAGATAATCATTTTAAAGATTACGAATTTAGTAAAGAAATTGAAAAAATAGTGAAACAGTGGGAAGAAAATTTTGGAGAACGTCCTCTAGCAATAACCTTACGTCAATGGTTCTTCAATCATTCAACTCATCTTTCTAGTTCGGAACAATCAAACCTAAAAATGGTATTAAATCGTCATGAGAAATCGCGTTTCGGTCTAGAGAACTGTAACAAAAATTAATTTTTGTCATATAGTATATAGGGTTGCGATACTGTGTGTGTATTTTTAATTTGAGGTTACATTGTATCAAATATAGGTTTTAGCCTCAGGCTATATTCGTTAAAGAGTTTTTGGCTTGTTAATTAGCTTGAAATTACTAGGGTAACGTCAATTCGGAGGTAAAAACGAATTAGATATAGAACTAAATAGAACTATGGCTACCAAGAAAACAAGATTAGCAATGCGCGTCAATGGAGATAATCCTAATCACCATCTCTGGAATAACAGAGGAGTTTGGTGGTGTCACCTTACCGTACACAAGTCAGATGCTACTGCTGAGAGACTTCGCTTTTCTCTGAAAACCCGAGATGTAGAACAAGCTCGACACCGCAGAGACAAGATCTTTTCAGATATCACTAAGCACTACGAAATAGCTGCTTAGAACAAATATTTTGATCATCTTAGCTCTCGGCGCACATTCGCCTGAGAGCTTTTTTTATTTAGCGATCCTAACTCTTAGCGATCTTAACTAATACCGCTTTTTGAGCGTGTAATCTGTTCTCAGCCTGCTGGAGGATTGTCACCGAATGCGCCTCAAGTACAGACTCCGTGATTTCCTTTTCGCGATATGCGGGAAGACAGTGTAGCACTATATGTCCTTTATTTGCGTGTCTCAATAGACTGTCATTCACTTGATAAGCTCCGAAGAGAGCTTCCTTTTCATCTTGTCCTTCTTGACCCATAGAGAGCCAGACATCGGTATTGATGACATCGGCACCAGTGCAGGCAGCTACGGCATCATCAGTTAGAGTTACATTATCAGCTCCTACTTTTGCCATAAAGTCAGCAGGTGGTTGACAGCTTTTCGGGGCTGCCACTATTAGCTCGAAGCCTAGATACTTGGCAGCCCAGATCCATGAGCGTGACATGTTGTTATCACCATCTCCGATGAAGACGATTTTCTTGCCCTCCCATGTTCCTAGTTTCTCTTTAATCGTGAGAAGGTCAGCTAGAATCTGGCAGGGATGTTCCTCGTCGGTAAGTGCGTTGATAGTAGGGATATTGCCATATTCTGAAAAATCTACGACATCTTGCTGAGCAAATGTTCTGATGATGCATCCATGCACCATACGCCCTAACACGCGTGCAGTGTCCTTGATAGGCTCACCTCTGCCGAGCTGGATATCATTTGATGAAAGAAACATAATAGAACCTCCAAGCTCACGCACTCCGACCTCAAAAGATACTCTAGTACGAGTAGAAGACTTAGTGAAAATCATCGCCCAGGTTTGACCTGCTAGTGGCTTGCTAGTGGGCGCTCCACGTTCGCCTTTCAGCTTCAGAGCAGAGTCGATAAGTTCGTTGAGAAGCTCAGCGTTAAGTTCCTCGATAGATAATAGATGATTCATAATGATGATACAGTTTAAATTAGAAAAGTGGATAAAAACACTGACTTCGCGCCTGTGTCGAGCGTTTTCTTATTGTTTCATGACAGTTATAGCCTAGCTTCCGCCTCAATGAGATTAGACAAATACATAGCCACCCATAGTGAAGCCACTCGTTCACTCGCAAAAATGGCGATCAAAAGTGGTCGCGTCACCATTAATGGTGTAGCTACTAAGGACCAAGGAACCAAAGTGAAAACTACTGATGAAGTAGCAGTCAACGGCTCTGTGATCGATGTATCAGGAGAAGTTTATCTAGCGATGAATAAAGCGACTGGTATAATCTGCGCTACTCAGGATGAAGAGCAGGACACAGTACTCGACTTTCTAGATGGTTATACACACAAGGAACTACACATTGCAGGGCGTCTGGATAAAGACACTACGGGGTTAGTTTTAATCACTAGTGATGGACAGTGGTCTCACCGAGTCACTTCACCTAACTATGTGTGTAAGAAAGTTTATCTTCTAGAAACAGTCATAGCTATACAAGAGAGCTATATAGCAGAATTTGAAAAAGGAATACTTCTGAAAGAGGAAACGAAACTCACCAAACCAGCCAAGCTAGAAATACTCAGTGAGAAGTCTGCTAGACTAACTCTTACAGAGGGAAAATACCACCAAGTGAAGCGCATGTTCGGAGCTATGGGTAACAGAGTTACCAAGCTTCATAGAGAGCAAGTAGGAGGCGTGAGCCTAGAGGGATTAAAAGAAGGAGATTTCCGCGAATTAAGCTCAGATGAAATTGCTATGTTCTAGTAAAACCACATTTGGTAGTTAGTGCCAAAATGACTTGCAGAAGATTGAATTGATTGTAGATTTAAAGTGCCATGATCGATAACCACACAACACTATATCAGGAAATTGAGTCTCATCTCAACGAAGGCAAAGAGCAAAATGCTACAAAACTTCTCGAAAGAGATGCATTACTAGAAACTGAGATGAACGCTTTTCAAACATCGTTAAATACTTCTCAAATTGCTCACTGGAATGAGATCAGACGCCAAGTAGATGAACTGAGAAGGTTTTCTAAATTAGCGAAACTGCGGCTGATAGATGGCGATGACGACCTCAAATCAATGGTTGGCAGACTGCGTAATAGTACAGAAAGCACTACAGATCACGATAAAGCAGCCATTGAAATAGAGCGCGAAATGCACGAATATCAAGGTGTTAAAGAGGTTCTGCAAGCTCTCTTCATGTGGAAGCCTAGTCCGGAAGAAAAACTACAGGAAAAAGCCGAAAAATCATAGTATCGGTTAGAATGTAAATAATTAGCTTTATAAATTCATCTTCAGTTACTAATACCTCTGTATAGATGAAACCATACAATAAATTAGCTGAAACATTGACTCCAGAGGGTGAGTCCTTAGAACTATTTGAGCACGACGGAAGTTTTTTTATTAGTTCAAATGGAAATCGCCTAATGACTAGCCTCGCACATGGATCTGAGGAAGAACTCGCGCGTATAGCATGTCAGCCATTTCGCCCAGCTAAGCAGCCTGTAGTATTGGTAGGCGGATTGGGTATGTGTTTTACTCTAGCAGCAGCGGTAGAATCTCTTCCACAAAAAGGTGCCAGCTTTATAGTAGCTGAGTTAACCCAAGCGATTTTAGAATGGAATCAAACTTACATGAAAGGTCTACACCTTGGGCTGCTTGACGACGCTCGTGTTACAGTGAAGTTAAAGCCTGTTCAGCAACTGATAGCAGAGGCTAATGATCACTATTCGGCTATCATGCTGGATGTAGACAATGGACCCAGTGCATTTCACGGTTCAGATAATGACAGTATCTACTCACTGGAGGGAATACATGCTGCCAAGAATGCTCTTAAGGACGGGGGAATCCTAGCAGTATGGTCCGCATATTCTGACCCTAAATATACCAAACTATTACGAAAGGCTGAATTAGAAGTCTCGGTAATAGAAGTCCCGGCGGCGCACAAAGGACGTAAAAATAGGCTACACACTATTTGGATAGCAAAAAAAGGCGCTTATATTTCTCAAAACTCACCTAACTCACAACGAAAACGCAGATGAATCTGATCAAATTAACTAGTAACACTAGTAAAAACACGATGAAAATGGCAGCTCTGTTAGCTATTTCATTCATTTCTGTAAATTCATTTTCTCGTGCAGCTGAGCACACACTTAAGGCTGGGGCATTTCAGCAGGTGATTACTCTAGACGCTGTCGCTCTGCCTACTCAAGCAACGCAAATCTCAGTGAAGCCAAAAGCTTGGAACGCTTTCAAAATAGAGAAAGTTTTACCTCAGGGTTCACTAGTAAATAAAGGGGACACACTTATCTGGATAGACACAGAAGGGCTGGATAGGGCTATTGAAACGACTCAGAAAGCTAGAGTGTTAGAAAAACTTAGGCTAGAAGCAGCTCAACAAGAACTCTCTGAGCTTGTGCGTAATACGCCTATCGAGATGAAAGTTATCCAACGTAAGTTTGACCACTATGCAGAAAACTACGAATACTATAAAGAGACTTTGAGACCACATGAAGTGGAAAGCGCTAACTATAATGTCAAACGCGCTAAAGTAGGGCTCTCATACCAAAAAGAAGAGCTCAAGCAGTTACAGATGATGTACAACGAAGATGGGCTTACTGAAGAGACTGAAGAGATTATTCTACAACGCACTAAAAACAATGTGATCGATGGGCAAAGACATGTGAAAAATAATATGCGCAACGCTAAGTTTACTATCGAAGTGGAATTGCCACGTAAAGATGTAGACTGGGAAAAAGGATTCAAAATCGAAAAAAACAATCTGGAGTCTGAAAAAAAGAACCTTCAAAGAAATCTGAAAATCAAGCAGCTAGAGGTTGCCAAGCTAGTCGCTGACGATACTAAAAAACAAGAGCACTTAGATAAACTCGTCGCAGATAGAAAGCTCATGAACTTCGCTTCTCCTGTGGATGGTGTAGTTCACTATGGTGAGTTTGACGCAGGTGAGTGGCAAACTGAAAAAGCGAAGAAGGTACTCGTCAAGGGCGGGGATGTTCCATCGAGACTAATTGTGATGTCTATAGTTCCAGTAGATGCTGACTACCAATTTAGCGCTTTTCTATCTGAGGATAAGAAAAATCTATTTTCAGAAACTCAACCCGCGCGTCTAAAGCTTAAGATGAATCCTTGGACTAGTTACGAAGCCGTGGCTCAGCCAGCTCCAGCGTATCCTAACCTAAAGCATCAATGGCTAGTAAACTTTACTGCTAAGGATATAATGAATAAAGGGGTTATTACTGGAACTAAGGCGACTGTCTCAATCGTTACTGCGTCTGCTGAAAATGTGATTTCAATCCCTTCTAAAGCTGTTACACCTAAGCCAGATGGGACATTCACTGTCATGCTTAAAATGGCGGAAGGTGATCCTAAAGAAACTTCAGTAACTGTAGGACGTGAGTCAGGGGATAAAATTGAAATTACTGGTGGTATTGAAGCCGGTCAGGTAATTATTACTCCCTAGATTTGTTCTCTATGAAAGCGCTGATAATACTCTATTTGTTATGCTCTATCAATACGATTGCGCAAAAGACCAGACCTGTCCCATCAGCAGTAGTGGATGAGATAGCACTGAAACCAGAGGCTCTCGATAAATCGATAGTCGAAGGAGTAGATTTCCTGATTAAAACTCAGAACAAAAATGGCTCATGGGGGAGTGCAACAAAGACTAAGGGGTTAAATATCTATGCGCCTATTCCTGGTGCTCATCATGCATTTAGAATGGGTAGCACTTGCCTCGCTCTTACAGGTCTGTTGGATACGGGTGATCAGCGCAAAGAAACACTTGAGACGATAGCGAAAGCTGAAGCCTGGCTGATTAAAAACTTACCTAGGCTAAGACGTGCAGATGACTCTACCACTTATAATTTATGGGGTCACAGCTACGCTCTACACTCGATAGCGGCTTTAGCTTCTAGAGAAGGAATTACTACGGAACAGAAAGCAAAGTATAAGAAAATGGCACAGAGCCAAGTTGTTGCTCTGCTGACTATACAAGATCTAGATGGAGGTTGGGGTTATTATCACTATGGCATAATTACGGCTAGACCTAACTTTGGATCTATGAGCTTCAGCACTGCAACTGTTTTAGGCGGTATTTACGATGCCATGGAGGTGCTTGATGTTAAGGTGCCAGCATCACGTCTCAAGCAAGCCGTTGCATCCATAATCTACCAGCGTACTCCTGATTTTTCCTACGTCTATGCTCGTGGACATAAATATCGACCTCGATATTCAATCAACCGCCCTGGTGGATCTCTAGGGCGAACTCAGGCTTGTAACTACGCACTCCGAATCTTCGGCGATAAAAAAGTGACTGATGAAATCACCATTAAATGGTTAGACCGCTTAGTGAAACGCAACGGCTGGCTAGATATTGGTAGAAAACGACCAATACCACATGAAACTCACTTTGCAGTATCAGGATATTTTTATTACTATGGTCACTACTACGCCATTCTAGGAATGAAACTTCTCTCTGAAGAAAAGCAGGTAGAATGGAAAAGTAAAATTGGTAAGATTATCATTCAAAACCAAGATAAGAATGGTTCATGGTGGGACTATCCTCTCTATGATTATCACCAAGCATACGGAACAGGCTATGCTCTTTCTACGCTAAGTAGATGTAGATAGATTAGCTTTATTTGGGGCAAAAAAATACTCTCAGTATGCTGAGAGTATGAGTGATTCCTTAAGTTGAAAGAAGACTATTTGTCTTCTTTCTTAGCAGGATCTATAAGATCTGCAGCTGTAAGCATAGGTTTGCCAACTTCTCCACGGAGAGCTTTCACCATTTCTGGTGTTACTGCATCAGCCTTGTTGCCGAAGTTGCTGCGAATATAGCTCAGAACGTCAGCAATCTGCTGATCAGTCATTGCCGAGTTAGGTGGCATTACGCTGTTATATTCTACTCCTTTGACAGTGATTTTACCCATAAGTCCACGAAGCTGGATGCGGATAAGGTTCTCAGCAGGTCCATTGACCCACTCAGATTCTGCTAATGGTGGGAATATCCCAGGGAGTCCTAGACCTGTAGGCTGGTGACAAGCTGTGCAAGTCACATAGACTGCTTTACCTGGATGCTCTGCGGCATCCTCCGCAAATGCTGGAGTTACTGCAAAAGCGCTAAGTAGTGCTAATTTTTGTATAAGTTTCATAACTTGAGTAATCTAAACCTATATTATTGATTCGTAAAGTCGTTTTCTTGTTAGTTAGTAACTTTCTAACAATAATTAAATCTACTTAGCAGAGTCTATAAACTCTACTAGATCCTTACGCATTTTCTCTAGATCAGGTTGGTTTAAGTAGAACATGTGTCCAGCATCATACCATTTTACACTCACATTACTGCGCTGGGGTTTAGTCAAATCCATGTGATCAAAAGAATGTAGGATACCACCTGCAGGTGTGGCCAGATCAGTGTGTCCGCACTGTATCATAACTTTGAGATTAGGATTATTTTGCATGGCGGATTCTATACGTGATGACATGTTAGCGTATGAGTTCGCTTTACCTAGATTCCATGGATAGACTTTTCCAGTGATAATTTCATACACACGATTATCTTCCCAGCCTAGGTCATTACTCAGAAAATTCATCATCGCATTGGTAAATGGGGCTTTACAGACAGAGAAGGATGGGTCGAACTCGGGACGGCTAGACTTAGAACTAGTGTCCCAGGCTACTCGCGCATCAAATCTACCGATGACCTTGCCCTTGGCTTTCAATAACTCAGCACGAAAAGGGGATGGGTGAATGCGTAGGTTGTAGTCGAGGATGAGCTGCTTATCCAGACTAGTGAACTTACTCAGTTTTTCAGCCACTGTATTTTTCTCTGCATCTGTTAGACTATTGCCTTTATTTAGTGCGATCAAATATTCACCGTTAGCATATTCATTGGCTTCTTTCACTATGGTATCTCTATCTCCTTCGATCATGCCATGATGATGTGCCGTAGCAGCGAGCGCAGGCAGGTAGATCTGGTAACTTAGATCGTTTCCTTGGCTAGGCTGGAGTGTTCGGTAGTCGATAAGACTTGAGAGCAGGACAATACCATTAAGATTCATTCCGTAGCGTTCCTGCATGTGGCTAGAGAGACCAGAGGCTCTAATTCCACCATAGCTTTCACCTAGGAGAAACTTAGGTGAATCCCAGCGTTTATTCTCAGTAACCCATCGTCTTATGAAATCACCAACAGAGCTAATATCAGCCTCTAAGCCATGAAATTCACTATGCTTTCCAGATTTGCCTAAACGAGAATATCCAGTAGATACAGGGTCTATGAAAACTAGATCAGCAACGTCTAAGATAGAATGAGCATTATCCATCAATACGACTGGTGGCTTCAATGGTAATGTCCCATCTGGTGAGCTAGGCACGATCTTCGGACCCAATGCTCCGAGATGCAACCACACAGCAGAAGAGCCAGGACCACCATTAAATGCGAACATTACTGGACGTTTTTTATTTGGATCTGCACTTTTAACTATATAGCTCACATAGAAAATTTTAGCCTTATCTTCCTTCTTATCGTTGGTAAGTAAAAGTTCATCTGCCTTCACGGTGTAATCAATACTCTGACCACCAATAGTTACAGAAGCCTCTAGTGATTTAGAAGTATCTTTTTTCTTCTCTGTCTTCTCGCTTTTAGATTTATCAGAGGAGTCCTTCTTGGCTTTATCCTGTCCAGAAGCAGTAGTAATCAGTAGGCTCAGGCTAACTATGCTAAGCACTGGATAATAAATGAGTTTCATGAGTTAAGACATAGCCCTATTTCAGAATTCAGCAAAGAGAAAAGAACGTGTGATTAAAAGTGTTGGGTTTTAAGTTAACTAAACGACTAAACGGCTTGATTCTGTGGATAATGAGTCGTATTAGGTGCCTGTGAGAAATTTAACGAAATTTCAGAAGGTCGCACTAGGAGCGCTATTGAGTGTGGTGCTCTTAATTTTCATGGGAGCGATCGTAAGGGCTACTGGCTCAGGCATGGGCTGTCCTGACTGGCCGAAATGCTGGGGAAAATACATCCCACCTACCGATGTAAGCCAGATTAATGTCGATGACCTGCCGATAGAGAAATACAAGGAGAAGCGCAAACGCATGGGGGGCAACCCTGATGATATCACAGAGGAGACTGTGCTAGCTGAGTTTCATCCTTTTCATACCTGGGTAGAGTTTATCAACCGACTCTGCACGACTCCAATCGCTATCTTTTCCCTGTTAGCGATGATCATTTCCTTTCAGTATCGAAGTTCGCGACCTAAATTATTCTTCGGAGCATTCATGGGAGTGTTTTTAGTGGGGCTGAATGCATGGATGGGAATGCGGATCGTACATTCAGGTCTACTGCCCGGGACAATCACAATTCACATGCTTTTAGCTAAGCTGCTGATGTGTGTGTATGTCTATCTAGTCTGGGCTGGAGCTAAGTCAGACCAGAGAGTCTCGATAGAGTTTAGTAAGCGCGGAGGCTACGTGAAGCGCATTGGTCTGATGTTATTCTTCTTCATCATAGTGGAAGGTGTAATGGGCTCGCAAGTTCGTGAAATGACTGACCAGCTTCAGAAAGAATTTAACCATGCTCCACGTTCGGAGTGGAGTGATAGGCTGGAGCACTCGTGGATGTACGTAGTTCATCGAAGCTTCTCTTGGGCTATTTTAGTAGCTGCTATTTGGTTTTATATAGTGAATAAAAACTACCGTATCGGTGGAGTGAAATGGCAGGAGAAGGTGATTCTAGCAATGGTGTTATCGCAGATGATCCTAGGACTTATTTTATCCAATGTAGGAGTCCTAAGGACTGTCCAGGTGCTTCACATCGGTCTGTCGTCCATTCTGATCATTGCGATGTTTAGCTGGTCACTTGCTGCATTCTATAAAAAGAAATGAGTAAGCAAGTTAAAGAGAGAGCTCATGACCAAGATCTAGTTCCAGGCGTGTGCCGACAGACATTCCGCTGGGACCTCCTCCGGGCTATGCCTATGGGAGCAGTAGAAACCTCTGTGACTACCTTTGCTATATTGATCGCAAATCGCTACTTAGATTTAGCGGATGTCATGAAGTCTTGGCTCGTGGCAGGGACAGCAATTGGATTACTATTGAGTCTGTTTTCTGTGGCAATGGTTAGGAGGCTAGGCTGGAGCGTAAACTTAAGCGCTGCTCTTACATGGGTGTTTGCTAGCGTCGGTTTTGCTCTGGCAGCTATAGATGGAATGGATGGTCAAAGTAATGAATTGTATTTTGTCGGAGGAATGGTGCTTGCTCTACTCTCGCACAGTTTATCATCACCATTGCTATCACAGATTTATCGTCGGCACTATCCTGGTGAAATCAGAGGCAAATTATTCTCAGTAGTGGGAGTAGTGCGGTCGGGTACGGCAGCTGCTTTTGCATACGTTATTGGAATGATGTTGACTAATGGATCACTAAGTTATGCCGGGCTACTCTGGATCTTCGCCGGCTGTAGCTTGCTGAAAGGAGTATTCACTCTGACTATGAAGCCTGTTTACCTAAGAAAGAGTAATAAGCTGAAACTATTAGATGCGTTTGGTCATTTACGAACGGACGTAGCCTTCAGAAAATTGATTTCTGCATGGATGCTGTTAGGTGTGGGGAATCTCATAGCGATGGCATTATTCGCGGAATATGTGAGTAATGAACGCTACGGATTTGGCTTTGATGAAGCACAGATAAGTATGATCACGGCAACGGTGCCAATGCTGGCATTTATTCTCTCGGTAGTATTCTGGGGAATGATCTACGATAAGATGGAATTCTACAGACTGCGGGTTTTGGTAAACCTATTTTTCGTAGCAGGTATTCTAGTATTCTTTTTTGCTCCTAGCTACCTTTGGCTTTGCGCTGGTATGGCATTGCATGGCATGGGTAAGGCTGGGGGAAATATAATATGGAGCCTTTGGGTCACAAAGTTTGCGCCAGCTGAAAATGTGGGAGAATACATGAGTGTTCACACCTGCCTGACTGGTGTTCGCGGTATTTTCACCGCGTTTATAGCATTCCCATTAATCCTTTGGATCGGTCCATTTGGGATTGGAATGATCGGTGCGAGCTTGATCCTACTTTCTTCTCTATGGCTAATGCCTGAAGTGGTTAAGAACTGGAAAACCGTTTAGAATAGTTCTCCGTCGAAAGGCTTCCCTTGAAGTTCATTTTCGATATTTAAGGCAGGATCGATATCAGAATGAATTTCATCATCAGCGCCAAATTTTTCGAGCGGTCTAACTAGATTAGCTGGGAGAGGGAATTGCTTTTCCTGAATACCTGGGGCTAACTCTGGTGCATTACGGTATGCCTGCTTCAGCATTTCATATTTGGCGTCTAGGTTATCAACATGGTGCAAGGCATGAGCTTCAGGAGTGCGGGGTAGTGTAGGAGAGCCAAACTCGTAGGTGCCGTGATGCGCTGCAATGAGATGGAGTAGATGAATACGGACATCTGCATTACTTGGAGAAAGCTCGTCCCAGCTCGCAGCTTTATTAGTCTGGAGTAGCTCCTGCCAGAGATCATTCACTAGCGTGAGACCGAGTGGAATATGTCCGAGCATTTCGCCTTCGATATCGAATGGCTGAATGAAACCATTTTCAGGATAAGTATTTTCCCAGAGCTTCCCGCAGTCATGGAAGAGAACTCCAGCGATAAGTAGATCATGATTTAGATCTGTATAGACGCTACAAATAGCAGTCGCACTACGCATCATCTGAGCAACGTGCTCGACTAATCCTCCACGACGAGCATGATGGTTTTTTCTAGCAGCCGCTGTGCGGAGAAATTGCTCTTGGTAACCTTTGAAAAAGAGTACACAGAGGGCATTGAGTCTAGGGTCTTTGATTCCAGCGGTGTAATTACTAATCGTTTGCCAGTCTCTAGCTTGGATTTCCTTAGTTTCGCTATCACCTAACAGAAAGTCTTGGATCTCACCTTGATTGAGCAGACGATATTGCCAGCGAGGGGCTTCAAGCCCATATTGGTTTTGAGTCCAGTCACCTTCGATGCGGATGAATGATTCAGTAGCAAGTTGCTTTATAGTCTCAAACTGAGGGAGATTATCCCAGATTTTCAACGAGAACTGGTCCGTCGCATCTGCGAAGGAAACTTGCAGGTATGGCTTACCAGACTTAGTAGTTTTGACCGTAGACTGCTGCAATTGCGCATCAACTGTAGCCGTGATGGCTGTGCTTCCAGAAGCACCAGTGGTTTCCTTTAGTTGTTGTATAGAGAGGTGTGCCACTTGATCTTAAGTCAATTCAAAGATTTAAAGATTTATGGGATGACGATGAGTTCGTCACCTTCGCGGATTTCAACAGGCTTGCCGAAGAATGACTCAGCGATAGGGTCAGCAAATGCTTGTCCATTTTGGATACGAGCGATTTTGACTCTACCAATAATGCCCGACTGATTTCTGCGTATACCAAGGATTTGTCCATTAACAACATTCTCAGGTCTCGCAAGTTCTAACAAAGTAATACGGCTAGGCTCATCATAGTGCTTTACGGTAGCCATAACGAGAGCTTGCTGGATGAGTTTGAGTCGAGCATCGCTAATTGGCTCAGGTTGATTTGCAGCTATTTCAGCATCGATCTTGGCTTTTTCAGCAGCCAGAGTTTCTTGCTCAAGAGCATCAGCTTGACGTTTGATATCAGCTTCAGCTAGAGCAGTTTCTTCTTCTAGACTGAGTTGCTTCACAAGATCTGGCTCTGGTGAGAGATCGATTGGTGCTGGAGTGAATAGAGCTACTGGCTCACTAATGTCTTTATTAAGGTGTGCATCTGCTAAATCTCTATTGAGCTGCTCTATAGACCTGTCATCCGCCTGACTGCTATTAGTGTCAGTAGATACATAAAAATAGACGAGTATTGCTACGAGTATCGTAAATATAGTGCAAACTAGAAATCTGATATTGTTCATAGATATAGCTTTATGGGATTTTTGCCGAGACGAAAGGCAAAAGTTACGAATATTGTAAAAAATGATCATTTTTTTCATCTGTCTCATAAACGGCTTGAGAGATGGAAAAGAATGTTTAGGTTCATGCCAGAAGATGGCAAAAGCGATGCAAGTGGCAGTATTAGGAAGTGGCAGTGGCGGAAATGCCACCGTGCTTTGCTGTGATGAAGGCACTTTCCTGATCGATGCAGGACTGAGTGCCAAGCAACTCGTGCTAAGGTTAGAGTTGTTAGGGATAGCTGCCGATGATCTAGATGGTATCTTTCTCACTCACGAACATAGTGACCACGCTAGAGGACTAAATGTCCTCCTCAAGACTAGAGATATTCCAGTCTATGCAAATGCGATGACTAAGGAAGCTCTGGAGTGGGGGATCAAGTCTGACGTGAAATGGAAGGTGTTTCAGACAGGTCAGGAGTTCAAGATAGGCGATCTCTCAGTGAATACATTTTCTATACCGCATGATGCCGCTGAGCCAGTGGGATTCGTGCTCGAAACAGAGCAAGCTAGGTTTGGATTAGTCACAGACGTGGGCTGTGTAACTAATGTGATGAGAGAAAGTCTAAAACATGCTGATGCCTTATTCATCGAAGCAAACTATGATGAAGAACTGTTAGAGAGTGACACCAAGAGACCATGGATGACCAAACAACGCATATCATCTAAGCATGGGCACCTCTCCAATACCCAAGCAGGGGAACTCATAGCAGAAGTCGGCTGTGCAAAGTTAGACTATGTCTTACTAGGTCACTTGAGCAGTGATTGTAACACGAGTGATAAAGTGATCAATACGATCGACCCTCTGCTAAAAAATGCAGAGCTGTTAGAAATAGATTTAGTATGCGCTAGTCAGCATGAACCTACCGAGTGGGTATCATTTGGAAGTGAGAAGATAGTAGTTAAACTCGAAGCAGAAGATTTTATTCAAGGAGATTTATTTTAATATGATTCAGTCATTACCATTACCAGAAAATATAGTAGGAGTGCTCTCATTTGATTTCGATGGGACACTGTATGATCAAGAGAGCGATCCAGTGACAGAGCCTGAGTTCTTTGAAATGATGCGCCTGCTACGTGACGTAGGATGGGTATGGGGCATCAACACAGGACGATCGCAAATGCAGACAACTTCTGGATTTGTGGAGAGCAAATTTCCTTTCCTCCCTGATTTTCTCATCGCACGTGAGCGAGAAATTTATACTCCCGGTAAGTTTGGTAGATGGGTATCTGTTAAAGAATGGAATGGTCGTTCAGAAAAAGATCATAAGAAGATGTTCCGTAAATCTAAGAAGGCTATTAAAGAGATTCAGGCTTACGTAGAAAATAATACCAAGGCTCAATGGATAAGTGAGGAAGGTGACCCTGCTGGGGTAATAGCTACTTCGATCGAAGAAATGGCAGAGATTCTAACAGTGGTAGATCCTCACTGTGAAAAATCGACTGTGATGGGATATTTACGTAATACAATTTACATGCGCATAAGCCATAAAGATTATCACAAAGGCTCATCATTAGCTGAAATAGCGAGACGATGTGGCGTAGAGAAAGACGATGTGTTTGCCATCGGAGACGGGCACAATGATCTGGATATGTTAGACCGAAAAGTCGCAGATATGATCGCTTGTCCTGCAAATGCAGATATTGATGTAAAGCAACACGTCATCGCAAATGGTGGCTATGTCTGTAAGCTACCCGCTAGTAAAGGTGTGATAGAAGCACTACACCGTTTCTTTGAATAGACTAAGGTTGAATCTCTATCACCTTACCATTTTTCCAACCAATAAGAGGCATCCCCAGTCGCTTGTGCACCGCACGAAGCTTTCGAGCAGCACGGTGCTGTGCCTTAAGAGCAATACGTGCAAACTCAGGCAGATCTTTAGTTGGGATAGGTTTTAATTCTTTGTATATTGGCTTAATCATTAAATTTCTAGGTAATTAGCTATATAATGGATAGCATAGGTGTGGTGGTCTGCCTAGGGAATAAATTTAGGCGAAGTAGCATTCCAAACAGTCCATTCGTCAGCTAGAGGAAGGTAATGGGCGACCAAATTATAAAATGTTCGAGGATATCTTCGGTGAATATCTTCGCTTGGAACATGGTGACCTCCTTTTTTGACTCTTTGTTTCACTCTCCGAATTGATTCAGATGGATGTGGGAGCCAGAGAAAATGTAAGACGACGCGGAATCTCTGTTCTTTAGGGATTTTGGAGGGTTTTAAAGAATGCGCATAGCAGTTCTGCTTCTTTTTTATTGGTATAATTTTGTTCTACATGAGCTCTACCCGCTTTGCCCATTGTAATGAGCTCTTCAGGGTGGTTGACCATATAGAGTAACTTTTCATTTATAGATTCAACATTATCAGTCGAGACACAGTAGCCATGAACAGCATTTTCTATAATGTCTTTCCAAGCTCCAGCTTCTGAGGTGAGGACGGCTGTTCCTGATGCCATGGCTTCGAGTGGGGTGAGCCCGAAGCCTTCGTTTCGACTCACAGCACAGACGATATCCATGCTTCTGTAGAGATTGGGTAAGGTGTTGAATTCTACTTTGCCGAGGAATTCTACTTGTTCCGAGACGTTCACCTTAACTAGTTTTTCTTTTTGTTCGGAGAGGTAAGTTTGGAACTTTGGAGTGGTCTCACCACAAACTGTTAGAGATACATTCGAGTGTGATTTTAAAATGGGAATGATGGCATCGATGAGTAGATCAATGCCTTTAGAAGGACGAATGCGACCAAAGACTCCTACTTTGATTTCATCAGATGGTTCAGTTTTATCTTTAGCTGTGTAAGTCTCTATATCTATACCGTGAGGTATAACGATGTCAGCAGGCTTTTTTAAATAAGATCCAGCCGCTGAGCAAGTGGTGATGATTGCATCCATCTTACTCATCAGCCAACGAGTGAATTTACTGTGATGACGCTGAGCGGTAGAGGTAAATACTATTTTAATTTTTGCACCGAAGAGTTTTTTAGCGACCCATGCCTGAATCATTTCATCGTTTCTACGAGCATGAAATATTCTTGGTGAACCATCGGCTAAAGGCTTCTTGCACAGTTTGACAAATTCTCTGAAGCTTAGTGAAGGGAAGCCGTCTGGTAGATGGTGCTCTCCTAACACAGCGACTGACATGATTTCCTTTTGGTAAGGGAGGGCTTGTAACATTGTCGAGGTGACGCCAGAAAATCTTTTATTAGAGTTGCCAAGGATGAGCTGTATTTCCTGCTGAGGATATTCCATAGGGTAGTGTTTTAAATGACCAGTATTCAAGTTGTATAGAATAGAATTTGCAGTTTCTTAGAGTAGTAGTAAAGGTATATTTCGATCATTAAAATACGAGCAAGTGAACATTTTTATAATGACTAAAGGGAATTTTAAGGTGATGATTACCTAGATAGCTAATATAAATGAAAATACTAATTATTAATCGTAATCTAGATGTGGCTAGATATGAATTTCAAAGCACTCAGTTAAATAATCTTGGATTGAGTTTTGAAAAGATTACAGCAATCGAAAAAAATGATTTAGATGAAGCCACTATCGAAAAATATCAAAATAGCTGGCAACGTCCCCTCAGAGTCGCAGAAATAGCATGCACATTGAGTCATCATAAATGTTGGCAGCTAGTAGCTAAATTAGATGAAGCCTGTCTAGTGATTGAGGATGATGCTTGTATTAGTAATAAGTTACCAGAGTTATTAGGAGCTCTTTCCGTAAAAGGTAGTTATAATTTTATCAGTCTAGAAACTCGTCGGAGAGATAAATTTTTGAGTAAACAGAATACACCTATCATAGATAATTATGTATTACATGGTTTGCTTTATGATAAGGGAGGATCTGCTGGATATATTATATGGCCTGATGCTGCAAAATCTCTGTTAGAACGTCTTAAAGAAAAAGGTGCGTCTCCAGCAGACGCTTTTCTAGGTGAGTGCACTAAGCTTGCTAAAGGACAGGTTTATCCAGCTCCCTTGTTACAGTTAGATATGTGTTTAGAATACGGTATTGGCGAACTGGGTTGTTGTGCTTCAGCTATTTCAAATACTGTGAAGCCCAAGGCTGACTCTATAAGTTCTTATCTGAAATTTAGAATAAGGCGATTTAAAGTACAATTGAAGCTACTTATTAATGTTCATTTATTAACTAAGGTTTCTAGTAATTATAAAGAGGCTTTTGTGCCAATAATCAAAGACGAATTTAAGCTTAAAGTAGATTAGCACAGTATTTTAGAAAATACTGTGCCGACTCTGGCATTAAAGCTTACTTGATTTTGCTCGAACCAAGCACGCGCTTGGATTGCTTTTGTCTGGAGTAACTCTAGGTCTGAATTTATGATTGCTGTGATTTGTTCTTCAAGCAAATCTGAATCCACATAGAAATTAGTTCCCAGATGTCTCGGTTCTTGTTTATCAAAGGGGACGAGAACTCCGCGTTCACTGGAGATTAGTTCATTCATAGGTGGAGCATCAGTAGTTACTACGATAGCTGCACTACTCATCGCTTCGACGATATAATGACCCCAGCCTTCTGATAAAGATGTACATAGATGTATGCCGTTTTTATTCGCTAGTTTAATGAGTTCAGCATAGGGAAGATGCTCAGCAATTAAACACACATTATTCGGTACAGATTCTGGAGCATTGTCTCTGTGCTGAACTATAGTGAGAGTAGGCCACTCAGGGTGCTTTTTCCACAGTTTTAGTATTGTTTCGGTTCCTTTTAATGTCGAACGACCAGCGAGATGAAAGAATATACCGTAGTCAGGAATTTCATCGTTAAGGTGGATATCTTTAGAGGTGAATCCTATGTATTTTGTATCGACAGACAGTTCAGAAAAGATGTCTAGTGCATGTTGAGATTTACATAATACATGATCTATTTTTTCGAGTCGCTTCACATGACGCTGGGGGAAGCGTTCTTGATTCGGAATGAGGATATTTTTCTCAGCAGCTCCAAACCAGACTGGGAAAATACGCTCTAGAAAAATATTAGCATCATATTGAGGCTTACGACTAAACCATTTCTTAAGTAACGAACGTGACCTACAATGACTAAACGTCACCTTGTGCCCAGCTTTCTCTATAGCTTGGGTAAGGAGAGTTACATCGCTATCGAGTCCTACTCCGTTGCTTCTGGCGATGATGTTGATTTGCTTAGGCATGATAGTAAATATTTTATCGAACGATATCGTTTTTGCTTATAAAAACCATTTGCAGAAAAGATTCGTATTCTGGGTAACTATTGATGAGTTTGTTGGCAAACCTATTCCATCGGCGTGTTATCTTAGAGCGAACTTCAGCTTTAAATATATTTTGGATTGTAATAGCCACAGAATCACCGATGCCATCAACGACTACTGGCTTGGGAGCATTATCTTCAGTAAGCTGAATGAGAACATTCTTAGCATGGATGTCGCTAATAAGAATACAGTTGTTGAGTAGATGAACGCCTAAATGATGTAGCTCTTTCAGGAATATTTCAGGCTGTATCACTTTGTTTTCTAAATAATATTCTATCGTTTTAGAAACCGATCCATCACTATCTACTATGCATTCAAATAGATAGCCATTACCCAAGTTAGTCGTGCAAGTACCTAGGTAATCTGCGACATAGAAGAGATCTGCATTTCTACGATATAGTTTCTTATAATAGGACAAGTCCGCTTTCAAGCGCTTGTTTGCTCTCTTTTCATCTGTGGTAATTTTAATACACTGATCAGCAATCTGTGGATGCCTATAGCAGCGACAAAACGCTCCAGAAGCAATGAAGTTTTCTTCAGATAGTTGGACAGTTTCATCGCTCATTACAAATACATTCTATTATTTAGCTTATTAGATCCCAGTCCAAAGGCGTGCCTTTAGCAATATCTGTAGTAGCAAATTTAGTGAGGACTTCATCAAGATTTTTCGGAGCAAGACCATGACCAGGACGAATTGAACGGATATTCGCAGCGGTAAGTTTTTCGCCAGCCTTGATGTCCTGGACTACAAATAGCGAGCGTCTGAACATGCGAGAGGCGACTTGAGATTTAGTAAGATCGTAGGATGGTTGGCTCACTGCCGACTGCGCTTCTCTAACAGATTTAACCATTTCGTTAAATTCATGTGGTTCTAGTGAGAAATGGGAGTCTGGTCCGCCGTCAGATCTTCTGAGAGTAAAGTGTTTTTCAATGATACTAGCACCTATACTGGCTGCCGCTACGGGGATAGTGATGCCTAGTGTGTGATCAGAAAGTCCTGCTGGGCAGTCAAAACTCTGGCTGAGATCTTGGATAGTAGCGAGGTGCATTTCGTCCGCTGGAGCAGGGTAGGCGCTTACGCATTTTAATAGAGCTAGCTGAGTGCATCCATTGTCTCTGGCTACTTTTACTGCGTCCTCGACTTCTTCTTTAGACGCCATTCCAGTAGACATGATCATTGGCTTTCCTGTCTGTGCGCACTTGGCGATTAGACCATGATCTACGATTTCGAATGATGCTATCTTGTAAGCTGGAGAATTAATACTCTCTAGGAAATCTACTGCAGTATAATCGAATGGTGAGGAGAAACATTGCAGACCGTATTTAGCAGCCTCGTCGAAAATAGCTTGATGCCATTCCCATGGGGTATGCGCTTCTTCATATAAGTCATAGAGTATCTGACCTTCCCAAGCCGTTCCTTTTTTGATGGTGAAGTATTCGTTGTCGCAGTCGATAGTGATAGTGTCGGCTCGATAGGTCTGAAGCTTAATGGCATCAGCACCAGCATCTTTTGCTACTTTTACTAATGCGAGAGCATTATCGATATTCTGCCCGTGATTGGCGGATAGTTCTGCTATGATGTAGCATGGATGACCTGGACCGATTTTTCTGCCAGCGATTTCAAATGTATTCATGATGATGGTGTGTTTGTTAAACGCATTCTGACCTGATCAGGCTGCGTAGGTGAAGGATAATCTTTATAGTTTGCACGAATGAAGGTCTTAATAGAAGCTATGTTTTCTGGTTTTATCCATGCAGTGATCACTTGCTGAGGTTCTTGAGCAAAGAAATACTCAGCGGCTATAGCTAGAATCAATGGTGCTAGACCTAGGCTACGACATTCAGAATCAAGACTGATCGAAATGATAGATTCACCATCAGTCTCCGCGTTCTTATTAAACCTCACCACTCCTAATTTTTCATTACATGACTCGATGATCAATAAAGTCGTATCAGGCGCACTAAGTTGTTTTTCTAACCATGCGATATGATTATCCCAAGGAATAGGATCAGAGCTAAAGGATGCGGCACGAGTGACTGGGTCATTAGTCCAATGGTGGAGATCTTTCGAATCTTCCATGGTTCCTAGTCTAAGGCGAATGTCTGGAAAACGCATCGCATCACAAATACGTTTTGTGCCTTTGCCATCGATTAGCTTAGCAGATCTGTTAGACATTTCAATTCGTTGATCAGAGTCTAACAGATCTGTGAGATGTCGTAATTCAGGCTGTTCATTTCTGGCGTCAGAAAGTTGGAAGGCTATCTTTTTCTCTAGCATAGCTTGCAGAATTTTTTCTTGATTGTCAGCGGTAATAATCAAACCGGTAGGGAGTCCGCAGTATGCCAGTTCTAGTGCTGTTGTACTTGGAGAGCAAATGGCGGTGTCAGCCCATTCATAAAGCTTGCCCATAGATGGAGGGGAGTAGACTAGCTCGATGTTCGAAGCTTCTACAGAGTGCATACTACCATCAGCTGGGTAGGCCGCACCGAGAACTATTTTGATATTTAGGTTCTGATGATCTGAATGCTTTAGAATTTGGTTACAGGCTAAGAAGCTAGCCTCACGAGGGTCTGAACCTCCCATAGTAATGAGTAGGTTTTTAACTTTAGAGTTAGTTGGTTTACTTTGTATTTCAATAATTTCTTTTCTTAGTAATACATAGTCAGAGCCAGCTAGAAGAATAGCTTTATTGTCGTCGGCAAGCTTCGAGTAGTCTGCGGTTGCTTCGATGTTAGAATGAATGACTAGGTCTGGCTCATAAAAGTCATTACAGCCAAAATCGGACATGACCGCTAGTTTTGTTCTAGCGGGTAATTCTAACAGTTCTTGGTATTCTGGAGTGAATGAGTAGCCGTCGATTAATAGCCAACGAGCTTTTAGTTCAATGAGTAGTGAAGAGGTTTTTTTAGCATCTTCTGACGAAGCGGGGGAACTGCTGAGCATTTTGACTTCACAATTCTCGGACTCCACACGTAGTCGGATAGCATCTGGAAGAGTAGCGCTAATATAAACACATGTTCCACCACGAGTAATCCATTCCTGCGCTATCGCAAGTGTGCGCATGATGTGTCCAGTTCCACCCTGATGTGAGGCGTCTGCACGGATAGCTAATGTGGGACCCAGCATATCAGATTTTCTTCTGCTCAATGGCGGCATTGATAGTAGACCAACCCTCGTTACTCTCCACTAGCTTTAGAATTTCTAACCAACCAGTAGGTTCAGGTTTAGCATCTAATATTTTATACAGTAGATCGTGGTCTTCCTGCGTATCAAGCGTCCAGCGGTGCTGTGAAAAATCCTCGGGGTAAGAGACTCCGTGCTGGGGGAAAATCTCTGGTTGGGTATTGATAAATGGTGTCACATGCTCACGGTCAGGTTCCTGAGTAGCTTCCTTCCATGCCTTTTCTAGAGCAGTAAATGTAAAAGCCTCCACATCCAATCCACGAGGGAAATGTCGAGGAACAAGCACGTTGGCAGAGTAGGAGATGTTAGGGAAATCTGCTTTTACTTTATTCACTACTTCATCGATAATAGCAGGATCTAACAGAGGGCAATCTGAGGTGACTCGTACGATAATGTCAGCTGGGTAAAGGAGTGCCGTTTGATAATACCTATCTAGAACGTCTGATTCAGATCCACGATTATGAGCCCAACCGCGCTTTTCACAAATACTGGCGATAGCTACATCTGCTGGCTCTGTAGTCGTAGCGATAACTGCCGTATCGACTGATTCCGCAAGCTGTAACCTAGAGAAAGAATGCTCTAGAAATGTCATTCCATTCACCTCCATGAGGACCTTGCCTGGAAGACGTGTGCTTCCTAGTCTAGCTTGCATGATAGCGGTTACTGATGGCATTAGTATGTTTTTTAATTTAAATTTTTTACTGCTGTAATGACTCTCTGGACATCATTGTCAGTCATACTAGGGTAGAGAGGGAGACTGAGTGCTTTGGCGTAATACGCTTCAGAGTTAGGGCATTTGCCAGGCTCGTAACCATAGGTGTTTCTATAGAATGGCTGTAGATAGACAGGTATGTACAAGACCTGTGTGCCGACGTTGCTTTCCCTAAGCTCAGCCATGATTTCTGTGCGCGATCTACCTAGTGACTCAAAGTCGATCTGCACTGAGTAGAGGTGCCATGAAACATGATTAGCATCTTCAGGTCTGAGAGTTTTGGGTGTTTCTAAGAAATCTAACCCCGCGAATGCTGCGTTATACATAGCCACTATATCTCTACGTCTCTGAGTGAAGTCTCCGAGACGTGCTAGCTGACTGATTCCGAGAGCACATTGGATATCAGTGATGCGGAAGTTATGACCTAAAGTAGTCATTTCATAATACCAAGGACCTTTCTCAGCTAGGGCTGGTGTATCTGAACCAAGACCTTGAAAATCTTCAGTATCGCGGGTCATTCCGTGAGTTCTGAGTTGTCTGAGTTTTTTTGCAAATTCGTCGCTATTGGTGATGACTATGCCTCCTTCACCTGTGGTGAGAGTTTTGACTGGGTGAAATGAAAATACAGTCATGTCTGCCCATGGATGTCCGCCTTGCTTGTATGCTTTGCCATTAAGTTCGAAGCCTCCACCTGTGCCGTGGCTGGCATCTTCTATCACTACTGCTCCACGGCTATTCGCGATTTTATGGATACGAGGCATATCGCACGACTGACCTGCGAAGGAGACTGCCACTACTGCTTTGATATCATCAGTCCACATCTGCTCTAGAGCATCCGCAGACATGTTATAAGTGGCAGGATCAATATCGCAGAAATCAGGAGTAGCACCTACAAATGCAGCGCAATTTGCTGATGATAGAAACGTGTTAGGTGAAGTGATGACTCTGTCACTAGCGCCTATTCCAGCTGCTCTCATAGTGATGTCGAGCGCTGCTGTGGCATTACAGACGACAATCGCATGTTTACCTCCTACATACTCAGCAAATTTATTTTCAAACTCATCCACGAGGGGACCACAGGTCAGGAAGTCTGACTTGAGAGCCGCCACTACGGCTTCTATATCGCCATCGGAGATATTTTGTTTGCCGTATGGAATGAAGTTTTCTTGAGACATGATTACAGATCGATTAATTTCCAACGTGGGTAGTGATCAACTCTTGAAGCTGGCTTACTGAGAGGAAATCTTCGTTGTCGCCAGAAGTGTAATTAAATCCACGGGGAACCAGCTTAGCATTAAAGTGAGTCTTGAACTCTTCCAGATCCCACATCGGTATTTGCGGTATGATTGCGTAGTAGGTTCCGAGATCGTAGGTAGTGAATGAATCTGACGAGGTGATCATCTCTTCATGAATTTTCTCCCCAGGTCTGATGCCGATGATAGGATGCTCACAGTCTGGACCGACTGCCTTAGCTAGCTCTGTGATTCGGTAAGATGGGATTTTAGGAACGAATATTTCTCCACCCCAAGCGTGATCAATCGCATGAAGCACCATTTTCACTCCATCTGCTAAAGAGATATTAAAGCGAGTCATCTTCTCATCCGTGATAGGAAGAACGCCAGAATCTTTTCTCTGCATGAAGAAAGGTATGACCGATCCATTAGACCCCATGACATTTCCGTAGCGCACTACTGAGAATTTAATATCTTGAGTTCCTCTGATGTTGTTGGCTGCTACGAAGAGCTTGTCGGAAGCTAGTTTAGTAGCTCCGTAAAGATTAATAGGTGCACATGCTTTGTCCGTAGAGAGGGCGACGACGTCCTTTACTCCACAGTGAAGACTCGCTTTGATGACATTCTGCGCTCCGTCGATATTAGTCTTAACACACTCGTCAGGGTTGTATTCTGCGATGTGAACATGCTTCATAGCTGCTGCATGGATCACTACGTCAATGCCGTGGAATGCTCTGTACATACGATCTAGGTCACGCACGTCTCCGATAAAGAATCTTACTTGCGGGAACTTGTCGGCAGGGTATTCTTGAGCCATGACGAACTGCTTTTGCTCATCGCGTGAGAAGATAACTAAGCGGGCAACATCTGGCCATTTAGCTAATATCGTTTTAGTAAGTTCTTTTCCTAGCGAGCCTGTGCCACCTGTGATGAGTATTGATTTTCCGTTAAGCATGAATTTATTTAATAGTGTAATTATTTGATGAGTCTGACGGGGATTCCCTGAGTAGCCATGTGTTCTTTGGCTTTCAGCGGAGTTTGTTCTGTAAAATGAAAAATACTGGCAGCAGCTACTGCAGCGGCTCCCGAGTCAGTGACCACTTTAGCCATATGTTCATAGTTACCAGCACCTCCCGAGGCGATTACTGGTATTTTAAGAGCTTCCGTGACTTGTTTGGTAATATCGTAGTCATATCCCTCCATTGTTCCATCTTTATCTACAGAGGTGAGCAAAATTTCTCCCGCTCCTCGTGATTCAAGTTCTTTTGCCCATTCTACCGGGTGACGATCCTTGATCTGGCTGCCGGAGTGACTGCAGCATTGGTAATTCCCATCGCTTGTTTTGATGTAGTCGATACTAGCTACTACGCATTGTTTACCGAAGTTATTAGCGGCTTCTGAGATGAGTTCAGGTTTGTCATAGATGACTGAATTCAGCGCTACTTTATCAGCGCCTACACGAAGTAGTTTTTTGAAATGATCTACATCCGTAACTCCACCTCCGACAGTCATAGGAACAAAACTCTCCTGAGTAAACTCAGCGATTTCTTCGTAATCTGGCTCTACTCCTTCTGAGTAAGCATTGATATCTACGAGGATCAACTCGTCAACATCTCGCATGTTGTAGACTTTAATAGCAGGCAACACTGTACCGACTCTTCTCCAGCTGTCGAAGCCGATTCCTTTGACGAGTCCTGGGCGTTTCCAGAGTAGGGTAGGGATTACACGAGTTTTCAGCATGATTTTATACGTTGAATGGAATATTAATGAAATTTTCTAACAACTTGAGTCCAGCTTTAGAACTTTTCTCAGGGTGGAATTGTGTTCCCCAGATATTATTATGCGCTACAGATGAGGTGAACCCTCCAGCGTAAGGCGTAGTGGTGACGGCATGGTTGTCATCATTATCAAAGTGGTAACTATGTACAAAATAGAAATCTGTTAGATCTTTGATGCCTTCATACATGAGGTGATCTTGGCAGTGATTGATTTCGTTCCAGCCTATGTGTGGAATTCGTTCACCAGCTTGGGCCTGCATTTCACGGATCGTTCCTGGAATGAGATTTAGACCATCTGTTTCACCTCCTTCATAACCCTTGGTAGCGAGAAGTTGCATCCCGAGACAAATGCCTAACAGTGGGACACCTTCATTAGTAGCTTCAACGATTACATCCGCCATCCCTGATGATTTCAGATTCTTCATGCCTTCCTTAAATGCTCCCACACCAGGCAGAACGATAGATCCTGCGTCTTTGATATCTCGTGGTAGATCAGAGATGAAGCAGGCAGCTCCGACTTCTTCGAGTGCTCTCTGGACGGAAGTGAGGTTACCCATTCCGTAATCGATTATCATGATACTCATTAGTCGTTGTCGTCGTTAATTTTTGAAAGATTACCTTTGTGATCCTTTGTCAAGTTACCGCGAGCATCTTTCTGGAAGATTTTCTTGTTGGTGAATTTATCGCAAATGGCGGTGAATTCTTCTACGGTCATTCCGATCTTTTCTAGGATCTGATCGAGTGGCTTACCTAGATAGCTGAGGGGGAACTTACCATCATGACGCTTCACCAGATCGAGACCTTGCGCACGGGTAATACGTCCTCTGCGAATGTGGAGTGATGCAATGTCTGTCGCTCTCGCAAATCCGAATTTGAGGAACTTAAAGTAGTCGTGGATACCATGCTGATGGTTGTCTAGATTCTCGTAGTTCACGATAGATCCCTCAGCGGTGTGAGGTAATGTCTGAAAACCGTATGCCTGAGCGAGAAGTGCATTTGAGTAGCCATCCCACGGGATGTAGTGACCTAGGAAAAGTCCTGTGACTTTAGCTTCTTTAAGCTCTTCATCAGTAGGGTAAACGTATGGGATAAGGTCAGATTTTTTGATATCATCTACTCCTTCTAGATCACTCACGCGGAGTCCTAGCAGACCGCCGAACTCTTCTAGCCATCTACGGTCTAGAGAGTTTGAGTTCGCATTGGCTGCTGGTCCGCCATATTCATTCTGTGAATTTTCACCCCATACTATGAGTGGGATTTTATACTGAGTAGCTACACGGACAGGAATGGTGAAAATACCTACGTGCTCTGGCCATGCGATATCGCCAACTTGCTTTAGTCCGATGTTATTGAGTTTAGCTCTAACATTTGGATTAGGCGAAAACTCTAGCAGATCGACTCCGAGAGCCTTGATGTTCTCGATATTAGCTCTACCGATCTCTGCTAAGTCACAAGTGTGGGCTGTGACGCAGAGTGGGTTCATTCCTAATTCTAACATCTTGATGACCTGGAATGTGGAATCCTTTCCACCACTAACAGGAACTACACAGTCCCAGTATGAGCCATCTTTATTCCTATAGCGTTCTAGAACTTCATCTAGCTCTACGAGACGTTCATCCCAGTTGACCTCCTTACGGTTAGCAAAATTAGTGCAGGCATTGCATACTCCTTCTTCATTAAAACTAAGGTCGGGTTTGGTGTCAGGTAGTAAGCAATTTGTGCAGTAGGAAATCATGATAATGAGATGTTATGTTAGTGTTAGAAGTTTATATGAAAATTGACTAGTAAAAAAGATCAGGTGGTGAACTTCTCTATGGCATATACCATAGTGTCTGTGCTGTGTTTCTTTGAAAATGCTGAGTTTCTGAAGTATTCTTCATCGATGACACCCGTGAAACCAGAGTCATAGATAGCTTTCAGATATTGGCGTATTTCTAGTTCAGTGGCAGTTGTGAAGTTATCATTTAGTATATCTTGAATCGAAGATGAGATTGACTCTTGGTCAGTGACTTTTACAATGCCAGCGAGATGTTCGTAGAATATAGTTCCGAAGAGGAAGACAGGCTTTTTATTAAACACAGCCTCCCAGCCTACAGTGCCAGTGATAGTGGCTACGGCTAGTGAGTTGTTAGTCAGTTCTAGCGAGTCAGTCTTAAGATGAGCAAACTTTACATTTTTCTCAGCAGCTAGCACCTTATAGAACTCAGGGAACCTCTGCCAGAAGTGTTGACGCGGATGTTCTTTCACGATGACATCGATGTCCGATGGCAATGAGCGGGCAAGCATGAGGATCGCAAAATATTGATCTACGTAGATTCCTCCGAGTGGGCAAGTAGTAGCCTCTGGCTGGAAATGGAGCGCAAAGTAAATATACTTATTTTTCGGCGGAGCGGTCAACTTAGGTATGCGCTGATAGGCGATCCAGTTCGGCAAGGCGAACATTGGCTGAATGTAGCTGTGAATTCTAAAGATCTTCTTCTGCTTTCTATAGACACGTTGCTTCCAAGTGAGTCCAGCAGAGTTCATGTAGAATGGCTTTGTAAGTCCTTGTCTGTCTGAAAGCTCAGTTTCTAAATGTTCAGGAAGTTCGCATTCGGTGCTGTCGTGGTCTACAGCGTCGCTAATCTGTCCGTAGATATTCTCAATGTCGTCAGCATGGAAAAAAGAATCTTTAACCTGAATCTGAGCAAAGAAAGTAGACTTGATTCCTAAGTGCTGAGCAAGGTGATGGATGATGTAGTCGAACGTATTATGAGGAGTGATCGAGAAAAGAATCTGATTAAATTGGTGATGCTTTAAAATCGAGTAGGCACTAGCAAGCTGAGCTAGATAAGTGCGTTTACGGAATTCATAGCGTCGATATTTGATGGGGCTTTTATGATTGCGATCCATCATCTTGAGACAGGTCGTCTCTATCGGCTGCATTTTCTCGATGATTTCTCGGGAGGGAAGATCAGGGGCAGGATTACCTAGGAAAGTATCGTGCTTATAGATTTGACGTTGTGATATAAAGACAGGGTTGTGCTTTTCTAGATAGTTATCGTGGCTAACTAAGCCAATCTTATCATAGCTGAATTTTTCTAGATGCTGCTTCAGCGCATCCTTGTGATGGCTTTGCCAGAATCCGCAGAATAAGATTTTTTTGTTAATTTTTTTAGCAGCCATATTAGTGAATGATGAAATCTGTTAGAGCTTGCTTGACTGAGATTTTATTTTCTTCAGCGGAGAGGTGAGAGATTTCGAAGTAGTCATCATCGACAGCTCCATGATATGCTATTTCGTTAGTATAGTGGAGTAACTTGCGAATGTCCGAAAGTTCGCAGAGTTTAAAATCACCACTCTGGATTTGAGTCATGGCATCCGCTAGTGATTCCGTGTCGTTTACATTGATGACTCCAGGTAGGTGCTTGTAGAAAATGTGACCGAATAGGATAACGGGTTTTTTCAAGAATAACGCTTCCCAGCCTACTGTGCCAGTGATTGTGGCGACAGCGATGGATTGTTTTATAAGCTCAAAACTATTCTGTTTCAGAGAGACAAATTCCACATTAGGCTCAGCCTTTAAGATATTATAAAAGTCTGGAGTGCGCTGCCACATCTCTTGGTGAGGGTGTTCTTTGACGACTACTTTTACACCCTCTGGTAGTGCTCTAGCAATCATCAGGATCACATAATACTGATCCACGAAAACTCCTCCCATAGGAGAAGTGGTCGCCTCAGGCTGCATGTGTAGCGCAAAGTAAACGAACTTACTATCAGGAGTAGGGGTATATTTGGGGATACGCTTGTAAGCAAACCAACTAGAAAATGTATAGAACGGGTAGGTGTAGGTTTGGATTCTGAATGCTTTCTTGCGTAATACTTTGAGCTTATCCTTAAGAGGGAAGCGATTCGCATTCATGTAGAATGGCGCTTTAGTTCCTAATCGTTCTTGGATTTCTTCTTCTAGAAAATCTGGTAGTTCCCATTCATCTGATTCATCGTATTGCGGAGGCAGGGCAAGCTGTCCATAGAGTTCCTCAAGCGTGTAAGCATGGAGGAAGCAGTCTTTGACCTGTAATTGATAGAGGAATGAGGTCTCTATACTAAGAGCCTTACAGAGTCCGAATAAGATGAAATCGAAACTGTTGTGCGGGATGTTAGAGAAGATAACCCGGTTGAAATTATGTTCCTTTAAAAATCCGTATGCCATGCAGAGTTGCGAATAGTAGAGACGTTTACGGAATTCATACTGACGCGGCTTGAATGGACTTTTATAAATACGATCCATCATTTTCAGCACCTCAGCTTCCGAATCACGCATCGATTCGATGATCTGGCGAGATGGGACATGCTTGTGATCGTGGTCTGGGAAATGGCAGTTCTTGCGAGCTCTCTTAGAGTGCAAAAAAGTATCAGATTTATCACCTAGGTAATTAGTATGTCCCATGAGTCCAACATATTCAGGCGAACTTTCATCGATAAACTCTGAGACAGCTTGCTGCAGGTGCGGTTGGTGAAACCAGCAGAAGAGAATTCTTAATGGTGAGTTTGTATTGTTCAAGATTAGCTATGGACGGGGGTTGAAACAGAGTTGTTATTATAAGTTTTGTACAGGTCACTATAAAACTGATGGGTGACCTTTTTATCCATTTTATTTTTCTGCAAATAATAGTGAGGAGATAAGGTGTGCTCCAAATCCAAGGTCTCCAAAGTTTTGTTATATTGCATTGTTAGAGTAATGAATATTGCTTCATCAGAGAAGGCTTCAAAATGGAGAAATCCTTGAAGTGATGAAATGTTATTTTTCTTTAAAGTGTCTTTAATACTGAGCAGAGACATACCATTGCTAGAAACTTGGAGTTCTCCTTTGCTCAAGATAGTCCCGTCAGTTTCTCGGATGAAGTAATAGAGAGTAGAATTTTCTAGTTCTATTGAAATATTAGGATTGAAGAATTGGAATATCGTGTCCTGATGCTTGGAAAGGTAAATCTTAGGAGCTTGCATGAAAAAGTAAAATTGTGGAATGATACTTTTATTATTCATGACTGGTGATGCCTTATAAAGCACACCCGCTGAAATACTATTTTCTATATAATGCTCAATGTAGAAATCTTGGGTGCTATTCAATCTAGAAATTTCACCGAGCTCTATATCACTCAATTTATTCGGAGAGTAGCCTTCAGGTACGAGAGAGAAAAGAAACACGTAATTTTGGGAAGAGTCTAACTGAAGTCCGCTATAAAGATCGTTCAGCTCAACTGGAGTAATGGATTTATCAGCTACTGGATCAAGTTGAAGTTCATCTACGAACTTGCCAGAAGTAGTAAATACTTGAACAAAAGCGTCAGTAATCTTGCCCGTTTTATTTGGTAAACTGACTCTAGATTCTAATCCTAAAGTCTTGAGGCTAGAGCAGTAAAAAAGGATGATGTTTTTACCTTGGATGGAAATCGTTTTAGCCATGGTTGATCGTAAACTTTTGGTTTTTGTATCTACGCATGATCAGTGGTTTGCCGTTAGGAGACATTAGTTTATCTAAGCTAAGGCAGAGTTGAGGCGGACTATCTTTAAGATCAAATTCTATTCTAGTGGCTCCTAATTGTTTTACTCTGGTTACTGCCTCTACGAATAAAGACTGATCTTCTAAAGAGTGTAAATAATACTGGCAAGAAGCAGAGCTTCGACTGTGATTCATCTGATACCGCACTATTTTATCTAGTCCTTTCGTATGGATAATCTGATTTGACACCCATTTTTTATAAGTAGTTTTTCTTCCTACAGTGGACTGAGGATGAATCATCGCCACAGATTCAGTACTATCATCTCTATAATAAGAGTAAAAGTGGTTTTGAAGAGTAGTTTTAGAAGAAGTACAGACTATAGTTCCTAAAATTTCTTCTTTGCTCAGAGTTAATTTATCCTTGAGCAATGAACTGATGGATACGGAGAGGGAATCATGAGTATCTAATGTGAAGCTCTTAGAAAGAACCTTTTTCCTTGAACTAGAATGAATATCAAGATTGATCGTTAGATTTTCGTTTCCTTCAGGAAATAAGAAGCCTTTATGATTATTGAAGTAAAAATGAGTATTGATGTCTTCAGAGATTACATATAATTGACCAATCGAGCTCTTATTAAAATAAGTGCTGTAATATAGTCGTGGTAACAGGTTTTTTAGCATTATATTAAACTAGTTGATATAATTTGTAGCTATTGCGTGCAAGCATATTCTACATAGATAGCTTATTGATTTCTCGTGTACTTTTGTTTTATTATTATAAGGGAACTTCTGTAAACTCATCAAACTAGTGGAATCAAGATTTTAGGATTTTTTCACCTTCATCAAGTTGTCGCATTTTCGCTTGATGGGCTTCAAACTAGCTCCTTTTCGAGGGCGTTGATTCCTATCTTAGTCTGATTTAGCTGTGGTTTCAGGGTTTCTACCTGTTATCTCATTAGGAAGGCGTAACAATCCATATTATAGGTAAG
>CALAJT010000028.1 GCA_937923145.1 uncultured Rubritalea sp. | reverse complement strand
CTTGACTGTCGCCAGCAACTTCCAACTTCGGAGCCGTGTTTTTCAATGAATTTAAGAATGCTTCCTATAGAAATCTGTATAAAATCTGCGTAATCTGCGGTAACTTTTTTACTTTTTCTTATTAGCTCTCCCTAGCTTGATCGCCCTGACCTTGGTCACCTAAATTTCTGATTGAATAATTTTAGAGAAGTGGGAAGTTAGTGATCACACGAAATTGATATGTAAGGATCTCTAATTTTTCCGAATAATTAGAATTGTGATCCTATTAAGATCTGTAGCAAGATACTTGACTGCTGTAGTTTGCCCTATGAACGATAGTAACCATTTAATTAAATATCATCTTATGAAACTAGATAGAAAAGTATTAATCGGGGCTTGTTACCTACTTGTATTTTTGGGTTGGAGCAGTTTGCTAGCTGAGGAGGTAGAAAAGTCTAGTGAACTCGAAGGGTTATCTGTTGAGTTGATTAGTGATCATTCTACCATAACGGCTGGTCAGCCGTTTTTGGTAGGCTTTCACATTAAGCATCAGAAAGGATACCACACGTATTGGAAGAACCCTGGACTCGTAGGGCTAGCAACAAACCTCAAATGGAAAGTTCCAGAAGGTTATACAGTCTCTGGTCTGAAGTGGCCATACCCAGAGCTCAGCTCAATGGCTGGAAATCCGTGCTACGGTTATGAAAGGGACGTGACGCTCTATGTAACTGTAACTCCACCTAAAGAAGTCACTGCTAAGAAAGTAAATATTTCCGTAGACGCTATATGGATGTGCTGTGCTGATAGTTGTTTTCCAGGAAACGAGTCTTTTAGTATCGATTTAGCAGTGGATAAGAAAGCAGTGGTGAATAATACTCATCTATCATTGTTCAATCTAGCTAAAGAACAAATGCCAGCCTCAAGCTCGACATTGAATACTAAGCTTCTGAGCGATTCTACAGATCAGTCTATTCGTTTAAAAGTATCGGCAATGTTACCCAAAAATCTGGAAGAAGTTTATCTATTTTCTGAAGACGGTCAGGTTTCTTCAGCCGAAAAGCAAGTGATAGAAAAGCAATCCAACGGGTCATGGGTTATTACCTCACAACGCTGTGAATTTTCACCAAAAAAGGTAACTAATCTGCCATCAGTTCTCAGACTGGGTGATAAATATTATCGCATCAACCCTGCCTATTAAACTTCTAAACAAATCAGCCTAAGCAGGAAACCCGCTTAGGCTGATAAAAGTGATTGTCTGTTAGATTCGACTACTTGAGGTATGTCTTAAGTCTTTTGCAGACTTCGATGACGTTCTCGCGTGAGTTGAATGCTGAGATGCGGAAGTAGCCTTCGCCAGCTGCGCCGAAGCCTGAGCCAGGTGTGATGACCACGTTTGCTTCTGTAAGCATCTTGTCGAACATGTCCCAGCTAGTGAGACCAGCAGGGCAGGCTACCCAGACGTAAGGTGCGTTTTCACCGCCGAATACGCTGAGACCGATCTCTTTACATGCCTCACTGAGGAGTGCTGCATTGCTCATGTAGTGCTCTACGAGGGCTGCTACCTGTGCTTTACCAGCGTCAGAGAAGATTGCTTCTGCACCGCGTTGGACAGGGTAGGATGCTCCGTTGAACTTAGTAGAGGTGCGGCGGCTCCAGAGTGACTTGATTGATACGCGGTTACCATCAGCATCTGCTCCAGTGACTGTCTCTGGGATAGCGATGAAGCCACAGCGAACTCCAGTGAATCCACCATTCTTAGAGAATGAGCGGAACTCAAGAGCGCACTTTTCAGCGCCTTCGATCTCGTAGATGGAGCGTGGCACTTCAGGGTCTTGGATGAATGCTTCGTATGCTGCATCGTAGAGAATGATAGCATCATTAGCATTTGCGTATTCGACCCAAGCAGTAAGCTGCTCACGAGTTGCAGATGCACCTGTTGGGTTATTAGGGTAGCAGAGGTAGATGATGTCTACTTTTTCTTCTGGAATAGCTGGAACGAAATTGTTTTCAGCTGTGCAAGAGAGATAAACAAGACCTTCATAGCGACCATCTTCGTCACCTTCTCCAGTGTTACCGATCATCACGTTAGTGTCGACGTAGACTGGGTAAACTGGATCTGTTACTGCGATCTTGTTGCTTCCGTTTGCGGCGAAAATATCGAGCACGTTTCCTGTGTCACACTTAGATCCATCTGAGATAAAAATATCGTCAGCTGTGACAGGAAGATCTGAGTAGTAGTTATCTGCTACAGCATTACGGAGGAAGTCATAGCCTTGCTCAGGTCCATAACCTCTGAATGTGTCACGGTTGCCGAGTTCGTCTACAGCCTTATTCATCGCATCGCGCACTGCTTCTGGGAGCGCTTCTGTAACGTCACCTATACCACACTTGATGAGCTTAGCTGCACCGTCTGGATTAGCGTCTGTGTAAGCGCCTACGCGTCTGCCGATTTCAGGGAAAAGATATCCTGCCTTTAGTTTGAGAAAGTTGTCGTTGATTCTAGCCATAATGACGCAAAGAACACGATGAAACGCACTAATATGCAAGGTGAAAATGTGTCTCAATAGACAAAAAAATCCCAGAACTGCTCTATAGCGGTTCTGGGATCTAGAAAATTTAATTTACCGAGATTACTTCGTTCTAGTAAGAGCGAGTTGGGCTAGCTTCTTAGCTTGCTCAGTGATCTCTTTTACTTTGTTTTCAGTAGGCTCTTCATCAGCTCCTAGTGTCATTGTTGTCTTAAGTCCTGAGCAGATATTGCGCATTTGCATGATCGTTGGTTGCTTAGAAATACGTGGGTCCAGAGATCCGAGTTGCGACTCATAGTATTCTGCGATGTCTTCGCGGAAAAGTTGGTTAGCGCGTTCTTCAGTGAAATTCTTAGAAACACCTACTGCGGCACATTCCATAGCACGAACCCAACCGCCGAGCGAGATGAGGTGAGCTAGGTCAGCGTCACGAAGCTGAACGAGTTCTTTCTCTACGTCTTTCTGTGTAGCAGCAAGTTCATCCTTGAGTTTCTCAAGATCTTTTTTCTTAGCGCTTTCTAGGATAGATGCAGCGTGGCGATTCACACGCTCACCAGCACCAAGTGCACGACCGTATTTAGAAAGGTCTTTTGCTAGAGTCTCGATGTCATTTAAATCACCATGCTGAACAGCTAGGAAACCGTCAGCAATCAGGAAGCCGATCTCGATAGCCAGATCTTGGCGGCTCAATGGCATTCTGTTAGGCAGAATATGCTTAGTTTCCTTTACTGGCATAGGCGTGAGCTGATCCAGATCGTCAAAGATGAGGCGGATAGAAGGTGCTGTGAACTCATTAATACCTAGCTTAGCACGGACTTCAGGATCTTCGATAAGATCTTTAGGGATGGCTACTGCTTGCTTTGCCTCTGGCTCAGCTTGCTGAGCACTCGCTGGGAGTGAGGTAGTAAGAATAACTCCTAAGGTTAATGGCGCCAAGACGCTAAGTTTAATTAATTTGCTCTGCATATACATAATGAAGCATATTAAGTAGGTGAAATCAATTAGTTATTTCACTCATCTTAGCTAATTTTCTCTACGGATTAAATATCCATTTTACTTAGTCATATCAGTGATCATCTGCCTTGAATTGTGATAGTAGATAAGTGTTACAATGTTATTCCTTTAAATTTAAAATGAATTTTTATATGAATTTTCACGTTAAACCTACAGTAAATTAGCATTAGTATGATCAATATCTCGCTTGACTCTTCTTCATCACGATTCTTTTATGAGCGTAGTAATGAATTTGGTTTTAGATCAGTATTTGAAGCAGATAGACGCGCTCCTAGTGCAGGCTGGTGCGGTGTGTGAGACCTTCGCTGAAGTGGGCGGATATGCTTTGAAAGGTTATTCACTAGTGCGAGAGAACGCTCCTGCGGTCTATATATCGACTGGAATGCACGGTGATGAGCCAGCTGGACCGTTGGCTCTTTTAGAACTGTTAGAGGACGATCTGTTAGAGCGTAACCTAACATTCTATATCTGCCCATGTTTGAATCCTACAGGTCTTAGTTTAAAAACGAGAGAGAACGGACTCGAATTCGGAGGAATAGACATGAACCGTGATTACATTCTCCAGCAAACGGCTGAAATTACTGGTCATGTAAGGTGGCTAAAAAAATTAGTACCAAATTCCCCCGAACTATTTATCTCACTCCACGAAGACTGGGAAAGCGGGGGATATTACTTCTATGAAATCAACTGCACTGGCGACAAACCAGAGCGCTATGAATACTTAGTAGATCGGCTGAAAGATGTCATGCTGATGGAAGCTGAGCAGGTGATCGATGAACATGAGGTTCGCCGAGAGGGCTGGATCTATCATGAGGCGGAATCAGATATCCCTGAAGGATGGCCAGAGGCGATCTACATGGCAAAAAACGGTTGCCCACTTTCGTTTACCTTTGAATCTCCCAGCGCACTTGCTATGAATCACCGAGTCGCAGCCCATGTGGTGGCGGTGAACAGTGTGTTAGATTATGAATACGGAGACTAGTAAATTATTAGATGATGTAAAAAACAGTATGGAGTAGAAGTTCTCTATGCTTGTGAGTCTGGTAGCAGAGCTTGGGGTTTCGCGTCGCCTGATAGTGACTATGATATCCGGTTTATCTATAAATACCCTGAGAGTTCTTACTTAAAGATTCATGAGCCTACTGCTACGATAGAAATAGCGATCGAAGATGATCTAGATCCTGGCGGTTGGGATGTGCGGAAGGCGCTCAGCTTATTAAAGAAATCTAACGGAGCTCTTTCTGAATGGTTACATTCACCGATAGTTTATCGCGAGAAGTCTGGATTTTTAGATCAATGGCGTAGTGCCTATGGCGATGTCTTCGCGGAACGTAGTCTCTATGATCACTACCGTGGGTTAGCGAAGCAAATGTGGAAAGGTGCACTTTCTGGCGATGAAGTTCGTGCCAAGAGCTACTTATATTGTCTACGAGCTACTTTAGCTGCTATGTATGTAGCTGATGAAAAGCGGCCTGCACCAGTAGAATTCCATAAGCTGTTAGATTATTTGCCTAAATCATTACATACCAAGATTGATGATCTTTTAGAGCATAAATCTGCTAGTGGAGAGAAGCAAACCATGGAGCGTATTTCAGATCTAGATCAATTTTTAGAAATACAAGTAGAGAGTGAGCACCCAGATGATTTAAAACGTCCTTCAGATATAGTGGGTGCAGATGAACGTATGGATGGATTATTCGTGTCTACTATAAAAGAGCATAAACCTTTGATGAAAAAGGATGAATTCACGGTCTCTAGAATACGTAAACATGATCTGTTACTATTCGAAGCTGTCGCTGGAAGTAAAGCGTATGGAACTAACACACCGCAATCTGACGAGGATTTACGAGGCTTATTCGTAGCTCCTACATCATTTTTAACTGCCGCTGAATCTATAGATCAAGTGCAGGATGAGAAGGGGGATGAAGTTTATTACGAGCTTGGACGTTTCATCGAACTGCTTTCTAAAAGTAACCCAAATGCTCTAGAATTACTGTTCATACCAGAAGACTGTATTCGACACCGACATACTGTGATGGATCTTATATACCCTACTTTATTCCTTACCAAAAAGTGTGAACACAGCTTTGGCGGCTACGCACTAGGTCAGGTGAAAAAGGCTAGGGGGCTGAACAAGAAGATAGTGAACCCTGAACCAGAAGAGAGATTGGAATTCAAAGATTTCTGCTTCGTGATGGCTGGCCAAGGATCGCAGAAATTTAGCGACTGGTTAGGCGGTAATGGATACGATGAAAATGAGCTAGGAGCAGTTTCGGTAAACCATGCGCCTAACACCTACGCATTGTTCAGAGGTGAACACTATCGTGGGGTTTTCTTACGCTCAGGTGAACCTAGCATTCTCTGTAGTAGCGTGCCAAGAGAGGCAGAGCCTGTTGGCTAGATGACATCTAACATCGATGGATTTAAAAAACACTGCAAGCAACACAAGGAATACTGGAATTGGGTGAAGAAGCGCAATGAAAATAGGTTCCTAGTGAATAGCAAGCACGAGCGAGGCTATGATTCCAAAAACATGATGCACACTCTGAGACTGTTAGAGATCGCAGAAATGATAGCCAAAGAAGGAACCATTCAACTTCGAAGCCCCAATGTAGATTTCCTGAAGAAGGTAAGAAATGGAGACTTCGCTTATGAAGAATTGTTAGAAATGGCGGAAGCCAAAATGGTGGATATTACTCAAGCATATGCTGTGTGTGATCTACCTGAAGATGTGGATTACTATCAAGCGAACGCATTACTTGCGGAGATGAGGGAGTTTATAGGTCATAATCGTTAAAACCTTTCCTCCGTGCTTTCAGCACGGCTGTATGATGGAATGTTTACCTAGGACTAAAGTCCTGACTTTTATACATAAGTTTATTTCATGCTCGTAAAGGCTAGCCATGCTTCTCCGTAAGATTCTACTTTTAGAATTCCCTTCCACAAGCACTCTGGTCCTGGTGGTGGATCATGTTTACGATTTAAATAGCCTCCTAACTTGGCTATTTGAAGCATGAACTCCTTAAGATTGGGCTCATTTAATTCTGCTTTACCATTAGATAATACCTTTAAAGTTCCCTCCCATTCATGCCTTTCAAACACCATGCTGCAGCCACTATCAGGTTGCTCTCTGGCGAGATATGTTAGATACAGTTGCTTCCACGCAATTAGACTAAACATTGCTATGCTACGCTTTATACCTTCTATATTTTTAAGCCCTATTTCTTCGATTTTACAACCAGTCTTTAGAACTTTAAAAAATACCTCTACTTGCCATCGATCTACGTAGGCTAATACGATTTCGTGAGCTTCCTTAAAACTAGATACGGGCTTACTTGTTAACAATCTCCAGATAATGGGACGCTGTCCTTCTGGCTCATTTACTTCTCGGGCACTCACCATGTAAAATGTAACTGGATCGAATTTTACATCCTTACGATAAGGAGGCCGTGGTGTGACTTTATGAACTCTGAGTTCCTGAGTCACCTTGCGTTTTAGTCTTTGATACTTTTCAGGTATACCTTTAATTTTAAGCTTTTGTGTCTGAGATGGGATATCAAATTCAATAGTTCCTAAAGCCTCTCCTGAGTCAGTCAAATCAAATAATTTTCGACCTTCTAGCTCATCTAACAACACTCTATTTTCTTTTGCTCTAATGAGGAAATGTGCAGGTTTTTGGTGTTGTGCTAGATGCTCATACTCAGAGAAGATTTCATACATATCAGCTTCACGATCAGCTACAGAGATCACTTCAGAGCTAGGGAGCTGTAGCTGAAGGTTACAAGCATCACGATATCCAGTTAGCCAGCGGAAGCTTTCCTTTTCTTCCAGGGGTCGTTGTTTATGCGGGATTTTTTTGCGACCATTACGATCTTCTCTAGTCATAAAATCTATATCCAAGACTCCTAGCGGCAATCCTCCGGCAGCTACAAGCAAGCTAGTATGAAGAAAGGTTCCTCTTCGCTTTTCAGTGCTCAAAGGCCCTGATCCTTTGAGCGTTTTGAGCGATGTAAAGTCAGCCTCAGAGGTATCTTGGATTAAACGAACAGAAGGATATTCAGACGCTCGCTGGATAGCACGCTGACGATGAGGTTGTAGTATAAGATCTGAAGTCACTTTGTGATTAGAAAGAAAACGATAAGCAGCCATAGTCTCAGCCGCACCTTGAGTAGAGGCATTAATGCTATATTTAGGGCAGCGAGACAAGTCTCTCAATAATTTAGTAGCCCGAGAGGTTAACCGTTTATCTCCAAAATCAGCAGAGTTTATTTCGTTGTCGAGGCAGAGAGCGTGAGAAGTAGTGGCATAAGGGTACATACTACCTATACGGAGATGATTAAGGAAGCCTAACTAAAATCACGACAGTAATACCTCTTAGTATTTGTGTATAAAAGTCAGGGATGAATCCCTAGGCTTTGAAACCATGCCCCTTCAGGTGCGAAAGATAAAATATACTGAAGGGATATAAGTTTCAAAGCCATGGGATTCATCCCATGGTTAATTATTGACAGAAATGCCTGTGCTGAAGGCACAGAGGAAAAATATCTAGATTAAGACTTTTACTTCAAAACACTATCAGCCAATTGCCTTGCCTTTTCTCCTTCATCCTTACCGCTCAAAGATCCTAGGACTTTTGCATCACCTTTGTTGAGAGCTACTACGATAAGATTGGTTTTTTCTAGTTGCTTGCCATTGTCGTCAGGCTCAGTAGATCCAGAGAATCTATAAATGATAGCATGTGGGACGAAGTGCGAACCCTTTAGCGTTCCTCTCCACTCTACCACATCGTTAGCTTTATGGGCAAACTGACCGGGAGCTTGATTCATGGTGTCGCCGAACAGCTTAGATATTTTATCACCAAATTTAATATTCACCACACTCCGTAAATCTGAACCAGAATGGACTAATTCATAGCCTCCGTATCCGGGACAAAGATCGATAAAATAATCGATCTCTGGATCTTTCTCTCGTTCAGAATTGGAAATTGAAGCAACATGTTTAGCATTTGTGCTAGAGTAGAATGATACGATTTTTTCTTCTGCATTCAGGATTTCGAAGCAGGTGAGTAGGGTAAGTAACGAAATAAGGGCGCTTTTATACATGAAATCATTAATGGGGATTTCTGAAAACCAACTAAACTAGCGGAATCAAGATTTTAGAAAATTTTCACCTTCATCAAGACGCCGCATTTCCCCTTGATTTGGTTCAAAGTAGCTCTTTTTGGAGGGCGTTGATTCCTATTTTAATCTCATTTAGCTGTAGTCTCAGGATTTTCACCTATTATCTCATGAGAAAGGTGTAGCGATCCATATTATAGGTCAGGTTACAGAGGGAGTTATGCTGCTTCGATCG
>CALAJT010000027.1 GCA_937923145.1 uncultured Rubritalea sp. | reverse complement strand
CGATCGAAGCAGCATAACTCCCTCTGTAACCTGACCTATAATATGGATCGCTACACCTTTCTCATGAGATAATAGGTGAAAATCCTGAGACTACAGCTAAATGAGATTAAAATAGGAATCAACGCCCTCCAAAAAGAGCTATTTTGAACCAAATCAAGGGGAAATGCGGCGTCTTGATGAAGGTGAAAATTTTCTAAAATCTTGATTCCGTTAGTTTCGTTGGTTTTCAGAAATCCCCTTAAGTTGAACATTCCATGAGATTTGGTGTCTAATAACCAGAACACTTATTTTCAACGTATGAATCCTTATTCCACACCAGTTAGCGAACCTTCTAAACTATCCACTCATCAAAGTGAATTTAAACATGTGGTGATCGCATGGGAGAAGTTGAGGCTATTGTACAATGTGATTTTATTACTCGTTGGCATTATTGCTCTCTTTATACTTATTAATTATTACAGAGAGTCTACGAATATGGTGCTACTTCAGACAGTGGTATTCGCATTTTTGGCTAATCTAGCTTTTTTCGCAGGTCCCGTTTGTGAGCTTTATTTAAGAGCCTTTAGGCACGTATCTAATGCACAGTCACTGCGTTGGATCTTGTTTACTGTGGGCACTATAGTTTCCTTAGTACCCGCTGCTATAATGATTTCTATGCCTGCACTATATCAAGTTTGGTAACAAATAGTGGATTTGGATTACATATTTAAAAGAAAAAAACACCAGAGATACTTGCTCGTATCAACTGGTGTTTGTTAAATTGTGTTATTTATAAGTTATTAGAGAGCTGTGAGCTTGTCTTTTAAACCATCTTTAGTGACGTTAGATCCTGTGATTTGGTCTTTAACTTCTCCATCTTTAATGAAAAGTAAAAACGGGATTGAGCGAACGCCATACTTAGCAGCGAGTGCTTGAGCTTTGTCTACCTCTACTTTACCCACTACTGCGTCGTCTCCCATTTCCTCAGCAAGCTGATCGATCATAGGTCCGATCATCTTACAAGGTCCACACCACTCTGCCCAGAAGTCTACAAGCACTGGCTTGTCTGATTTAAGGACGAGTTCTTCGAAATTTGCTTCATTTAGTTCTAATGCCATATCCTAGAATATGCAGTGGAACACCTAAACGTCAAGAGCCACAATGCAAAAAATTTGCAATGTGGCTCTCTGATGAATCTTATTAATTTAAGTCTAGGTTTTTAGTAACTAAATACTATTTATCTACACCGCTTGTCATGATAGCAAGTGCTATCACACCGCCACCGAGTAGAATAAGTAAAATTGGAATAATCATTTAATTTTATAAATTGTGGTTAAAAGAATTTTTCTACTTGCTAATTGCTGTCTCTGAGCCCTTCAAATACGCTCATTGTGTCTCCATCTTTATGTTTATCCACCCAGATCGAGGCATGATTAAAGCAGAAGTAGATCACAACTAGTGATAGGACGAATGCGATGATTGAAAGTGGTAAAGAAGCTCCACCGCTTCTAGTTTTGTCATCATCATCATCATCAGATACAGTCTGGATAGTCGCTGCCTGTGATGGAGCTCCTAAGCCTTGAGTGAGTTGCTGAGTTTGCTGGAGCTGAACAGTCGCTTTAGGTAGCGGCTGGCTAGCGTTAGCGCCTGTTGTGAGTGGCGCGGTAGCGAGTGGCACTGAGGGAGACACTGCTCCGAGTGGAATGGTAGGTGCCGCTACGGCTGGTCTTGGCACAGATACTGCATTTCCTAAAGGAATAGTAGGTGCGGGTGCGGGTGCTGAAGGGGCAGATGGTGCACCGCCTTTGTCAGCTTTGAGTGTTACCCTCATTGTCTCCTGCTTCAGAGGAACTGCAGAGGTTACGTCAGGGAGGTTAACTCTCGTGGACACTTTAGTAGTGTTTGGAGTCATCGCTTTAGGTGCAGATGGTGCAGATGGTGCAGGTGCCATACTACTTCCTAGAGGAATGGTGGGAGCTGGAATATTAGGAGATTGCAGAGGTGCAGTAGAAACTGCTGACGTGATCTTTGCACTTGGCTTAGCACCTGGGGCTTTTAGAGTTACTCGAACTGTCTCTTTTCTGAGAGGAACTGCTGAGGTTTTCTTGATCGGTTGCGTTTTAGATGTATTTGAATTAGGTCTGTTATTATCGTCACTCATAAGCAATAAAAAATTAAGATGTTAAGTAGGTGTGTGTAGGTAAACGGTACTATGTTCTGCTCATTACTATATAACTCTTTTTTCACACATGATGTCAAACCTCCAAACCAACTTTCTTACATTTTTCTGCTAGAAGTTGCTTCTACTGGTTGACATTGCGACTAAAAACAAGTTTTTATAGCGATAGAAATGAGCGTAAGAAGATCACATCCCAGTCTACCAACAAGCCCTAAAACAGTAGCATCCGTAGCGAGTGCAGCATTACTAGACTACCCCTTTTCAGCGGCAGAATCTGATATCATCGAGTTTCGCTTAGATGGCTTGGTTCCACAGTTATCTAAAGTAAAGGAGGTCTTACTCAAGCTAAAGAACTCCCCTCTCCAGACTCTAATAACTGCTAGGTGCAATAATGAAGGAGGCGCGGGTGGAGACAATGAACTGACTATCGAGCAACGCTCTCAACTCATCAAAGGCTTGGCACCTCTGGCTACTTTTGTAGATATTGAGCTAGCTAATTATGAAATTATGGGAGAGGCGGCTGAATACGCGCAAAGCATGAATAGTCTGGTGATTGCTTCATTTCACGATTTTAAACGCACTCCAGATGCAGATGTTCTGAGAGATAAAATAAATCAAGCTACAGATAGCGGTGCAGATATAGCGAAGATAGCTGTTTACCATAATTGCGTAGAAGATATTTTCAGCTGTGCAAAAGTTTTGCAGGAGAGCCAGTCTATCGCAGTGTCAATAATGGGGATGGGTCCTCTAGCTCCTACTTCTAGATTACTTTATGCTCAACTGGGATCAGTGTTGAATTACGGTTACCTGGGTGACAAACCTACTGCACCAGGACAATGGCCATCTCGATTACTTCATGAGGCTATTTCTAAAACGACTCCATTTTAAAGCGTTTTTAATACGATCTAAGTTTCCTTACTCAGGATATCTTCTGTGATTCTTCTGGCTTCACGGATTAGTTCCATGTCAGCTAAGTATTCTATAAAACGCATATCAGCCAATCCGCTCTGTTCCGTACCCAGCACATCTCCCGGTCCACGCATTCTGAGATCTGCCTCGGAGATTTTAAAACCATCTCGCGTATCTGCTAGCACTTGTAGTTTCTCCAAGGCTTCAGGGTTTGGCGCTTTTGTCATGAGAACGCAGTAGCTCTTGTGCTCACCACGCCCTATCCTTCCGCGTAGCTGGTGGAGCTGAGAGAGTCCGAAGCGCTCCGCATCATAGATGAGCATCACGTTAGCATTCGGCACATCTACTCCGACTTCGATCACTGAAGTAGCGACTAAAACTTGAATGTCATTAGCACGAAATTCGGTCATCACTCTGTCTTTTTCCGCTGCATTCATTTTACCGTGGACTATGCCTACTTGGTATTTAGAAAGTCGTTTCTGCCACTTCTCTACCTCTACAGTGGCAGCTTCAGCCTTAAGGTTTTCGCTTTCTTCAACTAGTGGGTAGACAATGTAAACTTGTCTGCCATCAGCGAGTTTTTCTTTGAGAAATTTAGTTACTTCGGTGACTTTAGGCTTCTTGCGGACACCTGTGACTATTTCGCCTCTTCCACTAGGGAGTTCATCAATAATAGAGACATCAAGGTCTCCGTAGATCGTTAAAGTTAAAGTTCTTGGAATCGGAGTCGCAGTCATGACTAGGACATCTGGCATGACACCTTTTTTGACTAGTTTGGCTCGCTGCTCTACTCCAAACTTATGTTGTTCATCAATGATCACTAGCCCCAGATCATCGAATATCTCATCATTGAAAAGCAATGCGTGAGTGCCTATAACAATCTGAGGTTTTCTGGACCAAGTGATGTCACCTTCTTCAGAACGATCAGAGGTTAACAAGCCTACTCTTACTTCTAGAGGATCGAGCCATTTACGAAATGTTAGATAATGTTGTTCTGCTAAGATCTGAGTAGGTGCCATGAGAGCGACCTGCGCTCCGCTATTGACTGCTAGTAATGCAGCGCAGAGAGCCACGAAGGTTTTGCCTGATCCTACATCGCCTTGCAGCATACGGTTCATGGGCAGTTCAGAACGCATGTCACTTATGATCTCCTTTACACAACGTTTCTGTGCACCTGTTAGATCAAATGGCAAACTCTCGTAGAACTCACGAAGCAGATCCATTTTCATGCCTTGGACTCTCCCTTTAACTTGCTGATATCTTTTTCTTCTTCTTCCAACTTCAAGTTGTAGCTGGACGAATTCCTCTAGCGCAAAATAACGTCTAGCAGCTTCTACCTGTTCCATCTCATTAGGAAAGTGCACTTCACGGTAAGCATCGATCCTAGGGTAGCTTTCATCTACTGTGAATTCACCAGATAGAGTCTCGGGATCGACATTTTCTAGAAGAGTATATACCATTTCTCTAAGCCTGCGCTGAGATATCCCTGAGATGTTTTTATACACTGGGACTATCCTCTCCACATGCACACTCGCACGGTTTCCATCACCAGCCTTTATGACTTCGAATTCAGGGTGATCTATGACTAATTTCCCGCTCACGTCTTTTGGTTTCCCATAAAGAATAAGTTCCATTCCTACGGCTAAAATTTTGCTTATATAGGGAGCATTAAACCATCTGCAAGTGATGCTATTCTCGCCGAATCCTACTTCATTACTCGCCTGTACGACTACCTCATACATGCCACCACGACCGAAAAACTTCCTTCCCGCATCTGTGACCAGACCTCTCAGACAAACTGGCTCACTACTGGCCTGAGTGGGAAATGTATCGAACCTCCTACGATCCTCGTATCGTTTAGGAACTCTATCTAACAGGTTTTTCACACTCATCACCTGAGCGCTTGCTAGTGCAATTACTTCTTTAGCTGGGAAGAACCCTGCCTCAGCAAGTATCGCATCTCCAGATAGGTTAGCACTCGTGTCACTCATTACCTCTTACTTCTGAGCTGCCCGTATGTCCTGTATTACCATCTGTAGAGAGGTTACTCCACGGAATGTATTTCTATCGATAGTGAATGCAACATCCCAAGGTGGATCAGGTAGATCTCTATCACCACCGCCAAAAAATATAGCATCGCGCTCTACCACACCTTGTCTCATAAAGAGCTTTAAATGTTGATTTTTCAAGCGTCTAGGTGCTTCAGTCAACCAAACTCCCTTACTCATAAAGACTGGCTGAGGGTTCTTGCTACCAAAGGGCTGGAGTAGTTCGTAGCTATCTAGAAACTCTAGTGATAGCACTTCAAAATCAATTTCTGCATCTACATGGATGCGCGGTATACGCTCTTCCTTAGATGTATTCTCCAACACGTATTTTCCAAATTGTTCACGGAAGGCATCTAGATTGTCTTCATGAATACTAAGTCCAGCAGCCATTTCATGTCCGCCACCAGAGATAAGAAACTCATCACTGTCACGGATCGCCTCCACTAGACTCACACCCTCGACACTTCGTCCACTCCCCTTACCGACTCCATGATCGTCGATCGCAATCACAAATGTAGGCTTATAATATAGACGCATCAATCTAGAAGCCACGATCCCAACAACACCAGGGTGCCAGTCACGAGAACCGAGAACGATGACGGGGTCATTCACTGGGTCAAATCTCTGTTCTAGCATTGCCATTGCCTCTTCTCTGATGCGCTTTTCAAACTGTTGTCGCTCGACATTAAAATCATTGAGCTTATTACCTAGCTCACTTGCGATGGCTTCTGTATCAGCCATCAGAAGTTTTAGAGCTTCTTCAGGTTCATCCATTCGTCCAGCTGCATTGATCCTAGGTCCGATACGGAATCCTACATCCATGCTCGTCACACGACCCTTCATCTCTGCTATTTTCTGCAAAGCTATGAGACCTTTATTCTTGGTCATCGGAAGTCGGCTGAGACCATGCCTGACTAGTAAGCGGTTTTCATCTATCAGAGGCACAATATCAGAAATAGTCGCTACTGCAACCATCTCAAGACATTCCTTAAGGTCAAAATCATGTAGCCTACGCGTTTTCATTAGAGCATGAGCTAGCTTGAAGACTACGCCTGCAGCACATAAATATTGAAAATCATCACCTAGCTTAGGATTCACTACTGCGATACATTCTGGGCAGCCGTGTTCACTCATCTCATGGTGATCCACCACGATCACATCAATCCCCTTATTAGTAAGAGTTTTGATTTCGTCTATAGAAGCTGTGCCGCAGTCCACGGTGATCAATAAATCAATCATCCCGAACTGCTCTAACAACCTCTCGATAGCTAACTCGCTTAAGCCATAGCCTTCTTCACCTCGTTTAGGTATATAAAAGTCAGCATCCACTCCGTATTCAGCGAGGACCTTAAGCATCAAAGTCACACTAGTAATGCCATCTACATCATAATCACCGTAAATTAAAACTCGCTCATCTTTATCAACGGCTTCTAAAATACGCTCCACAGCTGGGAGCATATTTGGTAGCTCAAAGGGATCTGAGAGGTCTTGAAGCTTTGGCTGAAGGAAGAAATCCACTGCATCTTTACTCTCCACACCTCTCTGCGCTAGTAAGTGTAATAGTATGCTAGGAAGCTCACCATGTGACTGTATTTCTGTCTCAGGCGCTTTTTTCAGCATCCATTTCACTCGTTTAATAGCCATATTATCTCACCAATGACTCGCTCGTGAGTTCTCAGTTGGCTAAACCTAACCACCATATTGCTATCACTCAAGATACTTTATAAATTTGTTAGAAAAAATATTTATGCATCCAAGCCAGTTTTTATTTCGTACCTGTAATATATTATATATTCTAAATGTTTAATAAACCCTTAATAACTGATCGACCTCAACTTAGAAATAGTATCTACTTAGGAGTCACAACTACTACACCAATGAAAAGACATCATCCCCTTAAACTATCGCTTTCATTATTACTGATGGCCAGCGCAAGCTCTAGCTACGCTCAGATAAACTTTAATGTGCAATTCACTGCGGCAGCTATGGATGCCAACACGGGCTATACTGAGTCTGAACGACAACTCTTCATCAATGGCATGAACTACTGGGACAGCGTTATTGATGGACATCAAGACAATGTGAGCAGAAGCTTCACCCTTACAGTTGATTCCCTCTCACAAGCTGCAAATAATGGCAGCGTGCTTCTAGGAAGTGCAGGTCCTACAAATTTATTTTTCTCCGAACAAATAGCAGGAGCCAGTCCTAGCTTTGAGCGCTATATTTTAGCTGGAAATGGATCTGCTCGTTTCAATACTCATCCAGATGCTGGAGAGCTACGCTACAGCACTATCCTTCACGAAATAGGACACACCCTTGGCATAGGAGGACTCTGGGAAGACAATGAACTTCAAAATGATGGGATTGCCGACAATCAGAACCGTACTGATGCAGACGGAATTCCAGGACAATACACAGGAAAATTCGCATTAGCAGCTTACCGAGCAGAATTTGACGCTGCTGCAGCCTTCATACCCGTGGAGCAAGGAGGCGGACCAGGCACAGCATATGGTCACTGGAATGAAGTCGATGGAGGTGGAGGTCTCACTGGAATTACAGATGCCCAGGGACGAGACTTCCGCGATGAACTCATGACAGGCTGGGCTTCGCGCAATGAAGCAGATTCATTCGTAAGTAATACTACCATTCAGTCACTACGAGATATAGGATTTACCCTTGAAGCAGTTCCCGAGCCTAGCTCAACGGCACTTCTAGGCATTGGATCATTGGTATTGATTAGTAGAAGAAAACGAAGAACATAAAATACATGTTATTAGTTCTAAATATACTATAACTAAAGTTATTAGCATATGCAGTTCACTACTTGACCATTTCACCAATTAAAGTAACTTAAGATCATGATAAGAGCAATAACCTCTACAGCATTATTATTTTCAATTTATACGGTCAGTAACGCCGCCATTACTTTTTCGGTAACATTCACTGCACAAGCAATGGCTGACTACTCGGCTGCCGAGCAACAACTATTCCAAGATGGAATAGATTTTTGGGATAGCGTGATAGATGGTCACCAGGATAATGTTAATCGTAATTTCAACTTGGAAGTCGATTCATTCAATCAAGCAGCTAACCCAGACGGATCTATTACACTTGGAAGTGCAGGACCAATAGGCTTAACATTTTCAGGAGTCGTCGCTGGAGCAAATACATCAGACGGCAGATATATCATTGCATCAGGAGGACGATCTAGATTCAATACTAATCCAGCCGCTGGTTCAGTAACTGCTAGCACTATCCGTCATGAGATTGGTCATACTTTAGGCATAGGAACTCTCTGGGAAGATAATGAAGTTTACAATGATGGTGATACAGGCACTGGAAATCGGACTTTAGCTGGGGGCATCGTGGGTCAATATGCCGGAGCAAATGCACTAGCTGCTTATCAAGCAGAGTTTGACGCTGCTGCGACATTTATTCCAATTGAACAATCTGGTGGACCAGGAACTGCAAATGGTCACTGGGATGAATCTGACGACTTCGGACAAACAGCTACCGGTATCACCGATGCTATGGGGCGCGACTTCAGAGATGAACTCATGACTGGATACGCCGCTCCCACTGAAGCTAACACATTTTTAAGTGAAACAAGCCGTCAATCTTTGGTAGACATAGGGTTCACATTAGAGGCTGTTCCAGAGCCATCATCCACATCACTGTTAGGTCTTGGATCATTCGCTCTCATATTGAGACGCCGTAGGTAGAGAGAATAGATAACAACTTTTCAAAAACTAATCTTCTCAAGTATACTATTGCGTAATTTCTCGATTCTCCAAAAAAATTAAGAAAACACCTGCTCAGATTTACCTCTCAGCTCTTGCAGAAGGCTAAGGTTGTTATCTTAAAATGAAGATCACTTATAACACCGAGAACAAATCAAAGAAGCTTATCGTTGAATAATCTTCGGCTTTCATACAAGCAGCCAGCTACTGTTATAGTTACTATTTACTGTTAGCTCTTATAGTCACTGAAGCTCCATGAGCATCTAGACCTTCGACTCGCGCGAACTCTAGCACGTGAGCTTCAGATTTCTGAACTGCTTTCTGATCCATTCTCACAATACTAGTTCTGCGCTGGAACTGATCTGCACGGATTCCTGAGAATGACTTCCCAGATCCGCCAGTAGGTAACGTGTGGCTAGGACCAGCTAAGAAGTCCCCCACTGCTACAGCTGCAAAATTACCCACATAGATAGCTCCTGCTGTGCGGACTTTATCTAGCCACTTATCTTCATCCTCTACTATCAATGACAAGTGCTCTGGTGCGAATTGATTACAAATCGTCATCGCATCATCGAGATTCTTTACGATTAGTGCAAATGTGCCTTTCTTGAGCACTTCAGAGATATAGTTTGCACGGCTAAGCTTCTTTATCTGAATATCTATCTGCTTTTGAACTTTTGTCAGTAGACCTTTGGAATTAGTAACAAATCCCACGACACTGTCACCACCATGCTCAGCTTGAGCTAGTAGATCAGCAGCGACGAAGGCAGGGTTAGCTGACTTATCTGCAATAACTAGAACCTCACTAGGTCCAGGGAGTAAATCTATCGATACTGCTCCGACCAACTGACGCTTAGCTTCTACAACGAAGCTATTTCCTGGACCAAAGATTTTCTCTACAGAATCCACCGACTGAGTTCCCAGAGCCATGGCTGCGATAGCCTGAGCACCACCAACCTTGATGATCTGTGTGGCGCCTGATTCTTTTAGAGCATAGAGTAGTGCAGGGTTAATTTTGCCATCTGCCCCAGCTGGTGTTGCGGCAAGAATTTCAGGCACACCAGCTGCCTGGGCAAATGCTGCGGTCATAAGAGCTGTAGACATAAGCGGAGCTTTGCCACCTGGCACATAGACACCGACACGATCATAAGGCACAAAACGCTCACCAACCTCTGCTCCCTGAGCATTTTTAAACTGCCAGTCCTTGCGCATGCTACGCTTAGCAAAGGCATGGATGTTCTTCTTGGAAGCGGCAATAGCGTTTTTCACGCTATCACTAACTTGAGACTCAGCATTAGCTAGTTCAGTTTCAGTGACGTAGAGAGTTTTAGCTGTCAGCTTGAGTTTATCAAATTTCTCTGTGTATTCAAAAATCGCTTTATTTCCACGCTTTTTGACATCAGCGACTATACTTGCAACAGTCTCATAAAGTTCATCTGTAGGAACTGCTTTGCGGTTGAGTTTCTTCACAAATTTCTCGTATCCAGCATCCTTATAGCTCAAAATTTTCATTATCCATGCCTATCGCACGATGGTTGACAATAGTCAATATGCAATCGGCATACAAAATCCCCTTGCAGTACTCTTTATTTTCGTACATTCTCTAACCATATAATGAGCAAAGCAACTAACAATACACGACTTAAAAAAGCACAAGAGATAGCATCTAATCCTTCTGTCTACAAAGTTTGTGAAGCATGTGACTCCATCGTAGGTCGAGGCTCCACCACGTGTCCTAATTGTCACGGCTATCGCTTTGATAACTCCGATACTCGTGTAGTCGATCAGGCTATATTCCTTGGCACACGTAAGAAAACATCGGTCACTGCCTCAGACTTAGTCTAAAATATATTTCCCCAATGTCTAAAACGATTGGCATCACCCTAGGTGACCAAGCTGGAATCGGTCCAGAAATAGTCTACGCAGCGTTGGATGACCCAAGGTTCAAGGAATGGGTGCCTGAGGACACTCTTATCCATATCATCGGTAGTTCCGTTCCTGTAATCCCAGGCAAACCAGACCTTGTCACCGCGAGAGCATCTTACGATGCCCTTTTAGAAAGTACCCGCTTAGCTAAAGACGGTGAGATAGATGCCATTGTCACAGCTCCTGTAGCTAAAGAATGGTTACACCGAGTCGGATTTGATTACCCAGGACAAACCGAATTTTTTGCAGATCAGCTCAACTGTGAAGACTATGCTATGTGTCTATCTGGAGAGAATCTCACAGTTGCTCTAGTAACTATCCATGTACCCATAGCCTCTGTACCTAATTTACTACGTAAGGATGAGATCGTCCGAATCGGCAGACTGTTAGAATACTTTTCTTTCCGTAGAACAGGTAACCGACCTAAGATTGCAGTCTGCGGACTAAATCCCCATGCTGGTGAAAATGGAGCTTTCGGCAAAGAAGACATCGACATCATCACCCCAGCCATACAAATGCTCAATAAGATCTACAAGCTCCCTAAAAGTGACCCCATATTCTCAGGTCCTCATCCACCAGACACAATATTCAGACCAGCCGCCGATGGCGAATACGATGCAGTGCTCTGCATGTATCACGATCAAGGGCTCATTCCGCTCAAACTGTTAGACTTCGACACAGGAGTAAACACCACTCTCGGTCTTACTATCCCACGCACTAGTCCAGACCACGGCACAGCCTTCGATATCGCAGGCAGAGGAATAGCTAGCCACGAATCTATGCTCCACGCTATCAAGTTAGCTGCGGAGCTCATTTCATAAATTTCACCTAACAGAATGGAATATAAACACACCAATCTGAACGGCTTCCACGTCGCTACAGCCGAGATGCCACACATGGAGAGCGTCTCTGTAGCATTCTATATCCCGGTGGGAAGCCGATATGAAACTCCTGAGCAGAACGGTATAGCCCACTTTCTGGAACACATGATTTTCAAAGGCACTGACAAACGCTCTGCTCTCGACATAGCGCTCCAGATCGAAGGTGCTGGCGGCACTATGAACGCCTTCACAACAGAAGATCAAACCTGCCTAGAAACTCGCGGCCCTGCCGAGCTACTACCATTACTCATAGAGATAATGTCAGACATGATGTGGCACTCCAGCTACGAGTCAGATGAGATCGAGCGAGAGCGTGAAGTCATCGCAGAAGAGATCGTCATGTATCAGGAGAACCCTGGTGATCACCTCCATGATATTCTCTCCGTAGCACTCTGGCCAGACCATGCTCTAGGAAGACCTATCACAGGTACTGAAGAATCTATCGCAAAAATGAATGCAGATGACTTCCGTAAATTCACCCAAGACCACTACCACAGCGAAGGGCTGACCCTCGCAGTATCGGGCAGGGTCAATCATGAGGAAGTATTAACTCTCGCTAAGAAATACTTGCCAAAGACATCGCAGAAAAAAAAGTCTTATTCTGAGCTAAAGAAAAACCTAACAGAATCTAACAACCCTATTATCATTCATGATCAGCGAGATATCGAGCAGACCCACTTAGCTATCGCATTCCATACCGAAGGCAGACATTCAGACACTCGGCACATTCTCCGCGTCCTCAGCCTCATGATGGGAGAAACTATGAGTTCTAAGCTCTTCCAAGAACTCCGCGAGCAACGTGGACTATGCTACCACATCGCAACTGACTACAGCCTCTACGATGACACAGGCACCTTCGAAATCCATGCTGGACTAGATGCCAACAGACTCGAAGAAAGTATCGAGGTAATTTCAGAAATCATCCTACAAATAAGTAAAGAAGGCTTCACCAGCACCGAACTAGAACAAGCCATAAACTTCGCCACCTGCCAAAGCCGCATCGCGCTAGAAACCCCACAAGCACACATGAGCTGGATGGGAGACTCTCTCAGCTGCTTCGGTAAGATCATCGCCCCTGAAGAATCTAGAGAACTTCTAACTTCTACTACTCTAGAGGAACTCCAAGAACTAGCTTTAGTCACTTTCAAAAAAGAGAATTTAGCGATTGCAACGGTAGGACCTCAGACGGAGTCTGAAATCAAAGAGGTTATGAAAAAACTGTATTTACCCTACTAGTCAGAAAAATAAGCGAATCACTTCCAGCCATCGTATTCGTCTTTATTCAGCTTCGGATACTTTATAACTGGTTTTAATGGAGTTAATTTTGGGAAACCTAGTATTAGCTCTTTCTCCTCAATCCTTGCAGGTGAAACTTTTACTACTTCATCAAGAGAACTATCTGGAATATTGGTTACTGCTGGACCTTTATACTCAGAGGCTGTAGGTGAAACATCGGCGTATCTGGACACTATGCCCATAGCAATAAAGCCTAAGCAACTGAACCAGCCGAAGGAAATGAGTGTAGCCATGCCTACTACTAAAGGGGTGAAAATTAGCAGACAAATGATCATCCAGCTTGGCTTGACTTCGTAATGATGCACAGTGAGACGAATTCTAGATCTAGCCATGACGAGTCCTAGTAATGTGTAGCAAAGGATGAAGCAAATTGCGTTGAGATGATAGAAAAGTCCGCAACCATTTGAGACTGTCGCACAGAAGCCTAGACCTACCATTCCAGAGGCTATGGCAGAAGTAGCGAAAAGAATCATTATCAAGCCACGCTTCACTGCTCCTTTATAAGATGATGCTGCTAACGACCCTGCACAGATAATGGCTGAGACAAAGAGAACTGATAGAGCCATACTAAAATTCCTCCATTCCTCCATTCCTCCCACGAAGTAACGCACTATCATGTAAGGTATGAGTGAGCAAAATGTTAGGAGACAGATCGACCACATGGCAATAACTTTTCCGATAACAATTTCCCACCTAGATAGTGGTGTCATCTGAAGCAACTCGTAATTCCCCTCCTTCATTTCTGGTGTCATCAGCATGAGTGCCCCAAGCGGCATTCCTACCATACAGATGATGCCTGCTACCCACCAGAATGGGCTATTATCAAAAAATAAAAAGATCTGCATCAATCCTGTGTGTCAATCATACGCAGGAGCATCGTCTAAATGAAACTCAGTAAACATCGCAGCGATGGCAAAGATATGGATAGCGACAAATGGAATCAGAAAACTACCACGGCGTAAGCCTTGCCGTAGTTCCTTCACCGTCACCGGGTCTAGACGATCAGGTAAATCAATCTTATCAAACATGCTGATCACAGTTAGATGCTAACAACTAAATTTTAGACTGACTAGCCAATACCCAGACTAATAATACAAATGAATTAAAAGCTTTTTCTAACAAGAGAGGCTATATCGTCTGTATGAAAAACTAACAACTCTCATTTTAACCATGCTAATAGCCTAGCAGGAGAAGACCATGATGGTGATGGTGATGGGAGCATCGATCCTGAGCCTGAGCGCGGTCAAAAAGGTGACGATCGCAGAGGTGGTCCTCCACAACGATAAGCCGCGATAGATGATGATAGATTGCAATAGTCAAAAAAATCTATAGACGAAGTTGCTCGTGTAGAGCAACTTCAGCTTGATGACTAAGAAGAGAAACGCTCTGGATGAGCCGCAAAAATTTCAACGCGCGTTGGTAGATTGGTTTGAGCAGGTAGCAAAACCCTACCCGTGGCGACAGACAACTGATCCATGGGCTATTCTTATTTCTGAAATCATGCTCCAGCAGACGCAGGTTGCGACTGTTCTGAACAAAGGTTTTTTCACAAATTTCCTAAAGAAGTTCCCTACTCCAAAAGAATTGGCAGTAGCCTCCGAAGCCGAAATCCTCAGTGCCTGGGAAGGTCTCGGATATTATCGTAGAGTGAGAAATTTACAGAAAGCAGCGATCGCTATCTGTGAGGATCACGGAGGAAAATTCCCCAAGCTTCACCCAGAGATTTTAAATCTTCCTGGAGTTGGGCGTTACACAGCTGGGGCGGTGGCCTCCTTCGCTTATGATGATCCGCAGCCTATCGTAGATGCAAATGTAGCGCGGATATTTAGCCGTATTTTTGATTTCAAAGAGCGCGTGGATACTGGTGGAGGCACTAAGCAACTCTGGCAATGGGCAGAGGCATTACTTTCTAACAATTACCCGAGGAGTTATAACTCCGCACTCATGGAGCATGGTCAGCAGACATGCACGAATAAATCACCCAAATGTGATGCATGTGTAATCAGCATATATTGCCACACTAAATCTCCTGAGCTACTCCCTATTAAAAAGTCCGCCAAGAAAACAGTCTTGGTAGATGAGTTTGCTCTCTTTGCTATTGATCCGAATAAAGGTATATTACTAGAACAGGAATCCTCTAAAAACAGAAGAGCTGGCATGTGGAAGTTACCACTACGTAAATATCAACAAACCGAAGCTCTACCTCTCCTATTAAAAACAAGCTACGCGATCACCCACCATAAAGTGAGCTTAAGAGTCTATCAGGCAGATCCACAGAGGCTCCCAAAAGCAGACAACCAAAGTGAGCTTATTGAGCAATGGCACTCTCTAACAGAACTAGAAAACCTTCCAATGCCTAGTCCGTTTCGTAAGGCTTTAAATGTTCTGTTAGAAGACTATATTTAACGATCACTTCGACTATAAAAATCAAAACTCTAACACATTATTTTGTTTTCTCGATGAGAACTAAAAATGGAGGATTGTTAGGAGCATTTAGTAATCCGTATTCCGCTACTCTATAATTCTCACGCGCTAGTTCTGAGCACCATTTCCTAACAGCATCTGCTTCTCTATCGCCACCATCATGACCTGGATAGCACATTATACTTACTAGTCCCCCTACTTTTAACAGACCTAAAGACTGTTCAAGTGCTAGAAGAGTAGTGTCTTCAGTCGTAATTACTGATTTATCAGCATTCGGAAGATAGCCGAGATTAAACATTATCACACTGACTTCATCCACTACATGGCCATTCATCTCTTCATGTCCCGCATGTAGAAAATGATATCTATCATGGCTAATTTCACTACTCTGCATTAGTTCAGAGGATGACTGGATTGCGGATTTTTGAACATCAAACCCAAAGACAACTCCTCTTTCACCTACCAACTTCGCAAGAAATAGAGCGTCATGACCATTTCCTAATGTAGCATCAATGACAGTATCTCCAGCGTTAAGTGCTTCTCTAATGAAGTGATGAGAAAGATGGATAGGCTTAGGAAATGCTGGCATGTGCGTTAGGATAATAACGACTGAGAAATACGCAATCGTAAACATGTCATGAGTCTAATGAACCAGATATGAGAAAAACCCCATTTTTATAATTATCAATTTGAACTTTCCCCCAAAATAGCCAAGTCTCCTGCCATCAATAGCACTGGGTATCACACGCTCAGTGACACAAACACTAAAACACACAAATTATATGTATGATCTTATAGTAATAGGTGGAGGCCCTGCAGGTTATGTAGGCGCTATCCGTGCAGCTCAATTAGGCAAAAAAGTAGCTTGTGTAGAAGTCGAGCGAGCAGGCGGAACATGCCTTAACTGGGGATGTATCCCTACCAAGGCATTGCTCAAGAACGCAGAGCTATATCAGACTCTCACTAAGAAAGCCAAGGAGTTCGGTCTTTCATTCGATAACCTTCAGTATGATTGGTCCACAGTAATAGGTCGTTCACGTAAGGTTTCGACTCGTCTTGCATCAGGAATCGAATTCCTCTTCAAGAAGAACAAGATCGACTACATAAAGGGCTACGGCAGCATCGCAGGACCTAATAAAGTAGAGGTTACTGATGCGGACGGCAAGCAGTCCATCGTAGAAGGAACTAACATTCTCATTTCAACTGGCTGCAAGTCACGCGCTCTTCCGCCACTTCCATTTAATGGTAAGTCAGTTATTTCTTCAAAGGAAGCGATGATCCTAGAAAACCAGCCTAAGGAAATGGTAATCATCGGAGCTGGAGCTATTGGTGTAGAATTCGCTTACATCTACAATGCATTCGGCACTAAGGTCACGCTCGTAGAAATGATGCCAAATCTTCTCCCTGTAGAGGATGATGAAGTCGGCGCTGCTCTTACTAAATCATTCAAGAAGCAAGGCATCAAGTGCCTGGTTGACAGCAAGGTAGTCGCTACTCAGGACAATGGAAACTCAGTCACTCTCACAGTAGAAAATGCCAAAGGAAGCCAAGAAATCACCGCAGAAGTATGCCTCGTAGCAATCGGAGTGGCACCAGTATTACCTGGCGGCATGGAACCTGAGCTCGACCGTGGATTTATAAAGGTCGGCGACCGTTATGAAACTTCTATCCCTAGCGTTTACGCATGTGGAGACATTTCTGGTCCACCATGGCTCGCTCACACAGCATCTTATGAAGCTACTCAGTGTGTCGAAGGCATGTTCGTGGAAGGTTACACACCGAAGAAAGTCGGCAACTTCCCAGGCTGCACCTACGCTCACCCACAAGTAGCATCAGTAGGTAAGACTGAGCGCGCGCTAAAGGAAGAAGGAGTAGACTACAAGGTTGGTAACTTCCCTTACGCTGCGATCGGTAAAGCGCAGGCTTCTGGTGATACAGAAGGCTTCGTCAAGCTCCTCTTTGGCAAGGAACACGGAGAATTACTCGGAGCTCACATCATTGGAGAGAACGCTACTGAGCTTATCGCTGAGATGGGGCTAGCTCTGGAAATGGAGTGCACTACTGATGAAATTCACGGCACTATCCACGCACACCCTACACTTGCAGAAGCAATCCATGAAGCTACTCTCGATGCAGATGGTCATGCGATTCACTTCTAAGAAAACTTCTAGCAACTTAACTCTAACAAGTTAGGAGACAAATATTCCATGCAGCGCTCGTTTTAGGGCGCTGCATTTTTTTGTTTCTAGATAAAATCCTGAAATAAGATGAAAAAAAATGCAGTTACCTCTTGCCACATCGTAGGTTTCTTTTTCATGATGTCCCTAAGCAATATTCAAAACCAAGATTTTACCAAACGACTATTATGGCAACATGGGGCACAAGAACATTTGAAGACGACACAGCAGTAGACTGGATTTCCGAACTCGTAGAGGCGGATGAAACTAGGGAGTTTCTCCTTTCAGCTATTACCCTGCCTGAGGATGACGATGATGTTGACTACGACACAGCAGTAATCGCTGTGGCTGGGTGTGAGGTCATCGTAGCCCTCTTAGACGAACCGCGTAAAGGTCTTCCAGAGCAACTTAAAGACTGGCTTAGTGATAATGAGTGTGATGACATCACCGACCTACCTGAGACAGCAAGTGCAGCACTGCAGAAGGTTCTCGCTGGTGACTCAGAACTAGTTACTATTTGGCAAGAAGCAGAGGATTACGATGACTGGAAAGACGGAGTTGACGAACTTCAGGAAATCATCGAGCAGTTAGTCGACGCTTAATCTTCTAATCTCTGCCCCAATTTATGGCATACGAAATCGAACATAAGTTTTTACTCAAGAATCAGGACTGGAAAAAGGTAGCTGGAGAGAAGAAACTGTATAAGCAAGCATACATTTCTACCCACTCAGGCACTACTGTTAGAGTTCGCATTGTCGGTGAATCCGCCTATCTAACTTTAAAAGGACAGCTTTCTGGTGAGCGTGGTATCTCTAGAACAGAATTTGAATACGAAATACCTTTAGAAGACGCCAAGGTGATGATCACAGATTATGTCGACTCCCCTGTGGTAGAGAAATTTCGCTATCTCATTACTTATGTTGGCAAAGTTTGGGAGGTTGATGAGTTCACAGGAGACAATGCAGGATTAGTTGTCGCAGAGATCGAGCTAGAGTCTGAAGATGAAAAGTTTGCGCTCCCTGACTGGATCGGAGATTGTGTTTCATCAGACCGTAGATATTCCAATGCTAGCTTAGCTAGGTCTCCATTTAGTTCTTGGGAATAATTCCATAAAACCCTTAGCATTATCAGATTCAGATGCTATTTATTCAGCATGGATCAAGTATTAATCATCGGAGCCGGTCAAGTAGGTGCACATATCGCTCAGAGCGGAATAGTGAAAAATCTGGGAGCGCATTTTCAGCTTTTAGATCCAGATCATGATCTAACAGAATCACAGACTTTAGATCTAAAGGACACACTGCTCTTTTCAAAGTATAGCCGAGTTAGTCACGTCAAAGCTAAGCAACTTAATGCTGAAGAGCTAGATGTAATAATCATTACAGCTGGAGCGAATCAAAAACCGGGCGAGACTCGATTAGATCTGTTAGATAAGAACACGAAAATTCTTAAATCAATATCTGACCAGCTTGGAAAACTAAATCCTAAGACAATTATTATCATGGTTACCAATCCTGTGGATATCATGACTAAAATAGCTCAAGATGTATTCGACCTTCCTAAATCTCAGATTCTTGGTTCAGGAACACTACTAGACTCTTCTAGACTAAGATGGCGTATCGCAGAGCAGCTTGGTATCAATATAAATAATGTCCACGGATATGTCCTCGGCGAACACGGAGACAGTGAGTTCGTAGCATGGTCAGGAGTAAATTCTAGACTGAATCTATCTGATGAAGAAAAAGAAAAATGGGAACTAGCAGTGCGCAGTGAAGCCTATGATATTATAGAAGGTAAAGGTGCTACCTATTTCGGCATAGGATCATCTACGATTCATATTCTCAGTGCTATCCTAAATGATACTCACGAAGTAATGCCGCTCTCAGTAAACTATCCACACTTTAAAGATGAGACACTCAGAAACATTCCCATTGGTATGCCAGCGGTAATCGGTAAAGATGGTGTTGTAGCAGTCCACGAAACCCCTCTCAGTGACCGAGAAATAGAACTGTTAGAGAAATCTGCCAGAACTTTAAACGAAAGTATGAAGAAGTAGTTAAACCAAAAAAAGCACCACGATCTAAGGTCGTGATGCTTTGAAAAATCATCTTACTAAAAAGACTAACTAAATTTCTGGACTAACAAACTCGCATTGTGTCCACCAAAGCCGAATGAATTACTCAAGGCTGCTTTCACTTCAACTTCTCGTGCAACATTAGCACAATAGTCCAGATCACACTCAGGGTCTTGATTTTCCAAATTAATAGTTGGTGGAATAACACTGTCCTTCATAGCCATCAAACATGCTGCAAGCTCTACACCACCAGCCGCTCCGAGGAGGTGACCAGTCATGGACTTAGTTGAACTCACGATGAGTCCGTCTTTAGCATGAGAACCGAAGCTCTTCTTAATCGCCTTTGACTCACAGATGTCGCCAAGAGGTGTGGAGGTTCCGTGTGCATTAACGTAAGTCACATCTTCTGGATTCAGCTTAGCGTGCTTTAATGCCATATCAATACAGCGACTAGCGCCCTCACCCTCTGGATGAGGAGAAGTCATGTGATACGCATCTGAGCTAACACCGTAACCAGTGAGCTCTGCATAGATTTTAGCTCCACGAGCTTTAGCGTGCTCAAGTTCTTCGATCACTACTACACCAGCTCCCTCACCCATCACAAAGCCGTCTCTGCCTGTGTCAAATGGACGTGATGCTCTCTCAGGTTCGTCATTGCGTGTGGAAAGTGCTCTCATGTTAGAAAATCCAGACAGTCCCATTGGGAGGATACTAGCCTCTGCACCACCTGCGATGAACGCATCTGCATCACCAAATTTAATCATACGCCACGCTTCACCAATATTGTGATTTGCAGTCGCACAGGCTGTCACGATCACCATATTAGGTCCGCCGAATCCATACTCCATACTAATCATTCCACTAGCGATATTTGAAATCATCATTGGAATGACGAATGGTGAGACTTTAGAAGGTCCTCGCTTTACTAGCTTCTCGTGCTCTCTTTCCAAAGTGCCTAGACCACCGATACCACTACCTACCATGACTCCTACGCGCGTCTTATCAACTGCGTCAGGATCTAGCCCAGAATCTTCCATAGCCATCTTAGAAGCACCAAACGCAAGTAACGTATACCCGTCAGCTCTGCGTGCGTCTTTAGCGTCATTAAAATAAGGTTTAGGATCATATCCTTTGACCTCTCCTGCTATGTGGACTGAATAACCATCAGTATCCATGCTAGTGATTTTACCGATTCCACTACGCCCAGCCTTAAGACCTTCCCACGTACTTTCTAAATCATTACCTAGCGGGCTAATAGCTCCTATACCTGTGATTACTACTCTGCGTTCGTTCATAAAATGTGTTGGATTTAGTTGTGTTATTGGAGTTAATTATTAATAGAATGCTTAACATGGCAAGCATGATCATCATGAGATGTTTAACTACCCTAAACTACGGTCGTTGCCTCTGAGAGTTTTTCTTCCACAGCCTCTGCAGGCAGGCAATTTCTCGGCAGTTCTATCCTCAAATATTTCACCGCAGACTGGGCATTGGACTATCTGATTACGTCGCTTCCTCCGATAGCTCCGCTCCCTGGAACGGTGAATGAATTGTAAGAATCCTACAAAAAGAAAAACACTCGCTATAACAAAAATAGCCAGTTCTTCAAACTTCACCTCAATCATTCAGCTACCTCTCTACCGTTTAAAGTCACATATACAATAATTGTTTCAATAGCATCTGCACCATTTTGAGCTTCTTTAAATTGGACTGTATTTAGCCAATTCTCAATCAATTTGACCTCAGATTCTGTATTCCAATCAAGAGGTAAACATGAGACAACGCTGCCTCTCTCATCTATGTTAACCGTATACTTAACTGTCTTCCCTAAGTAATTTAATAGCTCTCTATTATTAGTAGGATACTCTATCATATCGGGAAATCTTGACAGCATCGCTTCATCTTTAGAGGAAAGAACGAAGGTCCATATTATCTTAGATAATTCATCTGTCTCATCTGGTAGGGCGACATTTGATAATCTATGTCTATGTCTAAATCCAAGTCTAGCCAAACTAGGAAGGGTTACCTTACCTCCCTGATAAATCCTAGGAGTTTCTAGAGTAGGCTGATCAAATGACACAGTATTCCATGAAATCCTATCTTCACTTAAAGAATATATAGCATCATACATTCTATCTCTAACATCTATGACTCCCAGCTCATTTTGATTGTTACCCCAAGAGTTTAAATGAGGCGAGTTCCTCTCTAACTGCCACCTCAAACCAGGTTCTATCTTGGACACTTGTATAATCTCAGATCTATACCTACTAGGAGGAGACTCTGAGCTCACGTAGACTTTGATACCTAACATCCCTAGAGCAAAAATAGAAGTAGCTAAGATTATAGCTAGAGTCAGACCACCAGTGTTACCAGAGTATCCGCCTCTCCAGCGAAAGACTAGGCCCGCATTTCTGTCTCGTTGGATTTTTTTCTTTCTAGAGAATAGTATCATCGCATCGCAGGGGCTAGCATATCAAACACACGATAATGTTCTATCTGTAGCATTTCTATAATACGCTGTTTATATCCACTAGGCACTTTCACATCTACTTGAAGAGCGATAGCTACTGTCCCATCACCTTCTTTAAAACTAATTTCCTTGGCGATTAATTCGAGTAAATCCTTCTCTTTCACTTGCTGTTTATTCACCCATATTTTAGGATTTATAACACCTTTTATAGAAACTTGGACACTACGCTCTAGCAGTGCAAGACGATGCACTGAATCAGGCAACACTATTTCTATCCCAGCGTTCGATTTAAACGATGATACTATAAGTGGTAGAATAAGCACGAGTGCCAAAATATCCATACCTGGTAACATATATATCAGGCCTGGACGGGATGGCAGTGTCATTTCTAGCTTCATTGTTACTTTATTAGTAAATTATTTTGCTACTTCACTTTCAGACTTAGGACCGCTGATTTTTTTAGTCGGTTTCTTATCTGCCGTATGCATCTTGTCGTAGATCTTTTTGTCCTTCACTTTATTTGCTCCACTTAAGGTTCCTTGCCTGACGACATCAGCACCGCCTTCGCGTTGATCACAGATCAGATTTACAACCTCTATACCAGCACGCTCAATGCGGTGAACAAGACGTTTTGCACGACCGTAGAAATATAAATAAAATAGGTAGCCAGGAACTGCTACCAACAAGCCTAAACCTGTCGTGATAAGACTTTCGTATATTCCCTTTGCCATTAGCTTATCAGACAGTCCACCCTTTTCACTTATATCTACAAAACCAACGATAAGACCATTGATAGTCCCCATCATCCCCACCATAGGAGAGATAAGTGCTATCGTGTAGAGGCCTCGAAGGTTTTTCTCTATTCTTGGAACCTCTAACTGCCCAGCTTCTTTGGCAATATCTCGAAGATCGGCTCTAGGAAGATAATGCCTCATGAGCGTAGAGTGAGCTACACGCGCTACTGAGCCAGGAGCTCTAGCTGATTCGCGAAGAGCTTCATTATGGGCACCTTTACGCACGTGATTGGCAAGACCTAGGATTAGATCTCCTACATGGATTTTAGTTCTCTGAAAGAAGACAATTCTCTCCAACACAATCACCGTTCCGATGAATGCCAGTGCGAGTAAAACCCAGACAAAATCACCTCCCTCTTTAATAAGCTCTAACATTTGACATACGCTAGACTAACTAACTCATCATGTAAATTCTAAATAGAAGCACCATGTAATTACATTAACTGAGCTCCAGCCTCTGCCAACGGGCTACGCTCACCACGACTTAGCGAGACATGTGCAGTGAAGGGCTGGCCTTTCAGGCGATTCCTAGTGTAGACAAGTCCATTACTCCTACTATCCACATAAGGATTATCGATCTGAGCAGGATCGCCCACCATCACTAGTTTCGATCCACTGGACATTCGCGTCACCACCGTTTTCGCTTCCTGCGGAGTCAGCTGCTGAGCTTCATCTAGCACGAAAAACCTGTTAGGTATCGAGCGACCACGAATGTAAGCCAGAGCCTCTATCTCTACAACACCCTGCTCGATCAGATGATCGTATACCTTTGCAGTCTTCGAAGTTTCGCTCCCTTTCCCTTGTTTCCTCTTGGGCTGTTGCTTCGATACTGGTGGAGCCATTAGCAACTCAAGCGCATCATAAATAGGTTGTAACCAAGGACGCATTTTCTCATCCAAATCACCTGGAAGGAATCCCAGCTGCTCCCCCATCGCTACTACCGGTCTACTGACTGTAATCCCATTATAGCGGCGGTTAAACATCTCGTGCAGACCTGCAGCAACAGCCACCAGCGTCTTCCCTGTTCCAGCCTGACCGTAACAAGTCACTAGCGAAATATCTGGGTTCAATAACGCATCGATCAGACACTTCTGCCCTAAGTTCAGCGGCTTTAGATTATGACCATCAGGAATCCTAAGCACCTCAGGAATCTGAAGTCTCACGAAAATCCCATTCGCGTCTAGTCTAGCAGGCATAGTCTGCTTCTCGCTCGCTTTCAATAGGACATATTGATTCAGCACCACACCCTGACGGCGCTCATGTGGTAGTTCCAAATCTCCACTACTGGCAAATCTCTGCAGTTCATTACCATCCACATCCACTGGAAAAATATCATAGTTACTTACTTCACCAGGATCTACTTTATCATTCTGGTAGTCTTCACATTTGATATGAACGGCCTTGGCTTTCAGCTGCATATTCAGGTCCTTGGTCACTAGGACCACAGGAGCTTCATTATGCTCAGTCAGCAATAGAGTCACCGCTAAAATTCTATGATCTACCCGAGCCTTATCTGGGAAGATTCTTAAAAACTGCGCAAGTATTACACTACTCTCCATACAAAAAGTAGGGTCATAGATGACCAATCTCACAGTGCCTCCACCATCAGTCTCCACGCCCTTAGTCACACTCTCAGCCTCAGAAAAAATTTCCGTCAGTTTACGATGCACACGTCTAGCATTCGCCCCACGCTCAGTTTGCTCAGTCTTAAATTTATCCAGCTCGCTCAAGACATCCGCAGGGATACAAATATGATTATCACCGAACCGATTTAAGCAACCTGGATCGTGCAATAACACATTCGTATCCAGCACAAAGTTCTTCGCATTACCTGTAGGAGCCTCCAGACCAAACTCACTGAGTCTACTTCTTCCAGCTGTATTAGAACCAACTTTCTCCCTAGAGCCACTCACTTCACCAGTGCTCTCATCCTTATTATTTTCGGGTGTCTTTATCATAAATGTTAGAGTTTGAAAAAATTAAATTAACCTAACTATCTCCCAATCCTCTATTTTGGCAATCTAAAACATAGATAAAACTTTTTTGGCTATCAACCTAGAGAGTGATTTTCTAACAGACTTCTACTGAAATACCAGATAAGCATACAAAATGAATTACTCATTCTCAGGAACAAGAACGTCATACTTTCATAGGAAAAACTTTAACTTTTTTTACAACCAATGATCAGGGATTTTCAGATCATAAGTATTCACTACTATCCCTAGCCCAGTGATAAGACGTTCATGTTCAGCCGCATCATAAGTCCCCCCTGATTTTCGTTGGTCTACTAGGTGCTTGAGCTTCGGTAGTTCATACATTTCTAGTGCATAGAAATTCGCCCATGTTGGGGTTGCGAAGAGTCGGTAGACTACTTGGTTATCATCTCGGTCGCTGGCTAGACGGAGGGCTCCCGTGACCTTTGATTTGGCGGCTTCTGCATCATCTTTGTCCTCGTATACTGCTAGTAATTCCATGACTTCTAAATAGCGTCTGTTAGAGGGATTTCAAGAGGTTCTTTTTCTAGTTCGATTTGCCCTTCTTCGCAATTTATCTAGGGCGTATTTGCAATTAAATTAATATTTATATGTATATGTATCTCAACACACTAAGCGCTACTTTTGGAGAAGTATAATAAAGCTTATTTATCAACAGACGATCAAAACCTCCTAAAAAATATATTCTCTAGAGTAACCTTTGAGTTGTATTCTAACTGGAGGAAATAGGCTGATCCGACTCAGGCTACTGCGTATTTCAAAATGACACTTGAATAACAAGAAGTAGAATTCAACCCTAGTTTACCAGTAATATAGACTAAACATTCCTGAGTTTGACGAACACATCTACAAGAAAAGGTTAAAGTAGAAAACTTCTCTCAAAAGCTCAAACGATTTCGAAGAATAGCAACGAGGCATGAGAAAAATCTTAATCTATTCAAAGCTATGGTTCCCTAAGTCTGGATTCTTCTATACATTTCGCACCTATTAACAAACAAACCCTAGTCTAGTTCCTTGTCATGTGATATGCACTTTACCCTTGTCGAGAGTGAGTTTGAACTGTTAATACATTCTAGGCATTATCTACGAAATTCATTATGGAAGAAAAACACACCGACGACAACTCCACCGGAACTTCTGGTGGCTACAGACGAGCTAGTTTGATTATATTGTTCAGTCTTTTGACCATCTGGTTTGTTGTCAGTTTTGGCTGTGGAATTTTGTTCCGTGAGCAGCTTGATGACGCTTTTAGTGTGGGCAATGCTCCACTCGGGTTCTGGATGTCTCAGCAGGGTTCTATTATTTGCTTCGTTCTTATTCTTATCGCTTATGCCATCCTTATGGGAAGACTCGATGAGAAGCATGGCTATTCTGAAACTTCTAACAAGAAAGCTAAATAGATGAGCCAGGACACACTAAACTTTATCTTCATTGGGATTACATTCGCTATATACATCGGAATAGCGCTGAAATCCCGTGCTACTTCTACTAAAGAATATTACACCGCTGGTGGAGGTGTCTCTCCTTTAGCCAATGGTATGGCAACAGCGGCGGACTGGATGTCCGCAGCTACCTTCATTTCAATGGCTGGTGGAATCGCTCTTACTGGCTATGATGCTTCGCGATTCCTAATGGGGTGGACTGGTGGTTTCGTCCTTCTTACTATCCTCATGGTACCCTACCTACGTAAATTTGGTAAATCAACTGTGCCAGACTTCATTGGCGATCGTTACTATTCCAACTTCACACGCTTTATAGCAGTGATCTGTGCCCTCTTTATCTCGCTTACGTATATCATGGGGCAAATGCGTGGAGTTGGAGTTGTTTTCTCTCAGCTATTTGAAATTCCTATCGAGGCTGGAGTAATTATTGGGGCTGCTATTGTATTCTTCTATGCTGGGCTAGGAGGAATGAAAGGCATCACTTATACTCAGGTTGCACAGTATTGCGTGATGGCTTTTGCTTACACTCTACCCGCCATATTCATCTCTATGGCTCTTACTGGAAATGTCATTCCACAACTGGGTCTCATAGGCGATTACACTGCAAATGGTGAGTCGCTTCCCTTCCTAGAGAAAATTAATAATATCAATACAGAACTAGGATTTAAAGAGTTTACAAGTTCGAACCTTAGTAAGCTCAATATGTTTTGTATCACGGCAGCACTTATGTGTGGCACGGCTGGTCTGCCACACGTAATTGTTAGATTCTTTACAGTGAAAGACGTTAAAGCAGTTAGAAAGTCTGCGTGCTGGACACTTTCATTCATCGCGGTCATTTACCTCACTGCATCTGCGGTAGGTTCCTTCTCCAGAGTTAACCTAGTGGAGAAACTGAATAATACTCCTCATGCAGAAGCTCCTGATTGGTTCGAGCGATTTGAGAAATCAGGGCAAATGAAATGGGAAGATAAGAATGGCGATGGCCTTATGCAATACTCTGCTCTAGATAGAGCTGAAGGTAATATCGCAGCTAATGAACTTACATTTGGAGCTGACATCATTGTCATGGCTAACCCTTACATGGGTGATACTCCACAATGGGTCATTGCGTTACTGATGGCTGGTTGTATCGCAGCGGCATTGTCCACTGCCGCTGGACTACTGCTCGTCCTCTCGACCTCGATTTCACATGATTTGATGAAGAAGATAATCAATCCAGACCTCACTGATAAACAAGAAATCAAATGGGCACGAATAGCCTCTCTAGTCTCGCTAATCATTGCATGCTGGTTCGGTATTAATCCACCATCAGCCTTCATCGCTAAAACAGTTGCCTTTGCGTTCGGACTTGCCGCTTCATCATTCTTCCCGACTCTACTCATGGGTATTTTCTCTAAGAAGGTGAACAAAGAAGGAGCTACTGCTGGAATGATCGTTGGTATCTGTTTCACGCTGTTCTACATCATCTACTTCCAGTTTATGGGTGGAACTTCAGACCAATATTTCTTTGGAATTTCGCCTGAAGGAATCGGTTTCGTAGGGATGCTACTAAACTTCATCATAGCATTCGTGGTCTCAGCATTCACTCCTGCTCCTCCTGAAGACATTCAGAAGATGGTAGCAAAGATTCATAATCCGAAGGGATCTGGAGACGCCACTCACTAGCTTAACTATCGAAATATAATGTCACTTTCAGCTGAAGAAAAGAACCGCTATGCCAGACACTTCACCCTACCAGAAGTAGGGTCAGAGGGGCAAGAGAAGCTCAAGGCATCATCAGTGCTGTGTATCGGCGCTGGTGGGCTGGGTTCCCCTGTTGCACTCTATTTAGCGGCCGCTGGTGTGGGTCAGATCGGTATTGTAGACGATGACAAAGTTGAAGCCTCTAATCTTCAGCGTCAGATTATTCACGGCGAATCTTGGATTGGAAAATCGAAACTAGAATCTGCTAAAGCCCGTCTGTTAGAGATTAATCCTCATATCGAGGTAGTCACAATCCCAGCTAAATTCACAGCTGAGAATGCGATGGTGATAGCGAAGGATTACGATGTGATCATTGATGGGACAGATAACTTCCCCACTCGCTACCTCTCTAATGACGTTTCATTTCTACTCAAAAAGCCAAATATCTATGGTTCTATCTTTAGGTTTGAGGGGCAGATGAGTGTCTTTGCACCTCACCTAGGTGGACCTTGTTATCGCTGTATGCTTCCTGAGCCACCTGATCCTGGAACTGTTCCGAGTTGTGCAGAGGCTGGTGTTTTAGGAGTCTTACCAGGGATCATTGGGTCGCTTCAGGCTATGGAGGCTATCAAACTTCTGTTAGGCGCTGGAAAACCTCCACTCGGTAAGCTCACTCACTACGATGCGCTCAATACTGAGTTTAGAACATTCAATTTAAAGAAAGACCCCCAATGCCCGCTTTGTGGAGATAATCCGACCGTCACAGTATTAATCGACTACGAAGATTTTTGTGGTACTAAACCACCAGAAAGTATGACCGAAATAAGCGTAACTGAACTTAAGAAGAAATTAGATAATGGACTCGATGGACTACTCATCGATGTCCGCATGCCTGCTGAACATGCAGAATGCTCTATCTCTGGAAGTAAGCTCATCCCCCTACCAACTGTCGCAGACGCTGCTTCAGACTTACCTAAAGATCAACCACTTTATATTCACTGTAAAGCTGGGATGCGAAGTGCCAAAGCTTGTGCTATACTGGCTGGGCTAGGATTTAGTCAGTTGGTCAATATCGAGGGTGGAATGGATGCTTGGCTAGAAGAGATTGAAGGTTCTTAGTAGGCTTTCAGTTCTCTGTGTCGTATAGTACTGTAATATTATCATAAGAGTAATGAAAAGACGTAGAAAGGCCCAGAATAAGATTAGCGTATGGCTCAAGGTCAGCATGCTAATATTCATAAGTGCTATAGGCTATGTCATTGGTGGGTCAGCATTTAATCCTATTCCTAAAATAGAGGCTCAAACATCTACCCAAGAAGTAGACCCTGAATCCCACTTCGTCACCTTTGAACAAGATGTTAAGCCATTGATGGAGCATTATTGCTATGATTGTCATGGTGAAGGGTCTGATAAAGGTGACCTCGATATGGATCAATACACCAGCTTTGCTAGCATGATTCAGGATCGTGAAACATGGGGCAAAATTAAGAACCATCTAGACCTAAAACTCATGCCTCCACTCGATGAGGATCAGCCTCAGCAACAAGAGGCAAAGCTCATCAGCCAGTGGATCGAGAATACGATATTCCACACTGATAGTGAAAATCCAGACCCAGGGAGTGTTGTCATCAGAAGGCTTAATCGGAATGAATACCGCAATACTATTTACGATCTGTTAGGAGTAGAGGTTGAAGTGGAAACCATCCTTCCTCTAGATGATACTGGCTATGGGTTTGATACTATTAGCGATGTCCATACAGTGTCATCAGCGCACATAGAGAAGTATCTCAGTGCGGCAGAATCAGCTTTAAACAAAGCCACCATCATCGGCGACATGCCATGGAATAAACAAACATTCAAGCTAGACGAGCTCATCTACGAGCCTAAGAGAATCACCAAGGGTCACTTCTATGTGAACGGCTCTGCTCAGCTACCAAAAGAAACATTACAAGGACTTACCAAAGGCACCTATATATTAGAAATAGAAGCGTCATCTACACCTGCTGGTGACGAGCATGCTATACTCGAAATCAGACTAGCTGACCGTAGTATCGCTAAATTTACTATCCCCCCTGGTGAGTCAAACAGGCTCTGTAAAGTGACATTACCATTAGATAAAAAATCCAACTTAACCATCAATTACACTAATGATTTATACGATCCCGACCACCCAGACAATAGCAAGAGAGATCGTAATTTAAAAGTTCACATGGTAAGCCTTACAGGACCCACTGATTTAGGGCGACCTGAGAAGCCAGCGACACATCGTGCACTTTTCCCGCAGCGCACTGTCTCTCAGACACCTGAAATGTATGCTCAGGAAGTTTGGTTAAATTTTGCTCGCAGGGCATTTCGTAGAGAAGTTTCTATCCAAGAGATCGAAAGCTATAATCAATTTATAGATCCTAAAGTAGAGACTGAAAAAGATCTAGAAGAACAAATCTCGCTAGGGATTCAGGCAATGTTGATCTCCCCTCACTTTCTTTACCTAAATAGTGATCCATTGATAAATGAAGATATTAAAAATGGAAAAACCCTGATTACTGAATATGCTCTAGCCTCTCGCTTATCATACTTCCTATGGTCGTCTGCTCCTGATTCTACATTACTAGAGAAAGCTAAAAGCAACCAGCTTCGCGAAAATCTAAGTGCTGAAATAAATCGTATGTTAGATGATCCTAAAGCCGTCAGATTCATCGAAAACTTCGGCGGACAATGGCTCCAACTTCGTGATCTTGATGTGCATTCTCCTAATTCAAAACTCTATCCGCAATGGAGTAAGTCGTTAAGATTAGATGCGATAAAAGAAACTAACCTCTTTCTTGAAAACCTCATTAATAACGACCTTAGTGCACTTGATTGTCTAGATTCTGACTATACATATCTGAATGAAAATTTAGCGAATTTCTATGATATTGAGAATGTAGAAGGCAATCATTTCCGTAAAGTAACACTTAGTCCCCAGCAACGTAAGCAACGAGGTGGACTGCTCGGACAAGCTTCAATACTGACACTAACTTCCTATCCAGACAGAACGTCCCCAGTACTAAGAGGTAAATGGGTGCTAGATAACATCATCGGCAGCCCGACACCTCCACCGCCCCAAGACATACCTGCTCTTGAGACTAAGAAATCTAAGAAAAAGCACGTGAGCTTGAGGGAGCAACTCGAAGCACATCGAGAGAAAGCTGAATGTGCAACTTGCCATAAGCTTCTAGATCCCCTTGGCTTCGCTCTACAGAATTTCAGCGGCATTGGCAAATGGCGCACTCGCTCGAATGGCAAAGTCATCGATACCACAGGAAAGCTAGTCAGTGGCGAGGATATTCAAGATGGCGCAGAGCTCAGAAGTGTGCTACGTTCTAACAAGTCAGAGGAGTTTATGCGTTGTCTCACTGAGAAGCTACTTATCTACAGTATTGGTCGTGGCGTTGAATATTATGATAAGCCAGCGATTGACCTTATTATGGATGAATCCAGAAATAACAATCATTCATTCCGAACTCTGATCCACTCCGTCTGTAATAGCATACCATTTCAGATGACTAGGACTAAACATTTTAAATCAAAATAACAACTCTCGACCTATGCAACGTAGAAAATTTCTAACAGGACTAGCTGCAAGTATCTCATTGCCACAGATGACATCCCTAGCTGGATCTACTGCTAGCTCTGTTGCAAAGGCTCCCTCCAGGTTAGCATTTGTCTATATACCTAATGGTGTAAACTTGAAGGAATGGAAACCTGCACTGGGCAGTAACGATGCGTTTAAGCTCTCGCCTTCCCTTTCCCCTCTAAATCCATTTAAAGAAAAAATCCAGGTTATCAGTGGACTAGACCACGATAAAGCAAAGTCTAATGGTGATGGTGCTGGGGATCACGCTAGAGCTAGCGCTACATTTCTTACTGGCTGCCAGGCAAAGAAGACTGCTGGATCAAATATCCGTAACGGTATATCTGTGGACCAGATCGCAGCTCGCCAGATAGGTCACCATACTAAACTAGCCTCACTAGAGCTATCTACTATTAAAGCTCGTAAGTCTGGCTCATGTGATTCTGGTTATTCCTGCATCTATCAGCATAATATCTCATGGAGAGATGAATCCACTCCGATGCCTGCTGAGTATGATCCACGTAGTGCCTTCGAGAAGATCTTCGGCTCAGGAGATTTCAAAGCAGATGCACTGCGCCAGGCTCGGCGTAAATCTATACTCGATTTCGTAGGAGAAGATGCAAAGAAGCTCCAAAAAAAGCTCAGCACAGAAGATAGAATCAAACTCGATGAATACCTCACCTCGATCCGTGAAGTAGAAGTGAAAATAGAAAAATCTGAGAATTTTAAAGAGCTCTATCCTATAGAAGCTAAACCAGATGGAATCCCCAATAGCTACGAATTACATATCTGTGCTATGTTTGATGTCATGGCACTCGCGTTCAAGACAGATAGCACTAGAATCGCTAGTTTTATGTTAGCTGGTGAAGGCTCTAACAAGTCATTTAGTAACCTAGGAGTTAATGGTGGGCACCATGCGATATCGCACCATCGCCACAGTCCAGACAAATTAAGGCAAATTGCTCAAATCGATCAATTTTATACTCAGCAGCTAGCTTACTTCTTAAATAGTCTGCAACAAACAAAAGAAGGCGACGGTTCTTTGCTAGATAACACAATGGTTGTCTATGGTAGCTGTATCGGAGACGGTAACAGGCATAATCACACTGACCTGCCTATCATTCTAGCTGGTGGAGGCGGAGGCAGAGATATGATCAAATCGAATCGTCACTTCTCTGCTCCTGATGGAACACCACTTACTAACCTATATCTATCTCTATTAGAACTAATGGATGTTTCAGCTAGACGAGTTGGTGACTCAACTGGAAAACTTGATTTATTTTAAAATAATAAAAATCACTGCTACTTTTAAAAACTCAATTTAAGTTGACTATGGCGCTAGGTAATATATAATGTAACTGAGATATTATGTATTTATAAATAAATCATTCCCCCATACAAGATGAAAAAACAAGTATACCCTCTAGCTCTTATTAGTTTGATGTTAACTCATCAATCTAACGGTCAAATATTCAACAATCTAAATTTTGATTTTACTGAGTATGCATTTACTAACGGAGCTATCTCAGGTTCTAATAGCTACAATATTATCGACGACTCTACTGGTGCTGAACTTACTTCAGATAATGGAGACCTGGATGACCTTACAATCAGCATTAACACTACAATTCCATCTAATGCTAGTGGAGCTGTAGCCAGTGCTCAAATCGCATCAACTGGTCTAAGATCAAATCACGGTTTCTCAAAAACATTTGCCAGCACTTATGCTACTGGAGCGTCCAATAACCCGGGTACTCTAATCAAGCAGACAATTAGACTATCATTTGCAAATCACCTCTCGATTCAAAATTTCGTAACCGACTTCACTAGTCTCAATACAAGAGGGATCACTTGGGAACATACTGAACTAGCCTATCTCAAAAAAGATGGTTCATATTTTACACCACAGCCATTTGTAGGAACATACAGCCAGTGGCAAGCTGCCAATGCAGGTTCACCTGCTGCAGAGCAGGATTCTCCTTCTCAAGGCTGGTGGATAGCAGGTTCCACAGGAACTACAACAGGAGTAGGCTCTAACATGACTGTGTCAGGTACAAATGGTTCAAAAGAAAGATTTACTAACACTAATGGTAATAGTCTTATGGACTATAATGATGTAGGTCTCGCGGCTGGTACAGAAATTGGTGGATTTGAGTGGACGGTTTACCTCTACGATAATCGTGGTCAGAACAACAATCAGACCAACTGGACCGCAACTCAAAACTATTTTGAAATTACTGGGACAGTTCCTGAGCCAAGCTCAAGTCTACTTTTGTGCTTTGGTTCACTGCTACTTATAACGAAAAGATCTCGCAGCTAAACTAGTTTTCCAAATAAACATTTCAAGTTTACACTCGCCAATTAGACCGATCGGTCTAATTATCAGGTATGACTGACTTATCCACCAAAGTTCGCATCATCGAGGGAGCTGAAGATCTTTTGTTAAACAAGAGTCTTGAATCTGTAAGCTTGAATGAAATTCTCAAAGCTACTGAGACTGCTAAAGGATGCTTTTATCACCATTTCAACTCTAAAGAACACTTTGGAGAAGAGCTTATAAAGCATTACACTGAAAAAACGGTATATAATTATACTGAGATACTATCGAACCGTGAGATCGAGCCAGATGCACGTCAGAGAGTGATCGCTCACTTTGAGTTGAAGATATGTAGGTTCATTGAAAACAATGGTCAGTGCCCATGTTTACTGATCAAACTCGCTTCTGAGTCTAGTTTTTCAAGCCCTGCGCTGAGACTTCAGATATCTGCCGCGTATTCTAGAATTAACGCTCTCTACGAAGAAGTAATCGAGGAAGCTCAGCAGAACGGTCAAATTTCTACTAGCAGGAGCGCGAAACTTACCACTCAGATGATGAACTCACTTTGGATAGGAGCAGTGACTCAGGCTCTATCCCACCAGAAGACAGATTTACTCCGTAGTGCCGTGGATTTCATCGCCGAGGCTATTCTAGTTAGCCCAGTTACAGAAAACATCCTGCAAACAACTACCGTCTAGACTGACTAGTCTAATCCTAATTTTACATTATCACTCTATAAACTCATGAAACATTTATCACGTTCACTAGCTCTAACTACTGCACTTCTTAGCGTCAGCTGTAGCACATTCAAAACCTCTAGCTCTGACTATGCGAAACCGCAGTTTCAGCCGCCAGCGAACTACAAGACAGCTACTAGTTCACACCACAGTATTTCCCCTTCTTGGTGGTATGCTTTCAAGGATAGCAAACTCAATTCACTACAGAATCAGCTACTTTCACAGAACTTAGACCTCGCAGTCGCTTACTCTCGTCGTCAGCAAGCATTGGCGCAGTTAGGTATAGCCCGTTCAGATGTATTTCCTCAGATAACCGCATCTGGTAGTGCCACTCGTGATAAGGCTACTCAGTCAAGTGTCGGTGGTTCGCAGCTAGATGAATATTTCAATAATTACCAAGTGGGAGCAAACCTATCCTATGAGCTTGATCTCTGGGGACGCGTTCGCAAACTAGTATCTGCTGGCAAAGCAGATGTGCAAGCAGCCGACTATGCGATAGCAGATGTTAGAGTGGCTTTACAAACACAACTCGCCCGCCAGTATTTCGCTCTAAGATTTCTAGATGCTGAGATGGCAACATTGAGAAGTGCAGTGAGTTCGCGCCAGGACAACGTAAAGATCATTCAAGAACGTCTCGATGCAGGTCTAACATCTGAACTAGACACTGCCAGAGCCAATGCCGAGCTAGCCAACGCTAGAGCTGAGCTCTTTTCACTGAAGGGACCACGCGCTCAACTAGAAAACTCTATCGCGGTTCTGCTAGGTCGACAGCCATCAAACTTTAATATTAGTGGCGCGTCATACACAGGGTCACTACCGAGCATCCCATCTGGTATACCATCTGCCCTACTCTACAGACGCCCAGATCTAGCGGTAGCCGAGCGTAGAGTCGCTGCGGCTACAGCGCGTATCGGTGTAGCAGAAGCTGAGCGATTCCCCAAAATATCTCTCACTGGAGGTGCAGGAACGAGCAGTATTTCTACCTCTAAATTCCTAGAATGGTCGAGCCAGTTTTACTCCATAGGTCCATCTGTTACCTTACCTATTTTCCAAGGAAAAAAAATACAATCTAACATCTTCCTTACTAAAGCTCAACGTGCTGAAGCTCTGGCTAATTATCAGAAAACTGCTCTATCAGCATTTGCCGATGTCGAAAGTGCTCTCGCTAGTCTGAGTGCTCTAAGAGCAGAAGCTGGTGCCCGTAAAGCATCAGTAGATGCTACCTCACGCACCTATGAGCTCTCTAACCTTCGTTACGATGAAGGTGTCACAAGTTACCTAGATGTAGCAGATGCTCAGCGTGAGCGTCTCGCTGCAAAACGTGCAGCAGTCCGCACCCGTGGTCGTCAATTCGAAGCCACCGTTCAACTCATTCAAGCTCTAGGTGGAGGCTTTACCAAAGGTTCTAAATAATCTAACAATTCTCAATACATATTCTTATGAAATCAATTTTTGCATTATCCATAATCATCGCAACTACGGTGCTTAACTCGTGCAGTGGCGACGACAAGCAAGCTAAGAAGCAACAGCAACCGCCGATGCCTGTGCCAGTAGCAACAGCTATCCAGAAGACTGTTAAACTAACAGAAACATACACTGGCAGATTTACTGCTACTGAGAAGGTAGAAGTTCGCTCCACTGTTCTATACGATGGTCAGAAAATGGGTTAAAGCGAAGGCTCCCCACCCTGCTGATGAATAGTCTCTAATATTGAGATCTCGGCTTGCGAATTGCAAATCTCTACCATAGTTTATTTGCATGTCCCAAGCCGATGAGATTTCATTAGAAACTACAGCCCTTACTTCTGTCTGGCCAGCCGATGGATCTGCTCTCAACTTTAAGCAGACTATCGAAGCTGCTGGTCATTCGTCGCTTGCTGATGATATCTCCGCAACGCTCCGCAGTCTTAAGACTGCAGAAAAACTAAGTAAACACCCTATTCTAGCTGTCACTGGTCAGCTGAACTCTGGTAAATCTAGTGTGGTAGCTAGTTTTCTCAGCCCAGAAGGTAAAGAACGAGTGCCGCGTGGATCATCTAGTGCTACCGGTACGCACCGATTCGTCTACTGGGTTCCGCAGTCGTGGCTGGATGATGGTAACTATAAATCTTTACTGTTAGATCTCATCGCCACTGCACACCCAGATGGAGTTGAATTTCTAGACTCTGATCCTGAAAAAGCCGCTGAACAATACCGTAGTGGCAGAGATAATCTCAACACACTTTCCATCCCACTTATTGCAGGAGACACTCAGTTAGATACTCTCGGTGCAGGTCTACTAGACTGCCCTGATATTCAGACTCACGATATTTCAGACTCTGAAAAAGGACTAACAGAGTCAGACAACCCACGCTTAGATTTCCTCACAGCGGCCTCACGAGTCTGTTCGGCTTTTCTCGTAGTCTGGAGTCGTGCAGCGATCCGTGATAGACTCATTGAGATAATGCTCAATGCTCTCCGTAAGCGCATGGCATCTGCCCCGCTATACTTACTCATAAATATGATCCGCCCTGAGAAAGGACAGCCAGCTTTGACCATGAATGACTCTGATGTAACACGTCTGTTAGAGCAGTTCAACATCTCCGCTGATCATGTCTATGGAGCCTTTGATTATGCGATTGAAGACCGTGGTGAAAGACCAGGTTGGCGTCATTTCACACCGATGAAACTGATCGAGAAATTTAACAAATCAGAAGGTCCACAATTTTACCCTCTGACTGAAGGTAGTAAGTCTACCTCTGATCTTCAAAGCCTTTCAGAAAGTCTAGACACAGCTGAAATCCAGCGCATTAAAATAGCTGATCACCAGAAGGAACTCGATGCACATCTATCAGATGCTCACAAACTAATCCGCAAATGGGTCAGCGAAGAAGAGCTAGAAATCATCGAGAAATACGACGGTCTTCTTACTAGCTGCCAAGGAATGATGACTGATGAGAATACTGGTGAGCCACTACAGATCATGTCACCAGAATTTGCGGAGGCTCTACATCAAAGTATTCTCAGAACAGCACCAATGGCTCTAAAGCTTCCTCTTAAGCTAGCCAAGCCATTCGACAAAGCACTAAATTCGACCAGAAAGTTTATAGGCTCTCTCAATCTAAAATCATTCGCCAAAGACAAAGTAGAAGATCTAGAGGGTGAGCTTAAACAACATTTGAAACTGGGATCTATTAAATTAGCGAGTAGCGAATCTCTTTCTAGAAGAATGCAAACTCAACGCTGGTGCCCTGCTGATATTGAGGTTGCTGATCTAGAAAAAGCGTGGAATGAGACATTTCTAATCTTCCAAAAACATCCAATAGAAACTTTTGACAGTGAGCTGTTAGACGCTTCGTCTAAGGACTACTGGGATGGATTTTCGCTTATGCAGAAATTCACGATTGGTGGAAAGGCTCTTCTCGGTACGTTAGGTGGTCTAGCTGCAGTTTGTGGCATAGCCACGCTTGCAGTAGATGGAGGAGCTACATTCTACGCAGCTACTTCTGTGTCCCATGCTATCAATAGTGGAATAGCCTTAGCAGTTACAGCTGGAGGATCAGCAGCTGCCATGGTAAGTTTTAAAGACACGCTTTTAAAGGATAACACTTTACCTTACCTCTCACGCTTGTTTAGCATAGCGTGTGATTGCTTTAGATTACCTAGAAACATACCTAGCCATCCAGCTACGGTTAGTTTCAGGAACCCAAGTGGTGAAAAAACTAGCCACAAAGTTAGCTCATCACCTGAACTACCTAACTTTAAATCAATCACACCTTTAACAGACAACCATCTCTGGGAAATCCATAATCAGAAGGATTAAACTATGTTTTTCTATGAGAGAACATTCCAACTCAGAGTATCCTTTAGTCGCGCAAGTGGCGTGTGAGAAGGTTCAAGACTTCCCCAAGTATTGATTAAGTAGCCTGACGGAGGTTAAAACCTCCTATTTTCACTCAACAGGTATAGCCTTGGGAATATCCTCAGGGCTGATCTTAGGTTTGATCACTTTTGGCTTACGTGGATAATCTCCTGTAAGTAGAGAAACCGCCTTTAGTCCACTAGACGTAAGTGTAGCGGAGTTTCCCTTTCCAGTAATAATCCCTCTGGTGTGATACTTATGATTTGATTTCGTAGGCTTCACGTAGCTCACCATTGGCTTACTAACACGCCGCATACTAGGCGCTATGGCTAATGGAAAGCCAGTAGCCGAATAGCTAATCTCCCATGAGGCGCTAGCAGCACTATGATTTCCTTTTCTAATCCATGGGTAACGAGATGCTACATCGAGAGTTCCCCTCCTCGGGATTGTAACTTTAAAATACACAGGAATAGTTTTTATAAACTGAGTGATTTTCAGACCTTTATTAGAATGGCTTTTTATCAAAGCCTTCGAGACATCCATGCCACTCATGTTCATACCATTATATGCTCCATGTCGATTAGCACTGCCAAAATAGTGAGTATGCCAGTGATCATAACCTCGCTGAGTCATGACGTTAAGTTCTAGGTGTAGATGCGCTCTCTCACGGTTAATGCCTACTCCAGTATATCCCATTTTACCAATCACAGTTCCAGCATTTACTTGCTGACCCAAAGTCGACTGTATTGTGTCCAGGTGTGCGTAGAGTGAATAAAACTTACCACTACCCCAGTTATGTTCGACCACGATATACCTACCATAGTTACTACCACGAGCTGAGGCACTGATGTGCACGACTTTACCTTTTGCAATAGACTTGATCAGATCAAGTGGTCGACCTGCAGAATCTCGTTTGATAGGTCGAATGTCGATTCCTTCATGAAATTTGGTAGCGAGAACACCTTCAGAGGTATTTCTAAGTATTCTTACATAGCCATATTTACCAGCAGTCCATGGCTTAGTAGTGGTTCCTCCGAAGCTCCGATAAGTGTACATGTAGAATTTCTGCGGCGTATTCGTAAAGAGATAATTATTAACAGTGGGTAACTTTAAGCCCATTGGCTGCTCAGCACTCACTGCTACGGAGCAAGAGATAGTAACAGCTGTGTATATAAAGCCTCTACCTAGGCTAGAAAGGAAATTTAGCGATATCATTTATTTTTTCTAAGCTTTTTTTCTGCTTTAAGTCTTTTCTTCCAAACGTCTTTCGTCTCGCCAATCTTAGGGAGTATTGGATTCACGATCGAGATGAATTTAGGATCTACGTTTCTCCAAATAGTAATTACTCTTCCATCTATTTGTTTATCGATGTAGATCATGTCTGCTACTGCTCCGTTGATGTTCGCGATAATGTAGCGACCTTTATTCTCAGCAGAGACATAAGTAAGTCTTTTTGCTGCGGTCTTGCTTAGCTGCAGTGACACACCGTAATTTTCATTCGGGTGTGGTGAGACAAATGTATGGTAAGCTACAAAATCTTTAGTAGAAAATGTAGGAGACTTCTGAATAAACTTTTTACCCATTTTAGTATCTACAGGAATGCTCAACTTTCGTCCCTCGGCACTGTTGGCTTCTAGGTGAAAAGTGATCGATAGAGGCGGACGCTTCCCCCCTTTTCCAAAGAGACTACTGGCCGTCAAAAGTGTGAAGGTTGTAAGAAGAATAAGTGATAGTAACTTCATAGTTATATTTTGCCTACAAGCAGAGAAAGATGAAAGCTAAAATTTGGCTATTCGTAGAAAGTGTTTACAATTCGGAACAGATAAATGCTCGAAATAGTCGATTGCCATACCAGATGAATCGTTTACATTATTTCTATGCCAACGATGACAGACCGCCATACCCCCCCTGTAGACCTTGCTGATAGAGCTGATAAGGCAGTGCATCAGCTATTTGGTCATGATGCTCCGCTTACTCGGGCTTTGGGTGATATCACTGATGCTCTCCGTCAGGATGTGAAGCGTATTAATAGGGGCCAATCAGCTGGTCCTACGACTTTTGCCCTAGTGGGTCGTGTGGGTGAAGGCAAGAGTTGGCTAGCTCGAACATTTATCAATGAGAATGAATCTACTGAGGAAGTAATGCAGCTCATTCAATCTGGTCAGAATGCGACTGATCGCAGTATGAACCTCACATGGATAGGGTCTCACCATGCCTTTGGTGACCTAAGTGATAGAGAGCGATTTATTAAGCTCTCTCCACAAAATCTGTTAGACTTAGGAGCTGCTTATTTAATAGCTGACACACCTGGATATTCTGATCATGATCCTTCGCTAGAGACTCTTTCTAGTATGGCATTGATGTCGTCTAACATTAAATTACTAGCCACTTCAGCTTCACATATTAGAGACTCATCGCTAGCACAATTCGTAGGCTCTATGGATGGTTCCCTGATCCTTCCGATAGTCAGGTTTAGACCAGAGGGAGATTCTCTAGCTCCAACAGATGCAGTGAAAAATGACTGTATCATGGAAATGGAGAAATGGGAAAAGCATGCTCCTTCTGCTACTATTCTCCCCGCTATTTTCGTTCCAGATGCTGGTATAGCTGGAGATGAAGCGGCACGTCAAATCACACGCACTCAGCTCTCCGCAACACTATCACCTTTGATCGAAAAACCTGAAACCCTTCTCGCTCATAGGGAATCTCAACTAGAACAACGCATGGAGCGAACACGTGTGGAATTAGCTCAGGCTCTAGATGGCTTCCGTAATCGTATCGGCACACCTGTTGAGCGTCTGGATCAGCTTTCTGCAACCTTACCAGAGATCGTGCAGAAGGAAGTGATAGGCGACCCAGCTCAGCTAAATATTGGAATCCGTTCACGATTCCGTGCGGATGCTATCGAGCGCACGCCTGCCCTGCTATTTCCGTATCGATCATTGATCGGTCTGTTAGGTTTAACTCAAGGAGCTTGGGATCGACTGATTTTTACTACCTTAGGAAGTGTTCCTTCATTAGTAATGACCGCATTTCATTCAGTAAAGTCATGGACTAAAACACGAGACTTTGAAAATACTCTCCGTGATCAATCTAGACAGCGAATCCGTTCATTAATTAACGATGCTTATCGTGACGACATCAGGAATTTCTCACATGCTCTAGATGCAGTCACTAATGATAACGATACTACAGTCTTAAATGAATCTTCAGAGATCATCGATATTCAAGGACTCACAGGTATCGAAATCGAATCTCAAGAAATCATTGCAAACGTGATAAATAAAAGTCGTATCTCAGGAATGACATTGTGGCTCGGAGGTATCATCGCTTTCACTGTTTTCTGGGCGATGCTTTTAGGCCCTGCTATAGCTCTCTACACTGACTACTTCAGCACTCTGAGCGACACTGCTAAGTCACTTACTCATCACTGGAATGAATATCCTTCCCCACCAGCTTCATTATGGCTCACAAGCTTCATGCTATCGCTCATCCCAGCTGGAATTATTTCAATGATCGTCATGCACTGCACCTGTAGTAAAGGAAGAGTAAAACGAGCATCAGCTGAAATACAACAACGCATCTCCGGTGCTATTGATGAACGAATCAGAACGAATAAAGTGCGCCTAGTGATTAATAATCCTAAGCTAAATGCTGCTAAGACACTACTGAATATAGGCCGCTAAATCGGGCTGGTATTGATACGTCTGTGTATCGCTTTCACTACGACCCCATCAGCTGGTCCGAATAACCATGCTAGTAAGAATAACAAGGTTCCTGCTACCACTATAGCCGCAGACTCTTTGCCATCGAACCAAATGCTAATATAGATTCCTAAAATCGACGAAATCAAAGCATGAACTCCCGAGAGAATTAACATCAGTTTTAAACGATGTGTGCAAAGGTAGGCTGTAGCTCCAGGCAAGATCAAAAGCGCGATCACAAGAATAGCTCCAACTGCTCCGAATGCAGCTACTACGACCACAGAGAGCACTGCCATTAATAAATAATGCACCACTCCAGGTCTATATCCAAACGATGCCGCTAGACCTGCATCAAAAGAGCTCAATGTGAGCACACGATAAAAGATAACTAACAGAATTATCGTAACGATGGTTACTATAGCAGAAGTGAATAAGAGATCAGGAACTTCAGCTCCAAGGAAAGAAACTTTAGGAGCAAAGGCAACATGTGAGAGATTACCTTTCAATACAGCATCCTGATCCAAATGAACTTTATCCCCTAACAGAAACCTTATAAGCACCAATCCAAGAGCGAACAAAGATGTAAATGCAATCCCGATAGCAGAATCTTGTTTAATACGTGTCCGACGATGAATCTGTTCAATCAAAAATGTAACCAAAACTCCAGCAACCGCAGCCCCCACTAGTAACCAAGGAGAAGCCAAGTCACCCACAAACGCAAATGCCACTACAATTCCTGGCAGCGCACTATGAGAAATAGCATCACCCACCAACGACATTCTACGCAGAATCAAATAAGATCCCAGCAACGCACATGGCAATGCCACCAAAAAGCTCTGCAGCATCATCCATCCCCAAGGGTCAAAAGTAGTAATCATTACTGCCTCTTGTAAGTGCTTGGGTTTATCCAATCAAGACCATTAACCTTACCAAAGTCTTTATCGAAAGAGAGAACTTGAGCCGAATGAACAAGTCCGTTTGCAGCTAAATAACAGTCTACAAAATCTAATTTAGTTTTGCCAAAAAAATCTAATGCAGCAGTTAATACCTTAGGATCATCTGTAACTATTTCTGCTGAACTGACAAATGCGATCAAAGCGTTACTGATGTCTATTCTAGATAACTCGTAAAATGAATGCAATACATAGACACTTTCAGCTAAAACCATCGGGAGTAGATGAAGTCGTATCTTCCCTTCAGCAGCATCCTTTAAAACCACTTCTACTTGCAGAAATTGCTTTTCTGGATCTCTAGTAACAAATCTAACAATTGTGTTAGTGTCTATTAACATCTCAAATTTAGTTAATTGCTTGTTTCACCCATTCTTTTCTGGCTACTTCACGTACCACCTTGAAAGGTATATTCTTTTTATCATCAGGTATCTGTAAAATCCCTGCTAAATCCATAACGCTAGGTACAGATTTTAGCACGACTACATCATCCACTATTTCATACTTAATCTTACCTCCTGGGTGTAGCCCTAGCTTTTCACGTATTTCCTTAGGAATCGTGGTTTGATTATTTTTCGACATCGTTGAACTACTCATAAATATAATTTACCACAAAAATTGTTTAATTCAATCCTATTTAAACTAAATATAAAATCGTTTAATAGCCAGTCTCCTCCTGTTTTCCAGCTACCGTTTCTAGCTGCATAGTCGCTTCTAAGCTCGGGATCGGGCTACCGTGTGGATCGTATTCAGGGAAGTCTAGATCTCGCTCTAGCTTACGCACCATGTCGGCTCCTAAGATGTGCTCTATTTTCTCCGCATCATCGTGCACGTGGTCTGGTGAATAGTTGGCTTGATCTGTTAGGTAGAGTTCCCAGAGTCTGTGATTTCTGACGATTTCTACAGCACGTCTCCAGCCGGAGGATGTGAGATAGATCGCTGAGTTCCCTTCTTCCCATGTTGCCTCACCCGCTCTAACAAGACTCGCTCCATCTTTCTCTACTCTCTCGATGGTTAGTTTTCTGCTCGAGGCTAGTTGTTCTATTCCTACTCCCGCACCTTTGAAGCCATTACGTTCGATAATACGATAAATTGCCTTGAGAGTGTTCTCACGATGGACACGAGATTTCTGCCCTGCCCTACGGAGGAATTTAGCCATGATGCCGTGGCGAGGGGCAAAGAAGTAGACGAGTCCAAAAAGAGTCGATCCGAATAGGGTGATCATAGGTCCTGATTGGAACCTGACATCGAGATTAGCAATCCACCAGCCGCCCAGAGCAGATGCAATTCCTAGAGCAACTGAAATGACCATCATTTTCTGAATACGGTCAGTTAATAAGTATGCTGTAGCCGCTGGAGTGATGAGCATAGCGGAGACGAGGATAACTCCTACTGCCTGCATCGCCACGACTACTGCAAATGCAAGGAGACCGTAGAATAATCCGTTGAGCAGTTTTACTGGGTAGCCTAATCCTACTGCGAATCCTTCATCGAAACTAAGCACACGAAATGGTCTGAGGAAAATCCATACTAAAGTGCTCACTACGAAAGTGGATGCAACCATTAACCATAGATCTGAGTCTGTGATTGTAGTAAGATCTCCGTAGAGAAAGTCAGTGACTCCAGATTGTGAATCCGTGGAATTCCAGAAGACACCAAAGGCGAAAAATGAGGCTAGGACGATACCTAAAGCTGCATCAGATTTAAGCCTGGTGCTTTTCACTATCGCCTGAACCACTGCTACGCCTAACAAGCCAGCTACTGCAGCGCAGGCAAAAATGACTCCAGGGCTACGTTCTTCGCTCCACATGAAGCCAGCTACGACCCCAGGAAAAACCGCATGCGATAGTGCATCGCCCACAAGAGCAACACGGCGAACTACAACAAAAGCTCCTAACAGACCACAGCAAATCCCCACACAGATCGCAGCTATTGGAGCCTTCTGGCTCAATGTAAGCGCGAGGTTACCTAGAAAGGAGTCTGTGATAGTGGAGAGATCTAACATAATCAAATTTAATGCCTCGCCTCAGGAATTCGAGCCGCCTTGCCAGCGACTTCATCAAGGATAGTCAATCTCCCACCATAAGTTTTTTGGAGTAATTCAGTGTTGTACATATCTTCTGTTTTTCCATAAGCTACGAGGCGCATGTTAAGTAATAAAAGATGATCAAAATAATCTTTAGCACTCTGTAGGTCATGATGCACTACCAGCACAGTCTTACCGTTGGCTCTCATTTCTTTAAGAAGCTCAATGATCGCTGATTCTGTAGCAGCATCGACACCAGTGAATGGTTCATCCATAAAATAGAGGTCACTATCCTGAGCTAGAGCTCGGGCTAGGAAAACGCGTTGTTGCTGACCTCCTGAAAGGTTACCGATCTGGCGTTTAGCATAAGGTAACATACCTACTTTATCCAGTGCTTCTGAGGCTATTATCTTTTCCTTTTTACCTACTCTGCCAAATAAGCCTAGCTTTCCATAAGTGCCCATCAGAGCCACATCCATGACCGTCACAGGAAAATCCCAGTCGACACTCTCACGCTGGGGAACATAACCTACACGGTGAAGGTTTTCAGAAATCGGTTTACCATAGACCTTCACCCAGCCACCTGAGTTAGGAACTACTCCCATGATGGTTTTGATCAATGTAGATTTACCTGCACCATTGGGTCCAATGATTCCGACCAGACTCCCCTCCTCTACTTCCACATCTACTCCGTAAAGCACAGGGCGTTTGTGGTAGGTGACAGTTAAATCATGAGTTTCGAGAGCAATCATCGCTTCATTACTATAGTTACAAATCTCAAATTACAAATCTCAAATCTCAAATCTCAAATTCTATCCGAGATAGTTTTACTTAAGACCTCCTACGATTGCATTCACATTATGCTTCTGCATACCGATGTAAGTTCCTAGATCATAAGTTTCGCCATTTACAGTCTCCATTTCACCAGAGATTCCAGTAGCATCAGAGAAAAGTTCTTTTTCTGAAATAGCTACTCCTGCGTCTTGCGCTATAGACTTCACACTCTTCGCATTTACGGCATGCTCAGAGAAGATCATCTTAAGCTTACGATCTTTAATGAATTGAATCAAATCCTTCACTTTTTTGGGACCAGCTTTGTCATCTGGAGCTAGTCCATCAATCGCTTTTACTTCTAGACCATAAGCACGGGAGAAATACATGAATGCATCGTGGCTCGTTACTAAAACACGGTGCTCATCAGGAATTTCAGTTAGCCTTTTCTTTGACCATACATAGAGTCTATTCAATTCTACTAGGTAAACATCACCACGTTTTTTGTAGTAGTCAGCATTTGTAGCATCTGTCTTACTAAGTGCCTCAACTACAGGTTTTACAGCCTTTGCCCAGAGTTGAGGATCTCCCCATACGTGAGGGTCAGCGTATTGGCTGAGTTCTTCCTCAGGAGTGATGAGAGACTTCTTATCCATCTCTGTAGTGGCTGCCACAGACTTATCCATCTTCTCTAACATATCTGCAAGTTTATGTTCTAGATGGAGACCAGAGTAGACTACTAGATCTGCTGTTTTAGTCGCTATGGTATCAGTAGGTTTACCTTCATAACTGTGTGGATCGACGCCCTCATCCATTAAACCATAGACTTCAACTTTATCGCCACCGATCTGCTTCACTAGATCAGTAACCATCGTGGTCGTTGCAACGACTTTAACTTTATCATCGGTTTTCCAAATGACCTTATTTTTCTTATTACAACTAGAGGCTAGTAACGTGCTAGCTACTGCGACAAATAGACTTACTTTATGTATTAATTTCATGATAGCCTGATAAAGCCAGAGAAAACTATTGTCAACGTGTATACCCGAAAAGAAGACAACAAAAACGTCACAATCTTGAAACCAAAAAATCCCTTATAAATAAGGGATTAAAGTGGTGGCCCAACTCGGATTCGAACCAAGGACACGCGGATTTTCAATCCGCTGCTCTACCAACTGAGCTATTGGGCCAACTTTGAAACTTCAACTAAGTTGAGCTCGTTAAAGATCATCTTCGTTGCGGTGCGCATAGTTAGATGTTCATAGGCGATTTGACAATATTAAAATGTCCTTTTCACGAATTTTTTTCATTAAACCTTATCGCTGCAAAACTAATCCTTCTGTTTAGGTAGTAACCCGAGGAATTTATCAGCGTATTTCACTGCTGGTCCATACTTGAGATGGCTAATTTTCTCTCCCACCTTGGATGCAAACTTGCAGAACTGTTCCAGCTCTTGCATCTGATGATGGAATGCTTTTCCCTCCACAGTTTTGACCGCTTTACTACGCTCTGCACAGTCTTGAAGTAAAGTGAGTGCTGGGTCTATTTCTCTACGCTTACGCTCACGTAATACGATGGTAAATACTTTCCAGACATCCTTCTCTGCTTCAAAAAATTCTTTGCGCTCCCCTTTCTTAACTACGATTTTTACTAAACCCCACCCAACAAGTTCCTTAAGATTAGTATGCGCATTTCCGCGACTAATCTGAAGTTCCGCCATGCACTGATCTGTGCTCAGAGGCTCTGGGCTGATCATGAGTAAAGCGTGTACCTGAGCCATAGTTCGGCTTATGCCCCAGCTTGATCCTAGAGCTCCCCACTGAGCGATAAACTCATCCTTAGCACTTTCAAAATCTTCCGTTGCGTTCATATTTTCAAATATTACTGAAAGTTCTACTCATTGCAAGTTAAGAATAAACTTTTGAAAATTAGAATACTAGACTTTTAGTCAACTTCACTGACTATTCAGCCGGTATTTCAAGATCACCTAGCGCATATTGAATGCCAGCTAGGTAGTGGCTTAGCACGCTTGGGTTCCAATAAATATGGTCATTGTGTCCGAGTGAGCAATAGAAAACTCTTCCTTTATCCTCATCACCATAACTTTTATACCAACTAACACCAAAGTCATTGTCCGTTCTCTTGATCCCCTTCACCTTCATATCAGAAAGCTCTGTGTTCAGTCTTGTTAAAATATTAAATTTGTTAGAATCATACGGAGCCTTAAATTGATAAACTTCTTCTTTAAAGCTCATTCTTCCATCTTGGATTCCTTTGTTGAATACATTATTTTCTGTTCCCTTCTCAACATCGATTACTACTTCCTTATCTGAAGTCCAAGGATGATTTAAAAAATAAGCTCCTAACATATCGCCAAATGCTTCCCATTTATAGAAAGTATCAGTAGCGGCATGAATACCTACGAAACCTTTACCATTTGAAATGAAGTCTAGTAGATTTTGTTTCAACATAGGTTCCTTATCTCCAGAGCCATCGAACACCTCAAGAGTGGTGTTTAAAAAGCAGATCGCGTCAAATTCATCAATCTGTGGTTTCTCAAAGTTCTCTAAATCATCACTAATCACTACGTTAAATGCACCTGTCTGCTTGCCAAGAATAGCTAATGCCTTTTTGCCTATCTTAATGGACTTATGACGGTATCCCATGGTACGAGAAAATACCAATAAGGTGCGCTTCTGCTTAGGCTTCACTGCTGTCTCACTCGCTTTCTCACCTATTGCCTTAGAAATCTTCTGCTCTTCAGTGAATTTCTTTGCTGGTTTCTTATCTTCATCTCCTGATGCTTGAGTAAGATAGAATGTTGGGAGACAGATACCTATCGCCACGACGAGTACTTTATTTTTCATAACTGAACAACTTGTAGATTTTTCAATCAATCTGATTAAGCAATATTTTCGCCATTCCATTCACCATACTGGCGGAATTTCATGTAGCGTTGCTCTAACATCTGCTCAGTGCTTAAGCATTCAACTTCGGCTAGATGTGAGAGAACTACTTCTTTAAAATTTTGTGCTGATTGCTGGTGATCATGATGTGCTCCGCCACGAGGCTCTGGCACTACTCCATCGATCAAATTAAGCTCACTTAAATCAGGAGCTGCGATTTTCATCGCTTCGGCTGCCTCCGGAGCATGTTGGCGGTGCTTCCAGAGAATGGCGGCACAGCCTTCAGGGCTAATTACTGAATAATATGCATTCTCCATCATGAGAACTTTATCAGCGACTCCGATACCCAGAGCTCCTCCAGAACCACCTTCGCCTAATACACAAGCAATGATAGGAACTCTCAGATTCATCATTTCTTTGAGGTTAAAAGCAATTGCTTCTGCAATATTACGCTCTTCTGCGCCGATACCAGGGAATGCTCCAGGAGTATCGATCAAGGTGATCACAGGTAGATCGAATCTCTCAGCTAGCTTCATCAAGCGAAGTGCTTTACGGTACCCTTCAGGGTGGGCACTTCCGAAGTTACGCTTCAAGTTCTCCTTCATGTCACGACCTTTTTGATGACCAATAACAACAACCTTATGACCTCCGATAGTAGCAAAGCCACCTGGCATAGAATGATCATCACCTATATGGCGATCTCCGTGGAGTTCTACAAAGTTTTCAAAACTGTGAGCAAGATAGTCTAGCATAAATGGGCGGTTAGTATGACGTGCTATTTGAACACGTCGCCAGGGAGATAGATTATCATAGATTTCGTCTTTAAGCGAATTCAATTTTGCCTCCATGGCAGCGACTTCAGAGCTCAGATCTATGTCTTGAGTGTCTGATTTCTGTTTCAGATTGTAGATCTCATTCTCCAGATCTGCGATCGGTATTTCAAATTCCAATGGCTTCATACTCATAGTGATATTGTGTAGATTTTCCCTGTTTTAGGCAAATGTTTAATAAAGTATTTCTACCTTGTTTCCACTACGTAGAAGCAAGACAAGCTCTTCCATATCTATTTTAGATAGGACGATTCCTTTAAAACTATTTGGTATAGAAGAAGTTTCACCGGTGATCTCTATCGATGGATTCTGAATTTTGATCGTCTTGTTAGATTCACGGTAGTTTCCACGCGTCGCATTTACACGACTACCATTGAAATAGGCAGCAGTTCCACTCATTACAGTTTCTAACTTTCCATTTTTCTTAGGAATAGTCATGTCTATGATAGGTTCATACATTTTGATCACTTCTCCATTAGTCCCCATCAGGAAAAGTTGGTTCTTACGAGGTACTATTCTCAAAGAAAAATTCAGGGGCATCAGTAACAACTCTTGCTTAGGCTGTAAACCACTCGTGTTTTTAGATGTCATATCATTGATCAACATCATGAGATCAAAGTTCGTTTTATGATCCTGCACTATACCTAAGTATGTGTCCCCACGTTTCACAGTATATTTAATGAATCGATCATCATTCTCGCGGATTTCAAATAGCTCATCTAAATTCATTTCACCTAAAATTCGATACGCTTCGATTGCTGCCGGAGCATCCTCGTAGTTCACTACGATCTCTTCTAACAAAACCTTAGCATCGTCAAAATTTTCTTCTGAAAGTATCTGTTTAGCTTTGCGAAGAGCCGGTGCTCCAAGAACGATTTCTGGACTGCTCCTACGAGAAATACGTTTTTTAAGCTCATCGATTTCGACTAACTGAGTTTCATCTTTTTCAGGAGCTAGATTGGTGATTTTCTGAACAGATTTGCTTTTAGACTTAGATCCACTACCGAAATAATGATTCACTACGATCAAAGTGCAAGTGAGCACAGTCATGACGATGAACGCTGCAACAATTTTAATAAGAGTGCTTAATTTCATTCTTAGATAAGGCCCTTTCTTTTATAGTCGAATTGATTTATCTCTGAGGATTTCTGAATCATATCGATAGCAAATTTAAGCAAAGCTATTTCCCACGCATTGTCTATTCCCTCTATGACCGCCATCATCGGATTATCTTCCCCATAAACCTCATCTAGGATTTTTTCTTTCACAGAGCCAATGCTGTCTGCGATCATTTCCTCAGTAGATTCAGTGCGTTTAAAACTGAAGCCATATTTAAAAAAAACAGGTTCCATTCCTTTGGATTTCAGCCAGTCAAGATACTCCTGCGCCTTGCTTTCGAAACCTTCTAGCTCCACAGTGCTATAGCTAGCTGGACGGATAATCTGTGGTTTATGCGCATCCACTTCACCCCTTCGCACTTTAATTCTGCCAACAGAATCCATCACTTCACTGATAATTATATAGCGGAAGCGAGTGCTACCAAACGTATCAATACGACGGTCAGGCTCGCGAAGGACGTGAGTATTCTCCATCGCATATTCTATGTCATCAGGCTTGGGCGGTTGCATGAAATCAGTCTTTTTCTTCAGTAGTTTTACTGGCTAAGTATTTACGGGGCTACTCTATACAAATAGCTAAAATTTAAAATCAAAAAAGGTGGCTTCACCTAAAATGAACCACCTTTAAGATTGATTGAGACATATTAGTCTCTAATGAAGAAATTTAGGAAACCTTCTCGATATATGTAACGATGTCGTTAACACACTGGAGCTTCTCAGCTTCTTCATCAGGAACTTCGATATCGAATTCCTCTTCGAAAGCCATTACAAGCTCAACAGTGTCGAGTGAGTCAGCACCGAGGTCATCGATGAATTTAGCTTCTTTAGTTACTTGGTCAGGTGTCACGTTGAGTTGCTCAACGATGATATCTTTCACTTTTTGTTCGGTTGAATCAGACATTTGGTAGTTGTTTAAGTTTTGTTAATTTTGATTAACGATTGGGATTACAATAATGATCTGATCTGCTTTGGCAATCACGAATTTTAGAAAAACTAGGATTTTGTTTCTTTAGAATCGTTATCACTAGAAGGCTCAGTGGCTTGTTCATTATCGTCTTCGTCGTCATCAGACACATATTCTATCAGTTCTCCTTTGAAATTTTCTTTGATATAGGCAAATAACTTGTCCGCAGGAGCTCCATTCTCTGGTTTGAATTGTCCGTATACCATACCGTCAACTTTAGCTTTTTTAGTAGACCCTTCGTCATCATAAGAAATGACTGCGATTCCTTTATTATCCCACTTACGCATATCGATTTTTTTCATGGCTGTATAAGGGACTTCTTTCCCACCAGGCGCTATGTATGAATTTTCAGTGACTATCATAGAGCGACTCATCGTTCTGACACAGATGAATGCAGCTATTAATAAAAGTATGCCACAAACACCAGCTGTGATGAACTGCTCTCTTATTTTCCCTTCATCATAAAGCTTTTCTGGTCCATCGATATCCCATTTCATACGCCCAGAATATTCTCTCCAGATTTCATGTGCTTTATCAGCCTTAAGAGATTCGTAGCCATTCACTATTTCTTCAGGCCAATAAGAACTAAAATCATAGTCTCTTGGCATTAGACCGCGCTCTTCCGCAGGAGTTGATAAAATCTGCTTACTTGCAAAATCCTTCCAGCTTTCTTCTGTGTAACTACCCTCGTTAAATACATCCTGAACATTTACAACGTAGTCGGCCTGACCTCCGGTTTTCTCGTTGAACAGCTGCTTAGAGACAAAGTGTAAGTTCTTCTCACGATAGCCAGAATAGCCGTCTTTTAAGAACCAAGCGCAGAAGAACGCCAGCATCAGCAAGATTAAAACGGCACGTATTTTGAACCACTTAGATGGTTTACATTCGATTACAGAAGTTGTTGACATAAATTTTATATATTTCGTGTTTCTTTACAAAAATGAAATAATCATTTGAACTAGCAAAAATCAATGTAATAAGATTAATATGTTTCAATTCTAACTTTAAATACTATGAAATCATTAAATCAATCGGTAAAACTCACTTCTTTGGCCTCCTGCGGAGGATGAGCATCTAAACTAGATCCGGCATCCCTCTCGCAAGTTTTGCGCGACCTGCCTAGTAATAATGACCCTAACCTTCTAGTTGGATCTGCAACAGCGGATGATGCTGGTGTTTATTTACTCAATGAGACGACAGCTCTCGTTCAGACGCTTGATTTCTTCACCCCTATAGCAGATGATCCTTATCTCTTCGGACAGATAGCGGCAGCTAATTCTTTATCAGATGTTTACGCCATGGGAGGCAAGCCGATCACTGCGATGGCTATTGCGGGGATGCCTGATGACAAAATCAGTCTCGATGACATCCAGGCTATCTTTAAAGGCGGAGCCGAAATGGTGAAGCAAGCAAACTGCTCATTAGTAGGTGGACATACTATCAAGAATCCTGAGCCCATTTACGGGCTATCAGTCACAGGTATCGTCCATCCAGATCGCTTTACTGCCAATGCACACGCTCAGGTGGGAGATGTTCTCATCCTCACTAAGCCACTAGGAACAGGAATTATAGCAACTGCGGTTAAAAAGGATAAATGCTCGGAGGCTCTTAGCGACTTATCTATTAAATCTATGATCACTCTTAATACTTCAGGTGCTGAGCTTGCTGAGAAGGATCTAGTCAATGGCTGTACTGACGTCACAGGCTTCGGTTTACTCGGACACCTTCGTGAAATATGCGATAGCTCTAACGCGACAGCAGTTCTGAACTGTAGCTCTATTCCAGCTCTATCAGATGAAGTCTATCAGTTCATCGACCAAGGGTTCGTCCCAGGAGGGTCTAAGAAAAACTTAATAAATGTTAGCTCATACTTAGACATAGGCGATACCACAGAGGATATCCAGATGCTTCTAGCAGACGCGCAGACATCAGGTGGACTATTGCTCTCTGTAGCACCAGAAAACAAGTCTCAAGTATTAGACATACTTTATCAGCATAACTCACTTTGCGCAGTAGAAATCGGTCAGATGGTCGAGCGTGGGGAGAAGTCGATCGTTCTTAGATAGACTACAGAACCTTAGATTCACGGTGCTTGTCGTATGCTTGGATAATCCGAGCTACGACAGGATGTCGGACCACGTCTTCAGCTTTAAAGTGTATGAACTCAACGCTCTTAACACCTACCAAAGCTTCCTGCGCCTCCAATAATCCACTACGCACCCCCTTCTTTAAATCGATCTGTGAGCTATCTCCTGTAACTGCACAGTGGGAGCCTTCACCGATTCTAGTCAGAAGCATGAACATCTGTTCAGGAGTGGTATTCTGCGCTTCATCAAGAATCACAAAACTATTCGCTAATGTCCTGCCTCGCATATAAGCAAGCGGTGCGATTTCAATAGTCCCGTCCTCCATGTATCGCTTCCCTGTATCAGGATCTAACATATCATGCATGGCATCATAGAGAGGTCTTAGATAAGGTGCCACTTTCTCTTGTAAATCACCTGGTAAAAACCCTAGTGCCTCCCCTGCTTCCACAGCTGGTCGTGTGAGTATAATTCGGCTGACTAGCTTTTCCTTGAGCATATGAAGAGCCATAGCCATCGCTAAATAGGTCTTACCTGTACCCGCTGGACCAAGTCCGAAGACCACATCATTCTCTAACATCGCCTGCAGATACTTAGACTGCTGTGGAGTCCTCGGCACCACAGGCTTACGCCCACGATTACCTAACAGCTTGAGCTTAGTCATAGCCGAAACACCTGTCTTTCCACCTCTAGCAACGACGTCCACTGCCATTCTAAATTCTTTCACCGTCAGTTCATTCCCACTCCTTCGCGCCTCCTCTAGATCGCTAAATGCTTGCTTAGCTTTCTCAACGCTTTCTTTGTCACCTTTAAGTAACATCCAGCCTTCGCGAGTGACGGCTGAGACTCCTAGCTTCTCTTTTAAGTAATTAAGTTCCTTAGCTTCATTAGCAAACAAAGCATGTAAAAACTGTGGAGTCTCAAAATCTAGTTTAAGTTCCACACTAGCTTCATCTTCATTTGTAACGACACTTTCCATGAGCTAAATTATTAGCCAATAAAACACAGCTAGCAAGCCACATTTTTAGCCTCCCAAATACGACATTTCTGCCTTAGGTAAATCCACAGTAGAATCACTGCGAAGTTCGGAGTAGCGGTCAGTTCGCTTATTCCAAATAGCGCTGAGAAAATCTAGCAATTCTGCCTCCGTAGCACCTCTTCTAAGTAGACCTTTCACATCCGCTCCTAGGCTTGCGAATAGACAGGTAAAGACGTGTCCATCGGCTGAAAGTCTAGCACGATTACAATCACTACAAAACGGCTGCGTGACTGAGCTTATGAAACCTACTTCGAATCCGTCTTGCTGAGTTTCTAAATGATAATTTTTTGCAGTCGACCCCAGTTTATTATCTCTTGGAATAAGCGGGAAATCCTTAATCAAAGCCTCTAACAATTCAGTAGAAGGAACGACTTCATCCATTTTCCATCCGTTCACATTACCAGTATCCATGTATTCGATAAATCTGATAGGTATTGCCCTCTCACTAGCGAACTCTACTAGATCAGTGACCCCATGCTCATTCACAGATTTCTTGACCACTGTGTTGAGCTTAACCTTCAGCCCAGCAGCTAGAGCAGCATCGATACCCTCTACCACTTTCGCGGGCTTAGCACCTACGCCATTCATAGCTGCGAAAATCTCTGGGTCTAATGAATCAAGCGAAACTGTAACTCGGTGAAGTCCTGCTTCTTTAAGCCCTACAGCATACTTTTTTAAGAGAGCTGCATTAGTAGTCATCGCTATATCATCTACACCTTCTAACTGCGAAAGTTTAGCGATTAGATCTGTTAGATCCTTACGTAATAGAGGCTCACCACCAGTGATTCTAAGTTTGTTCACACCCAGAGAAACAAATGATCTGGCTATCTGCTCTATCTCACTGAATCGTAATATTTCTTCTCTAGGTAGAAATTGATAATCTGCCCCAAAGACCTCCACTGGCATACAGTAGCGACAACGGAAATTACATCGATCCGTGACCGATATCCGCAAGTCTCTAAGCGGTCTTTTAAGCTGATCTAGAGTGTCCAAACTAAGAATTTATGAAATATGAGTGACTGACCAATCTAAAGTTTCGCCAGCATGCATTGGGACTACATGTTGACCATGGCCTGTGTAGGCAGAGGGAACCTCGAATGGAGTATTCTCTAGCTTCACCTTTTTTTCCAAAGGTGTAATTCCATAGAGTCGCTGAGCATTCCCCGACACGAAATCTTGAAGATTCTCTAGTTTGTCATGTTTATCAAATAACTGAGCTAAACGGGCGAGAGCTAGAGGTGCTGTAAAAACACCAGCAGCACAGCCACAACATTCTTTTTTGCTTAATGGATGCGGCGCACTATCGCTGCCGAACATCAGACTAGGATTCGCGTCTAAAGCTGCCTGTAAAAGTGCTTCACGGTCTTCTGGACGCTTGGCTATTGGCTTGCAGAACAGGTGAGGATTAAGCATACCACCCGCTACATCATCCAGTGTGATGATAAGGTGCTGAAGAGTCACTGTGGCTCTTAGGTTCTCATATTTGCCCATTAGATCTACAGCGTCTGCAGTAGTGATGTGTTCCATCGTAATCTGTAGTTTAGGAAATTTTTTCGCTAGATATTCGTAGCTCGCTAGAAATTCTTTTTCACGATCCATTACGAAGCCATGCGTTTCACCGTGCACCATGAGGGGAATGCCCATCTCCTCCATCATTTTAAATGTAGGCTCTACGGCATCGAGAGCTTTCACTCCAGCCTCACTATTAGTAGTGGCTCCAGCTGGATAAAGCTTGATACCTATCATTTCATCCTTAGCAGCGGCTAATTCAGCTTCTGAGTAATCACGAAAAAATAGTGCCATGTAGGGTTTAAAAACATCATCTCCTAGAGCTGCGGTAATACGCTCGCGATAGGAAACAAGAGCCTCAAGAGTATCGACTGGAGGCACCAGATTAGGCATAATAACTGCCCCTGCAAAAGTCTGCGTAGTCAGTGGAGTGACCAGCTTCAGCATCTCTTCATCGCGAAGGTGAAGATGCATGTCTAGTGGAGATTTGAGAGTAATTTCTTTCATAACGTCTGTTCTTGGCTAGTCTCTACCTTCTTCTGCATCAATGAAATCAAAAAAAGAAGCAATGTCATCTCTGCCACCGAATCCTGCATCCACTTTCCGCTTCTCTAGTTTCTCACTTAGATCATCATTATGACCACGATTGCGCATATAGCTAAGCCACCAATCTAGCTTAGGAGACTCTGGCTTTATACCATTTTCATAAGCCCAGTATAGAACCGTCTCATTGCTATTCTCCATGTGCACGATTTTCACTAAATCGGCATAATCGATTTCTAATAGCTCACAGATCCATTTATCGAAGCCTTTTCCTAAATTAGGTTGGTAATCTTTATCTAGGTCACCATCTCGCTCTAGCCTGATCTTGTGGCACATCCTAGCGAAGTAGGGAATCCCTAACACCTCATCCTGGGGACTACATGGAAATATAATATCGTCTGACATGCGCACATCATTACCCAGATTTTGCGGAGGTCAAGAATCGAGCCTCTTACACTGCTCAAAAATTAATTTCAGAATAAAATAATAATTTTGTGACTCTATATGAATATCGTGTGTCTAAAGGGGTAATATAGACAATTTGAAGCCACGAGCCCCCTCCCTGAACCCTCCAACTTCCTAACCTCCCAACCCTCCCAACCCTCCCCCCTCCCAATTAAAGCTGAGTCACTTTCAAGTGCCTCAGCTTTTTTCTATTCTGCTATCATCCCTACTGGACAATTAAGCAAGACTGCCCCACCTTCCCAGCATGAAAGACGCACCAATAGTGACTCAGGGAAAAGTGATCAACCGTAGAGACGACCGCACATTTAATGTAGAACTAAAAAATGGCAAACTCATCATCGGCCACACCCCTAAAAAACTTGCGGAAGTGCGTGATGAGATAAAAGACGGATTCAGCGTAACCCTAGAAATGACCCCATTTGATTTCGAAAAAGGACGTATAGTGGAATATTCTGCGTAAGATAAGCTCCTATGTGTTAAATCCTATCAATCATTTCAAATCTAACTAATGCACATCATACTTGGAACAGCTGGTCACATCGATCACGGCAAGTCCTCACTCATCAAAGCGCTTACCGGCACTGATCCAGACCGACTACCTGAGGAAAAGAAGCGAGGCGTCACGATCGAGCTAGGTTTCGCCCACCTCACTATTGGAGATCACGAGCTAGGTATTATCGATGTCCCAGGGCATGCTGACTTTGTCAACAACATGGTCGCAGGCGTAGGATCTCTCGATATAGCCATCTTTATCGTAGCTGCCGATGATGGCTGGATGCCGCAGTCAGAGGAACACTTACAGATATTAAATTTCCTAGGAGTAGAAAATGTAATCATCGCTCTTACAAAAGCCGACATAGCGGAAGACATCGAATTCACCATGGAATTGGTTAAGGAAGATCTCATTGGCACTACACTTGAAGACGTCACAATGATTCCTGTATCTTCTCACACTGGAGCTGGATTAGATGATTTAAAAGCGGAAATTTTAGAGCGTATCAAGACTCTAAAAAAGCAGCCTAAAAACCATATTCCAAGACTCTCAGTAGACCGTACCTTCTCCCCTACAGGAATTGGCACCGTAGTTACCGGTACACTAACAGGAGGAAGCATCAGCAAAGGTGATACAATCTACTGTATGCCAGAAAAAATCAGCTCTAACATACGCGGGATCCAAAATCATTCTACACAAGTAGAAACCGCCTCGCACGGTATGCGCACAGCACTCAATGTCCCAGACCTCACACTAAATGAACGCGGTAAACCTGGTGTCCAGCGAGGCTCAGTGATTACGAAAACTAACTCACTCATTCCGACCTCCACGCTAGATATCTCACTCAGTCGCCAAGACCGATCTATCACAGGTCAGTCAGCCACTAAGCGTCCTCTAAAGCACACTGAGACCGTGATCCTCCACCACGGAACCTCACGTACTAGAGCTAGAGTTATATTGCATTCTACGTCTCAGCTAGCTCCTGGAGAAGACTCTTATGCCCAGCTCCGACTAGAAACTCCTATTACAGCCTGTGTCGGAGACCGCTTCGTCATCCGAGATGGCGCACAGCAAGGAACTCTAGGCGGCGGCATTATTCTAGACGCCCTCGCTGAGCCTAGACAGTTCCGCTCTGATAGACGTAAATCATTTCTAACAGATCGTGCAGAGTCTATAGATAATCTACGTCAAATCATCCTCACCGAGCTTACTAAAAAGCCAATCCTTTCTAGCACACAACCTATCGTAAACTCCCCTTACAATAACAAGTACACTGAACAAACGATAGCTAAGCTGATCAAGGAAAAGAAAGTCACCCAGCGTGGCGACAACATCATCGATCCTAAAGGATGGAAGTCAGCTATCGATCTTGCGGCTAGCATCATCGACAGCTTCCATATTAAAGAGCCAGATACACCAACTATGCCTATCGAAACATGGCGCTCTAGTATGGTCGATGAAGGGATACACCCATCACTATCAGATCATATTGAAAAGCATCTAACAGATAACGGCTATAGCAAGATTAAGGACGGAATAGCTAATGCGGATCACTCGCTGGAGCTACCAGTTCACCTAGAGATACTTGCATCTAGAATCCTAACAGATCTAAAATCCGCTAACCTCACCCCACCTGCTAGAGTCGATCTAGCTCCTACTACAGAAGCTCAGCAGGCGCTCACATTCCTAATCCGTAGTGGAAAAGTAATCGAGCTGGATCCCAAAGCACTACTTGAAGCATCCCACTACGAAGCCGCTAAGCAAGCAGTCATAAGCTATCTAACGACTACAACCAAGGGCACCGCCAGCGACATCCGCCAGCAGATAGGCACTACTCGTAAAGTCCTCATGCCATTACTAGAGAGACTAGATGATGAAGGAATCACTGTTAGGACGGATGATTACCGGACTTTAAAGTCCTAGCATACTAGATTAGCTCTGAATCTAAATCTTGGGTTTACTACTATCCCAAGACATTTTTAACAATTCTTGCAGACGTTGTTTCTCAGTTGCGGAAGTTTTAGCAATGAATCCTGCATTGTGTGCAAAGTGCACGTCTTCACACTCAGCAACCTTAGTAAACTCCAGACGCAGATCATCATTAAAGCGGTTTAAGCCATAGCCTACTCCCCTTCTATCAGGATAAACCATACCGACACATCCCCGTGCTGATACTACAGTCTCGATGTATTTACCCAGACCGCCAGATGCATCATCAGCCATAGGTTCAGTTCTTGGCATGAAGATTATTTTTAAGTCATCACCTAATTCCCAAATTTCATGATTTTCGGCAATAAAGTCCATTCTCTGGCGAGCACTCTGAACGAAGTTCACCAGATCACTACCTATCAAGTTCATAATTTCCCAGATCACATTCCCAGGCTGCAGCTCACTATGGCTAGCAAACTGCCTGAGGCAGGTAATGTCTATCGGAGAGTTCAGCTTCGCCATTGCATCACGCTCAACACCGAGCCATTTACCCGTCTTCACTGGACCACGCGTATCAAACCACTCTGCAGTCTCTAACCAATCACAGAACATCCGTGCGTCATCGTAGAGTTCTAGATGTCTAAGAACTAGAGAGAGCGCACAAGTAGGCACGTAATCACGTGGGAACTGGTGATGATCAAAATTATTTAACTCAGGGGTATGTTCGCCGCCGACATCGATCACACAAGTAGTAGGATCACTCAGATCTTCGGGAGTAGGTTCTCTACGAAAAATAGGGACTGAGATATAATGCAGCATCACGCTACATGCTAGAAAATCGTCCTTATGTGCGCCACCAGGGTGCGTCACGATAGAAGTGATATTAGTAATTGTGTTAGATTCCATAGATAAACTTGATTGTTGGCAGCAAGGTAATGAGAAAAGCAAAGATTACAACTAATCATCTTAATTCTCTTCCTATGACAAACTTAAATGATAATTATAACACTAGGGCATGTTTGCTAATTAGTGCTCAATGTATAGAAGAATCGAGGCTAAGGAAACCATTGCTTTGAATAGATTGTGGTTTTTCTCGTATCTCGTTCCTATTCTTCGAAATCGTTTGAGCTTTTGAAAGAGGTTTTCTACTTTATGCCTTTCCTTGTAGATATGCTTGTCAAACTCAGGAATATTTAGTCTATTTCGCGGTAAGCTATGACGGAGTTAGAGTTCTTATTGTTCACAAACTTACGAATATCGTCACTCTCATAGCCTGCATCTAACAACGCAAAACTATTTTGTTTTAGATGCCTTTTTAGAAGAGCTGTAGCTTGAGTGCTATCATGCCTCTCCCCTCCCGTAATAATACAACTCAAAGGGTATCCTAGAGCATCAAAAGCCATGTGTATCTTAGAACTAAGTCCTCCCTTTGACTTGCCCATAGCCTGCCTATACTGACCTCCTTTTGGATTACTACCATCCTGATAAACACGCATTATAGAGCTGTCAATCATCACATATTAGCAATCTGAAAATTCCAGATAAAGCTCCTGAAGAGCGTCATCCCACACACCTTTAATACACCATCTTCTGAATTGAGAATAAACCTTAGATCATTTGCCAAACTTAGCTGGTAGATCGCGCCATGGAATACCAATGCGCAGCACAAAGATCATTGCTTCAATATTAAGCCTCTGATTTTCACACTCCCTTCCATGTCTAGAAGTACCAGATCTTAAAATTATATTTACTTAGGAGATTTCAATCGGCTGTTGATAAGTAAGTTCTATTGTTCACTTCAAAAAGTAGCATGTAACATGCTGATTTACAGAAAAATGTTACTTTAATTGCTAAATATGCTTGTTCATTGCGAAGGTCAAAATATCTGTGTAATTCATCGAAACAATCTTTATATTTTTTATCTGATAATGGCTTATCCAAAAATGCTTAGCTAGGTATTCGATTTGCAAGTTAACGATACTCTTTCGAAAACGAATCTTCAAAAGCTACAGTTGCTTGCTTTCTTGACGAGTAGAGTTGATAAGCCGCAATTAAGACTCCAACAGCAGTGGCAACTGCACTTGTATTTGTAATAAATTCATTCATAGTTTTTAATTAAAAAAGCGACTCCCGTTAGGAAATCGCTGTTGAGTAAAATGGTAATTTGTTGCTAGATCCTATTCTTCCTCATCTGCAGTTGGTTCGTCATCAGCTTCGATGAGTTCACCGTCATCGTGGGCGGTAAACTTGCGGACGCGTTGTTCTGCTGGGAGTGGTGAAAGGAGCATGCCGACGTTTCTGCCTGCTAATCTAGGTGGCTGGTCGACGTTTGCCATGCCTTCCATGTCTGCGACGACACGTTTGAGCACTTCGATGCCGAGTTGTTTGTGAGCATTTTCACGACCACGGAACATGAGACCTACTTTGACTTTACTACCTTCGTCTAGGAACTTCTCAATGCGTGAGCACTTGAGGTTGTAGTCATGCTGCTCTGTACGCACACGGAATTTGATTTCCTTGAGCTTAGGAGCGCTGTTGACGTTACCTTTCTTGAGTTTTGCCTGCTGGTATTTATGCTTACCAAAATCACAGATCTTACAAACTGGAGGGTCTGATTTAGCAGTAATTTCTACTAGATCAAGACCGAGAGATTTCGCTTTTTGAAGAGCTTCGTTTGAGCTCATTACCCCGAGCTGGTCTCCATTGTCCATGACTACACGGACTTTGGGGGCGCGGATGTACTGATTGACTCGGGTCATCTCGCGGCGTTTCTTGTATGGCTTCTTTGGCTTAGCTATGGTCTTATCCTCCTGTTTATTTATTTTATGTGTTCCTCATTACAAACACAGAATGTGCATGTCTTTAAGGGAAAGTGATTACTACTCAAATATTATACTAATTCATTTAAATGCAACTAACATATTACTTATTATGTATTAAGTGGTGCATTATTAGAGCGATTTTTCGCTGATTTCTTTAGATATGGTTGAAACAAATTCATCGAGTGGTATTGATCCGAGATCTCCATGGACTCGGTGACGGACAGATACAGAGTTTGTCTCTGCTTCTTTACCGCCGATGACTAAGATATATGGCACCCTGTCTAATCTTGCAAGACGAATCTTTGCGCCTAGCTTCTCTGCTGCTTGGTCGACACTGACACGCACTCCAGCATCTGCTAACTGCTTAGCGGCGGCTTGCCCTTCCACTAGGAATTTATCAGATAGAGGTAGGATTCTAGCTTGCTCTGGTGAGAGCCAGACTGGGAACTTGCCCTCGAAGTGCTCGATGAGTAACCCGACGAATCTTTCTAGTGAACCGAATGGAGCACGGTGAATCATGACGGGACGGTGAGTCTTGTTGTCACTGCCCACGTAGGTGAGATTAAATCTCTCTGGTAGGTTAAAGTCTAACTGAACGGTGCCAAGCTGCCAGTCTCTGCCGATGACATCTTTGACAACGAAGTCGATCTTAGGACCATAGAATGCTGCTTCTCCGAGTTCGATGGTGTAGTCTACCCCGAGTTGCTGGACTGCGGCTTCGAGTGAGGCTTCTGCCTTTTCCCAAACATCTCTTTCTCCGACATACTTATCTGAGTCTGGATCGCTGAATGAGAGGCGGACACGGTAGTCATCCATTCCTAGGGTTTTGAGAACTGTTTTTACGAGTCCTAGGCAACCTTGAAGTTCCTCATCTACCTGTTCTGGTAAACAGAATAGGTGGGCATCGTCTTGAGTGAATCCACGGACACGAGTCATGCCGCCTAGTTCTCCAGATTGTTCCCAACGATAGACTGTGCCGAATTCAGCGAGTCTTACTGGTAGGTCTCTGTAGCTGCGGTGTTCACTGCTGTAAATCTTGATGTGGTGTGGGCAGTTCATCGGGCGGAGCATATAGCCTTCAATTTCGCCTAGCTTGAGTCCGTTGACTAGCTCGCCACAAGTTGCCTTTTCGTCAGCTAGTTTGTCGAGTGCAGCACGATCTGGGATTGCCGCGTATTGGCTGTCCTCGTAGAATGGAAAGTGTCCGGATGTGCGGTAGAGGTCTAGCTTACCGATGTGTGGGGTGAATACTTGGCTATAGCCTTGCTTGTCTAGCTCGGCTGAAATGAAGTTCTGAAGTTCTTGTCTGATGAGTGCACCCTTTGGTTTCCAGAGGATAAGCCCCTGCCCTACCATTTCATCGATATGAAAGAGTCCCATTTCACGGCCGAGTTTACGGTGGTCACGTTTCTTGGCTTCTTCCAGCTTTTCGAGGTGATCGTTGAGTTCAGTTTTGTTTTTAAAGCAAGTTCCGTAGACGCGTTGGAGAGATTCTTTGTCTTTATTACCTTCGTGGAATGCACTGGCTACGCTGAGCACTTTATACGCTTTGCAGTTACCTGTTCTACCTACGTGAGGTCCAGCGCAGAGGTCCCAGAAGTCATTATTTTTGAAAATGGATATTTCTTCGCCCTCAGGAATTTTAGCTAAGATGTCTAATTTAAATTTGCTCTCTGTATCACGCTCGGATATTCCACCGAGGCGTCCGCTTTTTGCAAAAGCGAGTGCTTCGTCGCGAGTGACGACCATGCGTTCGAACTGTGAGTTTTCTTTAACTACCTTCTTCATCTCAGCTTCGATACGCTCGAAGTCATCAGGTGTGATGCGATGTTCTAGCTCCATGTCGTAGTAGAATCCTGAGTCTACTGGAGGTCCGCCAGCTAGCTGGGCATCTGGCCAGATTCGTAGGATCGCGGTTGCGAGAACGTGTGCACAACTATGACGCAAACGCTCTAGGTCACTCATATTGTGACGCTCCTCTAATGTTTTTCTTTCATTCTCTGACATATCAATGCTTAGAAACCATTCAAGGCTATGATTTGCAATGAAAAAACGAGGAATTTCGCAGCACTTTAGATATGCTAGAGATTTTTTAATGCCTTCTTTACTATCGCTGATCATCTTCGATAATCAGCGGATGAATGATTCACTAAATCTTCTCCTCACTCTCGCTAATGTTGCGACCGAAGGATATGTCTTTTCTTGGTTGCATATTCTTGTGGCGTTATTTGCGGTGATCATTATTTTCAATCTCATTGCGTTTCACATTGGATTGATTTTGAAAGTTATAATTGCTACTTTTATTGTGCTATTCACAATCTATTTAATTGGTTATATTTAGCCCTATTAGCCCTGTAAGGTAGTCACTTTATCGCCATCTGACAGTGCGGAACATTCCGCTTCCCCCAATAGATTTGATAGCTGATCTGAGTTTAGCTTGGAGATCAGCATCACCGTAGAATGGACCAGCTCCTGCTCCGCCAGTGTGGTGGGTCTCAATGAGGACAGGTTCCCCATTCACCATGACGAATGAGGGATTGCCGCTGTCGCCGCTGATAAGCATTTTGCCGTAGCCTGTTTTCTTTGAGGCGTCGTATTTGAGGAAGATCATGCTGTAGTTATTCGCTTGCTTACTAACTCCTCTTACTTCGTGGACGAATACTCGTTTTTTTTGATCAGTGACTAATACGAATTCGCCTTTGATTTTTTCTCCTAGTGTTGGTTCTGGTGCTAGTAGAGGGTAAACTTTGTAGCCAGATGGGACGGGTTGATTGAGTAGACCTACTGCGCAGTCACCAGAGACATTTTGCGCTGATACTAGAATTCTTGAGAGTTGTTTACCGTTGCGGTCATGAAATATTACTGAGCTGGGAATTGGTCGCTTATAGTGTGATGCCATCACTACGTGCTGTCTGGTGATGAGTGTGCAGGTTCTTTTGTCGTTGAATGAGATTCCTGAGGCATCGAACTTTCGTGTCCAGGTCGTGTTCATCACACTGTCTCCATTAGCATTGTAGGTTTTGAATATCCCTGGATTATCGTAAGCTACCGGCATGTCGCCCACTTTGGTATTGGAGCTTACTGATGGGACGCTTGATAAGCCACCACCACAGCTTGCTAGGATGAATGGAGCTAGTAGTAATAATCGTTTCATTCGATTACGCTATTAAATTTCAGCATATACGAAAGCTTATTATCCTAAAATCA
>CALAJT010000026.1 GCA_937923145.1 uncultured Rubritalea sp. | reverse complement strand
AGTTTTCATTGCCGATGAGTAGCCAACCTGACAGACTCTTGACAGGAAGTATCCAAGACGATGAAGCCGAATTGTAACCCAATGAAGCCTCAGCGAATCCAATAATAAAAATGCCTAACAAGTCGCAGTAGCCAATCACAGACGGCGCCTGTTTGCGGAGTTTTTACACTACTATAACCATCAACCCAAAGTCCACCATCGCCCTCTCGTCTGTGATGGCTATGCTATGACGTTAGCCTAAAAATATACCCTTTATGAAAATACTATCACTAATTTCCTTACTAGCATTAACCATATCTGCAATTGCAAAGCCAGTAGTTGACGTAACCAAAATCGCAGGCAAATCAAAAGTTCAAGTAGAAAAGATACTTGGAGTTCCTACACAAACCAGCAAAACCAAATATGGAGAAAAGTGCTCTTATAAAAAAGGTGACACCGAAATCGTATTCATCAATGGTTTAGCTGATTGGATAACAGTAGAAGATATAGACGATGTGCCATTCAATAAGAAAGCAATCACCTCAGTTGGATTAGAGGAATCTCACCCAGTAAAAACAACTGATTGGGAACTACGATGGGAAAACCTGCAAGGGTTTCGTTCTATATCCTTATTCAAGGGTAAGAGCATGTCAGACTATATCTACATCAAAGTTAAAACCAAATAATAATAACCAATAAAAATGGCTAACAAGGCGCAGTAGCCAATCCCAGACGGCGCCTGTTACCAGAGTTTTCACGCCACTAAACACTTAAACCACAGTCAAAGTTCGCTCTCCCGTCTAGGATGGCTATGCTAGGACGTTCGGCTAAAAATAAACACCATGAATACCAATAGAAATTTCCCAATTAATCTATCAGAAGAAGAAGTAAAAGCTGGATTCAAAGTTATTACTAATAAATTCACAGCTTCTGACTCAGGAACTCAAGCAGCTGTTCTCTATATAGACAGAAGTAGACGGTTGCTAAAAGTCTACGATGATTTCTCCAATAGAGTAGAGTATCTACTAGAAGCATTTTGTCAGAGCTCTGACCCGCTGATCAAACATGATTCAACTAGATGGCAGACGATATCAATAAGCTCATTCAGTAATCTTCGTAACGCCCTATATAGTGCTACTAATGATTCAATCGATGCTAATCTACAACTAGAGATTGTAAATCCTCCTCAAAATGAAGTAGATGAAGCTTGATCAAAACCAATCCAAATCGAACCAATAAAAATGCCGAACAAGGCGCAATAGCCAATCTCAGACGGCGCCTGTATCCGCAGCTTTCAGACAACTAAACCATCAAACCACAAGTCATGTTCGCCCTCCCGTCTGAGATGGCTATGCTATGACGTTAGCCTAAAAATAAGATGCGTTTTCGTAGAAATATATTCCTCCCATTTCTAGCTCTGGCTATGCTAATATCGATCCTTGGTCTGATAAACCCACCATTCAGATATTTTGATAGAGCCTTTATGCACGGGGTTGAATTAAGGAGCCAGATTCAAGATCTTAAGATTCACCTTTACGAAAATGGCACAGGAAACACTCAAGATGAAGAGAGTTTAGAGCAAGAGCTCACCAAGATCGATTCAAGACTAAACCTAATCCTCGATGTGACGCGTAAGCGTCATTATGGATATTCGAGTTTACGTTGTCACATTGTTGCTTTTGCAGTGTTGCTACTAGGGTTCATTGTTAGTATACTATTTTCATGGAGAGATGATGTAAGAAGGCTCAGTTACAAAACCAAGAATACACAATCTAATCAAACCAATAAAAATGGCTAACAAGGCGCAGTAGCCAATCCCAGACGGCGCCTGTTACCGCAGCTTTCAGACAACTAAACACTTAAACCACAGTCAAGTTCGCCCTCCCGTCTAGGATGGCTATGCTAGGACGTTAGCCTAAAAATTCACCTCTCGTGGTTTATTTGAGTCTTTCAAAAAATCAAATTGGTGCTATATTTTACTTATGCCGACAGTTTTCACCAAAGACGGATACCGATTCTTCTTTTACAGCAATGACCACACACCAATACACGTGCACGTCAAAAAAGGAAGCGGTGAAGCCGTTTTTATCGTAGAAGGTGAAATTATTCTTCGAGAATCAGTTGGCTTGAAGACTAAACAATTAAGCAAAGCAGAAGACTTAGCTGAATCTCATAGAGAACTTATAATCCAAAAATGGCATGAATACTTTGATTGATACACCCAAGAAGGCAGAACATGAAAATGGCTTCATTGTAGTTGAGATGAATAGTGGAACTATTATCCGCTTTCCTATAAGCGAACATAAACGACTTCAATCTGCTTCAGATGAACAATTAAGTGATATCGAGCTTTCTCCGTTTGGTTTACACTGGTCACAGTTAGATGAAGATCTTTCTATTCGCGGATTACAAGCAAACAATAAATGCGGCTAACAAGGCGCAGTAGCTAACACCATCGGCGCTTGTATCGCCAACTTTTCACACTACTATAACCATCAACTAAAAGTCTATCATCGCTCTCTCCTCAGGTGTAGCTATGCTATGACGTTAGGCTAAGAATATTACCATTTTAGGTGAAGTCGATTTGCTTAATGCTGGGCATTGAATTCACCTCTGCAGTGCTCTTAGCATGATGAAAGCCCTATTGTAACCATGTTGCAGAGTGAGCTGCT
>CALAJT010000025.1 GCA_937923145.1 uncultured Rubritalea sp. | reverse complement strand
ACATGCGAAGGATCTAGGGGCATTGGCGAGCGCATTATCAGCATCCGTTACGTCCCCCTCGCTACGCTCGGAGAACTCCACTCCAGCTGATAATGCGGCGCTTAAACCTTGCACAACACCTAACAAATGATAAAAATCACGAAATTAGCCACAGCTGAGTTTTAACGATCTGTGGGACATCCCCAACCATGGTCGATCAGTCGTGTCTTTGAAGCGCTCTATGCCTCTATGGATATAACTTAGGTCTGGCTTTGGTGTGGGCATTTTTAGGATAACGTCCTAGCATAGCCATCACAGACGAGAGGGCGATGGTGGACTGTGGTTTAAGTGTTTAGTTGTGTGAAAACTGCGGTAACAGGCGCCGTCTTGGATTGGCTACTGCGCCTTGTTAGCCATTTTTATTGGTTTCATTTGGTGGTAATATCAGCCTGTCTGGTTTTTTGATACATCTAGATTCAACATATTGACGTCTAAAATCTGATAATAAGCCAAGAATTAAAAAAGCTAACGCTATAGTGAATTGCCAAATATCGAAACACACCTTGTTAGAAGCAAAGAAATTAACTATCGATCCTAGAATTATTGAAAGACCTGAACAGTAGAATAAATGAATGTAATCAGACCATGATGATAACCCTCTATATCTAGCAGGATTATTGGTATGCAATTCTTTGAACTCGTTATCGACCTCTTGGTGAAGAGTATGATCCCAACGATCAACAAGTAAGTCAATTGCGTCTTCTGAAAGAAACCAAGATGAAAACCTATTACTTTTTAGAACTTTTGTTCCTATTGAACTATATCGTAACATCTCAATCCACGGATTTAATAATGTTCGGTGTATAGCGTAAACCATGGTGCCTGCCACAAGAGCTAAAAGTGTCCAACCTGTCAAAGTTAAGTCGCCACTTGATATGATGCCTCCCCGATAGATAGCACCCAAGAAGAATACTCCAGAGAAAAAATTTCGAAGTAGTAGATTGAGAGAAATTCCCTTGAGGCTAGAATGCATATTATTTTTAGGCTAACGTCCTAGCATAGCCATCTCAGACGGGAGGGCGATGGTGGATTGTAGTTTAAGTATTTAGTAGTGTAAAAACTGCAGATACAGGCGCCGTCTGTGATTGGCTACTGCGCCTTGTTCTCTCTTTTTTATTTTCGTCTGACACCGTAAGAGGGGCGTTGTTGATTATGTCTAATAACTGTTACTCTAATTCTGTCAGAATAAACTCTGAACAAAAAGTGGAAAGGAAATCTATTCAAATTGCTACGTCTACGACCACTTGCATCGAAATGATGTCTTTCCGGAAACCATGCGGCATAGTCAATAGCCTCTTTTAGTTCGTCCCAGAACTCGTCAGCTAATGAATTAGATCGATGATCATAGTAGTCTAGAAACTTACTGACTTCAGCTGGGACAAGAGGATGATAGTATATGTCTCTCATGATCTACCCACTTGTCGAAGAAATTCATTATGTGAAATAGCTTTAACTGCTCCTGAATCTAATTCTAAGTCTCGGCGATCAGCTTCTGCGTCATCAGGTCCAAGTGGTGGAGATGAGAGTGTGGCTAAAAGGTGAGCGGTAAGTCCAGCACGTTCCTCTTCAGACAACTGATCTGCCTCTCTTTGTATTTCTATTAGACTAGTCATGTTATAAATCTACAGGATATTCTACGGGTGTCAATTTTAAGAGAACGTCTTAGCATAGCTGCCCTATGGGAGAGAGCGATGTTTGACGAAGGATTTAAGATTATAATTGTGTGAAAACTGGACTAAAAAGGCGCCCATAGGGTTAGCTACTGCGACTTGTTATGCTTGGTTTGTGTGGGTTGAGGTAGAAACTCCTAGTTGTCTGCGACCTTCCTTAATGAGCAAATCATATTGAGCTACAACTTTCTTTGCTGTTGAATGAATCAGATTTGTAGCTCTGTTAAACCGTTCTGGACACTCCAATTCCCATTCCTGCGGAACTGAGGATCGATTCCCGTCAGCTACTGAAAATGTGTTTTGGCACAATGCAGTCGTTAGTTCGTCAGCGTAGCTTTCTAGTGTAGCCCTTACAACCTCTAGTTTGACATCAATGAATTCGAATGACGGATCCGTGGTAGTTCGAAGGAAGCTCTCAAGATCAGACATATAATCCCAATCGAAGGAGAATCCTGCGAAGTTGTTTGTTCGTAGAAAGTCAATACTTGTGTTCCATGGTAAGATTTCTGTGATTCGTTGAAATAGCTCAATATCTAATTGCCTGTGTTCGTCAGTATATGTTGATACAGATGAATTACTGACCTTATTAAACCATTGTTCACGATGAAGCTCAAGTTCTTCACGTTTATACTTTGTTCCTTTGGGGTGCTTTTTGTCATAGCTTCGCATGTCTGCATGACAATCAAAACATAAGGGTAGACAGTTCTCATAGGTGTCTTCGCCTCCTTCGGACTCATGAATGATATGGTGGCATTCGATCTTAATGCCGCAGAACTTGTGGCAAATACTGCAGCATCTACCACATGCGACCATTGCTTGTGCTTTGACTTTAGAGTTGAATGGCATTTTTTAGCATAACGTCCTAGCATCGCCATCATAGACGGAAGGCGAACATAGACTTTTGGTTGATGGTTTAATGGTGTTAAAAGTTCGAGATTAAGGCGCCGTCTGTGATTGGCTACTGCGCCTTGTTAGCCGCATTTATTTGAGTTCGAATTGAGCCTTTGTAACTAGTTTGTTACCTTGAAATGTTGCATTCATATTACCCATTGCCATGAATCCTTTTTGTTTCCATGAATATAATATTGTGACTGGAGTCCCTGGTATCTCTACTCTTGAATTTTCCTCACCTGATTCCCCAATTATCTTAACAACTTCTTGGTATGTCATACCTGATTTAATGTTTTTGTATTTAGCCATAGTTATCCCAGTTGATTTTGAGGAATCAATCGACCTAGAGCTGTCTGATTGCTTTTTTGGAGATTGGGAATCATTACCTACTATCGAAGTCATAACAAATCCAACAACTAGTAAAGATACGAAAATTATTATTATACCAGTAAGGCAATTTACATTTTTATTTGCGATAGATCCACAGTTAGGGCAGGATTTTGCTTTGCTGCTGACATCGTTTCCGCATTCTTTACATTTCTTTAGAGGCATTATTTTTTTAATGGTTGGATATTATTAGGTGTAAATTTTTTAGGCTAACGTCCTAGCATAGCCATCACAGACGGAGGGCGAACATAGACTTTGGGTTGATGGTTTAATTGAGTGAAAAGTTCGAGATTAAGGCGCCGACTGTGATTGGCTACTGCGACTTGTTAGGCATTTTTATTA
>CALAJT010000024.1 GCA_937923145.1 uncultured Rubritalea sp. | reverse complement strand
ATCTCGTTTCTTAGATAAAGCACTAAAAAGATCGTGGTTCTTGGATGGCTTACGGTAGTTCATACCTTGAAGCTACTTTCTACGAAGAAAAATTAAATACCTAAAAATGAAAATCTAACCAAGGGTTTCCAGAAGTGCCCTTTAATGTAAAAATGTACAACTACCTTCCCGAGTTTTTTAACTTCTTCATCCATGGTTCAGGATTTGCCTCGAATGCGATGACGCAATTCTTACAGCAGAACTTCACTTCCTGTCCTTGGTGAACTCTAGTGTATGTCTTAGGTGTGCTGTCTAACTTTCTATCGATAACTAGGCAGGTATCTAGAGGATACGGCTTTACTCCGTCTAAGCTAATGTCACCTTTTAGGGTTTCAGGAAATTGCGTTCCACAGGATACGCAAGCCCATGAAATGATCATTAGCAGGGATAATAGTGAGTATGTTTTCATCATTTTTTAGTTCTATGGTTGCTCTGTTTTCTCAGCATTCTCTGCCTGAGCTTTGAAATCAGCCTCTGCTTTGGATTTCATTTCTACAGCTTGCTTTTTCTGTTCTTCAAGCATTTCTAGGACCTTTGTATTGACTCGCTTTAAAGCTATCTTAGTAGCTTGGTGGCTTGCCATTCTCTTGTGCCCTTGAGCATAGGCTTTTAAGGCTTTTTTTAGCTCTTTCCTTGATTCATGGTATTTACCTAGCCTGTATTCTATCGGGTAGAGGACGTTCGGCGGGAAGAGTCTTGATGGACCTAGCTGCATATCAGTAGCTTCATTATACCAGTTAACTACTCCTACACCAGACTTCTCTTCGCGCATCGCTGCTAGTTCATTATGATAAACTGAGAGTGTTTTAAGCGACATAAGATAATGTGGATAATAGGCTTTCTTGCTAGCATCCTTCGCCATCCCTTTAACTTCATAAATTATTTTTCCAAGCAGTGAAGCCATTTGTAGAGATTCATTTAGCTTACCATTTTCAAAATTCTTTAGAGCAAGACCATAAGCTTGGTAGCCCTTTATCACTTTATTTAGGTTGCCTAGCTTCGCGTTAGTTGATTCGATTTTTGGTAGTGCTTTAATCGCTTGATTTAATGCTGATTTTTTACCTGTTGCAGCCTTTGCAAATAGCATTTTTGATTTCAGCAGCTGTTGATTCCATTCATACATAGCGTAGACTCCGGAGCTTTTACGAGTGTGTCTGGCGGTAGCCATTTTAGTGAGCATTTTATTTACTCCCGCGTCGTCATTCAGCTCATGATAAATTACGGCTAGGAAGGAATACGCCCTCATGAGCCCATCGCATTCTGACATGTTTGCCTTGGTTTTTTTCTTCCACGTTTCATAAAGTCTAATCGCTTTTTCATAGGCAGACTTAGCTTCTTCTATCTCGCCAGATCTCCAAGCAGCGTATCCATGCATCATGTGCCAGGAAGGTAAATTTCCCCCACTAACTTCTACCAGTTTTCTAGCATAGGGCAGGACTTCTGTTTTCTGGTCGACTGCATTGTAGGGCGCTTCTATGAGCATCATGATGTAGAAATTAATGGTGAGTGGGTTCTCTGGATTTTTATCCATAATTGCTTTTACTTTCTTCACCGCCACTTCTTGAGCTAAATTAGGCTGTCCAAAGATATCGTAACTGCCTCGATTGAGAAATGGTGCCATGAGCGCGAACTGAATGTCGTTCGGATACATGTCAGCTAGCCGCACCATGGAGTCCGTCCCCTTACTGTAGCCTTCTGTCATGAGCTCAATAATGGCAATGGCAAATCCTCGCTCATTCTTAGGATAAGTATAGATCATTCCAGCTCCTTCTTCTCCTTCCTTTCCAAACATCTGCTGATCTTCACAGAGAGTGAGCATACGGTTTAGAGCTACATTTCGGTAGCCTTTCCACTCGTGCTCAGGATTTAGCATACTGAGAACTACCCCACAGTAAGCTAGGAGACACTGATCATCATTCTCTAGCGCTGCTGCAAAATGGCGATACGCCTCGATGTCCCACTGAGCATGAAGCAGCGCAAATCCCTGCTTCACGTGATCTTCTGCAGCGCGGTTTTCAGATGAGACTAGGATCTTCAGTTCGCCTACACCCTTCCAGAGTTCAGGCTTGCCCATCGCCTTAATAGGTGGAGCGATGACTTTGCGATAGTTGAACTTCTTAGCTGTCACAGTCAAAGAACAGGCTCCCAGAATAGAGATACTGACTACGAGATTCATCAAAAATTTCATAGCGGAACTATCGCTTAATCTTTGCCAGATACAATAGGGAAAATCGCAAATCGCTGTAAATCTAAAATTAGCAGATATTAGAGTTTCCTCGTAACCTAAATTAAGCTAAGCCATGCGCATGAACTCAGCCACTAACCAGTGCAGAATACAATCTACCTTTAGCAAGCTTGCTGAAACTAAAACTCCAGCCTTTGTCGCCTACGTGACTGCTGGAGATCCTACTATCGATAAATGCCTGGGGATTATCCGTGGTATTGCAGATGTGGGAGCAGATGTGATCGAACTAGGAGTCCCCTTTTCCGATCCTCTAGCAGATGGTGCAGTGAATCAATTAGCTGCGGAAAGAGCCCTAAAAGCAGGCGCTACACTGCCTAAAGTTCTGGACCTCATCCGCGAATTTAGAAAAACACACGAGACACCCATCGTTCTTTTCACTTACCTCAACCCTCTCTATGCTTATGGATTTGAAAAATTTGTAGTCGATGCCGAGGGCGCAGGTGCTGATGGGGTTCTCCTACTAGATCTACCACCAGATGAGGCAGCGCAGAATGCAGAGTTCTCTACTAAGTATGATTTGAAAAACATCACTCTTATAGCACCTACCTCACCAGATGACCGCATCGAGTCACTAGCTAAGCAGGCTGAAGGCTTTATCTACGCTCTTTCTAGATCTGGAATTACTGGAGCACAGGCAGCACCTTCGCAATCCATCGGAGATACAGTTGCTAAAATTAAGAAACACACAGATGTCCCAGTCTGCGTAGGCTTCGGCATTACGACTCCTGATCAAGCAGCCATGGTTGCTAGCGTATCAGACGGAGTCATCGTAGGTTCAGCCATTGTGAATCAAATCGCTGAAAATGCACTAGAAGCTGATCTTTCGCATAGAATAGCAGCCTTTGTAAAACCACTCATCGACGCAACTCACGGCTAGTCAAGCGACTAGTATCACCACTAGTCTAAACTCTAACCTAGAAAAACTTAAAAAATGCCTTGATATTACGAGGCTGCACCCTCATAAGCCCGTCCCTCCGCCACATATTCATTATGTCAAAATCACTCAAAATCGCTCTACCAAAGGGCTCACTACAAGAGCCAACGATTAAGTTACTCGAAAAAGCAGGCTATAATGTCTACACGTCTGACCGTGGACTCAGACCATCATCTGATGATAATGAACTCGATATCTACCTAATTCGTGCGCAAGAAATCGCGCGCTACATTGACAACGGATTCATCGACTGCGGCATTACAGGTCTCGACTGGGCTTACGAAAACCGTGCGAGCCTAGAAGATTTAGCTGAGCTGCAATACTCACGCGCCACCGTCCGCCCTACCAAATGGGTACTCGTAGTCCCTGAAAACTCACCTATCAAAACTGTTCACGACCTCGAAGGTAAGCGCATCGCCACTGAAGGAGTAGGAATCACTGAACGCTATCTTGAAGAAAAAGGCGTCAAAGCTGAAATCGAATTTTCATGGGGAGCAACTGAAGTAAAGGTCCCTGACCTTGTAGACGCTATAGTAGACGTAACTGAAACTGGCAGTTCAATACGCGCGAACAATCTACGCATCGTCGACACGCTCCTCACATCGTTCCCACACTTCTACTCTGGTAAGGAAGCTTACAAGGATGAGTGGAAAAAAGACAAGATGGATCGCATGGTTCTGATGCTCAAGGCAGCACTCGAAGCACGTGATAAAGTAGGTCTAAAAATGAACTTACCAGAAATAAACTTGTCAAAAGTGCTAGAAGCACTACCATCCCTCCGCAGACCTACTATTTCTCAGCTTGCTGAAGAAGGATGGGTAGCAGTTGAGACAGTGATTGAAGAATCTGTAGCCCGTCAAATCATTCCTACACTAAAGGAACTTGGCGCCGAAGGAATCATCGAGTATCCGCTTAACAAACTCGTTCACTAGAACAACTTCCAAAAACCAATATAATCTAACCGCAAACAACTAAACCATCATGGCAAACTTAAAGAAAAAGCGTAAGAGCAAAATCAATAAGCACAAACGCAAAAAGCGCATGAAGGCGAATCGTCACAAGAAACGCCTTCGTTATAAGTCATAATCTGACTTTGCGAAAACAATATATAAAAGGGACGTGGTATATACCGCGTCCCTTTTTTTTGTGATTAAATTTAGTCCGACTAGAACTAATTCCCTATTAACTCTCTTTTAATTCCCTACTAATTTGCAATCTATCGGAAAGGAAATCATCTCACCTAAATTTATTTTTCCAAAATCCTCATGATTGAGATTAATTAAATAATTCACCTCCCTAGATGTCACCACACTGGGCATCTCAAGAATAGCGGTCACAGCATTTTTGCTCCATTGGTTACCATATTCTTGCGTAGAGATACCCGTTTCTGAGCAATCCAAGCCTTCTACCAAGCCTCTTAAATCTATTTCTTGCACCGAGTTTTCATCGAATTTGACCCTTGCCTTACTATAATAACTATCGATGAGAGTCCTGTCTTCTATGCGCACTAAAAGCTCTAGAGTAGCTGTAAGTTCAGCATTTCCGATAGGGTTAAATTTGCGAGCAGCTTTAGCATTTAAGGCTTCTAAATTTTTAAAGCGCTCAAACTTAATTTTTTTACCGCCTACAAAAACAATATTACCCATAAACATCCCGAAAATCCTTGACCTAGAGTCATTTCACCCATATCACCGCACTCCACTCCGCTAGAAATGGTGGATTTATTAACTAATATTGCAGGAGAGTTGCGGAATTATCAGCTCGCTTTACTGCTACAAAAACAAACAACAACATTATGGCAAAACGTAGTAAACGTTACAACAAAGCCGCAGAATTAGTGGACCGCACTAAGACATACGGCATCGACGAAGCTGTCGGGACTCTCAAGAAGTTCCCAGCTCCAAAGTTTGACCCAACAGTCACTCTTTCATTCAGCATGGGTATCGACCCTCGTAAATCAGACCAGATGGTTCGTGGCTCAGTGTCACTTCCACACGGAACTGGTAAAGACGTAAAGGTAATCGTATTCGCAGGTGGTGATGCAGCTAAGGCAGCAGAAGCAGCAGGCGCTAACGAAGTAGGTCTCGCAGAACTCATCAAAAAGGTTCAAGACGGTTACACTGACTTTGACGTAGCTATTGCTACACCAGACGCTATGTCTGACGTTCGTAAGATCGCTCGTGTTCTAGGACCACGTGGTCTCATGCCTAACCCTAAGACTGGCACAGTTACTGACGACGTAGCAGCAGCTATCGACAAGGTAAAAGCTGGTAGCATCAACTACAAGGTTGATAAGAACGGCGTAATCGCAGCAGGTATCGGTAAAGCATCATTCGACGAAGCAAAAATCATCGAAAACGCAAAGGCTCTTCTTGAGTCAGTCGTAAAAGCTAAGCCAGCATCAGCTAAAGGTAACTACATAGAAGCAGTTACTATCGCATCGTGCATGAACCCAGGCATCAAGCTTGAGGCATCACTCTTCGCTATCTAATATAAACATTTTAAGAAAGGAACACTACAATGAATCCTGATAAGAAAATCATCATCGACGAGCTACTCACTAGAGTAAACGGCTCACCATTCGTCCTAGTAATGGACTACACAGGCGTCACAGTGCCTCAGTTCTCTGATCTCCGTGACCAACTCCGTGAAGGCGGATCTGAAGTACACGTTGCTAAGAACACCTACATGAGAGCAGCCCTCTCGGAAGCAGGTCTTCCTGACATCAGCTCAGAACTCATCGGTCAAACTGCATTCGTCACAGGCGAAGGCGAAGTAACCGCAGCTGCTAAGTCTATCAAAGACTTCGCGAAGAAAGCTAAAGACGTAAAGATCAAAATCGGTATCCTTGACGGAGAAGTCATCGACGCAGCTAAGATCGAAGTCCTCGCTTCACTACCATCACGCGACGAGCTTCTTGCCAAGCTTCTCTCTGTCATCAACGAGCCAGGAACAAGTATCCTCCGTGCGATCAACGAGAAATTCGGCAATAGTTCAAGTGATGCTTCTTCAGACGAAGAAGAGTAATAACAAATCTGATAAGATGGCGGCTTGAGGTAACTCTAGCCGCTTGATAACCAACATTGGCTCCTCGTCGGAAATTCGGCTGAAACTCTGAAATAACCCAGATGCCCTGGGTGCGACGAAACCTAAACACAAAACAAATAGAAAATAATACATTATGGCTGATCTAGCTAAAATCGCTGAGGAACTCGGCAAACTAACAATCATCGAAGCCGCTGAGCTCGTATCAAATCTTGAAGAAGCATGGGGCGTATCTGCTGCTGCTGCTGTAGCTGTTGCTGGCCCTGCTGGTGGCGGAGAAGCTGCTGAAGAGAAGACTGAATTCGACGTTATCCTTGCTGAAGCAGGTGGTAATAAGATTGCAGTAATTAAAGCTGTTCGCGGTGTTGCATCAGGCCTCGGTCTTGCAGACGCTAAGAAGCTCGTTGAAAGCGCTCCAGTTGCTGTTGCAGAAGGTCTTCCTAAGGAAGCTGCAGAAGAAGCTAAGAAAGCTCTCGAAGATGCAGGTGCTAAAGTTGAACTCAAGTAGTACAACCTTACACTAAGCAAATATTTTGCGAAGCGGTTCTGTCTAACGACGGAGCCGCTTTTTTATGTCTTAAAATAAATATAAAAAAACGACTCCAACATTTCTGTTAGAGCCGCCTTCTAATTTCTATTTACTTATTTACTAAAAACCACTTCCCCATCAGTAAAATCAGCTTTCACAGTATCCCCTTCGCTAAACTTACCATCGAGAATATCGAGGCTGAGCTTATCTAACAGATACTTCTGAATCGCACGCTTGAGAGGTCTTGCTCCGTAGGCTGGGTCGTAGCCTTGGGTGGCGATGTAGTCTCTGGCGTCGTCGCTGAGCTCTAGAGTGAGTCCTTGCTTTTTCAAACGGCTGGCAACTCGGTCGATCTGGATATTGATTATTTCTCCTAGCTCGTCCTTATCAAGTCGGTCGAATATTACTGTCTCGTCGATACGGTTGAGGAACTCAGGTCTGAAGTGCCCTTTAAGCGCTTCGTTAACTTTTGCTTCGCGTTGCTCTGCATTGGTTTCTTCCATGATGAACTGTGATCCGATGTTTGAGGTCATGATGAGCACGGTGTTTCTGAAGTCCACGGTTCTCCCCTGCCCATCGGTGATGCGACCATCATCGAGGACCTGGAGAAGGACGTTGAAGACGTCTGGGTGAGCCTTTTCGATCTCATCAAAGAGAACTACTGAGTATGGCTTCCGGCGAACGTGCTCGCTGAGCTGACCACCTTCGTCATACCCCACGTAGCCTGGAGGTGCTCCGATCAGGCGAGAAACACTGTGCTTCTCCATGTATTCTGACATGTCTATGCGCACCATAGCGTTTTCGTCGTCAAACATGAATTCTGCTAGTGCTTTAGAAAGCTCTGTCTTACCCACACCTGTAGGTCCTAGGAAAAGGAACGAACCGATAGGGCGATCCTCGTCTTGGAGACCAGCACGAGCACGGCGAACTGCATTAGAAACCGCTTCTATCGCTTGACGCTGACCGATCACTCGTTTGCCGAGTCGACCTTCCATCTTCACCAGCTTAGAGCGCTCACCTTCTTGGAGTCGACTTACAGGGATTGCAGTCCAGCTTGCTACTACGGTGGCAATGTCTTCCTCAGACACTTCTTCTTTCAAGATGCTTCCAGATTGCTGTAGTTGCGTTAGCTTTGCCTGCGCTTCTGTTAGATTCTTCTCTGCTTCTGGGATTTGCCCGTAGGTGATTTCAGATGCTCGTGAAAGATCTCCGATTCGCTTGGCTTGTTCGATTTCAGTACGGAGCTGATCTATCTGCTCTTGTGCCTCTCTGGTGATATCGATCACTTCCTTTTCATTCTTCCACTGCGCCATGATACCTGACAGATCCTCTTTCAAGTTCGCCATTTCCTCATTCACTTTAGCCAGACGATTCTCGCTAGCAGAGTCGTCTTCCTTTTCTAAAGCCTGACGCTCCATCTCTAACTGCATGAGCTGACGGTCTTTCTGGTCGATCTCTGTTGGTTTAGAATCTAGCTCTATCTTTAGACGAGATGCAGCCTCATCCATCAAGTCTACTGCCTTATCCGGTAGGAAACGATCTGAAATATAGCGATCACTGAGAGTAGCGGCTGCTACTAGCGCACTGTCTTTAATGCGCACACCATGGTGCACCTCGTAGCGATCTTTTAAACCACGGAGGATTGCGATGGTATCTTCCACACTAGGCTCATCTACTTTTACAGGTTGGAAACGTCGCTCTAGAGCAGCATCTTTTTCGATGTATTTGCGGTATTCATCAAGCGTAGTCGCTCCGATAGTTCTGAGTTCCCCTCTTGCTAGTTTAGGCTTGAGGAGATTAGAAGCATCCATAGCTCCCTCACTCGCTCCTGCACCTACGATGGTGTGAAGTTCGTCGATGAAGAGGATGATTTCGCCATCGCTCTCAGAAATTTCTTTCAAGAACGCTTTCAGGCGATCCTCAAACTCACCACGGTATTTAGCACCCGCGATCATGCTACCGATGTCCATAGAGATCAGGCGCTTGCCTTTCATAGACTCAGGAACATCGCCACTGACGATACGTCGAGCTAGTCCCTCTGCAATCGCAGTCTTACCCACACCTGGCTCGCCGATCAGCACTGGATTGTTCTTGGTTCTTCTGCTAAGCACCTGAAGCACACGGCGGATTTCATCGTCACGACCTATCACTGGGTCTATTTTACCCGCTCTAGCTCGTGCTGTTAGATCTTGTCCGTATTTTTCAAGGGTTTGATATTTTCCTTCTGGGTCTTCATCTGTCACCTTCTGATTACCACGCACTTTTTTAAGAGCATCGTTGAGATTCTCTTTCGTCACTCCACTTTCAGTGAGTAGCTTTCCTCCTGGTCCATTGTCATCGAGTGAGCCTAGTAGAAAATGTTCTACACTTAGATATTCATCACCTAGGGATTCACGAGCCTTATCGGCAGCATCAAGCGTGGACTTGAGTCCGTAGCTTATCTGAGGCTCACCCGCTGAGCCCTTCACTACTGGGATAGCCGCAAGCTCTCCAGCAATCTTCGCCTTCAACTGGGTCATATTGACACCTGATTTCTCTAAAATAGGTACTACTATACCACCTTCTTGCTGTAAAAGCTCCAGTAAAACGTGGACAGACTTCAACTCTGGGTGAGATGATCGTGTGGCAGTCTGTTGCGCTGCCTGCAAAGCTTCTTGTAGCTTAATTGTCATTTTATTCATTGCCATAATTTATATTTGTTGTTCTGTTGTTGTGACATTAGTATCATAACAACTAGGTGTTCACAATTATTTTGTAACATTTATCTATTATGTAAGAAAAATCTACATCCTTGACCCTAATGAGTTAGTACCCGAGGATCTAAATTATGAACTTAAGCCCCATCAATACATTAATATGGAGCTCCATATTATCGATCGCTACTCTCTCAGCAAAAGCCCAGAAGGTAGATGAGCCAAGAGCAGCAACTACAGATGATGCATTAGTGAAGCAGTTACTTGCAGAAGATTTAGGAATTAGGAGCTTCTTATTTTCTCAGGTAGTGAAGAGTTCTACAGGCCATGAGGTCGTTCCTTTTGATAAAGAGAAAGTGGCTCATCAGACGGCTTTGGCAGCGATTCAAATGGGAATTAAGGAAAGTATTGTTGCGCTAAATCGAGCAGACTCCCCTATCAAAAAACTGCGCCGTATCAATGAAGCCTCTCGCTATTTCGAAGACTTGCTACTCATAAAGCTAGATGCCCACCCTGACTTATCCTGCTCCATTCCTAAAAACACCAAAGGCAAAGCTCAGAGATCAGGCTACCCTGATATGCGAATTGAGCATATAGCCACTAAAACCGTCTTCTACCTCGACCCAAAGCTCTTCGAGAACAAATCCCGAGCCTCCAGTCTACGCACATTTTACTTCGAGCCAAAGACCCGCACCATGAAGATCCACGATGACGCGGTGCATCTTCTACTAGGCATCAGCCACGATGGAGTCGATGGCAACTGGACTTTTCTCAACTGGGAATTAGTCGACCTCTCGAAATTTAAAGTAAGGTTGAAGGCAGAGTTTCAAGCTTCTAACAAAGATCTGTATCGTAAAGGTAATATCATCAGCTCTGGAGAATAAAGTGATGAATGATGCTCACCTCCATCTTCAGGACTCTCGATTTGGAGAAGTAGAAACTATTGTAAGTGATATGCGTTCGCAGAAGATACAGCGATGTGTCGTGAATGGGACTTCTTCAGAAGACTGGATAGCAGTGCAGAAGCTGAGCTTAAAATATCCTGATTTAGTGATTCCCTCTTATGGACTACATCCATGGAAGACGCCCTTTCAAGAGAGTAGTTGGAAAGATGCTCTAACTCATTTGGTTACTCAATCCCCTCTCCCCTGCATTGGCGAATGTGGTTTGGATAGGTGGATGGATAATCCTGATAAAGTCGCTCAGGAGGATGCGTTTTTATTCCAGTTGGAATTAGCTAATAAGCTGAATGCTCCTTTGTCTATTCATGTCTTAAAAGCTTGGGAATGGTTTATGGAGTTACTTAGGAGTCACACGTTTCCAAAGCGTGGGTTTCTATTGCATTCTTATAATGGTTCTAAAGAATTGCTGTCTGAGTTGATCGAGCGTGGTGCTTACTTTTCTTTCTCTGGATATTATCTGCAGGAGAAAAAAGTAAAACAGCAAGAAGTCTATAGAGCTATTCCCCTTGATCGATTATTAGTAGAAACAGATGCTCCTGATATGTTGCCTCCAGATCATGTGATCACTCATCCACTGAGTGAAGATAAGCTAAATCATCCAGCTAATTTACCATCCATTGCTCAACATCTAGCAAAACTTCTAGATGGTAATTCTGAATCGCTGAATAATCAGCTGGATCGTAATTTTTCTGATTTCTTTCTGGAGCGATAGTCTTTAAGGGTAGTGCTGTGCAAACAACTGGATCATTACGACCTATCTATATCTGTGGCTCTACGGCTACAGGGAAGACAGGAGTATCCATAGCACTTGCAAATGCGATCGGTGGGGAAATTGTAAATGGTGATGCTTACCAAGTGTATCAAGATCTAGATACCATAACAGCGGCTCCATCGGCTGACGAGCTGGCTAAAGCTCCACATCATTTATTCGGTATTCTCCAGCCAAGTGAGGATTTTGATGCTCATAAATTCTTGGATATTGCTAAGCCTACTATTGCTGAGATTCAGTCGCGAGGGAAAGTTCCCATCATTGTCGGAGGTTCTGGTATGTATCTAAAATTTCTCACCCACGGAGTATCCCCTGTCCCAGCTGGCGATGATACTCTTAGGGCTTACCTAGAAACTCTAACAGCTGAAGCACAGATTAAGAAACTAGTGCAGCTAGATCCAATCGGCGCAGCTGATACTAATCTTAAAAATAGGCGCTATGTAATACGAGCTTTAGAAATCTGTATCCTCTCTGGAGAGCCTATGTCAAAACTTAAGACTGACTGGAAGCAAAGTTCGCTGGAGATGGAGAAACATCTGAGAGGCTTTCTGTTAGACTGGGATCGTGGTTTACTCCGAGAAAGGATAGGTCTCAGGACTGAGCTCATGATTAAGCATGGTGCTATTAATGAAGTGCGAGCTGTTCATGAGAAGAATAACTTCTCTAAGACCAGTATTAAAGCCATTGGAGTCAGGGATATTATCGACTATATTGATGGCGAAATCACCCAGGAGCGCTGTCAGGAATTAATTTTCTTTGCAACCTGTCAGTATGCAAAACGCCAGCGGACGTGGTTTCAGAAAGAGCAGTGGATCAAGCCTATCGCAATGAATCCAGAAACTCAGGTGCAAAAGGTCATCGATTTAATTCTTACGAACTTATGAATCTTTCTTTTTGCTCCCCATGACTTCCACTGCGATCATAAGAGCTACACCTATGAGCATGATGCCAACGGCCACCCAGAACTGATTGTCCATAGCTGGTAGGTAGCGATCGTAGTCGATCACTTTTTCTTTGATCTTATCGCCACTAGTGAAGGTCTCTACGACTTCTTTTTTCCAAGGCCAGATGGTGAGCAGAGAACCTGCTACGAAGCCAGTAATGGATGCTACGGCTATGTCATGGAAACGCTTGAAGAGCCAGCTAAGCACTCGTGAGAGAATAGCCATGCCAGCGACAGCTCCTACACCAACGGGGATGAGGACGCTGAGGGCTTCCATTTCTCCCCTTCGCAAGGCGTTTACAGAGTCAATCATGATGAGCTTGTAGTTTCCCATGAGGAGAAGCACAAACGATCCTGAGACACCAGGTATGATCATACTACACATTGCTACTACTCCACAAATGAGGAGGTAGGCGATGCTCTTGCTCTCTTGAGCTTGGGGCATGAAGGCTAGAGCTACGGCTATAGCGCAACCTATCAGAAGTCCTATGATAGCAGCGAACGACCATTTTTTAACCATTTTATAAACTGACCAGACCGAGGCTAGTATGAGTCCGAAGAAGAGCGCTGAGACGTAAATTTTATAAACATCATTCTGGAGAACTACTCCTAAGACTTTAGCTACAGAAACGATACTTACGACCACTCCTAGCATGAGGGCTAGTAAGAAATTACCATCAACATACTTCCACAATTCTTTGAAATTTCTGCCAATGATTAGCTTCAATGCTGTGCCGTCGAATGACTTTATAGAATTGATCAGACGTTCGTAAATTCCTGTGACGAAAGCGATAGTACCGCCTGAGACTCCAGGGATGACATTAGCAACACCCATGGCAAAGCCCTTGAGGAATGTGGAGATGTGATTCATAGGTATTGGGGTAAACTGTATTGTGAGAAATGAGAAGTTTTAATCACTTTTAACAGGCGTTATTTACTCAGCACTGATTGCTTAATAGTCACATCCTCACTTACAACACTGTTTCCAGTAATTTGTATGCGTGCATTTTTAGCTGCTGGTTCAATGATTGTTACTAGTGATCCTCTGGACTTCACATCGGTGAAAAATTCTAAGCTCCTCCATACTGTGACCTCACCTTTAAGGCTCATATTAGTATTATCCTTGATTCCTTCCATATCTATTTTGCAAAGTAATTTAGCGCATTTATGTCCCTCTATTTGGACTACTTCTTTAAAGGTAATTTCGCCCTTAGCTTTTGCTAACTTCGCTTCTCCGCCAATTTTCGTGAGTAAGGCTTTTTCCATATCCCATATATCACCTACTTTACGAGGCTCATAGCCATATAGAGACTCTTTAATGTTTAGTTGTTTAAGCCGCTCCTCTATCTTTACTTTCTGCTCTTCTGTAAGCTCTAAATCTTCGTATTTGGTTTTCGCAGACCATTTACCCTCGGTTTTTGTATAGAGCATCTCTACATTAGTGAGAGGATGCTCTTTTTCCTCTTTTGATAATACTTTTCCATCTACTGAAGCCTCGCTAATTGAGGTGTCTTTTATAATTAGCGACAATATTGTTTGATCACCGATATTAGTTAATGTCGAATGATTAGCCATCAAAGACTTCAACTGACCATTCATTTCACGGTCTTTGGATTTAATTTGCATCCTCCCATTCTCAAGATTGAAACTAGATTTTCTCTCTAGAATCACTCCCTTGGGCGGTAAATAGTCTTCCTCATCAAGGCTGTAAGTCTGACCATTTAGAAGTGGAATAGTGGAGATCAGAGCTAGAAGACAAGTGGTGAATTTCATAATCACTATTAAAGATAGATTTTAAACTGTGTCAGTCTTTTTTATCCTGAAAGTTGCTCAATGAGCGACAGTGTGTATACTAGGTATACCATGAAAAAGAATTATCTCCTTTCCTCCCTAAGTGCTGTAACTATCCTAGGCGCAATGGTGCTTAGCAGCTGTGCACCAAGTAATCCTCAGACGAGGATCGAAAAAAGCCCTGCAATGTATGAGCGACTTCCTGCTTCGCACAAAACTCTAGTCCAGCAAGGTCAGATCAAAAAAGGGATGCACAAGGATGCTGTCTTCTTGGCATGGGGAAGAGCGGCTTCAGTCACTCAGGGAAATAAAGATGGCAGAAACTATGAACGCTGGATCTATACTTCGTCTGAGCCTGTGCATTACAGTGGTATTAGTCCTTACTTCGGGTCTAGCTTTGGTCGCTATGGCCGTGGCTGCGGGCGTTATAGCTATAGTGGTATTGGGTTCAATCAAGGAGTCCGTTACGTGCAACGCGTGAGCGCTAGAGTGAACTTTAACAGTTCTGATAAGGTAGATAGCTGGGAAGCAAGGCGTTAATTTGTCAGATTCCAGTTATTAGTTACCATTCTATGACAAGGAGGCGGCTAGCTTTAGGCAACCTGTAATTCCTGCTTGATTCCCTAATTCTGGGGTTACCAGGTAATTTTTTGGTGTCTGCCAGTAGCCGTTTGTTAGAGTTTTGAATTCTTGTTGGATCATTTCTAACAGGGGCTCTTGTTGCATTACTCCACCACCTAGGATGATGCGTTCAGGTGAGAATGTGGCAGTGAGAGTTTGGCAGAGTGACGCTAGGTATTTTGCCTCTAATTTCCATGCGGGGTGATCTTCTCGCAATTCTTCAGCAGAGATACCCCAGCGCTCGTTAATGGCTGTGCCACTAGCTAGCCCTTCGATACAGTCTTTGTGAAATGGGCAAACGCCTGCAAATTCATCACCACCTTCTCTACGCACAGAGATATGACCTATTTCAGGGTGAAGTAAGCCTTTAATGAGTTGTCCATTTATCACTGCCCCACCACCGATTCCCGTTCCTATTGTGATGTAGACGTAGGAATCTAGACCTTTCGCTGCACCATTACTCCCCTCTCCTATTGCCGCAGCATTTACGTCTGTATCGAATGCAATAGGTAAGTCTATAAAAGACTTACGGAACGTGCCTAGAAAATCAGCACCTTCCCATCCTTGCTTTGGGGTAGCTAAAATCTTACCGTAGTTGCTTTGTGATATATTCACTCCAGCAGGACCGAAGGTTCCTATGCCAAGCGCTTCTATAATATAACCTTGAGATGAAGCATCTTTGAAAAATCCGGCTGCTTTGGCTAATGTGCTAATTGGGTCTGTAGTAGGAAACCTTTCCTCAAGTATGATCTCTCCCGATTCTCGTTCACTGACTGCACAGACAAACTTTGTGCCTCCAGCTTCGATGCCTCCTAGATAGCTTGGCATCATCATTTAGTGTGAAAATGAATGGTATTACGGATCTCGCTATCAACCTTACGGGTATAGATATCGAGCTTTTCTACCTGCTTTGAGACCTCTATGAATTTCTTTATTTGAGGTATCGCAGCTTGAAACTCTGCTAATTCTCTCTCACTGAGAAATTCCTTACCATACTCTTCAAATACTTTCAGCCAATGGTTCGCTGCCTCTCTAGCAGGACCTAACCTGATCACTAACTCAGCTCCTGGTTCAGTAGCTACCGTTTTTATTTCTGCTAGCTCTTGAATGTAATTCGGTGAGGTAGCGAGAAAAAATAGCTTCTCATTCACTCCTAAAGTTGGTTGAAAATCATGATCCCAGTTCTCTACTTTATAGCTCCATAGATCTATACCTGCTTTTGATAACTTGACGGGCTTTGGTATCACTACTTCCTCTTTAGTTAGCTTGCCTACGCCATTCCCAAGATCTTTGCTAGCTGCCGACATATCGTCCCAGCCAGCAGATAGTCTTGCTCGGTCGGTCACCTCACTAGCGTAGCTGAGTCTTGGGACGAGTCCGTGTTCTTTCAGTAGCATTGGTATTTCTGGCACGGCAGTCGGCATACGTCCTTTAAGATCGAGCATTATCGCATGTTCATTACTGATACCTTCTAGCCCAGATTGCATCGCTTTATAGAGCCTTACTAGATCGTCAGAAAACTCAGAATCTGCGACTCTGAAGTTACTAGCAAATTCTAGCCAGTCGTCATCATGTACATCTTGCTCCACTGCTAGCTGGAAAATCTGCTGAGTTGCGGTCGTGGCTGATTCTAATAATTGCGCACAGTTCTTAGAAAAATCAGGTTTCAGTATCCAATTCCCTGAGAGTATCGCTCCATCATGATTTGCTAATGTAGCTAATTTACGTTTCGTATCGAGATCAAATACAGAAGCATCTTTTCCTAAATAGCTCTCCATCTTAAATCCATCTTCCAGATACATAACCACACCTAGTCTAGTCTTCGGTAATAGATCGAAAAGAAACTCACTTTTTTCTCCCACATTATTGATCAATTTTTGAATGTCTAAGGTATCACCAAAGTAGTCAGAATTTTTCATCACCTGTGTGTATGCTGAAGTGATCATTGGTAGTTCAGATCTTAATTCTTGAATATCTTTCATAGCAGTATCGCTAAAAAATATCAGACCTGTTAGATCCTTGTCAGCATAGTTTAGAGCAAAATCTATCTCAGGATTTGCTAGAAGCGACTCAGCAGCAGATGGAGCAAACCGCATATCCGCAACGTTCTTCCCAGCAAAGAACACAATATAATCATCCACTACTCCAGCCATCAGCACGAACTCGCGTTTCGCTACTTCTTTCATCGCATCGTCGTATAGCTCTTGACCCAGTTCTTTTATCATCGACTTCTCTGCTCGTTCACCTCGAATCCCTTTTGCCATATCCGCACCACTAAGCTTAAATCCAGAGAACCCTTCACCTAGATCTGACTTAGCTACGGAGAAAAACTGCTTATCCTTATTTTGCGCCTGAAACTGGATCGGATCATTTAGTCCCTCTCTAATTATTTTAATTAACTCATCACGCTTCTCTTTATTGCTCACTCTAAACCCTGCATAGACGGGAGAAATTTCGAGGTTTTTCAGGAGCGCTAATGCTCTGCTGCGATCTTTAAAGAATTCAGGAACACTTCCTAAACCAGCCCTCCACCATTCTTCATCCGCTTCCAGTTTAGCGATTAGTCTGAGATACTCTTGTCGCATCTGATACTGTATAACCCCCGAGCCAAGCCTAGCAAATATCTCCACTAGCTTAGAAGATTTTTCACCTCCCGAGATAAACATATCTTCACCAGCAACTGTCATAAATTCCTCATAGTCCCTATCCTCTAGAACTTGTTCCTTTAGAGCACCACCCTCAGGAGCTAGCTCATCGATAGCCATACCAATTTTGCTACCTATCAGGGATCGCACGAGTTTATCCAATCCTTGATAGCTAATGTAGATCTCATTCTGCTTAGGTAACTTAGACGCAAAGCCTGTTTTCTTAGCTAGATCGTCTATCGATCCTCTATCGAGCTTTGACTCTATATGTTGATAGGCACTAGAAATTAGAGACGAACTAAGAAAGAATAGTTGGAGAATGACAGTCCATTTTATCATACTCATATAATTGTCGACCATTTTAGTTTACGCAATCCATTAATAACCTAAATTAACACTTATAAAAACATCATGCCTGAATTACCCGAAGTAGAAACCACCTGTAGAGGAATAAGACCCCACCTCGAAGCCCAGACTATCCTCTCAATAGAAGTGCGCAATGAGAGCCTCCGCTGGCCTGTGTCAGAGGAAATCATCCAGTTAATGAACAGGCTGGTGATTAGCATCACGAGGAGAGCTAAGTATATCCTCATCAAATTTAGTGATCACGAACATATTCTTATGCATCTCGGCATGTCGGGTAGTCTGCGTATTTCTGATCCTGATGAGCCTCTCAGAAAACATGATCACCTCATATTCTCACTCGGTAATGGTCTCCAAATGCGTTATCACGACCCGAGGAGGTTTGGATGTGCGCTCTGGGTTGATGGTGATGTTCACCATTATAAGTTAATGGAAAAGCTAGGGCCGGAACCGCTTGGTGATGATTTCACTAGGGATTACTTTTATCAGCAGTCCAGAGGAAGAGACACAGCTGTGAAGCAATGGATTATGACGAATAGCACTGTGGTGGGAGTTGGTAACATCTACGCATGTGAGGCTTTAAAGATGGCTGGAATCCACCCCAAACGGGCTGCTGGAAAAGTCAGTAAAGCTCGACTAGCCAGCCTTCATGAAAAGATCCGCACCGTGCTACAGCGTTCCATAGATCAAGGAGGGACAACATTGAAAGACTTTCTCCATAGCGATGGGCAGCCTGGATACTTCAAGCAACAGCTCGCAGTTTATGATAGAGAGGGTCAGCCCTGTGCTGACTGTGATTCTATGATTAAACGCATAGTTCTAGGTCAGAGATCTACGTTTTACTGTCCTAAATGCCAGAAATAGCGGCTTTTATCAGTAAAAGCGGATATCTGCCTTGACTCAGCTCTTTACCAAGCGTAAACACTCGCCTCCTAACCAAAGGGACAAGTTCTATTCGTTTATTTTCTAATGAGTGGACACCTGATTAAATTAAATCAATATCTAACCTAAATAATACAATGGCTACTACACAAGTAATTCTAAAGACAAAGGTTGACGGTCTCGGCTACGAAGCTGACATCGTTAAAGTAAAAGCAGGCTTCGCTCGTAACTTCCTAGTCCCACAGGGCAAGGCTCTCGAAGCAACTGAAGAAAATCTAGCTAACCTCGAAGAACTCAAAGTGAAGCGCGCTGAGCGTCTAGCTGCTGAACTCGCAGAGACAGAGAAGACAGCTTCAATGATCAAGAAATTCAAGCCAAGCTTCGACCTCGAAATTGGTCAGGGCGGTAAGGCATTCGGATCTGTTACTTCTATGGATATCCACAAGAAACTCGAAGAAGGCAAAATCGAGATCGACCGCAAGGCGATCCAACTCGATTCACCTATAAAGGTTGCTGGTAAGAGCGACATCGAGATCAAACTTCCACAGGACGTTACTGCTACACTCACTATCAACGTGGTAGCTAAAGAAGGCTAATCTAGTCTTTTCTGACAATTTTCTTAAACACAGCTTGCTCCATGCAAGCTGTGTTTTTTTTGTGCTCAGAAATAATGAGAGCTTGTTTATTCTAAGAAATAGATCTCCTACTGAGTTCTATAGACAAGGATATCGTCTAGATAGCTCTATAGTTTAATTAATAATAGAAAACACCATCTATAAATGATGATAATAAATCCTGTAAATCCAGAAACTTTTGAAACAACAGAGTTTCGAATAATATTAATCAACTAACCTTACTTAACTATGAGTCTCCATGCCCAAATAAGCTCTGAAGCGCAAACACTCCTCGCAGCCCAGAAACGCAATTCCACTGTATCATCCATACTCATCTCATTTCTTATGTGTGCTCTGATCGGGATACTATTATTTGTTATTTCTCTGAAGATAGTTTCTAAAAATAATGAAGTATTAATCACTCGGGCAGCCTCCACTACTAATGCTGACCCACTCATCACTAAACCAACTATGCCAGATCATATTCAGAGAAAACCTGTAGCCCCGACTAATAGTATAGCTCGGTTACTAAACTCTAAAGCATGCTCCCCTCTTTCTATATCTGTTTCAGAAATTATGATCACTGAGCCATCGCTAGATTTCGTGAATAGTGATGATTTTGGCAAAGGAGAAATGGGGAATAGTAATTTTAATGGAAATCAAGGTATCAGTATTCCTGCATCTATGCAGAAACGGTGCTCATAAGCTGACCGCAGAGAGAGGCTGGCTAACCTAGGCGGTAAACCAGAATTTGAAGATCAAGTAATATCAGCTCTCAGGTGGCTCCAGAAAACTCAGAATAAAGATGGCTCATGGAATGCTCAAGGCAAGCCAGTGGCTATGACTGGGCTAGCACTCCTCGCATACCTCGGACATTGTGAAAATCCTACCTCACCTGAGTTTGGAGAGAATGTTCAAAGAGCTATCATTTACCTCATAAACAGCAGTGAAAACAATGACGGCAAGCTTGCTACCTCAACTGCTAATAAACAATGGTGCTACGAACATCCTATCGCCACTTACGCTCTCGCCGAGGCTTACACACTCTGCAAGGAATTTAAGGTCACGGTTCCAAACTTAAAAAAAACTATAGTTGCTGCTGGAAACTTCATCATAAGTAATCAAAACGAAAATGGTGGCTGGGCTTACTCTTACGGAATTTCACCTGGAGCCCACACAGACACATCGATCACCTGCTGGCATCTACAGGCCCTTAAAGCCTGTAAACTAACTAGGCTAGAATTCAACGGACTAGAGAAATGCGCTAAAGCCGGGATTAAATACCTAGAAAAATGCACCAACTCTAAAGCTGGAACCATGGGCTATAGCAATGCATCGATCGACAGAATGACTGCTGGTGGTGCATTATGCTACCAACAATGGGGTAAGGGTAATCGCTCAGCCACGCGTAAAATGATAAAGTGGATCACTGAAACAAATGACTTTGACTACAAAGTGCACGGAGAACTCTATGCACACTATTATGCCAGTCAGGCAATGATCAATGCACAAGGAAGAGCTTGGGCTCAGTATAACGAAAAGACGATGTTTAACCTTGCCACAGCTCAAGAAAATGATGGGTCATGGAAGCTCCCAGGCGGAGCCAAACATGGAATGTCTTCTGAGCATTATGCCACTTGTCTCTCTATTTTGATGCTAGAAGTATACTACCGGTTCCTTCCAAGTTCATAATATACAGAGCACTTTAAGCGTAAAAAGGAATGAAATAGCAAAAATAAAATCTTTTTTGGTTTTTCTCCTAAGAAAATAGGAGTAGTTTGAGTTATCTAGTTATAACCAAACTATAAAAATATGAGTCTACATGCACAATTAAGTCCCGAAGCCCAAGCTAAGCTTGCTGTTCAGAAGCGGAATTCTACTATTTCAGCTATCATCATTTCACTTCTAGTATGCACGCTTTTAGGAGTTATTCTTTGGATTATTGCGTTGACCCCATTCTTTAAGAACAATGAAGAAACTGTATCTTACTCAGCAGCTTCAGACTCTGATCAAGAAATCACTAAACCAGAGATGACGAATCAGGTAGAGAATAAGCCGTCATCACCATCTTCAAGCATGTCTAAGGTGATAGCCGCTAACACTCCTTCACCTACAGCAGTTCCTGTGCCTGAAATCACAGTAACTGAGCCTTCACTCGACTTCGGTGATGGAGATGACTTCGGAGACGGCTGGGGCGACGGCGCTGGCGCTGGCGCTGGTTCTGGTAGTAGCGGAGGATTTGGTATCCCGGCATCCATGCAAAAACGATGCACAGAAGCTGACCGCAGACAGAGACTCTCCAAAGAAGGTGGCAAGCCTGAATTCGAAGACCAAGTAGTAGCAGCACTTCGCTGGCTTCAAAAAACACAGAAAGCTGATGGATCGTGGAATGCTCAAGGCAAGCCAGTAGCGATGACTGGTCTAGCTCTTCTCGCATACCTAGGTCACTGTGAGACTCCTGCTTCACCTGAGTTCGGTGAGACTGTTCAGAAAGCAATCGTTTACTTGATCAATAAGAGCCAAGCTAATGAGGGAAAACTTGGCTCCAATTTAGCTGATAGATCATGGTGCTATGAGCACCCAATCGCAACATACGCCCTAGCCGAAGCATACACACTCTGTAAGGAATTTAAAATTTCCATTCCTAATCTAGAAGAGACAGTAATAACAGCTGGAAACTTCATCATGCGTAACCAGCATGAAAATGGAGGCTGGGGTTACGCTTATGCTGTCTCAGAGGATGCTCACGTAGATACGTCTGTCACCTGTTGGCAGCTGCAGGCTCTCAAGGCTTGCAAAATGACAAAGCTCGAATTCGAAGGACTTGAGAAAGGACTTGAGAAAGTAGCTAAAGATGGAATCAAATACCTCGAATTCTGCACCAATAAGCAAGGGTTCATGGGATACAACAATGCTTCTAGAGATGCTCTAACTGGCGGTGGAGCACTTTGCTACCAACAATGGGGTAAAGGTAATCGCTCTGTTACACGTAAAATGATAAAGTGGATTAATGAGAAAAATGATTTCGACTATAAGGTTCACGGTGATCTATATGATCATTACTATTCAAGCCAAGCTATGATCAATGCTCAAGGTAGAGCATGGGCAAAATATAATGAAAAGACTATGTTTAACCTCGCTGAGGCACAAGAAAAGGACGGCTCTTGGAAAATCCCTGGTGCAGCTGCTCACGGAATGAACTCTGTGCACTATGCTACTTGTCTTTCAGTATTGATGCTAGAAGTTTACTATAGATTCCTTCCAAGTTCTTAGTCTTAAACTCGACTCAACTTTATAAAGAAGCAAGTGATCCGCTCACTTGCTTCTTTTTTTGTTTACGAGCCCCTGCTGTGTTGACTTTTCCATCATAGTTAGCAATATCTCGTTTATGTCCACGGCACTACCACCTAGACCCAGGTCCGCACCATCGCATACGTCACGTATCTCCATCGTAGCTTCGCTCTACAATGACCAGTATACTAATGCTCTAGTCGAAAATTGTAGAGATGAACTATCGAAAATCCTACCAAACACACAGCTTGATATAGCTCGTGTTCCCGGTGCTTTCGAGATCCCTGTAGCCTGTGAAGTACTCCTTAACGAACCCAAACCACCCCAAGCAATTATTGCTCTAGGTCTAATTATCCAAGGAAAAACTCAGCATGCTAATCTAGTGGCTGATTCAGTTACAAAAAGCCTTCAGACTATGGCAATACGTCATCAAATCCCTGTTATTCACGAAGTCATACTCGTAGAAGATGAACAGCAAGCTTATGCTCGCTGTATGGGCGCGGAACTTAACCGCGGAAGAGAAGCTGCCAGAGCAGCACACATGATGGCAGAGCTCTTCGCCGTGATGAAGCCAGCCACTTTGAATAAATAAATCCCCCACTTACAAAACTTTTAACACCATCGGTCAACACACCTACATTATATTATGCATAGTAGAAGAGAAATCAGAGAGGCTGCCATCCAGTTTCTGTATTGTATCCACCTCGAAGATGGAGCACCAGCACAGCAAACTACTGAAGCCTTCTGGGAACTTCTGCTAGAAGATGATTTTACAAAGCTAACCAAAGCATCGGTAAAATCAGTTCTCCACCTAAACCAAGGTAGACTAACTCGATTTAACAAACTAGTCGAGATGTCACCAGAATTCCAATCTATCGTATCGGCTGATCCATCTGCTAAGAAGCTTAGTATGGCACTGAACGCAGTCTTGAAAAGTGAAAGTAAATGGCAAGCGCTGATCGATAGTATGAAGCGTCTATTCAAATCCTCTGATCAACATGTCTCCTCTGATCTCTCTGAGACTCTGAAGCAGATTTACCTACTCAATAGCACTCTCCAAGAGCAGCGTCAGCGCTGGACTGATCAGCTAGCTGATCATCCACAATACAGGCAACAAAGCGAATCTGTTAGCGCAAGTATAGCAGCACTCGGAAGAGTCTCTGATAGAATTACAATGGTGCAGGATCCTACGAAGTTCCCTACACATGGGGATGTGAAGCACCTTATTGATACTGCGGCAAAAATGACTACGTTCAAAACTGCAGTCAACGAATCTGTAGCTCTGGTCACTAGTCACATGTCAGAGATTGATAAGCAGATCAATACTGTGGTAGAGAACTATAAGCCAGAGCGTATCGACCCAGTAGACCGTGCTATCATGCGTCTCGGCGTAGCTGAAATCCTCTTCAACTCCGAAATACCAAACCCAGTTTCGATCAATGAAGCCATCGAAATTTCACAACTTTACGGATCTTCTGATTCATCTAAATTCATCAACGGCATTCTAGATAAGATCGCCAAAAACCACAGCGAGTAAAACAGCTTTAAAAAAGTCATGAGCAAAGAACACATATTTCTAGGACAGGACAACATTCCTACCAAAGCATCACTAATTTTTCCTGGCAGACTCAGCCATGAACAGGTGCTTGCAATAGAGAACTGTTTCACAGGTCGCAAGATCATCTGGCTTTGCGAGGAGAAAGTAGTGCTCGATCCTCTAACAGAAGCACACATAGCTGCCTCGAATGCTGATGCAGTAGCCTTCTCTGCAACAGATAAGGATTTAGAAAAAGTAGGTAAGAATATACTCTCTGACTTAGGTTCAGACGGGGTGGCTATCTTCCTTCCAGGCATGGCAAATGCTATCAACGGAGCATATTCCCACCTTAGCGGAGAGACTGTCAGCGCTCTATGCAAGCTAAAGCTTCCTACTACTCCCCTAGCTATAAGCTGTGCGGCCGAAACTAGACTCTCCACAGTAAGTGGAGATGATGGAACTACCTTTGTCTTTGAACCTACGATCAAAGCTAACATTATAAACCCTGCAAAATGGCACCAAGCTGTGATGCTAGGTAACTCAGCGGCTTATCAAATACGACCATTCCTAACAGAATCTCTAGGTTATAATCTAATCAAAGGACTTAAGATCAATTCCAAGAACAAAATATTTGATGGAACGAATGATCAAGAAAGAAGCTACGGCATTATCCTAGGCGCAGCTCTCGCTCTAGCTAAGCACATCAAGGAGCAGACTAAGAAGAAGCGCGTCGCCATTATTCTACCTCCTGGAACTGGCGGACTCACTGCGAACTTAGCCGTCGTCTTTGCGGGTAAGATTCCTGTTAACATCAACTTTACAGCGAGTAACAAGGCTATTAAATCCTCGATCAAACAAGCGGATGTAGACAAATTCATCACTGCTGATCCATTTGTCCGCAAGGTATCCGACTTCCCCTGGCCAGCACTTCGCGACCTGATTCATATCGAACGCGTGCTCCCTAAACTTAAGAAATCGATCAAACGCTGGGTCATCGTCACTAAGATATTTTCACCTAAAATGATCGCCAAGTTTGCCAACATAGATCTAGAAGGTGGTGACAAAGAAGCCGTATTACTCTTTACCTCTGGCTCATCTGGAGACCCTAAAGGAGTACCTCTCACTCATAAGAATGTGCTCTCTAACGTATGCCAATTCTGTACGAGACTCGATCTACCAGAGAACTCATCGATCCTTGGATGTTTACCACTATTCCACTCATTCGGTTGCACAGCTACCCTCTGGTATCCTATAATACAAGGTGCTAATCTAGTTACTTTCCCTAGCCCGCTAGACACTAAGCGCCTCGCAGATCTCATAGAAACGCACAAGGTTAACATGCTACTCTCCACGCCTACATTCCTCCGTGGATATATGCGAAGAGTAGAGCCTAATCAACTGGAATCTATCGAACTAGTTGTCACAGGAGCTGAGAAGTTACCTACTACCCTAGCACAAGCTTTTGAAAAGAAATTCGGCATTCTGCCACAAGAAGGATACGGACTCACAGAGACCTCCCCTGCCACTAACTTTAACATCATAAAACCTAAGACACCTACACCTGAACCTGATGTTCTCTCATCACGTATAGGCACAGTCGGTCAGTTCCTTCCAGGAATCGCAGTTAAGATTTTTAATCCAGCAACCGAGAAAGAAATCGACATTGATCAATCTGGACTAATCTTACTCAAAGGACCTAACATTTTCTCAGGCTACCTGAATAACAAAGAGAAAACTGACGAAGTCTTCGATGACGGTTGGTTCAAAACTGGAGATGTAGGCAGAGTTGACAATGATGGATTCCTCCACATCGAAGGTCGTATTTCCCGATTCTCAAAAATCGCTGGCGAAATGGTGCCACACGAAACTCTAGAAGCAGCTATCATCACAGCACTCAACCTAGACGACGAAACAGAACGTAAAGTCGCAGTAGTCGGCGTCCCTGATGAGAAAAAAGGAGAAGCCATCTTGCTACTCTCATCTGTCACTGATGGTCCTACTGCTCACCAAGCAGTCATCGATCTTCGCTATAAACTTCTCGATGCTGGAATCCCATCACTCTGGTGTCCGAAGGAAATCATGGTCGTGAAAGAAATTCCTATTCTAGCTTCTGGTAAGCTTGATATGAGAGGTTGTGACAACCTCGTCAAAGGAATTGATGCAGATGAATAACTAATCTTCTAATCTCTAAGATGATTCGGTTTGATCAGTTCATGCAACAGGCCCTGCATCATCCAGAGCGAGGCTATTACGCCCGCAAGATCAATACCGTAGGTGCTCAGGGAGATTTTTCAACAACTGCTACGCTAAGTCCTATCCTAGGAAGAGCGATTGCCTGCTCGTTTTTCAAATACAAGCACACCCGTCATCTTATTGAGATCGGAGGTGGAGATGGATCGCTAGCACAGTCAGTCCTGGGCTCCATACCATTTTGTAATCGCTTCTTCATTCATTATCACATTGTAGACACATCATCACCACTCACGAGCGTGCAGAAGCGTAAACTCGGTGGTAGAGTCCACTGGCATACGGATATGAAATCTGCTCTTAAAAAAGCCAAAGGGAATGCTTTCATATTCTCTAACGAGTTAGTTGATGCCTTTCCTGTTAGAATATTTCAGCGATCTAATGAGACTCTAACAGAACTTCATTTAAAAGGAACCGAAGAGCATTTTAGAGAAGCTCATGCTCCCGACATCTACTCATCTGCTCTAAGTGATAAAAAACTTACTGAGAATACTAGAGTCGAGCTTCATGAGTCCTACTACGATTGGTTTCAGGATTGGTTACCACATTGGAAAAAAGGTCAAATGCTCACTATAGATTATGGCGACACCTACCCTGACCTCTACTACCGTATGCCGAACGGTACACTCCGAGCCTACGCTCACCATCAGCGTATCACCGGACCAGCAGTCTACCTCAATCCTGGGCATCAGGATATCACGGTAGATGTCAACTTCTCTGACCTTATCCAGTGGGGCGAAAATCTAGGACTAGACACAGTGCAATATCTGAGCCAAAATGAATATCTACAGCCTCACATGCGTCAGAACAATGAAGCCGACCAGTTCCTCACTGCTGATCACGGAGCTGGCACAGCATTCAAGGTATTAATCCAACAGAAAACTATATAAAACATGAACAAGATACTCGTCTCTATACTCTCTCTTTTCCCGCTGCTCATGACAGCGAACGCCCAAATACCAGCTGACTCTAGACAAGTCATCGTAGGCATAGCTCCCAGCTGGAACTCATCTCATGTCACCCTCTCCGTATTCGAGCGACCCTCTGCAAATGCCCAATGGCAACCAAACGGTCAAGGCTGGAAAGGACGACTTGGAAGAAAAGGACTCTCATGGGGACTAGGAGTTCACAATGCAGGAGCCATCCAGACTAGCTCCAATAAACTCATTAAGAAAGAAGGAGATGGCAGAGCTCCAGCAGGAATTTTCCGTATAGGAGGAGCCTATGGATATGCCCCTTCTTCAGCTATCCAGAAAAAATCCAGCCTACCCTATCGTCAAATCACCACCAAAGATCTATGGGTAGAAGACTCCAGCTCTCCCTTCTACAATCGCCACCTAATCATAGATCACGAGCCTAAATCATCTTTCGAAAAGAAAGCACAGATGCGTCAAGGTGATACAGCACACTCGCTCAAACTCTTCATCGCCCACAATGCAGCCTCTGCTCAGCAGAAAGCTAGACCCAATGCCGGCAGCTCCATCTTCTTCCACATCTGGAGAGGTGGAGGCCGCAAGCCAACTGCTGGATGCACCACCATGGCACCAGATAAGCTCAAGTCACTCATCGCAAAAATCGACCCCGCTAAAAACCCAGTTTACGTCCTTCTGACTAAAGCTGAATACCAGAGATTAAGAGCAGTGTGGAGGCTTCCGTAAGTCGTAAATGTTTGACATATTAGCTAAAATAGCTAATAGTATTTAATAAAGAAAGATTATGACTACTATTCCAGCAACAGAGGCTAAGAATAAATTCGGGGAACTCCTTGAAAAAATTCATCAAGAGCCTGTAGAGATCGCTAAAAAAGGTAGACCTGTCGCTGTCGTGTTATCGATACTCGACTATCAGAACATGCTAAAAAAAATCATCTCGATTGAAAATGGCACAAGTTTCACATGGCTAGAAGAGATAAGAAGCAAAGCAACAGACACCTCGCCTGCTACTAATAAAACTCTTACAAAAGCTGATTACTACACACGTCTCGACGAGAAATACGGCTCATAATGCGTCTACTTTTTGACACGAATATCATCTTAGACCAGCTCATTTCCATTCGTAATGGTCATCTTAAAGCAGTTGCTCTTGAAAAAAGAATGACTGAACTTCAGGCTAAACCTATGTGTGCTCTACATAGTCTTTCTATCATAGAGTATATAGCTCAAAAATCGTTTTCCCGATACGCCTTAATTCAGATTCTAGAAGGTCTGGTGAATAACTACCTCATACCTAAAATTGGATCGGAAGAAACGTTGCTAGCATTTCAATTCATAGACAGTGACTTCGAAGATGCATTGCAAGTTCTGACAGCGGTTGTAGGGAACGCAGACTTAATTATCTCCAACGATAGAAAAGGCTTCACTAAAAGTCCCATCGAAGTGGTGACTCCCGGAGAATTTTTAAAGAGATATTCTAAATGAAAAAATATCTCATCATAGCGGTAGCAACCGTCATTACCATCTATTATGTGAATTTCGTAAAGCGCGGTAAAAACGCATGGCGTTATGCAGCAGCACAATCTCATATTCATACCATCCACTTCGGAACTGAAACTTATATCAAAAAAAATAATAAACCTCCCTCTAAAATTGAAGACTTGGTCACGTCCAATATAATAACTCAAAAGCAACTAGATATCTGCTTGCTACAAAACGAACCAGTAAAAGTAATTTCTACAAATGACGGAGAATTTCTTATCAAATATCAACACCCCATAGAATCAGATAAATTCTTCGGAGTTAAAATGAATGGCGAATCTGCAACTGAATTAATAGAGAGGTAAAAATATTCGTCTAAAATAAAACGGTAAGCCTGTGAGAAATCCATTTCACTCTTGAAAACTTAGCCTTACCAGCTGAGACTCACAGCATGTCCACACCAGATTTCTATTACCAAAAACCTTTCCCACTAGCTGAAGACAAAACTGAGTACGAACTCATCAGCACTGATGGAGTTAGTGTCCAGCAGCATGGTGACCGTGAAGTACTGGTAGTTTCTCAGGAAGCTCTCACCTACCTCTCCAATGAAGCATCAAAAGCGATCTGTTTCACTCTCCGCTCATCTCATCTGAAGCAAGTGGCTGAAATTTTAGATGACCCAGAAGCATCGGATAATGACCAGATGATGGCGCTCACTCTTCTACGTAATGCCGAAATCGCAGCCAGAGGAATTCTCCCGAACTGTCAGGATACTGGCACAGCTATCGTCATGGGTAAGAAAGGGCAGAATGTCTACACGGGATTCAACGATGAGGAAGCGATCTCACACGGAATCTACAAGACCTACACAGAGGAAAACCTCCGCTATTCTCAGGCTGTGCCTGTCACCATGTATGAGGAAATCAACTCGAAGACCAATCTTCCAGCACAGATCGACCTCTACGCCACTGAAGGAAATCAATATGATTTCCTCTACATCGCTAAAGGCGGCGGTTCAGCGAACAAGACATTTCTCTATCAAGAAACCAAAGCTCTACTTAATCCCGATACACTCAAATCATTCTGTGTGGCAAAGATGGCAACACTCGGCACCTCTGCGTGCCCACCCTATCACCTTTCCATCGTCATCGGCGGCACCTCTGCTGAGTCGAATCTCAAGACAGTGAAAATGGCATCCACTCGCTACTATGATGAACTGCCTATCACTGGCAATGAACATGGCAGAGCATTCCGTGACGTGGAGTTAGAGAAGGAACTACTCCAACTATCACGCGAGATCGGCATTGGAGCGCAGTTCGGCGGCAAGCACTTTGCGCTCGATGTTAGAGTCGTCAGACTACCGCGTCATGGAGCATCATGCCCAGTAGGAATCGGAGTTTCATGCTCTGCAGATAGACAGGCAAAAGCTAAGATTACTAAGGATGGAATTTTCCTAGAGAAGCTGGAGAAAGACCCTGGTAAATACATCCCAGAAAAGTTCCGTGACTGGAAATTCAAAGGCGTAGCGATCGATCTCGATCAAGGAATGAAAAAGACACTAGAGACTCTAACAAAATACCCTGTCACCACCGCACTAGCACTCAGCGGACACATCATCGTAGCCCGAGACAGCGCCCATGCGAAGCTCAAGGAAATGATCGACAACGGTGAAAACGGAGGAGGACTCCCCGACTACGTAAAAGACTACCCCATTTACTACGCGGGACCAGCCAAGAAGCCAGAAGGCATGGCATCAGGCTCATTTGGTCCTACTACTGCTGGCAGAATGGATGGCTACGTCCCTATCTTCCAAGAAAAAGGCGCATCAATGGTCATGCTAGCGAAAGGAAATCGCTCACAAATCGTCACCGATTCTTGCAAGGAACATGGCGGGTTTTACCTAGGATCAATGGGAGGACCAGCAGCTATCTTAGCCCAAAATCACATTAAGTCCGTGGAAGTAGTAGACTTCCCTGAACTAGGAATGGAAGCCGTATGGAAAATCCGCGTTGAGGACTTCCCTGCATTTATACTAGTCGATGACAAGGGCAACGATTTCTTCAAACAACTCAACACTTGTCCAGCTCACTAACATTAATTCTAGCGATTAGCCCGACACTTATCGGGCTGTCATTCCTACTTCCATTCATCTACGGATGGTTTGGAAAATCGTGGTATAGTGCACTAAGTCTAGGATGGTTTCTTTTCATCCTATCTAGCATGCTAGCACCTATCTATAATCGTCTTATCATACTAGAATCCATCTCCCAAAACTCAGAAATAACCCCACCCACCCAGCTAAGCCCCTGGCTAGCGATTGGCATTGGCTGGATACTACCACTAGCGGGATATTTGCTTGGCAAAAAGTTGAGTGACTGGAAAAAAAATACTCATAATTGATTAAAAATCTAAAAACCTTAAATAGCACTTTAACCTAAAATTTTTATCTAGGTGAAAGGGATGAGTTACTAGTTACCATTGATTAATCTATCCTTGAAGAGGTAATATATAACTAGCCTAGGGTATCGAGAAGCAAGCCTTAGGAACGCAAAGCCAAAAGCAAACAGGGCTGAAAGCCTGACTTATGCAGAGTGCATGTTTAAAACATTGATTTAATGCCCAGAATTAGAGTTCTATTCGAAATCTAATAAAAATTCAGATTCTGGTTCAGAGGCTGTGATATAGAGTTGTTCTCTGGCTCGGGTGCATGCTACATAGAGAAGGTGTCGTTCAGTGGCATAGATTTCTTCGAGAGTAGATTCGTCAGTCACAGCCTCGATCCTTCCTGAAAGAGGAACGACTTCATCATCGCAAGACATTATAATTACTACTCTAAACTCAAGTCCTTTCGCTAAGTGCATTGAAGATAGCGATAGGCGTTCTGGTTGGGGAGAATTAGTTCTTTCCAGCTCTGACCATGCTATCCCAGCAGCTTTAAGGGCTGCTCTAGCTTCGGTAAATTGCTTTTCTGATCTTACAAAAAGACCCATTTCTTCAAGATGGATACCTTGCATAGTGAGTTCATGCAGTTTTTCTGAAACCCAGTCGATTTCTTCCTGCTTATTTTCAAATAACTTCACTACGGGATCAGGACCATTGAATACGGAGATAGTATTATTTCTCGCTTCTTGATGACCATCTGCATCGGACAGTGTCTCAGGCAATAACTGATCAGCGGTTGAGCGGATCTGATGAGATGTCCTATAGTTCACTTTCAACTGACGAGACCGTCCTCGAATATTCACTCCCATTTGCGACCATGCAAAAGGTTGCTGAAAAATACGCTGACCAATATCCCCTGCTAGAAATAGTGCGTTTGGCTTATTTGCTGCAAGTGCACCAAAAAACTTAACTTGTGGTATACTCAAATCCTGGGCTTCGTCTATGAGAGTGTAACTGAAGAATTCTTTGCCGAGGACAACGGAATGTTCTAATAGAAAATGATAGGCGTCAGGTTCAGTGATCAGCTTTTTAGACTTTAGTGTTTCACGCAGTGCTGAGCATATATTCCATATTTCTTCTTTCTGAGCTACACCTATACGGGTTCTTCTGCCCATGCGTTTGAGTTTGGTATAAGACTCCAGTGAAGTTGCATTCCATGCTGCTATCACATCGTAAAACTCCTCAGTTACGAAGTTTGCAGATACCGAACTTTGTTGTTCCGAGCATATTTCAGCAACAACCTTTAAAGTGCTTTCTTTAGAAATTATTGCATAATCAGAGAATTGTATTAGCAACTTATCTAGCATTGTTGGGATTGATTCCACATAGACTCGTGCGAGAAGTTCACTCGACTTCGGAACTAGCCTTTTCAGTTTAATCTTAAGCTGAATTGCTAGTGCATCAGAGAGAGTTGTTAGAAGAACCTTAGATTTGGGGTATTTCTTAGCTAGAGATACTGCTCTATGAATAGCAACGATTGTCTTACCTGTGCCAGCAGATCCTGTAACTTTGGCTGGACCGTTGAAATCTTTTTCTACAAATGCACGTTGTGATGGATGGAGAAAAATAGTCCACTTTTCCCATGGATATTCGAGCGCTACAGCTAGCTCATCCTCATCCGTAATAACTTTGAATCGTCTCTGTGCATCTGGGTGATTGTAACCGGTAGTAGTGCTAACACTCGGGACGGTTTCAGGTGTGCCACCTGTAGCTAATTCTAAGAGAGCTTCGGAAGCCTCAGAAGGTAAATGATCAGCTAGATCTAGTAATGTTGATTCTGTCGCTTGTTTTACATCTTCTATCCACTCTTCTGGCACACCGTAGTTAAGTAGCGTGTCATCAGCAATTGTATCGAAAAGTAATGGCTCAGCTTTCACTTTAGCTTCCTCTACTTTTTGTAAATAGATTATTTGTTCTTCTATTCGCTCTCTTACTTCTACTATCTGTGTGGCACCAGTCTTAGGGTGGGTACTTATTCTACGCTTCTCAGCCCACTTATAAGAATCATCATGATGATCTACATAGCACACTAGAAAGCTAGATGCTGTCTTATGCACAATGATTCTAATATCTAGACTAGACCTAATTGACCAAAAGTTAGGATCTTTAGATTTGTCGATACGATGAAATTGCAAGCTCGGCTGAGCAGGGTTCAGCTGTAGATCTATTACAGTTATCTTAGCCTGCTTCTGCTCATTTGCATTGAGCTTTAAAAGGCTGGTAGAAAATGTTTCTGCGATAAGGAATTCCATTAGAACAATGCTATTTTTTATCAGTTGGATCTACCGAGTTCTTCTTTTTGGTAGCCTTCTTTGCTTTCTTTTTAGCTGGTTTTTTTTCCTTGTTCAAATTTAGAAACACCCTTGCATCAATAGTAGGTAGCTCTAGAGGACCAAAATTCGATCTAGCGGTTAGTATAATCATCATTTCGCGTATCGCCCCGTAGAGGATCGCACTTCCATTCATTTTCACCAAATCTTTAACCTTATCCTCTGGGAAATCGTTAGCAATATCAAACAAGCCTTCCATAACGATCTCACCTTTAAAGTGAGAAGTTGATTTATTGTCTATCGGTCCGAATTTCACACCGAGAATAACATGCCAATGGTTCTTATGTTTCTGTGTTTTAAGACTAAATTTTATTTCGTCTTCTCCATCTTTATGAGTTTCTTCGATAACCTCGAACTCTACTTTTTTGATGAAATGACGTCTTGTTTGGATAGGGCTTAGCATAGTATTTAGCAAATAGTTAACGTTTCATCGAAACTAGTAGTTTTTCCTGACTCGAGTTCTGCATAAAGTCCTGCAAAGGGCTTAGTCCAATCATCATGAGTAGACTGATACCCTAGCACTCGGTTTTTTGAGCACACTGTTATGATGAAGTCACTTAATCCATCAATAGCTATATAGCCAAGCTCTCCCTCTAACTCTATTAGTTTAGCCGCCAACGCAGCATTCGTGCTTGGGTCTTGAACATGCACTCCTGACTCTATTCTCTTCAGTGTTGCCTCACTCACCACTCCGTCTAGATGCTCTGCCAGTTTCTCTGCTGACTCTATTCCTAATGCCTTACGCTTAGATTTAATACATTCAGCTGTGAGTAAGCCGTGTTTCTTTTGGTACACGCTCACGGCTATCTTCACGCCCTCAGTAGCTTGGGCTGATGACTGAAATGTCATTTCACATTCTACACAGCGGTATTTATTCACCTTATAGTGGGTTTCTTCATCACGAATCAGCTGCATTCCAGGAAGTAACATCTCTTTGATGCTGTGTTTTGCTCCACAGTCAGGATTAGAACAATACTCTGGGACTTTCCATTTAGTCCTTGGCATTCTATGTTTAGGTCGCTTTATATTTCTCATCTTCGTGGCAGTCTAAATGGCAGTAAATGAACTCTTCAGTCTCACTCCCATCGTTAGTTATTTGTTTTCTTATACCGAATTTTAGGTAAACATCGGTTTGGTAATCTTCTGACCAAATTTTATATGGGAATAAGAAAATATCTTTAAATCCCTTTTCATAACATCGTAGCGCTTTCTTACCTACAAAGCATTTTACTGGATCAGCATCTTTGATGTCATGCAGAAAGGTGAGCACCCAGTCCATGACATCAAGCATGTTTTCAACTTTAGCATCGTCAGTGGACAGTAATTTGTAGGCAAGTTGGTTGTGTTTTTCTGCGATATTTCGGACATAGTTTGTTCCTTTCGAGATTGCTGATATTGCCATATCTACCTTCTGACACTTTTCTCTGGCAGAAGGGATATGTTCACTTTTGGTTGATGTCTTTTTCTTTGCCATTGCGACTCTCAGTATTTCGTGTCGCCAATAGACTCGTATCATATGATACTTGATCGACAAGCGTTTTCAAATTATTTTTTAAGGTTTTGGTCTGTATTTATGTATTTTTCGTTAGGCTGAATAGACTTTCATGACCTCATCACCTAGGTGATTGATCACTTTTACGGCTATTCTGCCAGTCGATGGGCGTTTGAAAGCTCTGGAAATATCGCTGTTCAGTGTGTCCCATGCTTCTTGGTCTACTTCTGCTTTAAGTGTCGTTTTTAGCTGCTTGTAGGGATCATTCTGTCCTAGGAAGTAGGCATGTCGGACGAAAAAGGATTCCTCGTTGTAGTCTGTATCGATGAACCAGCAAGCAATCCCCTCTGGACCGCTTGATTCTACTTTACCAGTGGATGGCTTGAAGACATCCACCCCATTGATTCTTACTTGGATAAGATCTCCATCCTGCGGCTCTATGCTGATATCTGGCTCACCGAAGATCACGAAGAGATTACCTGCTCCCGTATTTTTAAGATCGTCTGCCATGTGAAGATCGGCATTCATTCGCGCTTTTAGGATCGGTAAAGCACCTAGTTTTTCAAATTCTGTGGTGTGAGCATCATAGTTAAAAGCACAGGTGATTAAAACATCGAATCCTATGTCCGCAGCCTCACGAGCAGCTGCTACTAGATCAGGTCGTGATACGGTGCCAAACTCTGGACCGATAAAAATACCTGCACGTTTCTGAGGAGCATCTTCAGATTCACTTTCTGTGTAGTATCCCTCACCGCAGATATATTTGGTTCCTGGGAAAGGGCAGACACTGGAGAAGTTGAGTTTATCTTCTTTATGTGCCTGTTGAACTCCGGAAGAAGCGAGGGTCTCTAGCATGACTGAGGTGAAATCTTGCACTTTCCCGTAGTCCTCTTCACCTTCATGCATTGCCCAACCATCGATGATTTCATCATTCTGATCTACCGCTAAGGTGCGGTGGGGCATTAGTGAATCTACCGTGAAAGGTCCTGCTACCCTGACTTTAGTTTTATCCTCATAAGGTTTGTCGTAGAGGTATTCATAGTCTGCTTTGGCGGCGATAGAGGCATCTATTTCTATTTGACGCTCGATACGGAATTTCCACCAATCACTGTGGAGTTTCTTCGCTGTGGCGGACCAATCTTCCTCTGCTTTTTTGGGGATTCTCCATTCTTCCCAGCTTTGCGATAGCACGGAGTTCAGTTGCTCGCGGAGTGGTTCTAGTTGCTCTTGGAAAGTGTCCCAGATGACATCGATCTCAGCATTATTAGCTATGGATTTTAGTGTGATATGTGGCACACGTTCGTAAACGAATCCTTGCCGTAGTTTACCGTAAGTGGGCTGAGTGCGGACGGAAGTTTGGCTGAGTGCGGCTTCTTTGATTTGCCCTTCTTGGGAGTCTTTGAGGTGATAGAAAGGATAGCGTGCTCCCATGATCCGTGCACGAGCTAGGGCTAGGGCGACACGAGATGTGTCAATAGTGATCCAACGTCGTCCCCATTGTTCAGCAACGTAAGCTGTAGTGCCTGAGCCGCAGGTGGGGTCGAGGACGAGGTCTCCTGGGTCTGTGGTCATTAGGATACAGCGTTGAATAGTTTTCTGGGAAGTTTGAACCACATATTGCTTTTTCTCTGCAAAGCTACCTAGAAACGTATCAGTCCAAAGATTAGTTATTTCCGATACTTCAAAATCTGCAAGATAGTTGACACGAGAAATACTGTTCTTAGCTACATGAATACGATTAGCTTTTCCCATTTTTTCCAGACCCTTGATTGTAGTTTTCCATGGTTTTTTATAAGTTTTACCTTGAAAAGTGAATTCTACGACAGGATTGCCTTGTGTCGTGAAATCTCTTGGGCTGTATAATCTGTGATTTTCAGGAACTATATTATTAGCTTTTTCTTTACTCGTAAGCCCTCTACGCTCAAAGTTAGAGCTTTCTACCCAAGTAAATGTTTTAGCTGAACCATCTTCAGTATTTTTCTTGAAGTATGGCTGACGATACTTTGCATATTTTTTATCTCTAGAGAACCAAATTAAGTAATCAGACTGAGTTGCTAAATAATTTTGTTTTACCCCTCCAGTGGTTACAAAAGAAATTAAACTTACAAAATTATCTTCCCCAAACACCTCATCCATTAACGCTCTTACACGATGGACGTTTTCATCTCCGATCTGAACAAAAATTGATCCTGACTCATGAAGAAGATCTTTCGAAACGATAAGGCGGTCACGGAGGTAGGTGAGGTATGAGTGGACGCCATCTCTCCAAGTATCACGAAACGCTTTGACCTGCTCTGGCTCACGGGAAATGTGGTCGGCTTTACCGTCTTTAACATCGCGTGAGGTGGTGGACCACTGAAAATTAGAGTTAAACTTAATTCCATACGGTGGATCGAGGTAGATGCATTGCACTTGTCCACGTAGGTCCTCACGCTCAGCTAGTGAAGCCATCGCTTGCAGCGAGTCCCCGAGGATCATCCGGTTTGTCCAGTGACCTTCATGCTGGTAGAAGTCGGTCGATTTGGCACTATCTGGGAGTCCGTTGAAGTCTGAGAATAGATCTGGGGTTTCTTCGCCAGCTTCTTCTGCATTGTCCTTAGAGCGACGGATGAGATCATCGATGATCGCTTTTGGCTTCACCTTTTCTTGGATATAGAGTGGCGGAGCTGGAACTTCGAGAGGCTCTGTCCGCTTTCCTCGCCAAATCAGCTGGGGATCTAGGTCAAGATCACGGTTTGCTATTTCCTCTTCGAGAGCGGTCGGTGAACTGGTATAAATCACTTTTATCGGCTTCTTAGTGTCCTCATCCAGCACCGATTGCATTTCTGCTGAGGGTAAGTTCTTCCGCGTAGCTTCATCTCCATGGTTAAAGGTTCCTATGGTTTTTTTAGTCGATCTCTTAGCCGTTTTCTTTTTCGCTGTTTTCTTCTTAGCCATGTTGAAAAATTGTTTTTAAATATGTTTGGTGATAATTTACTTCACTAGAAATGGATTCTGGTCTGCTGAAAGTTTGGGTAGGCTCTCATCTAAGATCTTAGTAATATACTCGGAAAGCTCGTGCTCCATTGAGAACGGCTGAGTCAGCTCAAGAAACGCCCATTTACCAAATTTCCCAAGATTATTCACTCCTGGAACCCAATAAGTCTGCATCGTGTCTGCTTTCACTTTAGCATCCTCTCCCCGATATCCCTTAATCTCAACAATGAGATTGAGAATACCGCCACTACCATCATCAATGCGGAGAATAAAATCAGGAATGTAGCGCTTAGACTCTGCTCCCATCCGGTAAGGAACCTCAAAGCCCATGCTTTGGTTTTTGACATATGATTTTACCAGCAGATGAGTGTCGCACACTCTAGCAAAATCAGCTTCCCACTCTGAATCGTAGACGACGTAGTTGATCTGTGATCGTCGAGGATCGGTCGCGTAGATAGGTTTCGATGTATTGAAATTTATTATTGAACTACTACCTATAGGATTGAAGTGATCTGTAATAGCAAATATTCTATCAGAGCCGACCTCTGCAGAGTTGATTGCATTGTAAATTTTGTTACATGCTTCATCGGCAATCTGCCCATTGAGGACTTGTGCTGGGTAGGTGTCACCAGTGCACGTAAGGCATGTATCATACCATTTACGGACGATTCGTTTAAGCGGAGCGAAAAAGTCTAGACGCATCTGCCCATTCTCATCGCGATAGTGTTTTTCGATCAGTTTATTAGTAAGCGTGAAGATGATGGATGAAGTTCTTTTCGATTTAAGCTGGCTCGGAGTGATCTCATGCGTCTCCCCTACTATTCCAGAAAGTAACGCCCGAGTGGGTCCAATAATAGCTGGAGAAAGCTGATAATGATGATCCTCTGTGAAGTGGGCTGCTAACTCTTGTTTAGGTAACTCAACCCGATAGCCTGAAATACGTGGGAATTTAATTTCCAAAGCATCGCGTTCTGGGCGCACTGCATGGACACGCTCTGTTGTTTTAGGTGGCTTGGGTTCAGATACTGTGGGCTTGGCTGTGAAGTCGAATGGGATTCCTAGTATGTCAGAATATTCGACATCAAATAATCCTTCTTCATTCAGCTCATAAGACTGTCTACGTAGACCACGACCAACTACCTGCTCACAGAGTAACTGAGTGCCAAAAGCTCGGATGCCTAGAATGTGGGTGACTGTATTCGTATCCCACCCTTCGGTAAGCATGGATACAGAGACAACACAGCGGATCTGCTCACCGAGCTTTCCTTTCTTGCCCACGGTATTCATGACTTCTCGCATGAGATCTGAATCATCTATCTTCTTACCCGCTTCAGAATTACCAGTGCGCTCAATCAGCTCACGGCGGTAACGGTCTATTTCAGGAGCAAAGGATTTGCGGAAATCTGAGTCTAGCGCATCTCCAGATTCGAGCTGCTCGGAGTCGATGAGAAGAGTGTTGGGCTTTGCGAGTCGTTCGCCATTATCATCGTAGTTACGGAACAGTGAGAAGTCGCCTAGGAATGGTGGCGGTTGACTGCCGTCTTTGTTTTCAGTAAATTCAAAACCTGAGATGAATTTATAAACTAACTTAGAAATCTCTGTGTTTTGGCAGACCACAATAAATACAGGAGGAACATCTAGAGTCGTCTTCCACTGGTCGTATGTCTTTACATAGTGACTATAGAGGGCTTGGAGTGCCGTAACTAGAAGTGGAGGAAGTTCTCTAGGGTCATACTTATTAGCGGCACTTTTCGTGGTAGGCAATGTCTGCTTGGCGTCCTTCATCGCTTGCCAGAGCTTGCGGAACTTTGGCATATCATCTCCATCAATAGCATTATCCATGATTGGAACACGAGGTAACTTAACGATGCCGCATTCGATCGCATCCATAAGTGAGAAATCACTCATTACCCATGGGAAAAGTGTGCCTTCTCGGTAACCTGAGCCAGCTAGGAAGAAAGGAGTAGCTGAGAGATCGAAGACTGTCTTGACACCAATAACACGTTTAATAGCTTCGATCCCGCTGATCCATAGCCGAGCATAGGCGTTATTCTTTTGCGCATCCTTTTTATCAGCACCCTTGAGTTCATCGACGGTTTCTTCAGCAGTATCACCTACTTTTTCACGATAACAGTGGTGCGCTTCATCATTAATCACAACGATGTTCTTTAGTCCCATCAGGTCGCCACAAACCCGTTGCACCATTTGACCTTCGGTCTCTTTGGTGGTGATATCTGGACCTCTCCCCTGGAGCAGTGATCTACCACCCTTAGACAGCGCCATTTTCTCACGTAGCTGGAAGGCGTGATAGTTCGTAATAACAATTCGAGCCTGCCGAACATCATCAGTGTATTCCTCAGGTAGAAGTTGACGCGTGCTGTAATAATTCTCTGGGTCATTTGGCAATAAGACACGGAGTCGATCACGAATGGTGATACCCGGAGCCACTAGAAGAAAGCCCTTCGAATAGGTCTTACTGTTAGGGCGCCTGATTGCATTGATGGTCTGCCATGCAATAAGCATCGCCATTACGGTTGTTTTACCAGCACCAGTGGCAAGTTTTAGTGCTATGCGAAAAATCTCTGGGTTTGCTTCTTCATTAACAGCTTTAAGATACTTAAAAAATTTCTGATATTGAGGTAACTTAGGAGCTACTTCTGTAAGCCAAATCGCTATCTCCGCAGCTTCTACTTGGCAGAAGAAAGGTCTAATACCGTGAAAATTATTACCATCTCTCCAGTGCTGAAGGAGTCTTGCTGTCTCAGGTGTTACACCCCAGCTGTTAGAGTTAGGAAGCTCTCTCCATGTATCAACCGCTTGACGTATCTCACCAATCAACGAAGTTTGATCGTAGATCTGTCCATCAATAGATATGCCTTGAGGTTCTTCAGCAAACAGGTCTTTTTCTTGTCCCTTTTTACGTTTCTTAGGCTTAGGGACAGGGGTTACGTAAGATGACTTTCGTCTGTTTGCAACGATGCTATCCGTAGGTTGACCATCTTCATCTAATTGCCAGTGTCGTGCTGGGTAATCATATGGTGAATTGAGGATCGGTTTTTCAAAGAAGTTAGACATACTTTTAATTAGAAGGTTAGATTACGCAGGTCTATGCCTAGGACAAGTATAAAGCTATAGTCTCGTAATTTAACTAAAACCGGGGCACAAAAAAGCCTCTTGACTAAACAAGAGGCTAAATGGTGCTCGAGGGGGGAGTCGAACCCCCACGTCCGCAATGGACACCAGATCCTTAGTCTGGCGCGTCTACCAATTCCGCCACCCGAGCTTGGTGGTGAGTCGTTTGACTGCGGCGGAGTTCTAATCAATTTTTGAATAATGGCAAGAAAATCTTTGTATAAAATGCTAATTTTATTTTTCGGACGGTTGAGCGTTACTCCGGGAGCGGGGCTGCGCCCTTTGGAAGCAGGAAGCGGAGAAGCCGCAGAGCGATATGCAACCTTGAACGGATAGACACAATGCTCCCCAAAGCCGAAGGCTGCTTCTCGCTCCCGTTCGCAGCACAATGCTCCCCTTGCTACCAGCTAAACCATTCACCCAACAAAAAAAGCAACCACCGTAGTGATTGCTTTTAAAGATTATTGAAGAGTAAGAGATTAACCTAGAGTCTTGTTCCAGTCAGCGATGCGGTCTGCTTGCGCTGCGAAGAGGTCGTCTGTGCTGTCGTGGATTTCGATAGTCTCGATCTTGTCGCCACCTACGATCTTGTTTACTACGTCTTGACCTTCGGTAACATTTCCGAAGACAGTGTGCTTACCATCTAGGTGTGGAGTTGCCACGTGAGTGATGAAGAACTGTGAGCCATTTGTGTTAGGTCCCGCGTTCGCCATTGAGAAGATGCCTGGCTTGTCGTGCTTGAGGTGTGGCTTGCACTCACACTCGAATTTATAGTCAGGGCCACCCATTCCAGTGCCTGTAGGGTCTCCTCCTTGGATCATGAAGTCTGGGATGACACGGTGGAATTTTAGTCCATCGTAGTAGCCACGTGTTGCTAGATTTAGAAAGCTAGCGCAGGTTACTTGCGTATCGTGTGCGTACATAGTCATTTTGATGTCGCCTTTGTTTGTCTTGATTGTGATTTTAATATCTGAAATATCGCTCATAGTGGTGGTAGGCAACACGTTTCTGGTGCTAGCGACAACTCAAAACTGAGCAAAAATGCGAAATCGCCCTATTAAGACCTTATAATCAGTTAAAAATCACAAAAACTGATCACATTTGTCTTGATTTCCCATCAAATATCCATAGATTCCGCCCCCTATGGCCAGAAAATCAGGTAAAGCCAAGACACGTAAGTCAGTAGCAAAGCGTTTCAAGGTCACTGGTACTGGTAAGTTACTCCGCAGAAAACAAGGAAAGCGCCACCTTCTTCAAAAGAAGAGTTCAAAGCGTAAGCGTTCCCTCGGGAAAGCAACCCTTGCTTCTAAAGCAGATGCACCAAGAATTAAGGAATCACTTCCTTTCCTCTAGGTCTGTCACAGTAATTTACTAATGCAGTGAACTAAGAAAAGCTCGGTTACTCACCAAGCAAGCCCTGCTCGCAATTCGAGCAGACTCTACACAGCCTTTCCAGCTCAGCTGGAATAATAACGGACGAGACTGTGGGAGATAGGATAAAAACAGTCTGTTAAAGGAAAAAATAATACAATGCCAAGAGCAACAAACAGTCCGGCATCACGTTCCCGTCGCAAGAGAGTACTTCTCCGCGCGAAAGGATTCCGTGGTTTCCGTTCAAAGCTATATCGCTATGCGAAAGACGCTGTCTTCAAAGCACGTCAATACGAATATCGTGACCGCAAAAAGCGTAAGGGAGCATTCCGTCGCCTCTGGATCCAGCGTATTTCCGCTGCATCTCGTGCACAGGAGCTAACTTATTCACGCTTCATGGAAGGTGTAAAAGCAGCAAGTATCGATGTGGATCGTAAGATCCTCGCTGACCTCGCGGTCAACGACATCGCTGCGTTCAACTCAATCGTTGAGCTGTCTAAAAGTGCACTCGAAAAGAAGCACGCGTAATAATTAGACTAACTAAACACTTATAGAAACAACCGCTAGGAGAAATCCTAGCGGTTGTTTTTTGTGCCTGGGGGCACGTCAATGGTCAATTGTCAATTGTCAATTGTCAATGGGGCGGATTCTTTGGGGTTACTGTTGCTGAGCAAGGGCTCCCCTATGGTCCATTGTATAAATTATTGCTTTCCTTCATACTCAAGTCTCTTATCAGTGAGTTTTACTAATTCGGATAGCTCGTAGATATTCTTGAATCCGTAGCCGTAAAGGTTAATGAATGTTGGTATGTTGAGAGCTAATGGTGCCATCTTACTCTGAATCGCAGGTCGCTTTGGTGTATCGAAGTTGTTGTTGCAGTAGATTAAGATGCGCGTGTTCTTGTCTGGGATCAGTTTAGCTAATTTTGGAGCTGTGAAATCAGAGAAGCTCATCTGGATCGCCCCTTTGATGTGAAATGCATCGTATGCCCATTTTGATCGAGTATCGAGTATGATGGTATTCGCTTCCTTTGACATGGCATTAAACTTATCTAGGTTCACCATCCGAGATTCGCGATATTTCAATGCCTCATCGCTCATTACCAAAAATCCTTCGTGATCTACTAGTGATGGTGCTTCTTTGCTAACCTTGGATTTACTTTGTGACTGATCTGCCTCCTCTGAGAAGCTTGTTAGAGCTGCCCCCCCCTACAACGATTAATGAGTATATTAGTGTTTTCATGATGAGTAATATTTACACCAAAGATTAGCAACTGAGTGTAAAGAGTATGTAAAATAAGGTTCAAAAAATCCTATAACATACCATTCATCTTAGGGCTGGAAGCCTATCCCATAATCCAGCCCATGGTGCTGCGAAGCGAGCCATGGGTCAAAGAATCCATCGCGTGAAAGAGGGCTGAAAGCCTGCCCCATGTTGATTAAGCTTCCGATAAACCAAAGAAATTATAATCTATAATAATGGCTCAATCTCTATCGCACATCCTTATTCACGTTATATTCAGCACAAAAGATAGAACTCCGTTTCTCAAACCTGAAATTAGATCTAGGCTGCATGGATATTTAGCGAAAAAATGTAGAGATTTAAAATGTGTATGCTTTCGTGTCGGAGGAGTGGAGTATCATGTTCATTTAGCGATAGATTTGCCTCGCACCTTGGCTTTATCTAAACTACTGGAGGAATTGAAAGCCACCTCTTCGAAGTGGCTTAAAACAAAATCGCCAGAGCTGAGCGAGTTTGCTTGGCAAGGTGGCTACGTGGCTTTTTCGTTAAGCTTTTCCCATCTAGATGCCTTGTGTCAGTATATAGATAGGCAGGAGGAACATCATAAGGACGTTAGTTTTCAGGAGGAGTATGTGAATTTGTTGGAGAAGTTGAAGATCGAGTATGATCCTAGGTATATTTGGACGTCTTAGCTGCATGGGTCAGGCTTTCAGCCCTCCTTCAGGTTATTAATCATTTAGCCATGGCTTGCTTCGCTGCTCCATGGGCTGGAATATGGAGTAGGCTTTCAGCCCTTACTGGGATAGATGCTTGAAACCCTAATCAGCAGATGTTTGGTAAATAGTCCCCTTCGTCCCTCCGCAGATATAGCTGAGCGCAAGCTTGGGCATCGGAGAGGGCTTGATGGTGGATAAGCTCTATGTCTAGGGCTTCACAACAGTCGCTAAGTTTGCAGGGTTTGTAGCCTTTCTTTCTGTATATTTGGACGGTGCATTGCCATTTATCATGAATGCCTAGGCTATCGTAATCTAGGAGGGCTGAATCCATGCAGGACTTTAGGACTCCCCTGTCAAATGGTGCATTGTGAGCTACGCATACTTGCCCTTTGAGTCGGCTTTCAAATTCTGGGTAAAGTTGAGCGAATGTTTTTGCGTTTTGGGTGTCAGCTGGCTTGATACCGTGGACTTTTATGCAACCCCAGTGGTAATCATTTCCTGGTGGTTTGATAAGAGTGTAGTATTCATCCACCACTACGCCATCTTTTACTGTGACGATGCCAACTGCACAGGCGCTATTGCGCTTACCGTTGGCAGTTTCAAAATCGATGGCTACAAAATTCATTGAGGTAGTTTCTAAAGTCTAAATTCTTGGGCTTCAATAAAAAAGCCTCACGGGGATTACCCTGTGAGGCTTTGATAAATTATTAGAAACTTAGATTTTTTCCAGGATCGCGTTGAATGTAGCTGATGGGCGCATTGCTGGCGCTACTTTGTCGTCGCATGGGTGGTAGTAGCCTCCCATGTCGACTTTGCTGCCTTGGACTGCGATGAGCTCTTCTACGATCTTGGCTTCGTTTAACTCTAGCTCAGCTGCGATGGATACGAACTTTTCTGCTAGGGCAGAATCGTCAGACTGTGCTGCGAGGTGCTTTGCCCAGTAGAGTGCTAGGAAGAAGTGTGAGCCACGGTTGTCGATTCCACCTAGCTTGCGTGTTGGTGATTTGTCGTTGAGTAGGAAGTCGCTTGTTGCGTCGTCTAGTGTTGCTCCTAGGACTTGAGCTGATGGGATGTTGTTTCTTTCTCCTAGGTGATCAAGTGACACTGCAAGTGCTAGGAACTCACCGAGGGAATCCCAGCGAAGGTAGTTCTCTTCTTCGAACTGCTGAACGTGCTTAGGTGCAGATCCGCCTGCTCCTGTCTCGAAGAGTCCGCCGCCATTCATGAGTGGAACGATGGAGAGCATCTTGGCTGAGGTGCCGAGTTCGAGGATTGGGAAAAGGTCTGTTAGGTAGTCGCGGAGGACGTTGCCTGTGACTGAGATTGTCTCTAGTCCGTCTTTGATACGCTCTAGTGAAAACTCAGTGGCTTCTGCTGGTGACATGATGTGAATGTCGAGATCATCAGTGTCGTGATCGCCCAGGTATTGACCTACTTTTTTGATGAGTTCGCCATCGTGTGCGCGGTTTTCATCTAGCCAGAATACTGCTGGAGATCCTGTTGCGCGAGCGCGGTTTACCGCTAGTTTTACCCAGTCTTGAATCGGTGCGTCCTTTACTTGGCATGCTCTCCAGATGTCACCCTCTTCTACAGAGTGCTCGATGAGGGTGGTGCCATTTGAATCTACTACGCGGACTGTGCCTGCGCTAGCGATCTGGAATGTCTTGTCGTGTGAACCGTATTCTTCTGCTTTCTGAGCCATGAGTCCTACGTTTGGCACTGTGCCCATTGTTGTAGGATCGAATGCTCCGTGCTTCTTGCAGAAGTCTATAGTGGCTTGGTAGATGGATGCGTATGAGCTGTCTGGGATGACTGCCTTAGTGTCCTGCTGCTTGCCTTCTTTATTCCACATTTGACCTGAAGTTCTGATCATTGCTGGCATAGAAGCATCGATGATGATGTCTGATGGTACGTGGAGGTTGGTGATTCCTTTGTCGGAGTCTACCATGGCTAGGTCAGGAGCATTGTCGTAGGCTGTCTGGATGTCTGCCTCGATCTCTGCTTTCTGGTCTGCTGGGAGTGATTCGATTTTAGCGAGAAGGTCGCCAAAGCCGTTGTTGAAGTTTACTCCGAGTTCAGCGATGACTGCCTCGTGCTTGGTGAGGACGTCTCTGAAGAATACCTCTACGCAAGTTCCGAAGATGATCGGGTCTGAGACCTTCATCATGGTGGCTTTCATGTGTAGTGAGAAGAGAACGCCCTGCTCTTTCGCTTCTGCGATTTGCTCTTCTAGGAATTTTACGAGAGCTGCTTTGCTTAGCTTGGTTCCGTCGAGGATTTCGCCAGCTAGGAGTGGTGTGCTTTCTTTTAATACTGTGACGATGCCACCTGCTCCTTCGTGTTCGATTCTTATGTCGGTAGCTTCTTCTACGGTGACTGATTTCTCGTTAGATGCAAAATCTTCTGCACCCATTGTAGAAACGTGAGTTTGTGAGTCGGCAGACCATTTACCCATACGGTGCGGATTTGCTTTAGCGTATGCCTTGACTGCCTTTGGTGCGCGGCGGTCAGAGTTTCCTTCGCGGAGAACTGGGTTTACTGCAGAGCCTTTAATTTTTGAGTAAGTTGGCTCTGCGTCTTCGTAGTTTGGAATATCGTAGCCTTGTGACTGGAGTTCAGCGATGGCTTCTTTCATCTGTGGAACTGAGGCGGAGACGTTTGGTAGCTTGATGATATTTGCCTCTGGAGTCTTGGCTAGTTCACCTAGTTCTGCAAGTGCGTCAGCTACTTTTTGGTCTTCTTTGAGGTTCTCAGGGAATGCTGAGAGGATTCTACCAGCTAGTGAGATATCGCGAGTTTCCACATTGATGCCAGATGGCTGAGTGAATGCCTTTACGATCGGCAAGAATGAATGCGTAGCGAGGGCTGGAGCCTCGTCGGTCTTCGTGTAGATGATAGTTGGATTGCTCATAATTATTTTCAAATTGATGGCAGAGCCATAAGGGAGAGCGCAGTGGAGGTCAAGGCTATAGCGCAGCTACGAAGGATACATAATATAGCTTCTGACTATAACATTAATTGTATACATCAGGGTTCCAGACCTGCAGTTACTGAAGATTTACAGCCGAGCTAGTACTAAGAGCAACAGATTAAACATGGTATTAGCCCGATATAGAAAAAGAACGTATAACTTTCGCCAAGGACCAAGGGTTTCTGACATTTCCTTTGAATTATCCAATCACTTTTTTGCCAAAGTATGGGACGAGAGCCGCTGGAATTTTGATAGTTCCATCAGACTGTTGGTTTTGCTCGATGAGGGCTACGTAGAGCCTTGGGAGAGCGGTGCCTGATCCGTTTAGGGTGTGGCAGAATTGGTTTTTGCCATCGAGGTCCTTGAAGCGGAGTTTCATGCGTCGGGCTTGGTAGTCGCCGAAGCTTGAGCAGCTTGAGACTTCGAGGTATTTCCCCTGCCCTGGTGCCCAGACTTCGATGTCGTAGGTTTTGGTAGAACTGAATCCTACGTCACCTGTGCAGAGTTCGATAGTGCGGTAGTGGAGACCTAGCTTTTGTAGCGCGGCTTCTGCATGTCCGGTGAGTTCTTCTAGGACTTGCATTGAGTTGTCAGGGTGGACTACTTGGACGAGTTCTACTTTGTCAAACTGATGCATGCGGATGATACCTTTGTTATCACGACCTGCGCTGCCTGCCTCTCGGCGGAAGCATGGTGTATGGGCGGTCATTTTCACGGGAAGCTCAGCTTCGGTGAGGATCATGTCACGCATGAGGTTGGTGACAGGGACTTCTGCAGTGGGAGCGAGGAACATTTCGTTGTCTTCGATGCCGTACATGTCGTCTTCAAATTTAGGCAGTTGACCTGTGCCTTCCATGCAGTTGCGGCGGATGATGTGTGGGACGTTTACTTCCGTATAGCCATGCTCTTCTGTCTGTAGGTCTAGGAGGAAGTTGATGAGAGCACGTTCTAACTTAGCGCCTGCTCCATGATACATTGCGAAGCCAGATCCTGAGATTTTCGCTGCCGCTTCGAAGTCTATGAGTCCGTGTAGTTCGGCAAGCTGGACGTGATCCTTGGCGTTATCTATAGAGGGCTTATCACCCCAGACGCGGACTTCAGGGTTGTCATTTTCGTCAGCACCGACGGGACAGTCTACGTGCGGGACATTAGGTATACTCATGAGAAGGTAGTCTAGCTTGGCACTGACCTCTTCAGACTGAGTTTCTAGCACTTTGATTTGCTCACCGATTTCTTTTACAGCCGCCTTTGCTGGCTCTGCATCCTCACCCTTTGACATGAGCATACCGATGTTTTTAGAAGCTGTGTTGCGCTCAGCTTGGAGCACCTGCTTCTTGGTTTCGATGTCTCTGCGTGTCTCATCTAGGGACAATACTTCATCAATCTGTGTGTGTGCATCACCACCTCTGGTAGCGAGTTTAGTTTTGATGTCGGTTGCGTTTTCACGGATGTCTCTGATGTCTAGCATGGTATAATAGTTGTTGGTTTGGAGCGCAGAGATAGCGGGTTTTGAAGAAATTACCAGTGCTTAGTCATGCTAATTTACTAGGTTATAGATGCGAATATATCATCTACCAGCTGGAAAGGTGTTTGAGGCATTGAAACATTTACTACCGTGCTAATCGTAATTTATTGACAGTTATGATCTGGCTGATGTCGGGCGTAATTATCTCCTTGAGGATCATTTTTCATACTCATGGGTTCCAACCCTTGTGCAGTGATTTTAAGTTTAAGTTTAGGAAATGGACTATGCTAATCTAACTTCAGAATATCGCCACCAGCATGAAACGACATAACACCACCAAAACTCGCCCCAACAATGATTCCTGAGGCAGGGACATTGCTGAGGTAATTTTCTAAGATTTCGTCAATAACGAAAGCTAATCAATCCATTCTATAGAGTAAACTATTTACGTGCCTTCGCTTTTTTTACGAGCTGGAGAAATTCTTCACGGTGACCTTTACCATCATTTCCTTTGCCTTCAGCAGCTAGTTTTTCTACCAGATTAATATCTCCATTTCCACTGTAGTCAGAATCTCTGAGTATCATACCAAAGAGAGCTACGGATGATGCAAACTTAAAATCACTATCAGTATCTGCCCACGTTTTGTTAGCATCAATGAGAGAAACTGTTAGATAGGTGCTTTCATCATTCACTTTCTGATCCGGTTGTTTATAGGCTAGATCCACGAATAGAAGTTTATCAGCATGCTCTGCTGGGACTTCCGTCTCGGGAGCTATTTCTTGTTTACCGAAGCGTAGGTTATCTAGCTTCGCTTTATTCGTAGCTTTACCGGGGATAATTTCGTAAAACGCAGTCACGGTGTGCCCTGCCCCTATTTCACCTGCATCGGCAGTCTTGTCGAGGAATGCTGAGTTAGGTAATACTCGATTAGCATATCCAATGAGTCGGTATTCTTTCACTTTCTCAGGATTAAACTCAACTCTGACTTTCACGTCCTTAGCAATCGTAACAAGTGTCCCCATCATGTCTTCGAGTAGCACTTTACGACCTTCTTTGATAGAGTCGATGTAACTATAGTTCCCATTTCCATTATTAGTAATGGTTTCTAACATCTCGTCATTTATATTTCCATTACCGAAACCTAGCACTGATAGATAGGAGCCTCCTTTGGCTTCTTGCTTTATCAGATCAGTGAGACCTTTAGTGCTAGACACGCCGACATTGAAGTCACCATCAGTAGCCAGGATTACTCGGTTCACCCCTTTTTTCACAAAGTTTTCTTTGGCTAACTTATAAGCAAGTTTGATACCCTGCCCACCTGCGGTAGACCCACCTGCGTTTAGTTTGTCTAGTGAAGCAATGATAGTTCTACGACCATCATCATCTACATGAGTAGGTGGCAGTGCTAAGCCAGAAGCCCCAGCATAGACTACGATACTAACAGTATCCTTCTCGTTAAGCTCTTCTAAAAGGTATTGTAGACTCTCTTTTAGTAAGGGTAGCTTATTCGCATCATTCATAGATCCTGAGACATCTAGTAGGAAAACGATATTACTTGCCGGACGCTTGTCTCGCATAAGGTCTTTTCCCTTGATCGCTATTCTTACAAGCTTGTTCTTATCATTCCAAGGACAAGCAGCAGAGTCTACATGAACTGCAAATGGATGCTCTCCTGCAGGTTGAGAGTAGTTATAGTCGAAGTAGTTCACCATTTCCTCGATCCTAATAGCATTAGCTGGGACTTTATTATTAGATGAAATCATTCTACGTAGATTAGCATAGGATGCTGTATCTACATCGACTGCAAAAGTAGAGAGCTTAGTATCTTTATCTGATGGTGAGATCCATTTATTTTCGACTAGGTCACCATAGCGCTCTGAACTACTAGGTCTTGGCTGGTGTGGACCTCTGATCTTGATATCATTTGGGATTAAATCAGTCTCTGGCATCATTCTCTTCTTATTTTTTGTACGCGCTCCAGGCTTTCTTAGAATGTCACTACCGCTTTTATCGTTTCCAGCTACATTCTCTTTATCTTTACTAGATCTATAGCCCTTTTCGAAATCATCTCCATCTCCAAAATCAAGACTAGGCTCTAGAATACTTTTACGCTTTTCCATCTTCATATCCATCTTTGCTTTACTTGGTTGAGCAGGTACTTCGGCTGCGATAGCTCTGGCATCTTTACGGACAGAATCACTAGCTAATGCAGGTTTAGCTTCAATCTCAGTTCTATCTGAAAGTAAATTAGAGTCCTGAGCAACATCTCGAGCATTAGGAGCTTGAATGTATTCAGATCGCTGAGCTTTAAATTGATCACTCGCCTTCTCATTGGATATGACCACATCCTCATTCTGATTATTTTGAAATGATCGATATCCCATGAAGCCAATGGCAGCACAAGCGGCTACTCCTAATCCTACTCCTAATCCTAATCCCCAACGGTTTTTGTTAGAAGGCTCCTTGTAGCTATTTCCCATATAGATAAGCTCCTTTTCAGCTACCATCTGCGCTTTTCCTTCTTCTGCATCTAGTCTTTTCTCTAATTCTTCTAGGAAAAGCTCATCTCTTTGTTCGCCATTTTTCATTTTAGCATGCTCTTTTAATAAGCTGTCGATTAAATCATTATCTTTATCCATTTTCTAAATTCTTTCTATTCCCTTATTTGTTCAAACATTCCTTGAGTCCACTACGTGCTCTCTCTAGCCTTTTCCTAACCGTCGATGATCCAACATTGAGTATACTTGCTACTTCATCAGAGCTATTTCCCTCGTAGTAGAAACTTTTCACAGCCTCTAGCATCGATACAGGTAGCTTCGCTAAACATTGCTCTAATTTCATAAACACACTTGGTCCGCCATCACTACGAGCTGTCTGCCAATCCCCCATCTCAGCATCTATAGTTTCTAGAATCTCATCTTCCAGAGGAACTAAACGCTTATTCTTACGCAGAGAGTCTCTCCATTTGTTTCTCACTATACCACGCATCCAAGTGGCGAAGTCTTTTGTAATATCGAATTTATCCTTATTATGCCAGGCAGCGACAAAACTATCCTGAACTATATCTCTAGAAGTAGCATCCTCTCTAGTAAGCGCTCTAGCATAAACTAGAAGCTCCCTGTGGTGAACTTCAGCAAGCTCTGAAAACTCTTCTCTCTCCATCATAGTTTTATTTTGCACAATTTTCATCATCATTCACTAACCATTGGCATCTGAAGTTCATTTTGTGACATCTAATGTGATTTTCTCTATTTCAGCATCGATTTTAAGCATTATTCATAACTAAAATGTTATTAAAAACTGCTAAAAAATAGAGTTTTTTTGAAACTTATCTAAAAAATCGATGCTTTATTATTTATATATTTAAATTAATGACACTCACAGAATAGAAATAATTATTTTTAAATAATCAATATCCGACAAAGCCAACAGAACACAAATCGTTGTAAGAGAAGTAAATATTAAAATAATGAACGAGTTATAATTTAAATTTAATAAAATCTTAATTTCAATAAATATTTACTATAAATTAAAAAAATGTTGACAGTTTAGAAAAAATACCTAATCTACGGATAAGTTTATATAAAAGTTGTGACAAATTCTGTTCGCACAGCATCTAAAGTAAGCAGAAAACAAACACTTAAACTCCTCACCAAGCAAAATCATGAAAAAGAAATATATAGTAGCAGGATCAATCATGTTGAGCACACTCTCACACGGCCAAAGCTTATTCGCAGAAGGTCCTGATGAGGATGTAACAACTCCATTACCACTTAGGTTCACTGCGACTGCAGGTATTGGCTTTGATGACACTTTCACGTCCACCAGTGATGAAGAATCAGTAAGTTCAGCCTATGTTAATGCAGCTCTAGGAGCCGACTATGTTAACTTCACGCCTAAAACTTCGTGGAAAGTTGGAGCTGAGGTTTCAGCAAATAAGTATCTGAAGAGCTCTTCTGGTAATAACGGCGTCTATTACAATGGTCGTCTTAATCTTGCACTTAATCATCGCCTGAATGAACGCACTCGATATGTGCAAAATTCTTACGTAAGTTACGGAATTGAGCCTGACTATTCTTTCTCATTCACTCCTAACAGAGCGCCATCTGAGCACATCTTCTATAGCACAGACCACTCCATCGGTCACCGCTGGACTTCGCGTCTTGCTACATACACAGGTGTAAGAGCCTATGGTGTTGATTATCATGGTGGACAAGACAAAGATAACAACAGAAGAACATATTCTGTTTACAATAATTTCAGATATGCAACTGGTCCAAATACGACTATGACTGCTAACCTTAGCTATGCTAAAACTGACGCTGCTGGATCAGCAGGTGACTCTACTGATATTACAGCAAGTTTGGGAATTGAGCACCAGCTCAGCCGCAACAGCTATGTGAATGCACAAATCGGCGCTACACATCGTGATGTAGACGGCGGCAGAAGCGGATACTACTCACCTTTCGTGAGCATCGCTTATAATGCTGCTCTCAATAATAAAGCGAGACTCAAAACTTATGCTAATTACGGCATTCAAAACTACGGAACTAGTTTCGGAACATCTACTTTTGACACAAACCAGTCAATCCGTGTCGGTGCTGAGCTAAACTACCAAGTTTCTCCAAAGCTTAGTCTTCGTGGTGGTATCAACTACATTAGCTATAACTACTCTGATGGACGTAATACGGCTACAGGAGTTGCCAACCGTGATGAAGATCAGTCTCTCATCAACCCTTACGTAGGTTTCACATACCAACTTAATGAGCAGACTACTGTCAATGGATCATACCATTACAATACGAGTTCATCATCATTTGATGACTCTACTGGCTCAGGCAATACCGACTACGACCGTAATAGGTTCCAACTAGGTGTAAGCAGAATATTCTAATAACTTTAGTAATCGCATAAGCTTCCCCCGCCATCCCCATTTCCCCATTGAACGAATAAGAAGACCGTCTAACGACGGTCTTCTTTTTTGTATACTGACTCAGTTATAAAGTTGACACTAGAAAATATTTCATTCACCTCAACGCCACAACCCCTGTTTAATTAACACTCATACATATATGGCAAAGAAAGCAGTTAAAAAATCAGCGAAAAAGGCAGCGAAAAAAACCGTTAAAAAAGCGGCGAAAAAAGTAGCAAAGAAAGCAACTAAGAAGGTAGCCAAAAAGGCCGCTAAGAAAGTGGCAAAAAAAACTGCCAAGAAAATTGCTGTTAAAAAATCAACATTAACCAAGGTAAAAGTAATCCCTTCATGCGAAGAAATACAGCTAGAAGCTTATTTCGTCTATTTAGACCGTGTAATGCGTAGCAAGCCTGGTGACTCACAGAGTGACTGGATACAAGCAATCACTAACTTAACAAAGTAAGCGATTTACTTTTCTAGAAAGTATTATTAAATCCTGTTCTAGCTTAATTAGCCAAGCAGGATTTATTATGTCTACTATCACCAAGCGCTACCACTTTGAAGGTCGAGTCCAAGCCGTTGGATTTCGCTACGCAACAAGACAAATCACCCTAGGGTTTGATGTCATCGGTTGGGTAAAAAATCTTACTGATGGCTCTGTGGAGTTAGTTCTAGAGGGTGAAGAAGAAGAGGTAGCGGAATTCATCATAGAGCTGACCGAAGAGTCTCCCCTATCTCATCACATCAAATCTATGAGCCATGAAATAATCCCACGCTTAGAGGATGTGAAAGGGTTCACTATCACTAAGTGACTAGACCATCACACCTACAGTAGCTAGAGCTTGTTTTAGTTTTTTAATACTGACGGCACCTTTAATCACAGTTTCAGGAACAAACTGTGCGAGCCTCCACTCTTCTAGTAGGTAGCCACATTCTATAAGATCTCCGTCATCTGGTCTAAGTTTAAACACTTCTTCCCATGGTATTAGTAATTCTAAAACCTTATCCATCTTCTCCAGATCTCGCATGACGGGTAATGAGCGCAGACGCTGGATTCTCTGCTGCATGCCTTTAAAGTAAGTAGGGTATCTAAGTATGCTCTGCCAGCCTGCTTCTAGAATAAAACCACTGCGTAGAAGCCAGTCTAGCTGTCCGCGGAGATCCTCTGCTATTTCACCGAGGTGCTGGTCATCTTTATTCTCTGAAATGAAGGTCTCTATTTCTCGTGAAATCGTCACTACTTGCTGAAGTATCTGACCTAGTTGCTCTGTATATTGATAAAGTTCACCACGTCCGTTATGCGACATTTCTGAGAAAGACTCAGCGTCTCTAGGAATCTGATTTGTGAATATCCCTAGAATAGAGCACCTTAAGAACTCTACCTGATTCACTCCTTTCCCTCCGATTAGAGGAAGATACATTTTAAGTTCGGTAGAGACTGGAAGATTTTTCGATACATACTTAGCATGGTCTGTATGCTCTAACAAGAAGAGCCTAGCGCAGCCTTCCAGATGGCTTTTCTGCGCTTCCCATGCAGTTAAGTAGACTTTTATACCAACAGTAGCACCTTCATCCACTAAAGCAGGGAATGCTCTTTTGCCTCTGACTTCTATGTATTCTGGAAGAGCATCACACTCCCATTCTTTCATACCACTGAGCTCCCACTCAGCTCCTGATTCAGCTTCAAAGCGCTCGTCTAACAGCACGCTTAGTTTCTTACGTATTTCGCTAATGTTGCGTCCCATCATCAGTTCGTTTCCATCATCATCGCAGACCCAAACCTTTGTGATCAACTCGGCTGGGAGTTTCTCTACGTGAAACATCTTTGGCTCAATAGTGATACCTGTCTGATCTGTTAGATAGTCTCCTAGTATTCTATAAAGATTCCCCTTACCGAAACGCTGCCCTAGCTGAATCCAATCTACGAATTCTGTCGCACGCTCTGCAGCTGGGTTACAAGCAACACGTTGTCCTTTAGGTAGACTTCTGATGAGTAGGAAAACTCGCTCTTCCAATAAGCCCGGTATTCCCCAGTCTATAATATCACTAGACATATTGATAAGCTGATCCACGTGGACGCCTATGGTTACTCCATCATCAGGTTCATTGGGCGCTACTCTATAGTAGATACTGTATTCCTGACCTCCACTGAGCTCATCTACTACAAGGTCTGGATAGCCTTTAAGACTCCAGAGTAGTTCATTGGGATCATCATACATGACGTCCTCCATTTCTAAAATGATGGATTCACCTTGTTCCTGCTCCCATTTCAAAAATGCTTTTGTAGTGAAGATATTCTTAGGTAGATTTTCTTCGAAGAAATCGATTATTTTTTCATCGCTCCATATACCGCCTACTCTCCTGAGTTTTTGCTCTATGGCAGCGACCTTGTCTCTCAGAGAATCTAGCTTACGTAGACATTTAGGTTTAAAATGGAGCCCTCCACCAATTAATCCTTCTCGGATAAATATCTTCCACGACGCTTCAGGATCTATTCTGCCAAAGTGAACATTGCGACCCTCTACTATTTTAAGCGGTCCAAAAACAACCACCTCTTTAGCATAGACTGCACCTTGTTTTCTATCCCACTTCGCTCCATGGTATCTGTAGCGACAGAGGTGAGGAACTATATCCTCTAGCCACTGAGGCTCTATTTTAGCCACTCTACGAGCCCATAGACGTGAGGTATCAACCATATCGTAAGCTAGAATCCACTCAGGCTTCTTCTGACCGAACATCCCACTACCAGGAAAAATTGCGAACTCCTTAGCAGACACACCCTTATAAGCTCTATTCTCTTTATCAAATTTACCTACTTGTCTAGGCATCCCGATTAGAAGCGCCTTATGAAGCAGCTCATGACTAGCCCAGCTTTGCATATCACCGAGATCACCCGATTTATTTTTCGCACCTACACCTATCCTCACCTGCCTGAGTTCCCTCAGTAGATTTCCCCACTCCATCACCCTGCGGAAATTTAGGTAGCTACGTTTGCAGAATTTTCTCAGCTGATTACGCTGCCAGCCTTTCTTGTCACTATACCCCATTAGATCCTTCCAGAGATGGAGTATCGAGGTGAAATCTGACTCTTCATCATCCCATTTCTTGTGGGCAGTATCTGCTTCTTGCTGTCGATCTGATGGGCGCTCCCTAGGATCAATGACACTCAGTCCACTAACGATGACTAGCATCTCCTCATAGCAACCGACCCTAACAGATTCTAACAGCATTCGACCTAGTCTTGGCTCTACTGGTATTTTAGCAAGCTTCCAGCCAGCATCTGTCAGTTCATCTTCATCGTCCAGAGCACCTATTTCACGCAGTGTTCGATATCCTTCTGAGATATGCTTACTAGATGGAGGATCAAGAAATGGAAAGTCTGCAATCTCAGGAAGTTTAAGCGACTTCATACGCAAGATCACCCCCCCCAGCGAGCTCCTACGGATTTCTGGATCAGTAAATTCAGGGCGTTCATCGAAATCATCTTCCTCGTAAAGTCTGAGGCATATCCCCTCACTAACACGACCACAGCGTCCTTTTCGCTGGTTAGCGCTTGCTTGGCTGATCTTCTCTATCTGGAGTCGCTGGACCTGTCGGCTAGGGTTCCATCTGCTAACGCGAGCCACACCAGTATCCACCACAAAGACTATACCAGGGATTGTTAGTGATGTCTCAGCAACATTGGTAGCGAGCACCACTCTCTTCACTCCTGCCTTCGTATTAAACACTCGCTGCTGCTCTGCCATTCCCATCCTCGCGTAGAGAGGGAGAATCTCTGTCTGAGCTATATTTCGCCCCTCTAACACCTCGGCGCACTCACGTATTTCACGCTCACCAGGTAGAAAGACTAGCACGTCTCCCAGATCTCCGCCTTGAGCTGTCGATTTCACAGCTCTCGCTACTTGTCTTGCTAGATCTTCATTGTCTTTCTGAGCTAGATAGAGAGTTTCTACAGGAAATGTACGCCCTTCAACATTGATCATCGGAGCGCCATCGTAAAATTCAGAGAACCCACCTGCATCCAGAGTCGCTGATGAAATCATTACTTTTAGATCCTTCCGGTGCTTTAGCAACCGTTTCAAATAACCTAGTAAGAAATCGATATTAAGACTACGCTCATGAGCTTCATCGATAATGATCACTCCATATTCCTCTAGACTGGCATCACCTTGCGTCTCAGCCAGCAGAATACCATCGGTCATAAACTTCAGTATCGTATCCTTACTAGACACGTCATCAAACCTCACCTGATAACCCACTTCCTGCCCCAGAGTCACCTGCATTTCATCTGCCACACGCTTTGCCACGCTAGCAGCTGCTATTCTTCTAGGCTGCGTACAGCCTACTTTCTTGTGTTTCCGAGCATTTGTTATGTTGGATTTGAGATATTCCAAAGCCATTTTAGGTAACTGAGTAGTTTTACCACTGCCAGTATCTCCTACCACCACGACTACTTGGTGATCCTGCATAGCAGTCAATACTTCTTCCCTTGCCGCACTTACTGGCAAATCTGGATAATTCATATTGACTGTATTTAGTTCCATAGAGTTGGTAATTTTCGTAAAATATTATATTTTGCTTTCAGAAAGAACTAAACTTAAACTATCGTAAGTAAAGGATAACCAATTTCAATTCTCTAACACTCTATAAAGACAGATGGAAAAAAACAATCGCCGTAACTTCCTTAAGACAATGACAGCTGCTGGCGCGGGGATCACAGCTATCTCATCTGCTTCTGCAATTAGTGAGAGAGTGAAAGGATCTAAATACATGGGAGGTTACATTGCTCCTAAAGTAGATAAGGTCAGAATAGCCATTATCGGGTGTGGTGTTCGCGGGCGCATTCACTATCACCACCTCTCAGCTATAGCAAATACAGAAGTAGTTGGAATCTGTGACTTGCATCAAGATCGTGCAGAAATGGCGAAAGTAAAAGTACTAAAAAACGATGCCAAACGCCATGCTAACGTGAAAGTCTATGCTGGAGACAAAAACATCTACAAGAAGATGCTCACTGAACTCAAGCCTGATCTAGTTTACGTCGTAACACCTTGGTCGCTTCACGCACCTATGGCTATAGATGCTATGGAAGCTGGGGCACACGTCTGTGTAGAAGTCCCTCTCTGTATCACAGTCGAAGAAGCTTGGAAGATAGTCGATGTATCTGAAAAAACTCAGAAACACTGCATGATGCTAGAGAATGTTAACTACGGACGCGATGAATTACTCTTCTTAAATATGTGTAGGGAAGGAGTATTCGGAGAATTACTACATGCCGAGGCTTCATATATTCACGACCTACGACATCAAATGAAGGATGGTAATACCACAGGCTCATGGAGAACTTACCATTATGCGAACAGAAATGGTAACCTCTACCCAACACATGGTCTAGGTCCAGTAGCTCAGTATATGAACCTCTGTCGTACTGATGATAACTTCGGTCGTATCACATCATTCTCTACTCCACCCAGAGGACGTGCACTTTACGCTAAGGAACACTTCGCTGAGGACCATAAGTGGAATAAACTAGATTACAAAGGTGGCGATCTTAGCACCTCTATCATCAAGACAACCATGGGTAAAACTATCATGGTTCAATGGGATGAGACATCTCCACGTCCATACTCACGTCACAACATGATCCAAGGAACTAAAGGAGCTGGAGCTGGATTCCCTACACGAGTGGCACTCGACTACACTAAAGGCGAACTTCCAGATGCAGTATTCACTGCAATGGCTAACAAAGACGGGGAACACACAGACTACCATTCATGGACTGAGGGAGAAAAACTTAAAGCCGTCTACCAAGCCTACGATCACCCACTCTACACACGTATGAAAGCTGACGCTGAAAAAATGGGCGGCCATGGTGGAATGGACTTCATCATGAACTTCAGAGTCATCGAGGCACTTCGTCTAGGACAGCCTCTCGACCAAAATCTCTATGAGGGTATCCAATGGTCAGTGGTAGGTCCTCTCAGTGAAGCATCAGTCGCTGACAATGGCGCCTCAGTGGAATTCCCAGACTTCACTAGAGGTAACTGGAAAACTACTCCACCACTTCCTATTATAAAGTAGCAGATTATCTAGTAGATTTTAGAAGCCTGACGTTGAAAGACGTTAGGACTTTTTGCGTTCACACCACTCGATCCAGTCGCCACATTCTATTTCCTCGTGATGCTTTTTTAGTTGTTGAAATACATAGGTAGCTGCACTCAGCTTCTCTCCACTATCTAACAGAACCTCTATTTTTTTAGATATATAAAGCGGAGGAAATTCGTTACATCCCTCGTATTGATCCAAGTTCACGACTAAGTCCGCACTCACTAAATAAAGCTCCCCTTTGACTATACTTTCAGAGTCTCTTATGAGACCAGGATACTGATTCACATGCACCAGCCTACCCTTGATAGTTCCTGCACTAACATACTTAGCATCTGCCATCATGTAGTGTGCGCTACCTCCTCGGCGCAATGTGCCATAGATGAATAATAACTGCTCAGATTGCATACCTATAGTGGCTTGAACCTAGTGACTGACACCACCTTACCCAGATTTTCATGAACTTTCATATGGTGACGTCAGCTTTTTGCGTTAAACAGGAGATATGGATTTTAAGGCTTCATCAGAGGATTGAGTAATGATGATCGTAGAAAAAACTACCGTCAGAGCTCTTAGAATTTTTGATGTTCCCTTCATTACTTTCTAACCTGATCGGCGCTCATGATCGGTGGTTGTAGCTTGTTGATTTTCCCATCTGCTATACCATAGATCCAGGCATGGACACTGATCTCCTGCCCTCTCTCCCAGGCGTCTCGCACCGGCGGAGATTCACAGACGTGTTGAGCTTGCTGGATAGCATTGAGCTCGCAAAGTCTGTTCTCTTTCTCCCGACCTTCTAGCTGATCTAACTCATCTCTATGAAGATAGGCTACGTCTTTAATATGCCTAAGCCAGCTATCTATGACACCGAATCGATCTTGTGAAAGTGCACACTTGACGCCTCCGCAGAGGTAGTGACCACAGACGATGATGTGTTTCACCTTGAGATACTCTACGGCGAACTGAATCACAGCTAGAGCATTGAAGTCAGCATGAACTACCATGTTAGCTATATTCCGATGCACAAAGACATCTCCAGGGAGTAGCCCCATCAGTTGGTTTGCTGGAACTCTACTATCTGAACAACCTATCCATAAGTAATCTGGAGTTTGCTGCTCTGCTAGTTTCTTAAAAAAATCACCGTCGTTCGCTCTAATAGAATCCACCCAATCGAGGTTATTCTGAAAAATATGATCTAATTCATTCATTGCTTACTATTGTAGTGAGCGATGTAATATTGGCAATTAAGATTTTAGACATTTCCAAAATCAATCTATCTGTCTAGCTTCCGCACAAATCAAAGCTGCTGATTTATTATCATGACTCTCTACCGCGAAAGCAAAACAATCCTCTTCCTAGCCACTCCGCTCATCATCGGGCAGATGGGGCAGATGTTGCTGGGAATGGTGGATACCGTCATGATTGCAAAGCTGGGTGTGACTGAACTAGCTGCTCTCACTTTGGCTAATAACTTATTCTTCGTCCCCTTCGTTTTTGGTATCGGCATTCTTACCTGTATCTCAGTAAAGACATCTATTTCTCATGGCGCTGGTGATGCAGAGCAGGCGCGATCAGTTTGTAGAAATGGTGTGTATCTAGGACTGATCATCGGTATACTTTTCTTCCTCATCACAGCCCTAACTAGCGATGTATTAAATCACCTAAAACAAGATCCAATAGTAGCAGAACGAGCGCATACATTCTATCTCACCATCATGGCTTCACTCATACCTGCTATGTTAGGGATAGGGCTTAAAAATCATGCCGATTCTCTCAATAGAGTCTGGTCCGCATTCTGGATCAGTATCGGCGGAGTGCTTCTAAATGTTCTTCTCAACTGGATATTCATCTTTGGTAACCTCGGCGCGCCTGAACTAAAACTAGAAGGAGCTGGACTGGCAACACTTATTTCTAGAATCGCCATCGTAGTCGCCATGCTCATCTGGTTTGCTAAAGACAGCTCGCTTGCTGAATGGACGCCTTACCGTTGGTTCAGGAAACTCGATACTGTAGAAATGAAATCTCTGATCAAGATCGGTATCCCATCGGGACTACAAATGCTGACAGAGGTAGGAGCATTTGTGATGGCTGGTATCATTATAGGTTCATTTGGTAAGGAAGCTCTCGCTGCTCAAAATATAGCAATGGTATGTGCAGGTCTCGCATTCATGGTGCCTCTGGGTCTAGCTATCGCACTCACCATGCGTGTCGGTGCAAAGGTAGGTCAGCGCAGCACTGCGAACCTTCACCAGACCTACTTATCAGGTTGGATGCTCACACTCTTCTTCTCCTGTATCAGCGCTCTTATATTTCTGCTCTTTGGCGAGCAGATAGCTAGTAGCTTTATTGATGACGCCCCCTCTGTTATAGCTCTTGCTAGTAGCTTTCTCATCGTAGCTGGAATCTTCCAGATAGTAGATGGTCAGCAGGTCGCTTCCATCGGTATGCTGCGAGGGCTTCAGGACACTACTATACCAGCTATAGTCTGTTTGATATCCTATTGGATCATAGGACTACCCTTCGGGTGCTGGCTTGCGTATAGACAAGATGTAGGTCCTGTCGGCATCTGGTGGGGACTCGCTGTGGGGCTCACCGTCGCTTCTATTATATTAGGGTTCCGACTATGGAGAAAACCTGTGATAGAGTAGCCACCTGATCTTGCATTTCTGACTGGCAGAGCTTAGCTTACTGCCATGAAGATACTATTCCTTTTACTCTTAGCTATGATGCCCCTAAGCCAGCTTTCCCGAGCAGGAGAGAAACTGCCGCAGTCGCTCACCTTCATTGGCAAATCCAAGTTTGAAGCTATTAATAAGAAAGCTATAGCTCAGAATTGGCGTAAATTACCCATCGGTGACCGTATGGCGAAGATCGCTCTAGAACTACGCGGGATTCCTTACAAAGGCTACACGCTAGAGATTCACGACCATATTGAATCCCCTTCTGTAAACTTCAAGGGTCTAGATTGCTGGACATTTTTCGAAGTCACCATGGGAATGGCGAGAATGTATGAAACTAAGAAAAGTGGCTTCACTTCTAGCGACCTACTCGCTCAGATAGAGCACACTCGCTACCGTAACGGAGTCTGTAATGGTCACTACATGGACCGTATTCATTTCCTAGCAGAGTGGTATAAAGACAATGATAAGCGTAAGACTATCGATGACATTACGAGAAAATTCCCTACAGTAGTAATGAATAATAAGTGCAATGAAATGTCGAAGCTCTGGAGACATTATCGCTATCTAAAAATGAACCCATCACTCCGCCCCCTAATGGCACAGAGTGAGAGAGAAATGACTGCAATGACAGTGAGAATGGTGCCGAAAAATCAAGTAGCTGGCATTGAGAAGTATCTTAGAAATGGAGACATCATAGGCATCGCTCGTCACAAAGACGGCAGCTACTGCTCCCATGTTGGTATCATCATAAAAGACAGTCAGGGACAATCTAGATTCATGCATGCATCTAGCACTTACAAGAAGGTAGTGATAGATAAAACCATTTCTGGATACCTCAATAGTTTCAGCAAGCATGCAGGCATTTTAATCGCCCGCCCTCGCTAGAAATGCTTTTTTCGAGAGTAAATGGAATAAATTTCCCTCCGAGGACGTTTATCTCTAGTAATCAATTATTCTTCACAGAAATACTACCACACCATGAAATCATCTATCACTAAATTTCTAGCATTCATAGGGCTAGCCCTACTCATAACAAATGCGAGCGCTCAAGAACTCTTTGCCGATAACTTCGCCGCTGGTAATTCGGATGGTAAAGCTACTGCCTCCATCATCAGCAGCGTAAAAAACGCAGCTCCTGGTCAGCCGTTCGACGTCGCAATAGAGATCGATCATCCTGAAGGCTGGCACTCTTATTATAAAAATGCCGGAGCGGCTGGTTCAGCTCTCAAGTTTGATCTTGAGCTTCCAGATGGATACACCGCATCAGAAATCCTATGGCCTGTTCCTCACGTAGCTTGGTATTACAAGATACTCAGTTTTTCTTATGGCGAGAAAGCTTACTTTCTCACAACTATTACACCAGCAGCAGATGCTACTGGAACAGTATTTAATCTCGGCGCTTCTATTCGAATTCAGATGTGTAAGGATGATATTTGTTTGCCTCCTGAAACAATCACGGCATCAACTGAAATTTTACTTACGGACTCTCCTGTAGTGAATGCAGACTCTACTAAAATTATCGAAGCTGCTAAACAAGAGCTTCCAACTACCCTAGAAGATTGGAAATTTTCTTTAAAGCAAGAGGAAGGTAACTTAATCGTAACGCTTGAGACTAAAGAAGATCTGAGCAAACTTAAGAAGCCAGTATTCATCACCGATGCTAAAATCATCGATATTGAAAAAGCTCATCAAATGGACGTAATAGACGGTGGATACAAACTTACTGTCGCACTTAAAGAAGACGCCGAAGTCCCTAGCAAGCTTACAGGTATTTTCACTTCTGAAAGCCACAAAGTCATCGATGGAGTCCACGGTGTTTTATTCTCTATCGGCTCTCCTGCTATGACCGAAGCTGAAAGTCCAACAGTTGCAGTTGATGAAAAATCCGAAAGTTCACAGCAAGAACGTCTCGCCTTAGTCCCTGACAACCCAGTGATAACCATTCCGATCAGTCGTCTTAACGATGACGGTTACGTGGTCAATGATGCTGGAGTAGTAATTCCCCGTGACCAATTATTCGTAGACGAAAATGGTAATCTCGTGGACAAAGACGGTCAGGTAACCGGTAAGAAAGAAGAGACGACATTCTTGCTAGCCATGGCACTCATTTTTGGAGGCGGATTGATTCTTAATCTTATGCCCTGCGTATTCCCTGTCTTAGGTGTTAAGGTACTGGGATTCGCCCAGCTAGCTGGAAATGATCCTAAGAAAATCAAAATGCATGGACTCGTATTCACACTCGGGGTGCTAGTTTCTATGTGGATACTCGCAGGAACTATCCTAGCGATCAAAGCTTCCACTGGTGATGCTATTGCCTGGGGTTCTCAGATGAAGAGTCCGATCTTCGTAGGTAGCATGATCATATTACTCGCACTTTTCGCCATGAACCTCTTTGGTATATTTGAAGTAGGAACTTCACTCACCAGTGCTGGGGGAAATTTACAGCAGAAAAAAGGTTACCAAGGCTCTTTCTTCAGCGGTATTCTTACTACTCTTATAGCAACACCATGTGGAGCACCTCTATTAGCTACCGCGATGACTTATACTCTGCAACAATCAGCAATCGTTGCGTTATTCCTCTTCACCATCTTTGGGCTAGGAGTCGCCTTCCCGTATCTCATACTATCCTTCTTCCCTAAACTTATCGATAAGCTCCCCAGACCAGGAAACTGGATGGTCACCTTTAAAAAGTCTATGGCGTTCCCGCTGCTAGCCACAGTCGTATTCTTGCTCACTGTATTCATCAAGCAAACTGGTGAAGAAGGAATCATACTCATGCTCTGGTCATTAGTTATTTTTGCGACAGCCGCATTCGTATACGGCACATGGTCCCCTAGATTTACTCCGAAAATTCGCAGATACGTAGTCGGATTCGCCCTCACTATCATCCTAGCGACAGGTGCAGGACACCTCGCATGGCAGGCAATGAATACCGAGCGTAGTCAGATCGCAGCCATAGATCATGAGTGGACAGGCTGGGAGCCAACCATGGTAGATAATACGCGTAAGGAAGGGAGAATAGTCTGGCTAGACTACACTGCTGATTGGTGACTAACTTGTATAGCCATTGAGAAGAGTATCTTCTCAAGCAATGAAGTAAACCAGCTAGTAGCATCTAACAATGTAGAGAAGATCAAACTCGATCTAACAGATGAAGATGCACTTGCTGAGAAAAAAGAATTAGCGAGAACTAAAGAAGGAGGCATCCCACTAATGATCATCTACCCATCAGATCTATCAATGCCAGGCGTTCTCATGAATGGCACTCCCACCTCGGGCGATGCAATCAAAGCCTTAAAATATGCAGTCAACTATTCTGACTAGATACAATTGGTAATCACACACTTTAAAAAGCAATTTAGCTCAGTGCTAAATTGCTTTTTTATGTCTTATAAATCGTGTTCCTGCATCCAGAGTTCTAAGATTGCGATAGAGAGAAGTTGTTTTATAGGGAGAAACTCTCTGGTTCTTTCAGCAGTTTCACGGAGTTGCTTGAGCTGCTCCATATCAAACATTCTACGCTGATGAAACTTTTCTGAACCGATAGTCGAATTTAGCAACGTCGTGATTTCTTTGAAATAGGCAGGCTCTTCTGTTGGGAAGAAGAACGGTTGCTTGGTGCGCTTGTGCTGAGTTTCTGGATAGTATTTCGCAGCCATTTTTCGCCAGATATGTTTACCAGCTCGTCCGTTTAGCTTCTGCTTATTCTCTAGTGAAAATGCAAATTCGATAAGCCTATGATCTAGAAACGGCATACGATATTCTACTGAATGCGCCATGGTGTTTCGCTCTTGGCGTATAATCGCCCAGTCTTGCATCCAGCTTTCGAATTGATGTTTGAGATGGCTCTCTAGTAAATCTCCCTTGCTCAGAGTTAGCTCTGGCAGTGTGATTTTTTTGTTCTTCACTACTGCTAGTTGGTTGATCTCAGACTGACTAAATAGAGTCCGTAGGTTCACTCCTTTTTCGTAATCTGTTAGATAATTATAGCTATGAAGATAGTTTTGAATTTTAAGCCTTCCAGATTTACCTAGATTGGCAGGAAATGCGGATAGTTTATTCAGGATATACTCTGGTGTGAGAGCTAGTCCCCTGACTGCGATAGCTCTCCCTACACTTCCCAATTTCTCTCCAAGCATCATGAACTTATGAAATGAGTAACCTGCAAATGCTTCGTCTATCCCTTCACCTCCGATAGCAACCTTGCACCCTGCTTCAGCAGTAGCCTCTGCGAGCCTATCAAACGCTAGTATTAAGGCATCGCCTACTGGCAGTTCCATCTGTGAGATGACATCAGGTAATGAGCGGATATCGTCTGCGCAGAGTTCTACTACGGTATGTGCTAGGGTATATTTTTTACAAAGCGCAGCGGCTTCATTTACCTCATCAGATTTAGCTCCAAATCCTGCGGTGATACATTGGATCGGTGTGTCAGTTTTTTTAATCTCAGCTAAAAGGACTGATGAATCTATACCTGCGGAAAGATGCAGTGCGATGGGAACATCAGAGATCAGCGCAGAGTGAATCGCTAATCGGGTGATGTCATGGAGTTCAGTTGTAGCATCTGGGTAGTCTGTTTTCGAAACAGGAATTTGATACCACTTTTTGCACTTTATAGTTACCTCATTTTCAATTGTTAAGAACGATCCTACAGGTAATATTTTGATGTCTTGGAACATCGTCTCTGGTTCTGGAACATATCTAAGAGAGAGATAGGATGGTATCGCCGAGTGATTGATTGCTTTAGGAATACCTATTTTGTGCAATCCTCTTATCTCTGAGGAGAAGTAGATATTTCCATTGTGCGATGCATAGTAGAGTGGCTTTTGACCGAAGCGATCACGTGCTAGGGTGAGTTGATTTTGGCTATGATCGTAGATTGCGATTGCGAACATCCCATTAAGTTTGTTGAGAAAGTCTATCCCCCACTGCTGATAGGCTGCTGGTAGGATTTCACAGTCACAATTTGTTTGGAATGTGTGTCCTAGTTCTAGGAGTTGTGTTTTAAGTTCTGCGAAGTTGTATATTTCTCCATTGCAGACCACCGAGATTGATTGATCGTTAGAGTGAAATGGTTGCTGTCCATTTTCTAAATCTACTATAGCTAATCTGGTCATGCCAATGGCTACTTCACTAGTGTGCAGAAAGCCTTCTCCATCAGGTCCTCTATGCTGCATGGTGGCTGCCATACCTCGAAGGTTTTCTGAAGTGTCTGCGCCAAACCATCCAAAAATAGCACACATTAGCTCAAGAGATCTTTAGGTTCCCAAGGGGTAGCATTAGCATCCTTGACCGAAAGTATGGCATCCGTAACACCCCAGGAAATATCTAAACTTGGAGATAAAGGATGAATGCTATGCTCAGCTTCAGGGTGATAGGTATTATCAGTTAGATAACTTATGAGCGCAGAGTCACTGGTAACCACAAATCCGTGTGCGTAGTGATTTGGGATGTAGATCTGGTTTGGTAGATCTGGATCAGTATTGGAGAGCTGGTATTTTAGCCATTGCCCATAGGCAGGTGATTGCGGATCTATGTCTAAAACGATGTCTGTAATCGAGCCTTCTAAAACGGTGATCAATTTAGCCTGAGGATATGAAGACTGATAGTGCAGTCCTCTTAGAGTGTCCTTGTGCGAGTATGACGTGTTTTGCATCAGCCAATTTTGAACAGGTAGCCCCTCAGTCTGAGTCGACATGAACCAGCCTCTCTCATCAGCAAATCTAGGGATTTTATTAGTGATTGGAGTCTGCATGATTCTTAATGATTTCACCTGCTGCATCTTTTCCGAGCTGCATAGCATTATGCATGGCTGGGTAACAGAAGGCTCCCTGCCTGCCTGTGGAGCTTAGATTTTTTTGCTCATCAATCCAAGTTTGAATTTCTGTAAGATGAGTATCAAATCCATTTGTATAGATAGGGTAGCCGTGAAGAGAGCGCATCAGGTTCCACTCTACGATGTCATTCTCTTCACAGATTTTTTCGTCTACTAAATCTCTAACAATTTCTTGTTTATATTTTTCAGAACCCACCCATCTATAATCTCCCTGTTCACAGGTAGATTCGACAATAAGTATAGTATTTCCTTTAGGATTTACCACGAGACCAGCATTCTTAGGTTCTCCTACTCGATGAAATGTCCTATTCCTGTAATAGGTATAGAGAGCATCCATACATTGATCCTTCTGGACTAATAATGCGTATACCACGGTGGGTTTGTATTTCAATTCTGTTACAGCTCTGTGGATACGTTCAGGAACATTAATCCCTAGCAATAAGGTTAAGGAATGGAGTGGTGCAGTATTAATAACACGATCTCCCTTCCATTGATGATCTTCAGCAAGATGAGTGTAATTTGCCTGACATGGCGAGAGTGATAACTTAGTAAGATTTACTTCTGTTAGAATCTTCCCACCTAATCTGGTAAACTCAGAAGCTAGCGATCTTGGTAATGATTCTGAACCCGTTTTTGAGTAATGTAGTGTTTCAGTATCCAGAGCTGACTCAGTGATATTGGATTCAGCCTTTTTTCTGAATGGAAGTAACTTTCTAAGGACATCGACTGCTGAGAGACGCGGCATTTTCCTGCGTATAAATTCTGCGGAGAGGTCTCTGGGGTGAATATCCCAGTATTTATGAGTGAATTCTTCAAAGAAATATTCATACAGTGGAGTACCATAAAATGCGATAAGAGCGTCTTCTGCGTTATGGATAGCTTTACGATTTTTGGCTCCAGAGACTTCAGCGATCACGAGACCACTGACACATCTAAGTAGAGTTAATGGAGGCATAGCTCTGAGCATTTCTCTAAATTTTAATGGATACTTACAACTCGTCCCCCCCCAACGAATACGAGCATCTAGTGCCGCTTCGATCCGCTCCTTCCCCATTAGTGCTGCACAATCTTCGAAGATCTCTTTATTAAATGCATGCAGCATGTGTACTCCGAAATCGCAGTAGTTATCGCCAAATTTATAGCCAGCAGCAAGTCCACCAATACGAGGTTCTTTTTCCAGAATCGTCACCTTAGCTCCAGAACGAGCTAAAGTTAACCCTGCGTATGAACCGCATACACCTGAGCCTATAATTAATACTTCTAAGGAAGGATTCATATACTATTTAGAAGGAAGATTGTCAGGGTGATTGTATTTATCTAGCAGTGTGGTATCTGGCCAATAAATATCATCGTAGGTCAGAGCCTGTCCTTTAGTGACTGAATTTCTGAACTGAGGTTTTTCACCTTCTATTTCAAGAGTGACCACTGGGACCTGTGATGGCGCATCTTTGGTAGCTTTTACCATTCCATAGACGATATTACTTCCGATACCTTCATCAATTACTGTCCCAGCTGGAAAATCTGATTTTGCATATGCATAGACATCTGTAATACGCCCGCTCCATGGCTGAAGCAAAGCCTCGCCCAACTCTGCCGCATGATAGATTGCCTTAGGAGTTTCTAGATGGCAGAGATGATAAGGGCGGTAGAAAAGGTAGTAGTATCCTTGATCAGATTTTAGTAATTTGTAATATTTGAGGTAAGGAATCTGAACTTCAGTATCACATTTACCTATCACATAAACTCCCCCATCTGGCTCGGATCCTAATATGTAATCGATGACTCCTTGTTTAGGATAAGAATCAAAATCAAATAGATCTAAGGCTTCACTCACTTTTTCTGCACGAGGTCCAGTCATCCCGGTATCAGTAGGCAAGTAGCCAAGAGCATTAGCTAGAACTGCCATTTCTATATTGAGTTTTGTCCCATCGGTATAGGCACAGCATTGGACTGGATTTAAATTACGGATAGCTGCTTCATGAGCCAGAGATTCTATAGTCGCATCACGCTTGAGGAATCCTTTTATGTTTCCAGCCTGTACGATATCGAACCCCCAGAGGGTGATCTCCTCGATCATAGTAGCTAATACACCATGCTGATCTCCAGCATCGCTAGTAACGATCACATCATGATCCTCTGCCAGTTTTTTAAGATACGGTCCAAAGGCTAAATCGACCTCAGCATTCATAAGGACAACGTGAGATTTACTCTTAATCGCACTTTCACAGTATGACAACGCACTTTGTATAGAATTAGTGCTCTCTATAAATACTTCTACATGGATGGATTCCAAAAGAATATTAGCATCAACACCTGACTGACAGCCTCTAGTAGTAGACGCTGCTTTTTTTGCCATACTTAGCTCAGAATCAGCTACCCAGACAAGTTCCATTCCCGGAGTAATACTGATCTGGTGAGCAATCCCCATGCCCATAGCACCTGCTCCCACAAGACCTACTCTGATAGCTTTATTATGTTTTTCACGTCTTTGTAGTGTCTTTAGCATGATTAGGGAGTCTTCTAAGTTCTATATATTTGAAATCGAATCCATTTTCTATCTAAAGATAAAATTAGTAAAGGTTGAAAATTACTTGTCCACTCTAATTCTAAGGGTTTCTAACAATTTCAGCGTTGGCTTATAATAAGGTGCTATTTTGAAACTTTTTTCTAGATGCTCTGCCGCTAAAACATAGTTCTTTTTGTAAAGATAACATCTGCTTAAATTATACTCGGATATATGGGCTCTTGGGTTTAACTGAATTGATTTTTTGTGGCTATTAATCGCATCTTCAATTTGATATTGGGTTTGATAATATGCACCTAGATTAGTCCATCCCATATAGCTTTCAGGCTGAGATTTAGTAGCATTTATAAATAAACTCTCCGTATTTTCCCATACTTTTACCTGCTGGTAACTCAGTATACTAAAGATAGTGATTACAGCGAAAGCTAGCATTCTCCTCAAATAAGAACGTTCTAGATATTGGGCTAAGATAATGAAAAAGCCTCCTAATGAAAAATAAAGGTATCGATCTACCGTAAAATCTACTCCTATGTATATAATTCCAGAAATAGGTAGCCAACAAAGAGTAAACCAAACAACTCCAAAGAAGAGAGCAGGCGCCCGATGTCTCAACGCCCAGACAAGGTAAAAAAGCCCAAATAGAGCGATGCAAGAGAAAGTAACGAGTCTTTGGCCGAATGCAGGTAGTGGGTAAGAAAAACTGAGATCCAAAGGAATAATAGATCTGTATAGATAAAACCAATAGCCTAAGACTATACTTGGAACTCGACTCATGATAGAGCTCTGATCAGCGAACTGCTGATGAGACCCTGTGCGCTGAAGATAAAATGTAATCAGACTAAAGACGATCGCAGTGAGTAGCCAATACTTGTATTTTAAAGTAGCTTGAAGGAAGTTCTTAGATGTGAAAGATTTGTCCGAGGTATAGATTCTTATCAAGATTACTATGAGGGGTAACACCACGATAGAAGGCTTTGATAGTAAACCTAAAACTAAACATGTGTATGCTAGATGTCCTGCATATCGACCTTTACTGATGGCGTAGTATAGAGCTGACCAAAAAAAGACTCCACTCAGCACATCTTTACGTTCTGAAACCCACCCAACACTTTCTACATGAGTAGGGTGAATTAAAAAGAGTGCTGATGCGATAAAAGCGACGTTTGCAGATTTAGTAAATTTCCTAACGAAGAGAAAGCAATATATACCTCCAATACAATGAAGTAAAACATTGCTAATATGATGCAGACCAGACTTCATGCCAAATATCTGAACATCGAGCATGTGCGAAAGCCATGTAAGAGGGTGATATATATTCTCCACTCCCGAGTATTTCAAAGTTTGTTTGTCATCTTGGCAAGTGAACGCCCATTTAATACCATCGCTGCTTAATCCTTTTTTGACATAGCTATTTTCATAGATGTAAGCGGGATCGTCATACTGAACAAATTCAAAATCATGAACCTGATAATAAACTATGGCAACTAATAACATTAGCCATATGATCTCTCTCAGTGAATGGTATTCTTTTACTTCCATAAGGTTAAATACTACCTAACTATTGGATTATATTAAATTCACGAATATTTAGCTTAATAGCGAGAGCTATTACTTAACTATCACCAAATAAGAAGAAAACTCCAAACCTCTGGAGGCTTGGAGCTAAATAATTAAATAAAATCGATAAATATTATTGGGAATAAGATCTAATTACGACGACGTATGATCAAAGCAAGACCACCTAAAGCAATTAACGCAGTTGAACTAGGTTCAGGTACTGCTACGAAGTTAGAGCCATCCAGCGAAAATCCAAATACTGTTCCAGCTGCAAAAGAGTCAATCCCATCCGCAGCATTGAAATCTACAAATTCAAAAGTGACAGTTGCACGCCCCACCTCGACGAAGTCTGAGCCAGATCCTGCAGTTCCAGACTGCTTATTCCAAAAGTGCCCTACGTGATCAGCCTGTAGCCCATCACCACCACCATCAGATAAGCTCTCAAAGATAACAGAGTTATCTCCAGCTCCGTAGCTTATAGAAAAATCATTTTCTTCGGATAATGGTGCTGCTGCATTTGGTATTGCTGCATTACGGTTTATACTCGAATTATGATCCAATAGGCTTATATCATCTGCTCCAAAGGCTTGTAATGTCATTTTCACACCAACATCCTCATTCCACAAAAGAGACCCATCAGCATTGATCAACCCTATTGTGAAATTAATGTCACTTGCCCCCTGAAATATTGTGCCATCTGTGCTATACCAATGACCACTATTATCTATAGCCCAATTGCGATAATCAATCTCGATAGTAAATTTTACAGCTTCATGCTCCAAAGCAAAATTACTAGCATTATTAGTGAAACCAGACGTAGTTGCCCCCGATTCAGTGAAGGTCAGTGGAGTAGAGCCATCAATACTTGTTCCGCTAATACCGAAGGAAATGTTCCCCCCAACACCGTTACTATTCCTCCAAGGAACATTTGAAGGTGAGCCTACTCCACCTTTTTGATTACCTTCATAATAAGTGGTTGTTCCAGTAGGCGCTGCTATGCTACCTCCAAAATTCAAACTCGCTTTAACTGTTGTCGGCGCTACTAACAATAGCGTTAACACGAACATTTTCCTGGGAGGGAATAAATATGTTTTAAATGTCATATTTGACAACTTATGTATTGGTGTAGCATCTGTAAATAAAACTTCTTATTTTTGAAGTAACAGCAGTGATTATTTTTATTTATAAAATTAGTTTTAAATTATTCTGTAACAGACAATAACACTACCTTTTCTATCTTACATATAGCATTACGATAGGTTTCGAGCAGCTAAACACATGATCAATTAGACCATTAAATTAGTTGTTTGAGATCACACTCAAATAAATACATTTAATACACTAATATTAAGCTAAAAACATAAACTGAGAAAATTATCATGCCTTATCTCTGCTTTCGTTTTAAATACATCTAGGGCGTTTTTGCAAATAAAGTAAGGGGCAGTACTAGCTAAGCAATTTAAATCATGCTTAACTAGAAGAAAATGTATCAGAGAAAAAGCCGTCTTTCAGCCAAAAAACAAAACGATTTAATCACTCACTTTGTAGCAGGAACTACAGCTAGAGCTGCTGGTGAAATCATTGGGGTAAACAAACACACAGCGACGACTTTTTACATGCGATTACGTAGGCTAATAGCGAGTAAATTACCATGTTATAAACTATCTGGTGAAGTTGAAATGGATGAAAGTTACTTTGGTGGAAAGAGGAAAGGTAAACGAGGACGTGGAGCAGGAGGAAAAGTAGCTGTATTTGAATTACTTAAAAGAGGTGGCAGATTTTACACTGCAATTATACCCGATGCAAAAAGCGCAACTTTAATGCCTATTATTGAAGAGAAGGTAGAGCCAGATAGCATCGTTTTTACAGACACTTTTAGAAGCTACAATGCTCTGGATGTAGCAGGCTTTGAGCACCACAGAATTAACCACTCAAAGCTATTTGCAAATAAGGCAAATCACATCAATGGAATAGAGAACTTCTGGAACCAGGCAAAGAGACATATGAGGAAGTTTAATGGCATCAAAAAAGAAAACTTTTATTGGTTCTTGAAAGAGTGCGAATGGCGTTTTAATGGTGGTAACCACAAAAAGCTCCTCAATCAGCTTAAAATATGGGTTCGAGAGGAATCAAAGAGCCCTTAGCTAGTACAGCCCCTAAAGTAATATTTATCAACAGTCAATTGGAACCTTCTAAAAAAATATAACCTCTAGATCCGGTAATTCTAGACGAGGGAGGAAATGTAAAAATCAGAAACTGAATATTGAAGGCATGATCTTTGTGCTTCGCACTGGTATTCCATGGAGAGATTTACCTAAAAAATTTGGTAAGTGGAGTAAAATCTATTCTCAATTCAGGCGATGGATTATTAAAGGCGTTTGGGATGATGCTCTTAAGAAGCTATATTTAGAGTTCTCAGATTGCGAATATGTGATGATTGATAGCTCCATAATGCGAGTTCATCAAGACGGGAGTAATCCAAAAGGAGGTCAGTACAGACAAGCAATGGGAAAGTCAAAAGGAGGACTCAGCTCTAAGATACATATGGCTTGCGATGCTCTCGGATACCCTTTGAGTTGCATCATTACTGGAGGAGAAAAACATGATAGTAGTCAAGCTACAGCTCTTCTTAAAAGGCATCTAAAGCAAGATAGTTTCGCATTATTAGATGCAGGCTATGACAGCGACGATATTCGTGAGTTTGTGAACAATCAGAACTCTACCTCCGTCATAGCCTACCGAAAAAATAAACTCAATATTCCTGAATTTGACAAGCATATCTACAAAGAAAGGCATAAAGTAGAAAACTTATTTCAAAAGCTCAAACGATTCCGAAGAATAGGAACACGATATGAGAAAAACCACGATTTATTCAAAGCAATAGTTTCCTTAGCCTCCATCCTTCTATACATTAAGTACTAATTAGCAAACATGCCCTAGTGATTTGCTGATCTTCCTTGAGGTGTTGGTTTGTGGTTGTCCAACTACGGCCACTGCCATCCTATGCGGCTTGTTGTTGCCGATCAGAGTAGATTGACCAAGGAGTAATGTATACCAGGCCTTGATGTTTCCTTCGGTGGCTATAGAACTCCATCCAGTCATCGACTAGAACTCGAAGATATCAGACACTATCGTAGCCCCAGAGCCGCAGCTTCTCGTATTTGATGCTACGCCAGAGCCGCTCAATGAATGCATTATCCATCGAGCGTACTTTGTCGTCCATGCTGATTTGAATGCCGTTATTGCTCAACTCAGTCGTCCATTCAACACTGCTAAACTGGCTACCTTGATCCGTGTTAAATATCTTTGGTTTACGCCCTGTTAGAGCCATTGCGGACTTCAGAGCGCGGACACAGAAGCTTCTATCCATCGTGTTACTGACTTCCCAACTAAACACAGCTCGGCTATGCCAGTCCATGATCGCAACGAGGTAAGCGTGTCCTTTTTCCATCGGAATGAAGGTAATGTCCGCACGCCAAACTTCATCCACTTCTTCGATCGCGCGATTACGGAGTAAATACGAGTAGATGTGACTGACTTTACAGGGCTTACTAGTGTTTGGCTTAGGTAATAGAGCTTCAATACCCATGATCCTCATGAGTCTTCTGACACGATTCCGACCTACTTTGAGACCGTGATCTCGGAGCTCTAAGTGTAGTTTTCGTTGACCATAAAATGGGCATTCCATGTATATTTCATCCAGCTTTTTCATGATAGAGTGATCTTCTTCTGTGTGTTTGGATTGACGTGGCTTGAGTCTATTGCGGTTGACTCCTAGCATTTCTGATTGCTTACGAATCGAGAGTTTAGGGTGTTGAGTATCGATCATGGTCTTTCGGTGAGATCGATCCCCAACTGTTCGCACTTTTTTTCAAGAAACTCCTTCTCAATGACGAGTTGACCAATTTTACGCTCTAAATGGCCACCTCTTTTTTCATGATGTTTGAGCTGCTTATCTGATGCATTCTTGCGCTCAAATATTTCACACATTCGTTCTTCAAGCTCTTTTTTCCAGGCGCTAACCTGAGTTGGAGTAATATCATTTTCTTGAGCGATTTGCTGTATAGTTTTCTCCTCCTTTGAGAGCTTCTGTAGCGACGTGAGCTTTGAACTCATATTACTACATAAATCTTTAATAACTAGCCACTATGGAACTATAGTATTTTAAAACCTATCTATTCTGTTCCGCTCTGGCTATGTAGCCAACGGTCACAAATGCACAAAAGCTGTACAAGAACTAAGCAAGATCTATATTCAGACAGACAGAAGCGACAATTATGGATTGAAAAAGCTAATACTAGTAAAATGGAGGAGCAGTATTTAAATTTTTATTCAGGCAAATTTCACACCCAAACTAGATGAAAATCTACTTAGGTGTTTTTATCTCTTTTTCTGGGGTCTTAGGCTTTACAGTACAAGCACAGCCCCCACCGCAAACGCCAGATTTCTTTCTAACAAGTCGATAGGTAAACATCGCTATTGTTAGACCTACTATTACAAGTGCTGCTGTGCTCTGAGGATCACTCATAAGATTACTGATAGCCTAGTAGCTTCCCTCCCTGGTAGACTATTAATGCAGCAAAGTAGGCAAAGGCACTCATGCCAACCAACTGATAAATCGCCCACTTCCTAGAGTTAAGTTCACGCATCACTACAACAGTAGTTGGCAGACACTGTAGGGCATAGATGAAGAATATTAAGAGACTGAAGATGGTCAATGGTGTGTAGATTTTACTACCGTCTGGCCAGGTGGACTTGGCTAGCTTATCTCTGAGCAGTTCGTTGCCCTCGTCATCATCGTCGCTCTCTACAGCATAGGTGATCATGAGATTGGAGATAAATACTTCTCTCGCTGCGAATGAAGCTATAACAGCCGTTCCCATACGCCAATCATAACCGAGTGGCTTCACTACAGGCTCAATGGACTTGCCCATTTTCCCCATGTAAGACTGCTCAAGCGCTAGTGCTCCGTTTTCAGACGCTGGACTACCTTCCGCCGGCTTCGGGTAGGTCTGCAGTGCCCAGAGTAGAATGGAAAGCCCTAGAATGATAGAACCTGCACGTTTCAGGAAGGACCATGCTCTGGAGAGAACTTGTCTAATCAAGTACCCCCACTGTGGAGCTTGGTAACTAGGAAGTTCCAACATAAAGTGAGTGGCTTCCTGATCCGCTGGAATACGCCTTCTGAGAAGCTTCGCAGCGATCATCGCTGTAATAATACCCACTGAATAGATGCTAAGCATTATACCAGCCTTCGCCATGAAACTCACTCCTGGCAAGAGCAATGCGATGAGCGTCGTATAGACTGGAATACGCGCTGAGCAACTCATCCACGGAGCGATAAGAATCGTGATAAATCTTTCCCTAGCACTAGGAATAGTGCGAGTAGCCATGATTCCAGGGATAGCACATGCGTGGGAACTTAGCAGAGGTAGAAATGCTCTGCCGCTAAGCCCTACCTTGAACATAATTCCATCCATAAGATAGGCTGCCCTGCTCATGTAACCAGTGGTCTCCATGAGACCGATGAAGAAGAAAAGAATGACAATCTGTGGTAAGAATATAATCGTACCACCTAGCCCAGCAACAACACCATCGACCAATAAGCTCTGCAAGTCCCCTTCTGGCAACGCATTACTGACACTTTCTCCTATAGAACCAAAGCTAGAATCAATGAAATCCATAGGCACTCCAGAGAGCGCAAAGATCGACCAGAAGACCACCAGCATTATAAGGATAAAACTTATCCACCCAGTGATCGGGTGAAGAAACCAAGCGTCTAGCTGATCGCTCTTGGTATGCGAGTGGTTTTCTGAGCGTCTGGCTCCAGACTCAGTGATTTTCTGAATTTTCTCCGTGCGAGCATCCTCACTAGCATCCCAAGCATGGTCTGCTGGAGTAGGAAATGGCTGCCTGAGCGCCTGCTTAAGCTCTACGATTCCTTTACCCTTATTTGCCTGCATAGGAACCACTGGGATTCCTAACTCTTCTGCGAGAATAGTAGGGTCAAGTCGCACGCCCTTGTTCTCAGCCATGTCCACCATGTTTAGAGCAAGCACTACAGGGATTCCTAGTTCGATAACTTCTAGAAGTAATCTCAACTGACGCTCTAGAGACGAAGCATCCACCACACAGACTACTACGTCCGGCTTTTGCTCCTCAGATTGATTCCCTGTGAGAACACTAACTGTGATTTTCTCATCTTCAGAGGTAGGCGAAAGTGAATAACACCCAGGTAAATCTAAAAGATTCATCTGACGTCCATCAGGCGATCTGAAGGTGCCCGATTTCTTGCTCACCGTGACACCTGAGTAGTTACCTACTTTTTGGTTTTGCCCAGTGAGAGCATTAAAAAGTGTAGTTTTACCAGCATTCGGGTTTCCTACTAGGACAACATTTTTCGACTCTAATGAATCAGACATAAGCTTAAATAATGAATAATCGTGCCTACGCGGGACAAACGAGTACTTGATCGGCTAATTTACGGTTTAGAACTAATTTAGTGCCGCAGGTCACACAAATAATATTGCGACCGTTGCTGAGCTTAGTAATCTTAGATTTCTCGCAGAATCCCATCTCACGAAGTTGCTTGCAACCTTTACCCACAAAGGAGCTTATCCGCCAAGTATTCCCAGCAGTAGCTTCAGTAAGAGTTTTATAATTCTGTGTTTCGGTTGCCATAATTATGTTTACGTCACAAATAAACACTATTGAGAATCATTTGCAATAAAGGATTTGAAAAAAGTTCTCAAATGAAGAATTTAGACCACTATTGCTGAGTTAAGCCGTCCTTGCGGGCCTGTTTCCAGTAAGCGTATTCCGAGCGATTAAAATCAACATATTCTGGCGAGAGATCACTACTATAAATCGTGTATTCACCCTCACAAAGGTTGAGATTAATATCTATCGTAAAGGCATCTGCCGCTACTTTTTTACGCAGACTATCCATTTTAGTCTTTGCTTCTAAGCCACCGATGCAGGCAGCTAAGCCACCAATATGAATATCGATGAGCTCTTCTCTTATCATGGCTTTAGAATACCCCACTGCATGGATGATTCTCCCCCAGTTTGGGTCGTTTCCATTCCACGAGCTTTTTACTAGAGATGAGTTCGCTACTGCCTCTGCTACTTTTCTAGCGTCGCTAAAAGTTCTAGCTCCCCTCACATTTACGGTAACAAATTTTGTCACACGCTCGCCGTCTCTGACTAATGACTTCGCCATTTCGAGCATTACGAAGTTAAGCGCCTGTTGAAACATCTTACACCATTTAGTCTGGCGCTTGATTGCGGGTGCACCACTTTCTCCATTTGCTAGGACGATCACACTATCATTAGTGCTCATATCACCATCGATAGTGATTCTATTAAATGATCCTTCTACAGATTCTGTAACACACTTACTGAGCGCCGCTTTTGAAAGCTTTGCATCAGTCGTGACGAAGCAGAGCATGGTGGCCATGTGAGGATTAATCATCCCTGCCCCTTTAGCGCACGCACCGATTTTAACGGGAATCCCATCGATCATCACTCTCACCGCAATTTGCTTATGTGTGGTATCACTAGTCATAATAGCCTGAGCCACACTTAGAGATTTCATACGCTCTAGACCTTCTACTAAATCAGGGAGCTTGGGCTCTATTCTTGCCATTGGCATCGGCAGACCGATGACTCCTGTAGAACAAACAGCCACTTGAGATTGCTTGAGACCTAGTTTTTTACCTACGATTCTAGCAGTAAGTCTCGCATCTTTTACACCTTTAACTCCGGTGCAGGCATTAGCATTACCACTATTTACAAGAATAGCTCGCACATCTGCATCCCTTAGGTGAGCTTGACTGACTCGCACTGGAGCTGCCTTCACACGGTTAGTAGTGAATGTTCCTGCCGCAGTACAAGAAACTTCGCTATAAATTAAAGCCATATCTAATCGGTCTGCATTTGGGTTCTTAATTCCAGTACTTACCGCATTAGCTATAAACCCTTTTGGAGCTGTTACCCCTCCTTTTATTTTTCTGTAGACCGAAGACATAAAGTAGTTATATTTAAATATTACAAACTGATTGTATAGACTTTTTCAGCATCAAATTAAAAATGTTATGAACATTTTTAATTATTAAAACCTAATTGTATAGATTTTAATCTGGATTATAGTTTGGCACTTTATAAAACATAGTCTATTGTTAGTTAGAACATTATTATACATAGCTCTTATCACGAAAACCAGACAGACACGAATACGCAATAAACACATTCAAATTTCGCATAAGAGTGTAAAAACACCCTTTACATGGCGTATCACTAATGTGTATTACTAATGAGTATTACTAAAAGGACGATTATTCTCTAATTAAGAATATAATAACTATCTAAAAAATAGTCTAATCTGCATAGATCAACTTCAACGGCAACACTTTCAACGGCAACACTAATTCTAATACCTCGAATCTTTAACCTACAAATAATATGAGACGTAAACGCAATAATACTTCAGGATGTCAAGGCTTCAATACTCTTCAGAACTACTCACGAAGAGATGCCCTCCGAGTAGGCTCACTCAGCGCGCTGGGCTTAACTCTCGGGCAAATGCTCCGTATCGAAGCTGCTCAGAAAGACTACGCCTCCATTCAAGGACCTGCTAAAAGTGTAATTCAAATAGTTCTTCCTGGCGGTATCGCAGCACAAGAAACTTGGAACCCTAAACCAGAATCTCCTGTTGAATACCGTGGTCCTTTTGGTATCAATAAGACTCCTATTCCAGGAATTAAAATCGGTGAAATCTGGCCAGAAATTGCTAAGATCGCTGATCGCATGACTGTAGTTCGCTCAGTTGTTGGAAAAATCCCTGACCATGAACAAGCTTCTTACCATATGTTACGTGGTTATCCTATGACCCCTGCTATCCAGCACCCGACCATTGGTACAATAGTTAACCATGAGTATGAGCGTCGCGGCGCCCTTCCTGGATATATTTCTATCGGTAACGATTTAGGTGGAGAATCTGGTTATCTCAATACTCAATACGGTCCATTCTCTACAGGAAACACACCGGACAGCGGACAAATCGCAGTCAGAGACCTTAGATTGCCTACTGGCATATCGCTTCAAGAATTTGAGCAGCGTCAAAAAATGCGCGACATGGTAAATAATACCTTCCGTAAGATCGAGGCTAATCCAGCACCTCTTGATACATTAGACGCTTATTACAAACAGGCTTACCAAATGATGAGCTCTGATGCAGTTCGTGATGCATTTGATATTACCCAGGAAACTAAACAAACGAAAGAGAATTATGGTCTTGGAAAATTCGGTAAATATGGTGGTGAAGCAGGCATGAGAATGCTACTCGCGCGTCGCCTCGTAGAAGCTGGTTCACGTTTCGTTACACTCCAATACGGATCTTGGGATGATCATACAAATATTAAAAAGAGCTATGAAGAGCAAATGCCAGCCTTTGATAATGCCCTTGCAGCTCTAATACGAGACCTCGAAGAACGCGGTCTCTTAGACAGCACACTCGTTTGGGTAACCTCAGAATTTGGACGCACTCCTAAGGTTAATAACGTAGCGGGACGCGATCACTGGTCACGCGTATTTTCTATCGGCATGGCTGGTGGTGGACTTAAAAAAGGCGCCTTCTATGGTGATTCTGACACTACATCGTCAGAAGTGGCTAGTGACGGGGTGCCTCTTGCAGACCTCCACAGCACTATCTACAAACTCATCGGAATCAATTCAGACAAAGAGCTAATGGCTTCTGGAGACCGTCCTATGGAAATCATTGAAGAAGGGAAACCTATCGACTCAATCATAGCTTAAAATCATGGCTCTATCACTTACAACACCCGCAAAGATAAAATCTCTCATCACTATATGTATCCTATCCTTTCTAGGTGGCTACATCTATCAAGGGACCAAAGGAAATACCGCTGAAAATAAAGCTTCAGCAAAATCATCAACCCAATTAAATCAAGGTGTTGCTAACTCGATAGCTAAAACAACTGCCATAGCGGCAGCCCCATCCTCTAAAAGCAAAACTGTTTCTGTCCCTAAGGACACTTCAGTTCCTGCTTCGTCTTCATCTTCATCTTCGTCTTCGCACGAAAAACTCGTCCAAAGATCATCAACACCTAACCCATCTTTCAAAAATGATGTTCTGCCCGTCTTCTCTAGACATGGCTGTAATGCAGGAAACTGTCACGGTGCTGCGAGTGGAAAAGATGGCTTCATGCTCTCTCTATTTGGCTATGATGTACCTGGTGATTTCTATAGAATCACTGAGCAAATCCCTGGACGCCGTATCAACCTAGCTGCTCCTGAGGAAAGCTTACTTTTATCAAAAGCTACTGGAGAAGTATCGCACTCTGGAGGTGAACTCTTCACTAAAGATCACCCAGACTATCAAGTGCTACTTAATTGGGTCTCGAATGGAGCCAAACGTGATTTAGAAAACGCTCCTAACGCCGAGTCCATCCGCGTAGAGCCTTCCCTACTCGAATTTTCTTCTCCAGAAGAAGCAATGAAGAATACTAAGGTCATTGCAACGTTCTCCGACGGAACTGAAAAAGATGTCACGCACTGGAGTCTATTCCTAAGCTCTAATGAAGGTGTAGTCTCTATCGACGAATATGGTAAAGTTAAAGCAAACCGCCCTGGTGGAGCTCACGTCTTTGCCCGTTTTAACCGTTTTACAGAAGGAGCTGAGGTTTTTGTCCTCCCTAAAGATGATAACCTCGAATGGTCCCCACCACCTGTCTCTAACTACATTGATGAATACGTATTCAACAAACTAGAAAAACTGCGTATCCAACCATCTCCAATCAGTACTGATGAACATTTCCTTCGTCGTGTCACTATCGATATTGCCGGCACTGTACCAAGTCCAGAGGAGTATCATTCATTTCTAGCTGACAACTCACCAGACAGACGTGCAAAGAAAATCGAAGAACTACTTTCCCGCGATTCTTTCGCCGATATTTGGACAACAAAATGGGGCGAGTGGCTTAGGCTTCGGACCGATACTAATGTCCAATTTGGCACCTCACCTAAAGCGGGTGAAGAATACTATAAATGGTTACGTGAGCAATTCCACAATGACCTCCCTCTCAATAAGCTCTTTGAGAAACTGATCACTGGCACTGGCTCTACTTATAATAACCCAGAATCGAACTTCTACACGATGCTTCCGCAATCGACCACAATCAACCCAAGCATACTTGGTCAAAACGTGGCACAGGTAGCTCTAGGTATCCGCACAAACTGTGCGGAATGCCATAATCACCCATTCGACCGCTGGACCATGGACGATTACTACCAGTGGACATCGTTCTTCACAGGAATTAAACGAAAAGTGGGTCGCTCCGCTGAAGAAATGCTTATCTCCGCAGATATTAATGCAGAGCCAGCTCCTCACCTTCTTCATGGTGAACCTGCACCACACCGTTTCCTAGGAGGTGATGCTCCGGATGTGAAAGGTAAAGACGCTCGCAAGATCTTGGCTACTTGGCTCACCAAATCGGACAACACCTTGTTCCGTGAAAATTTAGCTAACCGCGCATGGGAACACTTCTTTGGAAGAGGTATTGTAGAACCTATCGATGACATCCGTGTCAGTAACCCACCAAGTAACGGACCACTGCTCAAGGAACTAGGACGTCGTCTAGCTGAAGATCATGAATACAGCTTACGAGATCTAGTCAGAGATATTTGCAATTCATCTACTTACCAGCTCTCGGCATCTACTCTTCCTTCAAACGCTGATGATAATGAATTCTTTTCACACGCCGCACTTCGCCGTCCAAGAGCTGACATTCTTTTTGACAGTCTTAATGCAGCCATGGGTAACATCCCAAAAATCAGAAAAACTAATGAAACACGAGCTATTGCACTACGTGAAGGTAACTCAAGTGACACTTATAATAAATACTTCTTCACCACCTTCGGCCAAGCTAAAAGACTTAGTGTCTGTGGTTGTGAAACCATAAAAGATTCTAGCTTATCGCAGTCTCTGCATTTGATAAATGGCAACACCATCATGACTGCTCTCGAACGAGATACAAACCTCATTAAAAATCTTTTAAAAGAGCATCCTGAAGGATCTGAGGCAGATGCTAAACAAATTATTGAGAACCTCTACATTCGGGCGCTAACTCGCAAGCCTACACCAGAGGAATTTGAAATCATATTATCTGTCCGCCCTGACCCTAAGGACAAAAAAGCCCGTCGCACATACTATGACGGTATCCTCTGGTCACTCCTGAACTCCTCTGAATTTTTACTGAATCACTAGCCACTTCTAATCATACCTGTAATGACATCTTCACTGTATCTCTTTAAACCGCGGATCTCTTCGTCTCTTCTATATCTCACAGTTGCACTAGGCGTTTCACCTTTAACTATTATTGCTAAAGAAGCTCCCAATTTCCGCACCGACATACAGCCCATCTTTAAGGAACACTGCAACAGCTGTCATAACCCTGATAAGAAAAAAGCTGATCTTGACCTCACTACTATGGCTAGTTTCTTAGAGGGAAGCTCTGGCGATGCTATAGCTACAGCAGGCACTCCTGACAATAGCACCCTCATGCTCTCTATCACTCACCACGAGGACTACGAGCCGATGCCACCTGAGGAACCTAAGCTTAGCGACAAAAACATTACACTGATTAGCGACTGGATCAAAGGTGGTTTACTACCACATGCTGGAGGCGAAAGCGCTCTACGTGACGTATCATTTGATGTCACTAGTGGTTCTAGTGATCGCCCAAATGTAGTCGCTGTTCCTAAAGGATTGCCAACACATAAGACAGAAAAAGCCCCTGTTCTCTCAATAGCAACTAGCCCTTGGGCAGATGTATATGCGGTGAGTGGACTTAATGAAATACACCTATATTCCCCTATGCCCCCAGCGGTAGAGGCAGATAATTTCACCCCTGTTGCTAAAGAAGATCTCATCATCCGTGAAACCTTTGACAATGGAGATTTGAAAAAAGTTAGCGGGGCAGCACTAAAGGCTACAGGCAAGCCAGTTGAATTGCCGAAACAAGCAGATACAATCAATCTCGAAAAAGGATTTACCATCTCCACATGGCTTCTACCCGCTAGCAATGCAGAAAACAAAGGATCACCAAATATATTTGGTAATGACGTCTTCCGTCTGTTCTTAGAACCTAAGGGTGACAGTTGGACACTAAGACTCAACTACCGTGATCAAGATAAAAAAAGCGTCTTCATGGGACGCATAGGCACATTCCCTACTAATCTCTGGACGCACGTCGCCATGAGCTTTAATGGATCAGAATTTGTCACTTATATTGGAGGTAGTGAGGTCTCTAGACAACCGGCGAATGATAGCTTTGAAAAATTCTTAAAATCCAGAACTCCCTACACCCTAGCCGGTGTTAAAAACGGAGTAAACTTCAAAGGCGGTATCGATGATTTCCGTATATACTCCCGTGCATTAACTAATGATGAACTAAATAAAATCGCACGTAATTCTGTGTCTCAGCTTGCACGAGCAGGTGCTCTACCTTTCGATCTCGGAAACATTCACCACCTCACATTTTCTCGCAACGGTAATTTACTTCTAGCTGCAGGTGGAAAAGGTGCTTACTCAGGAGCTGTGAATCTATACGATGTAAAAACCGGTGAGCTTCAAGCCACTATCGGAGATGAACAAGACGTAGTACTAGCTGCGGACATCAGTCCAGATCATTCCCTGATCGCTTTAAGTGGACCTAGTAAAAACATCAAGATCCATACTACTGCAGATGGAAAATTAAAACACCGTATCGCAAAGCATACAGACTGGGTCACCGCAATGCGCTTCAGCCCAGATGGAAAATTACTAGCGACAGGCGACCGCAATGGTGGCATTCACGTCTGGGAAGCTGAAACTGGCGGTATTGTTTTCAGTCTATCCGAGCATAAAGAAGCTATCACTGACATCGCCTGGCGTCCAGATGGAGAAGTTCTCGCAACTACCGGTGAAGGTGGAAAGCTAGTACTCTGGTCAATGAAAGATGGCTTCCCTCTCCGTGCTGTCACTGCACATAAAATGAAAACTACTGACCGCTACACTCGGCTCACTGGAGCACTAAATGTGGAATATCTTCCCAATGGCACCCTATTCACCACAGGTCGTGATCGTGCTCTACGTTTATGGAAGACTGATGGGACAAAGCTAAGCACCGTTTCTGATGCGCCAGCCTTACCAATAGCATCTGCTCTCACTCATGACGGCACTCGCGCTCTCACTGGTCACAACGATGGCAGTATCCTGCTCTGGGAGCTTACATCAGGAAAATCTCAGCAACTTTCTCAGTAATAAATTTCAACAATTATTCATTTCATGTTTAAAATTTTCATCGTCACAATTCTCGCCCTATTACCCAGCATTTCTAATGCTAACAATAACCGCATTGCCAATCAAATCACTCCACAAGTAGGGCAGAAAGGAACAGAAGTTACTGTTCTGATAGAGGGCAACAACCTCAGTAAGATCAAAGGTATTCTATCTTACTCAAAAGGAATTCGATTCGTAAAAGCTACTGTACCGACCGAGAAAATCTACAACGCAAGTTTAAATGCTCCAAGAGATGCCGATCCCAATAGGGAAGTAAATCTAACACTTTCCATAGATAAAAACTGTCGTATCGGAGAACACCTTTTCCGTATTCGTACAGAAGAAAGCCTATCCGAACTGCTTTCTATCTGGGTAACTCCATTCCCATGTATTCGTGAAGACCATCCCTACATGAAGGATAGTCGAGCTGGAGCGGCTGCCAACAATATAGAAAATGCACAACAAATCGAACTTAACACAACTTTCTGGGGACATTTTCCTGCCTATACAAATTTTGACGAAGATTGTTTTAAAATCGATCTTAAGAAAGGCGAACGCATAACAGCTGAAGTCTGGGGTGCTTGCTTTAGTAGTCCAATTGATGCTTCACTAACATTTTATGGACCAAATAAGAAAGTCCTCTTCACCACAGGAGATACAACTCTCAGAGATAGCGATCCCTTTGCCACATATATTGCTAAAGAAGCGGGCACTCACTACGTGGTCATACACCCCTTCAATGATGACGAAAATACTCTAGGACACTATGCTATCCACTTCACTAATCGAGTCCGCCCAAAAATAGCTTACCCACTAGGTGGACAAGCAGGCACATCACTTAAAACTACCCTAATCGGTGATCCAACTGGAGATATCCAAGCGCAAATCAGGCTGCCTAAAAAGACTCCAGCTTACGAAGCTGCGGTACTAGACTATTACCATGATAAAGCAGTGATCCCACTCCATCTCAAAGTGGCAGACTTCCCTAATGTCTTAGAAAATAATACTGACCATAACACAGAAGAAACCGCACAGGTTTATAATGGAAATCTTCCTATTGCATTCAATGGTAAAATAGAATCTGAAAACGAAACTGACTGGTATCGCTTCAGCGCAAAGGCTGGAAAGCGCTACCTTATTCGCACATACGCTGGTACTTGTGGTTCACCACTTGATCCCATCATACAGATTCGTCCTGCTAGTGGCAACAATAGCAAGATCAATATAGTAGCTGATGACTCTAAATGGAATGATCATGACCTAGCTGTACACGGAAGGTGGCACATGAAAGACCTCGCAGATCCCATCGTCGTTTTCGAACCTGATGTAGATGGAGATTATCTTCTAAGTGTTTCTGACAACCAGCGTCTTTTCGGACCAGACTTCGTATACCGAGTCGAAATCCAACCCGCTCAAAACCGCTTTTGGCTCCACAATGTGCAGGATTTCCGTGAACACATCGAAAAACGCGAAGCTGTAGTTCTTCACTCCGGGAGCTCTATAGAGCGCACCTTTCACCTAATCAGACCAGCAATCACTGACTATGATGGAGAGTTCGATATAGTAGTCAAAGGGCTACCACGTGGAGTCACTTTCATACCATTAAGAATCAGCAAAAATGACCGAGTCATACAGCTTATGTTTAATGCCAAACGAGGCACTCCACCTTGGTCAGGGTTTCCAGAAATCGAACTAAAGCCTGTTGATAAGGACGTCCAACTTGATGGCGGTTTCGTCTTGGTTCAGTCACGGCTCCCTGGTCGCGGAGGATTATGTAGTGGCTTTTATCGTATCACTCGCAAATTTGCTTTCTCAGTTGTCAATCCAGCACCATTCCGCGTGAGAGTAGCGAAGCCTAGCGTAGGTTTAGCACAAAATGCCTTTCTCGATCTTGATGTTAAGATTGACCGTTCGAGCGGCTACAAAGGTCCCATCATCCTTCGCTCACTCTGGACTCCGAATAACATCACCTCATCACCTCCACTCACGGTTGCGGCAGGCGAAGACCGTGCCGTTTTCCGACTCACTGCCAATGAACGTGCTGCTGCTAAAAAGTACCCTTTCACTCTCACCGCATATGAAGCAACTGGTGGTGTTGTATCCACGGGCTTGAACCTTCATCATGTATCATCCACACCCATCGAATATGAGGTAGTAGCTCCCTATCTCTCCATCAAGCTAGCTCGAACCGCTATCGAACGTGGAAAGAAAGGTATCATCAAAGGAACTATCAAGCATGTTAGACCTCTCCCTGGACCAGCTGTAGCCACCCTTAAAAACCTTCCCACCGGCGTAGAGCTAGTAAAAGATATTCAAATCACTGCAGGCATGAAAGAAATTTCTTTCGAGATCCGAGCTACATCAGAAGCACTTCTAGGTCAGGCAGCAGGTATTAACTGCCTGATTACCATCAAAGAAAAGAATCAAGCTATCGTGCAATCTAGTGGCTCTGCAACCTTGAGAATAGATGAAGAGCGAAAATAGGTTCTCGCTCTTGCATCATACCTATTAAAATTCAGTTAGTCTGAAATCAACCATATTTCGCTCAGTATCGATCTTCTTGATTTCTACTTTCACCTTTGCTCCTAGCGCTATTTCTGTGCCATCACTACTTACGAAGCGCATACCTTCCATGCGCCAGCTACCGTATTCTCTACCAGGTAAATCTTCTACTTTCACAAGTCCTTTAATTCTCATCGTAGAGATTTCTACGAATAGTCCCATCCTGCGGACATCTGTCACCATCGCTTCGAAGACATCAGATTTTCCATCTCTGGCTAGTTTGGAGAGATATTCCATCATCTTCATTTTCTTAGTCGCCATTTCTGCTTCAGCGCTCTTGCGCTCGGTGTTAGAAATATGATCAGCGACTTCTCTCATGTCAGCGAGCTTAGGATTATGATCTATTTTCTTAGGTGGGTTCTGTAAGAGCCCCTGCATCGCACGGTGGACGATGAGGTCGGCGTATCTACGAATCGGGCTAGTAAAGTGACAGTAGTCCATTTTAGCTAGACCGTAATGCCCTAAACCATCAGTGCTGTAGGCAGCCCGCTTGAGACTCTTCAGCAAGCCTATCTTGATACTTTCCTCGTCTGGATTGCCTTTTACTTTATCGAAGAGGTCTTGGATATGTTTCTTGTTAGTAAGGTCGCCTACTTGGTATCCCTGAGCGCGCGCATTCTCAGCGAACTCATTGAGCTTATCGGCGTCTGGGTCTTCGTGAATTCTGTAAATCGCATTCTTACGCTTCATTTTGAGTTCAACAGCTACCGCTTCGTTCGCGGCGAGCATACACTCCTCCACCATTTGGTGACTTTCGTTATGGATCACATTTTCAATTCCGACAGCTTTGAGATTACCATCTAAAACTACTTTTACTTCTGGAAATTCAAGATCGAGTGCCCCATCTGCAAAACGCTTTTTACGTAGGATACTTGCTAGCTTCCATGTTTCCTTGAGACCTTTAGCTATGTCTGAATTTGCATTCTTATCTTGTAGCATCACTTGTGCTTCTTCGTAGGACATTCTAGCTTTACTGTGAATCACAGCATCACAGAATCTAGCCGATATTCGCTTTCCAGTATGGTCAAATTTCATCACAGCACATTTGGTAAGACGGTCTACATTCCCTTTCAAGCTACAGACATTGTTAGAGATTTTCTCAGGTAGCATGGGTAATACTCTATCTACTAGATATGTGCTATTTCCTCTCTGCTTCGCTTCGATATCTAAATCAGAACCCGGCTTCACATAGTGCGATACATCAGCGATGTGAACTGCTAGCTCCCAGCCACCACCTTCTTCTACAGGAAGAGGCTTTACGATGACAGCATCATCATAATCCTTCGCATCAGCAGGGTCTACTGTGACTACTAATTCATCACGCCAGTCTTCTCTGCGCTCATATTCTTCTTTAGGAATTTTTTCTGTGATTACCTCAGCGGCTTGTAATACTTCCGCAGGGAATCCCTGGCGTAGGTTATACTTATGAATCACGCTCACAATATCTACGCCTGGGTCTTCTGGCCAGCCTAGCACCTCAATGATTTTACCCACTGGATCAGTAAACTTGCTAGTCCACTTGATGAGCTCTACTACCACGCTCTGACCCTTTTTAGCTCCACCTGACACACCTTTGTCCCCTGCTATAAGTTCCATGTTTTTAGGAAATCCAGAGAAGTCTGGCTCTACAAACTTAAACTTTCCTTTCTCACGGTAAATTCCTAGCACATTGCTATTCACCCTTTCCAGGACTTCAATTACCTTACCGGTAGGTCCTTTTTCCCAAGGCTTTGTAGATGGCTTTTTACGTCCTTTGAACTTTCCACCTTTTTTATCAGCTCTTTTGTTAGTAAAATTCGGAGCTTGTTCATTCTCTTTCGGCTGCTCTTTCACCCTAGCGGTCACTTTATCACCGTCTAGAGCGACGGCTGTATCACGGGCGTCGATGTAGACACGGTCGTATTTCTCTATATCAAAACCTGCTTTAACATTCTCCTCACTGCTTGGGTCTGGGTAAAACCAAGCGTGTCCTTGATGTTGAAAACGAATTGTGCCAGTCATATTATTCCCCTGCATCCCTCTTTTCTTTCTGTCTTTCACTCTACCATTTTCTCTACCTTTGTCTTTAGCCGCTCCATTTCTACTAAGTCCGTAGCGAGATTGTTTATTCATAACGACTTCCCCACTGCGCTCCATTTTATTCAGCACAGACCTTATCTGAGAGCGTTCATCACTCTGAACACCTATTGCTCTGGAAAGCTCGGATTTGGTCAATGACTTGTATCCTTTTCCCTGCATTAGCTGTAGGATTCGTTGTTTCATACTTTTCATGTCAACACATTGCACGCGGAAGCTCATTTGCACAATCCTTTTAAGTTTGCTGAGCTACATTCTCTATGCTAGATTATTAAAGAATTAATTATAACTGAAGTTCGCTAAGTTGACTCTTCTTTTTTTTAAATAACATAAATTACTACTATCTATGAATATATATATAAATAATAAACTCTACCTACATTCTAAACGTAGCGCTAGAAAAGGATTCACGCTTATTGAGCTACTCGTAGTCATGGCGATCATCGCTGTTCTAGCTACAATCTCAGCTGGTCCTGTTCTAGGCTTCATGAACAAAGGAAAAATTACTAAGGTTCGTGCTGTATGCAACGATATTGAGGTAGCAGTAGATTCTTTTAAAGCTGAGTATAGCTATTTGCCTTATGTTGGAGATGAAGTTCCAACTGATGATACAAACTTAGAGACCAGCGCAGGTAGTTCAGGTGTGAATCTACTCAGAGTCCTCATGGCAAAAGACGATGATGTAAATTATAAGGGCATCGAATACTTTACAGGTACAAGGGCAGACAACTCCAAGGGTGGCATAATTTATACAACTGTGGGTACTGATGAAGTCATTAGCGCACTACTAGACCCATGGGCTAACCCTTATAACTTGCGCTTGGACTATGGAGGAGATGGCAAAGTCGATACTGGAGCACTCAACGGAGCATTCAGTGGCTTTCAAAATCTAGAAGTTATTAGTGCTACTCAATCCGAAGATAGATCTTGGGATCCAGAAAATATCACTTCTTGGTAATATTGTAAGAAGATCGACAACTTTCAAATCCACATCGGCTTATTTTAAATTAGCTGGTGTGGATTTTTTCATTTTGGTAGGCTCATTTTCTAACTGATAAATACCATCTTCTTTCAATTCATCATCTTTAAACTTCTTGAGAGCCTTAAAAAATTGATTCAGCGATTGCCATTGCTTATTCCCTTTGTGCTTAAATTCCATGTTATTGAGCTTACCGTCGAAGTAGAGGTCTAAAATTTTACGATCTGGCGTCTGTAGATCTACAAATAAAGGTCCAGTTCCCGTATCTATTTTAATAGCGCGTGAACCTAGATATATTCCTGTTAGTTTCTTGCAATATTCTTCATTCGCAATGCAACGTAAGACTCCAAAAGAGTATGTGTTTTTACTCACTACACCATTAGCCATGAATGTTAGCGAGTCGCCTCTTGCCGTAGCGTCATCGACTAAGATACTCCCCTGCATCATCCGACCTCTTGCATAGACTTCATCAAACTCTAGCTTAGCCATTGTTTTTTGTGTCTCCTGGATCGAGAACTTACTAAACTGAATACCTCCAAGCCCGTTCCAGGTCTGAGGGCTTAGGAGGTTTCCACTCATGATGAATTGCCCCTCTATACGCTCAGCATGAAGCTTCACATGCACGTTAGGCTTATGAAGTTCGTAATGATATGGCTGATCAATGATATTGATACTGTAGGCAAACATTGGGGATTTTGAGAATGTGTTAATACGAGTTTTTAAGTCTATTTTAATCCCCAAAATTTCTATACCACCTTTATCAATTAACACATTTTTTTCATTCCAAATGACTGGAATTTTCTCTAGATCACCTGTATCACTGGTCATGCTTATCGAGCCGTTTCTGCTTTTACCTGCAAACGGTATATCTAGTGCTATACTGTTACTCTGAAACAGGATACTATCCTCGTCTCTTACTTTAATATTTAGACCTGTAACGATGAGTGTTTGCTCTGGAACTTCTGGCTCATCTGCAATAGTTTCTTTCTTAGGCTTAATCTTTGTAGGAGCAGTTGGCTTAGGGTGCTTGGCTATAGGTGGATCTTTTTCGCCAGGTTTAATAGGCTCCACTTTGAGCGGAGGGGCTACCTTAGGCTCCTCTCTAAGTTGCGGCAGATTTGCGCTGGAAGACTTTTTAATCATCTCTTCCAGCCATGCTCGCTCTACATCTAGCTCAAGTCCGTCTAGCCGAATCTCATCCCAAACTAGATCTCCAGTAATCACCCTGCCCCATAGAGGTGAGACAGAAATTAACTCTAATGAAATCCCTCCGGTTTTATCTTCATTTACTGCTACTGTCTCTAGATCATTCACATAGACATCACCGAATGGAACCCATGTTATCGAGCCTACTTGCCAGTCTAAACCTGTTTTTTGCGCTAACTTAGAGGTTATCTTAGACTTAACCCACGGTGTATTAATCAGCAGTAAAGATAGAGGGTAGAGCAATAGGGTGAAGAGAAGTAGGTAAATTACCTTCTTCTTCCAACCTTTCTTATGAGCATTAGGCTCTTTCGATATTTTTTCTTCCGAGTCCAAAGGATTTTCGCTACCTAGACTATTGCTAGGCAGCATGGTTTATTTCAGTTTCTTAGGAACGAACCTGATGATCATTAGTCTATCTGCTAGAGGAGTTCCTTCTGAAGTAACTTCCTGAAGAGAATAGATAAGAATGCCATATCTGGTGTCAGCAGTGCGCCCTATCGCAAGGTTTTCTTTCACTTTTAAAAGTGGTGTTTCGTGGAAATAACGCCACTCGTGTCCTTTCCAAGCTCTATAGATACTATCTGCTGGAGAGTCGATATCCTCTATTCTCTTCATCATGCCATTACTAGATTTGAAGGTATCTTCAGCAGGTATGTATTTTATGAGTGAGATAGGTACGCCTTTACCAGAAACATTGATAATCCAATTTTTATCAGCATCTTCTGTGAGCATTAGTTGGACATCGCCATCCTCTACTTTCTTATACTTACGTTGACCCCATATTTTGATAAACCTATTGTATTCAGATTTAGTGATTCCTAATTTTTTATGGTAATCAGGTATGGTAGAATCCTTACCAGATTTTGCTATGTGTTCACTGAACCACTTAGGGTCTTTCTCCTTAGCCTTAAGTAACACTAACTCAAATTTTCTAAATTCTGCTGGTACATCTAGCTGTACGATTTCACCACGAACAGGCTTATTTTTTTCTAAATAGGCTCCTAGCTGTTTCGGAGGATTAGCCGCTGAAATACTGAGCACTGAGAGCGCTAGACTACAGAGCACTAACAATGGTTTAGGAATTAGGTAGATCATTTTCATTTCAATAATATTGTATGTTGATTGCTTCACTTAAGTGCATGACTCCCGTTGCGCAAGTGCCAATCTTATTCTTGCGGATTTTCTTCGGCATCGATTTCTAACTCTTCATCCCTGAAGTCTAGCCAGTAGGGTGACACAATTTCTGTAATCTCTACACACTGTTTATTAAGTTCGTGCGTATTTTCATGAAATTTAACTTTTAGTATCATTTTTAGATCTAAAGTCTTATAAAAACTCTGAAATCCACTCATATTAATTATCGTTTCATTCATCTTACTTACTAGCTCTTTATTATCATTTTTCACGTATCCCCAGAATATTTGCTCGTCATTCAGAGTGAGCTTGTAGGCAGAATATTCGTTATCACTAAACCCCCAATTGTAATGCCCATCTAAAATCTTCGGTTCTACTATTACTCTTATCTCTATCGGTTTCGATGACTGCTCATTGACAAATGTTCTCCAGTCACTCTCTTGTATACCAGCGATCGCTTTCCAATCTAATTTGTAATCACCATTCGTCTGCCTATGTAGAAAGAAAAATTCATGTTTAATGTCGGTACTATAACCGTAGCTACAAATAGCTGTCCACATTTTATGCTTACCGATTAATTCCTCCACTACTCGCACTATATTAACATTAATATAGTCGTCCTTATTCTCTGGAATCTGATAGTAAGCAGTGATTTGATCTTTTAGATTAGCAGAGTCGTGAAATAAATTCCGCTTCTCTTCAAGTGTCTCAGCATCTACAAATTGCTTTACGACCTTTTCCACCTTCTTAATCTCTATCGCAGCAGCAGCCGTCACTTTCTCTAGTTCTAATTGCGCCTTTTTCCGTGATTCATGAATATCTTTGTTCGCTACTTGATCGTTCTTACTCACATTCCATAGAGCCCATGTACCTGCCCCTATAATTAATGCCAGTAATGTAAGAGCAGTATATAATACCGGTTTACCTGCTTTAGCCTCTTCCTCTAGGACTCCATCCCAGTCATCTTCTAAAGTCTTATACTTAGAGATTTCTTCAGACCTCGTTTTATTTATCACCTCTGCTGATTTATTAGCACGTAGTAATTGCGCATTAGAGGTTTTGGGTTGGTAAAGTGCTTTTCTCACTTCTATCTCTACATCATCATACTTACTTCTCTTTTCATCAGAGAATAGCTTATCTAGCTCCTCATCATCCACTAACCTTTTCTCACTCAGTAGACTGTCTATGTCATCGATTTCTGAGCCTGCACCATCTTCTGCACCGTGCATATTGACCTTGAGCCTCTCTACTGGAGCTTCCTCCTCTAACTCATCAACTGTCTTCAATTCGGGTCGCTTAGATTTTTTCATTTAGTATTATTATTAACGCTCCACTAAGTTGTATGTAAATCCGCATAGACGCAATCGAAATTCCTGATATAAGACATTAAATGGATGATTTATCACAGCCTAACAGAATACTCATCGCCACTGCTGGTTTTGGTGATGGGCATAATAGTGCTGCGCATAATCTCGCTAAGGCATTCGAAAATAGAGCAGAGGCGGAAGTCATCGATCCCTGTGCTATAGGAGCTCCATTCACGAATAACCAGCTACGAAAGTTTTACCGATTCATCACGACCCACACTCCTAAGCTCTGGCATAAGATCTACAAATCTGTCGAAAATCGTGATTTCTCTAAGCAACACTTCCGTACTATGCGAAAGCCTGAGCTAGCACTCACTGAGTTTATGCTCAGCTTTGAGCCAGACGCATTCGTCAGCACCTATCCCCTCTATCCTTATCATGCAGCACGAGCATTCGCTAAAGGCGTGCCGAAAGTTCCTGTCTTCACTATAGTTACAGACTCTATCGAGATCAATGCAGCTTGGAGAAAAGCGCCTACTGATTATTTCCTAGTCACCGACCATTTCACCAAAGAATCTCTGGCTAGAAATGGTATCGATCATCAGAAGGTTATTGAAACTGGATTCCCTGTTCATCCTAAATTTATTGAGCTAAATAGCGTCTCCAAGGACGATCCCTGCGATCCCTTCAAAGTTCTCTATTTCCCAACAGCCAAAAAACCGACAGTTCGTCGTATCATGCGAGCTATTCTAAATGAAAAAAATCAACGCACTACAGTTACCGTCGTACTTGGCAGGAATGTCAGAAAGCTTTATGATCAGACCCGTGAGATCCAAAAAGAATTCCCTGGCAGAGTCGAAATCAAGGGCTGGACTCAACGTGTTCCTGAGCTACTCAGCTCTCATCACCTGACAGTAGGAAAGGCTGGAGGCGCTACAGTCCACGAGACTATTGCAGCATCATGTCCTATGCTCATCCACCATCTAGTCCCCGGACAGGAGGAAGGAAATCTAGCGCTACTAGAGAAAATAGGCGCAGGTCACTACCGCGAATCTCCAGAGCAGATTCAACAATCTATCGCAGAGCTACTAGCCGATGATGCCGCACAATGGCGCCAGATGAAACATAATCTCATCCAACATCAAAAGCCTGCTGGAGCCTCTATCGCCGCAGACTTCATCCTCGATATGATCAATCAATAATTACTATGACCTACCTAATCGACATCGGAAATGTCCTATTATCCTTCGACTTCGCGCCCGCTATACAGAGTATCACTGGTCCGAATGCAGACCCTGAAGCCTTTCAGAAAATAATGGCAGCGAAAGATCCATTTGAAGCTGGGCAGACTCCGCTTAGAGAATATCTAGATTTCGCTTATCCACTACTAGACTTCAAAGGCACGGACGCTGATTTCACTACTGCATGGTGCTCTATATTCACACCTATAATACCCATGTGGGAGCTTATTTCATCGCTCGCTAAGCAAGGTAATAGACTCATACTATACTCTAATACTAATGAGATTCACGCTCCCGCAATTGTAAAAGAACACTCTGTTTTCAAGCATTTCGACCATGCTGTGTTCTCGCATGAGATAGGAGCTATTAAACCTGACAGTGTATTTTTCACCCGATCGTTTGATAAGTTTCAGATCATCCCTGAGGAGACGGTTTACATTGATGACATGGCTGAGAATATTGAAGCTGGCATAGGGCATGGGCTAAAGTCATTTCGTTATGACTACAGTGATCATCAAGCACTTCTTACATGGTTAGAAGACAACCAACTTTTCACTTAAATTAATGACGCCAACTCTTAACACGGACAACTTTACTAGTTTTGATACTGATCCTATTAGCTACCTACATTGGGAAAACTCAGCTACTCCTCAGACTGTCATTGTAGCAGTCCATGGTATCAATGGAGCTGCTCAAGACTATAGCGGACTAGGTAGCTACATCACTGAACATCTTCCTTCCTGTGCACTCTATGCAGCAGAGACTCGTGGTCAGGGCAATGACCTCAACCGTGACCGTATAGGTGATATCTATCGCCAAGAGGAATGGTATAATGACCTCCACACATTCACCTCACTCATCATAGACAAGCACCCAGACGCCAAGATCATCTGGTGTGGCGAGAGTATGGGATCACTCATTGTGACTCATGCCTACGCGTCTTACCCTGACAACACAAATCCTCCTTGTGATGCCGTAGTTCTACTCGCACCTGTAGTAAATCTCAGCCATAAGATTCCTGACTGGAAATTCAATGCAGCTAATCTCATCGCCTCGCTCCTACCACGCTTCAGAGTTTCTCTGACAGCTCTCTCTGGTCAGGATTCAGTCAAGGTCACTCAGGGAGCAGACAGCCACGATGACCAGGCAGTAACCAATTCCTATTTTATCCCCAAGTTCACCCTCAGACTTCTAGCAACACTAGGCGAGCACATCCGAGGAATGCACGAAAAAGTAACTCAATTCTCCCATCCCACCCTAATCATCAATGGAGGTAAAGACTATTTCACTCCCCCCGAATACGTAGAGACATTCTGCAAGTCTATCCCTAATTCGGCTAAGAAAATTCATCACTATTACCCAGATGCCTACCATCTCCTCATGTATGATGATCAGCGAAAAGAGATCTTCGGAGATATTGTGAACTGGATCAAATCACTAAAATAAAATTGGCGTCTAATTCAGTTAGACACTACATTAAAGTCTTATGAAATTTTTTAGCAGCCTAACCGCTATCATTGTTACTCTAGCCGCAATGTCGCATGCACAGAAAGGTGAAATAAAAAAACAATGGATTGATCTATCAGCTAAAGTTCAAAATACTTATGATGAATTTAATTTGCTCAAAGACAGCTCTCCTGATCCCGAGACATTATTAAAAGCAGTCTCAGAAATCGACACCGCCTTAGACAGACTAGTAACAGCGGGAGAACTACGATCTCACACTATTGAAATAAAGATTCCAGACTCTAAGAATGCACAAGAGTATTTCGAAAAAAAAATAGCACCCTTAAAAGCCTCTATCAAAGATATCGGCAAAACATACGGCATCCACACCGCGAGTGAAATGGGCGATTTAGGAGCTAGATTCTATGTGAATACAATCAAATCTAACAGCATAGTTAAAATGCATATTCGATTGCCTGAGAAAGAAATGAAAGCCTACTTAGCTAAAGTTAAAAAAACAGGCATCATCACTAAAATACCTACACTGCCAAAAAAGACAAAATCAGTAAAAGCCACTAAACTATATAGCTATAATGACGGTGATCATTGGTTCATAGTAGATAGCTTCGCCAGACGTGTTCAGCTTATAATCCATTCACTGGATACCGCTGAAAAATACAGCCACCTCCCCTATAAATTTGGAAGTGCAGATCCCAGCAACGGAGGCTTCGACTGCTCAGGAGCTACCTCTTATGTCCTAAAGAAAACAGGTCTCAAGCCACCGAGAACCTCAGCGCAGCAATTCATATGGATACGTGACAAAGGAAAAATCCGGCTCATTGGCAAAACAATCAGATCCGTGTCTGATCCCGCTTTCAGAACAATACTCCCAGGTGATCTAGTCTTCTGGTCTGGCACCTACACCCCTACGGATGGTCGCACAGTCAATATATCTCACGTAGGCATATACCTAGGCACTGAGAAAGACGGTCGCCACATCATGGCATGTGCGACTAATGGTAGAAGCTACCGAGGCAAAAAAGGTAATGGTTTTGGCATCTACGACTTTAAAATCCCTAGAAAAAATTCAAAAGCAACCTTTATAGGATATGGATCGCCTCTATAAAAATGAGTAAATTTCTTGAACTCTGACGCTTTCCCATAAAATAAGGCTATCGAAGGAAAAAATTCGACAAATCACTCGATTTAAGCGAGTGTTTCGCGTGGCAACCACAGCTAAGCAATCCCAGTCGAAAATTTCAATTTAATTAAGACAACCATAATAGTATGAATATTAAAAAATCAATCGCTCAATTTCTGATCGCAGCGACCCTCTTGAGTAGCGCAAAAGCACAGCAAGACCCTGAACAAGTCGACTTCAATCAAGTAGGTAAAGAAATGGCTAAGATGCTAATGAACCGCCACATGGAACAACTCAAATTTGACGAAGAACTCAGCTCCAAAATATTCAGACTACTTATTAAACAACTAGATGCCCAGCAGATGTTTCTTACCCAAGAGGACATTGCTAAACTAGAAAAAAACTACGGTAACAACATCCACCGCAGCCTACTGCTCCAGAAAAGCACAGCAGTAGCCGAGGCTTGCCACGAACTCTATGCTAAACGCGTTAAAGAAAGAGTTGATTTCGCACAGGACTATCTCCAAAAGACTGAATTCAGCTTTGACTCTGACCGCACACTCAAGCGTGCCGGCAAGCTAAAAGTAGCAAATCCAAACTACTTCACTGAATGGCCTAAAGATCAATCAGCGGCGAAAGAACTCTGGAAAGCAATGGTAGAAGAAGCTGTGCTCGCTGAAACTCTCAGACGCGACAACATCGCCAGAATGGCTCAAGAGCAAGGAAAAGAAAATCCTTACAAGAGTGATAAATCTGTCAAAAAGATCATCTCACTACGCTACGAGCGCATACTTAAAGCAGTGCTAGACGAAGACAGTGAAGACGTAGCAAACTACCTTCTCAGCTCAGTAGCTCTCGCTTATGGACCTCACACAGACTACTTCAGCGCTCGTGAATACGATCGTTTCAAAGCTGGTATGGATAACAAATTTGTAGGCATAGGGGCACAACTTAAGGCAGAAGATGATGGAGCCACTAAAATCACTGGCATCGTGGTAGGAGGACCTGCTGCCAAGCAGGGAGAGCTCCAACTTAACGACAGAATAGTAGGTGTAGACCACCTCAACGATGGCAACATGATAGACATTATGTTCATGGGTATAGAAAAAGTCGTAGATAAAATCCGTGGACCAGAAGGATCTACTGTGGGACTCAAAATTCAGCGCGACAATGGTGAGACACTAATAATCGAAATTAAACGTGGTTCTATCGAGATGAATGATGAGTTTGCTAAAGGTGAAATCATCGAATCGAAAACCGCTGATGGTAATACTCAGCGTCTAGGTTACATCAAGCTCCCATCATTCTACGTAAATTTTCAGACTGGTGAAAACAAATGTTCCGACGATGTTAAGAATATCCTTGAGCGCATGATAAAGGAAAAGATCGACGGTCTCGTATTTGATCTCAGAGGTAATGGTGGAGGATCACTTGAAGAGGTCCGAGTCATGACTGGGCTCTTTACTGGAAGAGGTCCTGTAGTTCAGGAAAAAGATTACATGGGGAAAATTTCCACCCAAAACGCATTCTCCAATGCTATCTACAAAGGCCCCATGGTCTGCCTTATCGACAAGTCATCTGCCTCAGCTAGTGAGATACTTGCTGGAGCACTACAAGATTATAACCGTGCGCTCGTCGTAGGTGCTAGCTCTACATTCGGAAAAGGAACTGTCCAGCAGACTATGAACATCGCCCGCATGCTACCTTTCAATGCATCCGGGAGAGACCGTGCAGGATTTCTCAAGCCAACAATCCGTAAATTCTACAGAGTTGCTGGGTCATCCACTCAGAACAAAGGTGTCGAGTCAGACATCGTTCTACCAAATATATACGACGCACTTGAAATAGGAGAAAAACACCTCGATTTCGCTCTACCACACGATGTGATTAGAAAAGCAGATGGTTTCAAACCTAAAGACAGAAGCAGGCTATTCCTAAAAGACCTTAAAGGTCTCAGCCTAAAAAGAATTAACCAATCAAATGACTTCAAATATCTCCAAGAAGACATTGATAGAATGAAAGTTAAATTTGATGAAAATCAAATTCTACTCAACAAGGTAAAGAGACTTGAAGAAATCACTGAGTCTGACATGCGCACTAAAGCACGTAATCTAGAGCGTATTAAGCGCTTTAAAATCATGCAAGATACCGATCAAGAAAATCTCACCTTCAAACGCCTAAACCGTGAAGATGTATCCAAACCTAAACTTACCGTCTTCGACCCATCAGAAGAAGACCAGAGCTACATGACTAAAGCCAAGGACAAGATTCAAGATCTCGACACGACCCCAGAGTGGCCATCACTCATGGACCCTGTAAAGCGTGAAGGGCTTAACATCGTCGCAGATCTAATCAAACTTACAGATAGAGCTAAAGCAGCTAATGCCAAGAACGCTAAAGCAAGACCTCTTTAAAGTAGTTTAAATCCTTATTTGTGGATAACGATAACCAAGAGAATAAGATCATTTATAATGGCGTCGCTAACATCGTTGGTGATGCCATTTCTCTTTTACGGCGCCATGCAGGCGATACCTACGCAGACTCAGTAAAGATTATCTGGAACCGTAAAATGCGCTCCACAGCAGGACGTGCCTTTCTCTATGAAGCAAAGGTAGAGCTAAATCCTAGGCTACTGCATCTAGATAATAATCTGGCAGAGTCACTCTCACAGGTTAGGCAAACATTGCTTCACGAACTAGCGCACTTACTGGCACACCATCGCTACGGACGCGGTATATCAGCTCATGGGGCTGAATGGAAACAAGCTTGCTCCGACCTAGGCATCCCAGGAGAATCAGCCACTCATCAGCTCAACCTTCCCACCAGAACTCAGCAGAAAAAATGGAGTTACACCTGCCCCCTATGCTTAGAAATCATCCTCCGAGTCCGCCGCATGAAAAGCCAATCCGCCTGCTACCCCTGCTGTAAAAAATACAATCGGGGTAAGTTCCACAGTAAGTTTGCTCTTATTGAGGATAATTTAGAATAAATACGCCTAACGTAGAGATCGGTGAAAGAGGTCTATGACAAGACGATGGCAGATACTGGCAAGCTCTGGGTCATAGCGCTCACCTTCATCACGCATAAAAGCATGTTGGCCATTTAACTCATGCCAGGTGAAGATAGTCTCCTCTTCATTAAGTTTATTATAGAGCAGCTTACGACCTTCCAATGGAACGTGGGGGTCTTGTCGCCCCCAAACAAACATTAACTCCCCCTCAACATTACCGAGTAAATCAATAGTTTGCGGCTTGGAACCAGCGGGCATTGTAGATGAGTGAATATCTGTGGCGTAGAGGCAAGCCCCCGCTCTAACTCGTGGGTTTAAAGCGGCACGACAAGCTAGATGGCCACCTAAGCAAACTCCAAAACTTCCTAACGCTCCATTGCAGAAACCCTGCTTATCCATCCACTCTATAATAGCAACTGTGTCTGTATCGTGATCGCTCAATGGTTTGGTAAACTTATCCTCGTTCCCTTTATCCTTCCCTACATCATCGTATGCCAGCACAGTCCCTATGATATTGAGTTCATGAAAAACCTCTGGCACTACCACCACATAACCATGCCCAGCAAGATAAGCGGCAGTGCGAGCGATCGGCTCCGTGATCTGAAATATCTCAGAGTAAAAAATCACCGTGGGGAACTCTCCCTTGAGCGTAGGTCGTATCACACTACAGCGCATCTCGCCCGTGGCGGTTTTTAATTCAACAAATGATTGGGTAACTGTCATGCCTCAATAAATAACTTCATTTACTCGATATTCCCAGAAATTTAATCCCCTGCTGATGACTTTTTAATTTCGTCAGACTTTAGATATTAGCTTGGATTTAATAATCTGACTTTGCTGATCTACTGGTGTATTAATCTTTTAAATAATAGGATCCCCTACATTTGGGAGGCTAACGTATTGATAGGTATCGTGTGCTCTATTTGGGAAGTCTACATAAGTTGCCACGTATTTTGCTGTGATCAACTAGTAGGTGAAGGATACCGCACACCTATAGGTATCACGGGTTTTACTTTTCAGAAATATCTAATTAGATCGGACTCTGGATTGGCGGCGGTGTTCGTAACTTAACGGACATAATATCTGACTATATATTATACCCCTCTTTTTCCTACAATTCAGAATTATTACTTATGTAATTTAACTAAATCTGATACTTATTGGTCATGAATGGGTTTATACATTATGGGCTTTCTCATTTAGTTGCTTTGGCTCTGATAGTTGTTGCTAGCTTGTTGATGATTCGTTTCATACGTTCAGACGCTAGTGAGGATAAGAAGAAGAGGGTGAGGATTGTATTTGGGTGCTTGCTGATTTTTGCGGTGTTAATGGATCTTCCACTTACTTTCAGTCGATGGGGAACTGGTGATTTAGGGTGGGAGATTTTTTGGAACTCGGCACTCCCCTTTTATCTTTGCGATGTGGTATCTATTGTAGCGGCACTTGCGCTCTTTACTAAGAATAGATATCTAACAGAAGTCGCCTACCTCTGGGGCTTAGCTGGAACCACTCAGGGACTGATCACTCCTACTCTGGCTTACGACTGGAACACGCTAGAGTACTATAACTTTTTCCTGCAGCACGGAGGTGTCCCGGTGGCAGCAGTTACACTAGTGTGGGGAATGAGAATTTACCCTACTAAGGGGGCGTTTAAACGGATTGTGATCTGGAGCTGGGCATATATGGCGATCGTGATAGGGATTAATCTCCTAATGGACCAGAACTACGGTTTTCTCAATGGCAAGCCAGGGTTCGATACCATGTTTGACTATATGGGACCCTACCCTTATTACCTGCTGACTCTCCAAGCAATTGCTTTCACCTTTTACTGGATATTGCTGAAGATAGCGCCCAAAGAAAAAGAGCCAGCGTAGTGCTGACTCTTTAATTTAAAAATTGTTATTATATGGGTACTATTTCGCGTCTTCTACTTTGGTAAGTTCCTGAGTAGTGATTGCTGTCATGCTCATTTTACGTCCGCCAGCTTCCATGATTAGCTCCATGTTCATGTCTGTTTTACGAGCTTGGTGAAGCTCTAGGTCGAATAAGATAGTTCCAGTGATTTCTTTAGAATCAATCTTAACGACTATACCATTTTGCTTCATTTCTAATGGCTTAATTTTGCCTGTGAATTCGATCCTCGCAACATCTCTACCGTCCATTTTAGCGATAGAAACTAATTTCTCATCGAAGCTCATTTCCATTTTACCCACTCCTTGCATAGGCACCTTGATCTCAGCTTGCCAGCTCTCACCAACTTTGATTTCACGGTTAGGTAACATGATAGAACCTTGCTTCATCATAGACTCTAGAGTTTCTTTAGTAATTCCTGTTTTAGGATCTAACTTGAGTTTGTCTAGCCCTTCTGCTCCGATATACTTGCCATCTTTAGAGAAAATCGCAGAAAACTTTGTATCGAGCATTGGGTCTAGCTGTGCTGCTAACTCAGCATTGTTATCTTCTTTAGCAGAGTCGTATTGAGCTACTACATTCTCTCCCATCTTAACCTTCATACTCATGCCTTCATAGTTGATAGCTACTTCAACACCTTTTTCGTGTGCTTTTGATGAGCCTTTCATGCTCATCACCATGAGATTATTCATCTGCATTCCTGGTCCCATATCCATCAGCATATTGGTGCTCTGAGTAGTGTAGTAGTGCTTGCCTGGCTCATATTGCAGAGATAGGTTAGCAGACTGAGCCATGCTGTTGCTGGTGAGTGATGCTGTGCAGGTAATAGCTGTAACAGCGGAGACAAATTTCTTATAATAATTCATTGATTTAGTAGTTATGGTTAAGTTGATATATTAGTAGCCTGATAGATTTTGAAATCAAAATAAATTTACGTTTATTATCAATTTTAGACTGATCGACTTGATCTCCTAGACTAGCTTAGATGCTTCAAAATAGAGTGCACTAGTGGAGGTCCGTGATAGATGAATCCTGTGTAGAGCTGGATCAGTGAAGCGCCTGCATCTAGTTTATCCTGTGCGTCTTGAGCATTCATGATACCCCCTACCCCTATGATAGGAATGTCCTTTCCTAGATGGCTGTGGAATGTGCGGATTACCTCTGTGGATTTCTGCGTCACCGGTGATCCTGATAAGCCTCCTGCTTCGGTAGCATGAGGTTTGCCTTCTACCTCGGTTCTATCGATAGTGGTATTAGTCGCTACTAGACCTTCTAGACCTCCGTCTTTGAAAACCTTACTAAGTTCTACGATCTGAGGCTCACCCATATCAGGTGCTACTTTGAATGTGATCGGCATTTTCACTCCAGAGTCTCTAGTGAGAATTTGCTGTTCTTTTTTTAGAGCTTCTAGAAGCCGTGCGGTGTCGTCTGCAGCTTGAAGGTCTCTGAGACCAGGGGTGTTAGGTGATGAAATATTGACCGTCACGTAGTCTGCTACTCCCCAGCAACCACGGAGTGCTTTGAGGTAGTCGCTGACTGCATCATCGTTAGGTGTGAGTTTATTTTTGCCTATATTAAAACCGACTATACCATCATAAGTTTTTGCTGATTCGACGTTTTTGACTCCCTGCTCGATTCCACAGTTGTTAAACCCCATACGGTTAATGATTGCCTCTTTATCAATGATACGGAAGAGCCTCGGTTTTTCGTTGCCAGGCTGAGCCACTGGAGTGATGGTGCCAATTTCGATAAATCCGAACCCTAAACGTCCAAGAGCGTCGATGGTATTTCCTTCTTTGTCTAACCCAGCGGCAAGTCCTACTCGATTAGGGAATGTGAGTCCCATGCACTCTACAGACTTAGATTGTGGGACTTTACCTGCGAGTGATTTTAGGGTTCCTAGTTTCTCCGCTTTTCGCAAGGCACTCATGCTGACATGGTGAGCTTTCTCTGCGTCTAGTTTGAAAAGAATATTCTTAGCTAAATTATACTGCCATTGCTTCATGCATGAAACGTGATTTGAACTGTAGTCTAGGTCAAGCCATCATCGCTATTTTTACTAATTCTGTTAAAGACAAAGTGTTGCGCTGAGGTATTATCTATGCCATTTTTAAGCATACTAAGCAGTCTACTAACTTAATGTTCCTACGCCGCCTCATATTCCGTCTACGCATCGCACTGATCTTGATCTTTGTGGTCGGATTTACGACTATAGTAGGTGGCGTCCTCTATCTGAATAATCAGGGACTTAATAAAGATATTCGTACCATGATCTCTAAACAGCTAGCCAGTCGCGGCATGTATGTGGAGTTTGATAGTCTTTCCTATAAACTTACCTCAGGACTGGTGGCTGAGGGCGTCACTGTCTATACGGATGAGACTAAGCAGTCGAAAATAGCCAGTCTTCCTAGCATCAATATCAATCTCGATAAGACCAAGTTACTTAGAGGAATCCATAAACTTAATAGTGTGACTTTCATCGATGGTCACCTAGAAGTTCCTCTAGACCCTAAGGACCCAAATGGCACACGAGTGAAACTAAGCGAGATCAGCGGCACCATAGATTTTCCAGATAATAATACTATCTTCACAAAATTACTGACAGCATCCTACGAAGGCGTAAATATCAATTTTACTGGCAACCTATGGCAAGGAGAGAAACCTCTTGGTGATATAGACGAAGATGCCGCTACTAAGCGTGCGCTGGCATACGAGAGCTTCCTAGAAAAGCTGGCTTATTGGCGTTGGCCAGCAGACTCCCCACCAGTAATCAATATTACCGCAGAGGGTGACATAAATGCACCACAGCACATCAAACTGGAATTCACTGGAAAAGCTCCTAGCATCACGCGTAAAAATTTCACCATGGAAGACCTAGTCATCTCCGGTGAACTTAGCCACAACTTAGTGAGTGTGGATAAACTGAACTTCTGGAATATGAATAACGGAAAATTACGCTCAGCATTGTTAGCTGGAAATTTTGATCTAGGTAGTCATGCCGGAAGCTTCAAGATAGAGAGCGACATTCATTTAAAAGACTTTACCCGAGAGTTATTTGACCGAGAGATTCTAAAAGGCACTAAGTTTAACAAGAGTGTCTTCACGGCTAATGGAAAATTCCAGATTGAGAAAAGTATGGAAGAAGTTCCATACGCCTCAGCACTACCATCCTTCTTAACTCCATTTAAAGGAAATCAAATCAGTCTTAGAGGAGATGCTAAGCTCGGAGACTTCAGTTATCTAGGAACAGACTTCGATATCATTAAATCTGATTTTTCTTATAATGCAGGAGACCTCTATCTAGACGGTCTAAAAGCTGAGAATAACGATGGATATCTTCAGGCTAGATTGCTCATTAAGGATCAGAAAATTCTATTTGATGCAGAGTCTTCGTTACCTCTCAGAAGCTTTAAACCATTCTTTAAAGAGAATGCTAAGGTGAAAGATATTCTCTCAAAGGTGACCGTAGAGATGGGCTCATCATGTTACTTTAAGTCCTCCGGAGAGATTAATGCCGCTGATCTCACTGACTGGGATGCTGATGGTGAGGTAAGACTGAGTAAGGTTATCTACGCTGATGACTACATCGTGAAAAATCTCAGCACTAAATTCGCTTGGAAAAATAAATTCCTCACTACCCAACTGAAGGTCGATGGGCTTCAGCTAGGAAGCACAATGCTGGACAATGTCGAAACTACCCTAAAGTGGAATAAAGGGATCTTCAGTCTAAAAAACACAACAATCCCTACTAAGAACATCAGCATCCGAGAGATAAACTCTAACCTTAAAAACAAAGATGGTGCACTTAGTGGAAATATTACTTTTAAAGAGGTAGACATCAATGGATTTACATTTCAGCAACTTGACACTAACATCCTTAACAATAAGCAAGGACTAGCAGGTAAGATCAATGTCACTAAGCCAGTATTCAAAGGTCAAACACTCGATCACCTCAAAGCCAGTTTCTTCTACAAAAGTCAGTTAGACATCAACGATATAGATATCAAACACTCATCAGGATCACTCACTGGGACAGCTATCAGCGCGGAGGATGGCTATGTATATTTTGACTTAGTCTCTACGCTGAACCCCCACCTCTATGTCCCTCTTGTAAAAAATAATAATACTAAAGAGATTATTCTCACTGCGCAGTATGACAGTAAATCCACTTACAGGGTAGAGGCTAAAGGTCGAGTAAACAGGAGTAATCCAAAGGATTGGAATGCAGTCGGAAAATTAGATGTCACAAAATTTCTATTTAACAAAGTGCCACTTAATCGACTCACCACATCTTATGATCTCACACCTAAACGCCTCGTGGCAGATGAAATCCACCTAGTTTTCGACTACTCAAAATATTCCCTTAAAAACTACAACAGGTCAAAACGTTCTGAGGGAAATCTCAAAGTCGATCGAGTCATCGCAGATTTTAACAGCCACACAGTAGCTATCAATAATGCTTACGGTAAAGCTTACCCTGCTCCTGTAGCTAGGATGTTTCATCAGGAAAGTGCTGATCATCTAGAAGAATATAAGTTTTTTGATCCTCCTGAGATTAGAGCTGGAGGTATCTTCGATACTAAAGTTAAACCACTGAAGGATTCTAAAGTAGACTTCAAGTGCAACATAGCCTGCCCATCAAGCAAGGTAATGTATACATTACTCGATGGCAATCTGATGCTTAATAATTTCAAGGCGAATATTCACGTAAAAAAAGACTCTGTATCGGTAAATAATATTAGCGCTTCGACATTCAAAGGAGCCTTAAAAGGAGAGATAAAAGTTTCTCTAACAGGTGCTGACGATGAATCATACATAGGCAACCTTAACTTTCTCAAGCTCAACTTCCGCAACATCGGCATAACCTATAATTTTGACGAGATCCCGCAGGGTGAGCTCACTGGAAACATCCATTTCACAGGACGTGGAGATAACATCCGAAACTTCAATGCCTCTGGAAATATCTCGCTCGATAAAGGTAATATCTTCTCAGCACCTGTACTAGGTCCCATCAGTCTCATTCTCAATCCCCTACTTCCCAAGAAAAGTCATCTCAGTGAACGCCTAAAAAACATGTCCGCTAACTTCACCATTCAGAAAGGAATCTTACGCACAGATAACATCCAATCTCTCACCACCAGCATGACATTCACAGGTGCTGGCTGGGTAGACCTTAAAACAGATAGTATGGATCTGACTATCCGTATTAACTATCGTGGACTCATAGGTAAAACTATGGAATTAGGCGCAGAGATTATTCGCCTTCCCATAAATGTTCTTAGAGCGCTCTTCCTCAACAAGAAAGCTGAGGTCTCAGGATTACTCCAAGTAAGGGGCAAAGGAAAATACAAGAATCCTCGATGGACTGCTGTTCAGTTTGATGTCGAACGTGGTTTTAAAGGTAAGCTTTTTAATCCACCAAAGGCGGTCATTGTCCGCTAGTTGTTTCTTGACCTCCTCACTGATTCATCAGAGACTTCTGCTCTACTTCAAACTAATAAATTTTATGATCGTAAAACCAAAAATAAGAGGCTTCATCTGTATCACATCACACCCAGACGGCTGTGCTGCTCACGTTCAAGAACAAATCGACTACGTAAAATCTAAAGGCGAGATCGCCGATGGACCTAAAAACGTGCTCGTGATTGGTTCATCCACTGGTTATGGACTCTCATCGCGTATCGTCTCTGCATTTGGCTCAGGAGCGAATACTTTAGGACTCTTTTTCGAGAAGCCTGGCTCAGAAAAGCGCACAGGCACTGCAGGTTGGTATAATTCTGCTGCTTTTGAGAAAGCAGCTACAGACGCAGGTCTCGTTGCTAAATCTCTCAATGGAGACGCATTTTCTCACGAGATGAAAGCAAAGGCAGTAGAGATCATTAAGAACGATATGGGACCTATCGATCTCGTAGTATACTCACTAGCATCTCCACGCAGGATTGATCCTGACACAGGAGAAGACTACCGCTCAGTGCTCAAGACTACAGACGGTGAATACGTAAATAAAAACCTTAATACAGACAAAGGACTCATCGAGGAAGTTACAATCGGAGCGGCAACTCAGGAAGAAATCGACAACACCATTAAAGTAATGGGTGGTGCAGACTGGGAACTCTGGATGAATGCGCTCGACGAAGCAGGCGTGCTAGCTCAAGGAGTTAAGACAGTTTCATACTCCTACATCGGACCTGAACTCACGTGGCCTATCTATACAGATGGAACTATTGGAAGAGCTAAGAAGGATCTAGAAGTAGTCAGCGACAGACTCAATACTAAGCTAGGTGAAAAATATGGCGGAGAATCTTACGTTTCAGTAAATAAGGCACTCGTGACTCAAGCATCATCAGCTATCCCTGTAGTTCCGCTCTACATATCCATTCTTTATAAGGAAATGAAGGCTAAAGGACTACACGAAGGCTGTATTGAGCAAATCCAGCGCCTATTCGCTGACCGTCTCTACGGAGGAGATCTCCAGCTTGATGAAGCTCAGCGTATCCGCATCGACGACTGGGAAATGCGCGACGATATCCAATCTGCTATAGCAAAATCGTGGGACACAATCTCCAATGATAACATCGGAGAGCTTGCAGACTATGCAGGCTACCAACAAGAATTCCTCAAGCTATTTGGTTTCGGGATCGATGGAGTCGACTATAATGCAGAAACAGATCCTACGACATCACCTGCATCAATTTCAGAATAAAATAATTTTAACAATAACCCTCCCAGACATACATTATGAAAGCTCACCGTTTACTCTTACTAGCACTCATTTCCTCCTTACTTACCTCATGCGGTGCACCTCTGGTAAAACGCACACTAGGTTTACCGGCTAACATTATAAAATCTGTCACAGGACCTATTCTAGGGCCCTTAATGTAGGACTTTAGAGGAAAATTAGTTAGAGGTATAAAGGCTCTAACAGTAATAATAATGATAAAATATACTGATCCTACTAAATACGTAAAATGTAATTAATAGGATACAGGATATCTTAGACTATTTATTCTGCAGCTTTTGCAGCAGGAGGCATGATGAATTTTGCTTCCTTAAGATCTTTCTTAATATTCAGATAGATACGGTGTCCATTTGCAGAGTGCGTAGGGAAACCACATGCAAATGAATATTCACCTTCTTCGTCTGCAGTGAATTCGAATTTCTCTACTTTGTTAGTAGTGCCTAATGTGTTCGGCTTTGGAGTATTGGCTCCATCGAAATAAGGTGTATCTCCAAGGTTGATCTTACGAGCTGCTAGATCAGCTTCCACTACGATTAAGCTATGTGGCACAGCGCTGTTGTTAGTGAATGTTACTTTCACTTTCCAGTCTAGAGGGATTTCATAGCCGCCTTCACTTTTAGAAACTCCATTGAAATTCATACCGTAGTTTGATTTATCAAAGGTAGCAGTGATGAAGACTTCGACTTCTTTTTTCTTAGCATCTTGCTTGATGAATACTGGGTTTGTAATAACTGACACTGGAAGAACTGTGCAGCATTTACTCTCACCAGTTTTTTTTGCCTCTTCATCGGCAGTTACCAGACCAGTAAATCCCGCTAGTATAGATAAAGCTAGAGTGGGTAGTTTATAAGAATTTTTCATAATTAGTTTTTCAGATTAAATCGCACTACCTCCTGCTATTTTAAGCCTTAGGTAGTGCGTAATATATTATTCTAGATAGTATTACTTTTTACCATCGAGTGGAATTGTCTCAGCCCCTTCAGGAACTTTATCAGCTTCTACCATCATCCATAGTGCTCCGCGCACGTTGTCTGCTGGCTTCACTGGTCCACCATAGTTAGCTGTAGCAGTAGTCATGTAGATAGTGCCGTCTTCATCAGCACCAGACCCACTTGGCATGAGAGCTGTATCTAGAAGTTCTTCCATAGCCCACTTGCCATCAGCCGTGTGTTGCATTCCCCAGATCTTACCTGATCCCCAGTCAGAGACGAAGTATGTACCGTCGAGAGATGGGTATTTAGAACCACGATAAACACCGAGTCCTGTGACGCAGATTCCTTCTCCAGCATGGGTGTATTCACCGATAGGTAGGACCCCTACTGTAGGTGCATTTACTCTGCTGAGAGGGAAAGGATGAGTTCCGCACATCCACTTCCATCCGTAGTTTTCACCACCTTTAGAGTTTGCTGGCTGGAAGTTAATTTCTTCCCAGTGGTTTTGCCCTACATCAGCGATGTAGAGATCACCGGTCTTCTTATCAAAGTGCATCTTCCAAGGGTTACGGATACCATAAGACCAGATCTCAGGTCTCGCGTTTGGCTGAATTTTAGCAAATGCTTCTTCAGTCACACCGAAGAGAACCATCTGGCTCTTAGGAGTCACAAATGGATTGTCCTTAGGGATTCCATAAGCACGGTCTGGAGTAGATTGGTCTACGTCGATTCTTAGCACCTTAGCGAGAAGTGTGCTGAGGTCTTGTCCTGCATTGAGAACATCACCTTCCCAACCACCATCACCAGATCCGATGTAGAGATAACCGTCAGGCCCGAATACTAGCTCACCACCATTGTGGTTCGCGTAAGGTTGATCGATTTGCATGATCACTCTAGCACTCTTCATGTCTGCCTTATCCGGCTTTTCTTTATCCACTGTGTACTCCACGATGAATGAATCACCATTGAACCACATGTCAGAATAGTGAACGTAGAACTTACCATTTGTCTTAAATTTAGGGTGAAACTCGATGTCATAGAGTCCTTGCTCTAAAAATGAGCTCACTACTGTGTCCGAAATATCTAGGAATGGACGCTTCTGGATCTTCCCATCTTTCAGTATTTTCACGACTCCTTGACGTTCGCATATAAACATTCTGCCGCTTCCATCATTTGCCGAAGTAACATTGATCGGGTCGATCAAATCTCCTGCTACCTTCACCATAGCGATCTTCACAGGCTTCGCTAATTTTGACTTGCCCGGCTGAGTTACGTTCTCTTTTTTAGTAGGAATCATCGATGCTGCTTCCTGAGCTGTCGCTGTGGACACTCCTAATGCTAAGCCTAACCCAAGCGTAGAGACTGCACTAGCTAGTTTTATTGTTCTGTTTTTTCTTTTCATATATGTGTGTTGTTAATTTCTAAATGTCGATTAAAGGTGGTGCTTTGAGTCTACTGGTTTGATTAAACTATTGGCGATTAGACCGATGACAAGTAGTCCTGCCATAGTATACATCGTCGTGTTGTAGAGTGTCGGTGTCGGGTCTACTATTCCTTCTGGCACTATTTCCATCAGTTTTTGCACAGTGACTGTCTTAGCTGCCACAAGTTCATTAAGTTTATCTACAGGAGCACCAAACTTCGCTAGAAATGCCTCTGGATTCGCTTTCGATGCCAGATCATTGATCGAGCTATTTATAGAAGATTCTCTCAGCTTTGCGATAGCCACAGGACCGATAACTCCAGCAGTGCTCCAAGCTGTGAGCAGCCTACCATGAATAGCTCCGACGAATTTAGACCCAAACAAATCTGCCAAATACGCAGGTACCGTAGCGAATCCACCTCCATACATAGTGAAGATAATCATAGTCGCTGCGTAGAATGTAATAAATGCAGCAGACGTAGTAGACGCTCCAGCATTAGCCGCAGCCCACGGGATAGATAGATATAAACAAATTCCTATAACGAAAAATAACGTATAGGTAGTCTTGCGTCCGATCCAGTCAGAAATACTAGCCCAGAAAAACCTGCCTACCATATTGAACACAGATATCATTAGAACGTAGTTCATGAAGAAGAATCCAGACTTGCCATCAGCGCTGAGTTGAGAGCCGAAAATTTCGCCGATCATGGTTTTCGCCACACCTATCACTCCTATACCTGCTGTGACATTCATACATAACACGATCCAGAGAAGGATGAATTGTGGCGTCTTCATAGCCGCTGAGATACCGACATTCCCCGAAGTCACCATCTTCTTCTGTTTACCGTCTTCTGGTGGGTCCCAGCCTTCTGGCTTCCAGTCCTCTGCGGGGACTCTATACGCCATGGCAGCTAGGATCATCACTACTAAGTATCCGATTCCTAACACTAAAAATGTGGTCGCTGTTCCCGTGGAGCCAGTTCCTACTAGGTAGACACCAGCTGATGCATCGCTACCGAATGATGCTACATCTTCTTCAGAGGCTACGATTACTTCCTTCTTGTCGCCACCGACCTGAGCAAATCTCTTTCCATCTTCTGTGACCACTTGCACGGTTTGAGCAGGTCCTACATACTGAGGTGCTTCTTGAAATTGATTGAGAAGTGAGCGCTTGAGCGGAGCTCCTATCATGGCTCCCCCACCGAAGCCCATTATAGCTAATCCTGTGGCTAGTCCACGTCTATCAGGGAACCAACGTATCAGTGTGCTCACTGGTGATACATAGCCGAGTCCGAGACCACAGCCGCCTAAAACACCATATCCGAAGACAAGTAGCGGAAGGCTGTGAAACTTAATTCCCAAATAACCTACTAAAAATCCACCACCCCACAGCAATGCCGCAGAGACACCCACGCAACGTGGACCGACCTTCTCTAGCCAACGCCCAGCGACCGCAGCAGATAATCCTAAAAAGACAATTGCGATACTAAATATCCATACTACCTGCTCAAATTTCCAATCACTAGCTGACTGCCCCACAACACCTAGTTCCTTAGAAAGAGGAGCATTAAAAACACTCCAAGCATAAACAGAACCAATACATAAATGAATCGCTATAGATGCTAGAGCTACTAGCCATCGGTTAAATCCTGGTTTTGCGATAATCGATTCTTTCAATAGCCACTTGGGTATAGTCATATTATATTTTGGGTGTTTACTTCATTATCTGAGGAAATTCTTCTCAAATAAAAGTTATTTAAATAACATCCCCGCATTCCACCAGTGCACGATGACATTACAAGAAAAATCAGATACTTTACCCTTTATGCTATAATTTTGGGGAATAATAGGCACACTATATCTACAGAATGATTCGTAATTTTTAGTATTACACTTAAGCTTCTATTTCCTCCCCCCCAACATGGAAACCTATGGTTCTTTTAGGAGCAGGCTCTGAATCGCCTTCAGAATCATCTTCCTCTACTTTTCTGGTATAGCAGAGAATCTGTAGACTGGCTTGGTGGGAAATGAACATACATGGTGAATCATTTACCTGACCCTCGATAACCACACTAGAGTGACCATCTTCGCCTAGTGTTAACACCTCTACTACATCTCCAGTCGGGAGAAATGTTAGAACTACTGGGATCTCATCTTCTGGTAGTGATTCTCTCCATTTCGAAACACGATGCGCAAGACGCTTTATGAATTCCCCAGCTGACTCGAAGCGGTGCTGTTGCTCCTTAGGCATCGACGCTAAGATGTCTTTCATATCTGGCATACCTGTGGCTCCAGGCATAGTGATATAAGGACGTCTGATGTTTTTGTTAGAGAGTGGACTTTTCATATATTTCGTAAGTTACCAAACAAATCCGATGTCTCAAGTGAGAAATAATTTAGCTTCCGATCCGCTTCACTGCATCGACATATTCCTTAGCAGCTTTCTTAGTCTCTCCAGCTACATCTGCTCTCACAGTTGCAAAGGGTGGGACGAACCATGGATAAGCTCCTACCACGTCAGTGATGACAGCTATTTCTCCATCACAATTCCCTTCTCCACAGCCAATACCGATAGTCGGAATAGCTAATGCCTTAGTAATCTTAGCCGCAGATTTACCTACCACGCTCTCTAGGACGACAGCAAAACATCCTGCAGCTTGAAGCGCTAAGCACCCCTCTATAATATCCTCAGTTTGCCTGTCTGACTTCCCTTTCTTTTTATAACCACCCTCTTCTAAGACTCGCTGCGGTAGCATCCCCATGTGTCCGAAGACTGGGATTCCCGCTTCGACTATGGCCTTTACTTTCTTGATCTGCTTCAGACCACCTTCGAGCTTTACGGCATCGGCACCTGCCTTGATTAGTTTATGTGCATTACGGAGTGCCTCAGACGGAGTATCGTAAGAATTAATAGGTAAATCGCCTACCACGAGAGCCTTTTCCACTCCCCTGGCAACTGCTGCAGTGTGGTGCAGCATGTGCTCCATAGTAACATGCGTAGTGTCTGGAAAACCAAGCACGACCATCCCCAGAGAGTCTCCCACGAGAATGAGATCTACTCCCGCTTCATCTAACAGTCTTCCCGTGGCATAGTCATAGCCTGTCAGGCAGCTGACTGGTTTTGAACCTTTTTGATTCCTTATTTTTTCCGCTTTTTCTAATCCTGTCATGCTAATCTTTGTTTCTAACAATTACCAAGTGGTCTGCACAAGTGTGAGTGGAGGTTCATCTGATTCTAAATGCCTCAGATGCCTAGAGATAGTGATCTGGTCTCCAGGTAATATCAAATTAGGTCTGATCTCATTGAGTGGCTGAAGGACAAATCTCCTGTCCAAAAGTCGAGGGTGGGGAATACTAAGTATTTCATCACACATCGCTTCATTTCCAAAATAGAGAATATCTAGATCGATGATTCTGGGAGCGTTAACCTCATAGACACTTTCCCGACCTAGATGAAATTCTATCCCTTGAGTCTTCATGAGTAGGTCGTATGGCTCACCAATGTAGTCGATCTCTACAACGGTATTAAAAAAATCTGGTGAACGATCACTACAGTCAACAGGCTCAGATTGATAAACGGGAGCTTGTAGATAGAGAGTGTCCTCCTCTACGAGTCCACGCAGCATATCTCTAGCCTCACGTAAATGTGTGAGACGATTCCCTAGGTTAGATCCCAGGGCTATACCGACACGATTCCCCATAATTCCTAGACTAAGCCTAGCACATCCTGCATGTTATAAAGTCCAGCAGGCTTATCCTGAAGCCATACGGCAGCCTGGACAGCTCCGCTTGCGAAGGTCATACGACTACTCGCCTTGTGAGTCAGCTCTATACGCTCGCCATCTGCTGCGAACATAACAGTGTGGTCGCCCACTACATCACCACCGCGGAGGGTGTGCATACCGATTTCCTTAGATGGTCTGGCACCAATGTTGCCTACTCTGCCGTGAGCTACATCACCTTCATAGCTGGTATTAGTCTCCTCATTGAGGATCTCTAAAAGTGTGCGAGCAGTTCCAGATGGTGCATCAATTTTGTGGTGGTGGTGCATTTCTACGACTTCTATATCGAAACGTTCGTTTCCTAGAACAGCCGCTGCTTTTCTAGTAAGCCAGAAGAGAGTATTCACTCCTACGCTGAAGTTAGACGCAAACACGATAGGTAAAGTCTCTGAAGCTTTTTTGATCACCTCTTTTTCTTCATCCGTGTGTCCTGTAGTACCTATTACTAGTGGAGTTTTAGATGCCATAGCAGCAGCCACTACGTCCTTCGTAAAACTATGCACAGTGAAGTCAATAGCTGCATTCACGCCAGTGAAAGCTGCGCTCAGATCCTCTCCACTATCATGAGTATTACCGAGTTCAGAATCTGGATTAGCTGCTGTGGCTTCGATGAGTGTCTGCCCCATTCTGCCTGACCTACCTGTGATCAAAATTTTTGTCATGCACCACCAATAATCGAATCCAGCAGATAGTAAATGCGATAATACCTAAAATACAATCCCCTTTCCTGTTGTGAATTAAAGCAGATACCCTATGTTTCAGCCATTGATTCTAAGAACATGCTCATTAATGCGGACATAGGCGAAATGACAGGTAATGATGCTAACATCATGCCTTACATCGACATAGGTAATATTGCCTGCGGCTCACACGCATCGAATCCTGAGCACATGGCAGAGACTGTGAAGCTTGCTATCTCACACGGGGTTAAAATTAGCGCTCATCCAGGATACGCTGATAAAGAGAATTTCGGGCGTATTTCCCAGTCACTTAACTATGAGCAAACGCTCCTCTTAGTGGATATGCAGGTTCAGCTACTTCAGAATATTTGCGAACAGCTAGGGACGACTCTCTACTCAATCAAACCTCACGGTGCGCTGTATCATGACATGATCCAGCAGCACCATGTACGAAATACACTCATAAGGACTGCTCAAAAGTATAATATTCCTCTCATCGTCCCGGCAATAAAGAGTATGTGGTCTATTCCTGTGATCAGAGAGGCTTTCGCTGATAGAGGATACATATCGGATGGGTCACTAGTCCCCCGCTCTCAAGAAGGTGCCCTTTATTTGGACCAAGACAAAATCGTAGATCAAGCTCTTCAGTTTACCGAAATTAATAAACTGAAAGCCGACACGCTGTGCTTCCACGGTGATAATCCAGCATCAGTATTAGCCCTAAAGACTCTCTATGCTGGAAATTAAACACATTGTCCATCAGTCAGAAACTACCCTATGTATTTACTTTGGCGACGTTATAGAGACTGAGTTAGCACTCGAAATAGCTCAGTTTACCGAGCTACTACGATCTCAGATGAATGATCTAACAGAGGTCATTCCCAGCTACACGTCACTCTTCATAGAATTTCACATTCTCAAAACCGATGCCAGACTGTTAGAGAAAGAAATAAGAGAATTACTGTCCGCTTTCCAATACAAACACCTCGAAAATAATCATCTAGAACTACCCATTTATTACCATCCAGATGTAGCACCAGACCTCATCGATTTAGCTGATAAAAATAACCTCACGATCGACCAAGTAGTGCAAATCCATAGCCAAACTACCTACAGGGTCACTAGTCTAGGCTTCGCACCAGGCTTTGCCTACCTAGCTGGACTAGATCCTAGGTTAGCGACACCTAGACTTCAGACTCCTAAGAACGTAGCCAAAGGAAGCCTCGGAATAGCAGATCACCAGACTGCCATTTATCCAAACGCCTCTCCAGGTGGATGGTCTATCATAGGCAATTGTCCTGCCAGTTTATACGATCTTAAGTTAGATCCCATCACACCATTTAAAATAGGCATGACCGTAAATTTTAAATCTATCACTAAGGAAGTATTCCTAGAAAAAGGAGGAATAATATGAGCCGCCTAACTATAATACGCGCCGCACCAGCAATGCAATTCCAAGACCTAGGAAGATTCGGTCACTCCCACATGGGCTTGAGCCAAGGAGGTCCTATCGATCTCCATGCCCACTGCTGGGCAAACTATCTGTTAGAGAATGATGCCAATGCTACCACGATAGAAATCAGCTACGGTAACTGTGCCCTGAGAGCTGAGGTCGACTGCCTCATCGCTCTAACAGGTGCAGAAATGAATGCGCGAATTGACAGCAAACCCGTTACAAACTGGAGCTGCCACTTCATCAAAAAAGGGCAAACACTCCAACTTAACTACGCTAAAAAAGGTATCCATACCTACCTAGCTATCCAGCATGGTTTTCAAGCACCTAAAGTTCTGGGCAGCAGCTCAACCGTAGTAAGAAATCAAATCGGCGAACTACTCAAATCTGAAACACAGATCGGTTATTCCTATAATGCGAAATCCAACGGAGGTCTGAAACGCACCCCTAGTCAATATATCCCAGACTACGATTCCATCAAAGAACTCCGAGTCATTTTAACAGACGGTCAGGATTCAGAACTGACAGATCTCATCATTAAAACTAACTTCACCATCAGTCAACAATCTAACAGAATGGGAATCAACCTAACAGCCGATCAACCACTCCCCCCACTATCAGGAATTATCTCTGAAGGTATCAGCCTAGGAGCCATTCAGCTACCTCCAAGTGGAAATCCCATCGTATTACTCAACGATCGCCAAACTCAGGGCGGATATGCTAAAATAGGAATTATAGCAAGGATCGATCTCCCACTTCTTACTCAAGCTAGACCTAATACAATTATTCAGTTCAAGCCGATCAGCCTAAATCAAGCGACCCAAGAATGGGTCGAATTTGTGAAGTTTTTTCAATTATTTTAGCTGCTAGCAGACTCTTTAGCATAAGAACTAGCTAGCTTGTAATCACCGAATTTCAGCATTGATTTACCGTGCTCCACAGCTGCAGAACCGTCTTGATTTCTACGTACTATTAGGCATGTCCACTGTTTAGCTTCTGCATACTTCAGCCAAATATTTCTAAGATTAGGTCTGCTATCAAATGAAAGTGTCATATACCGACGCTTGATCGCTATATTGAATTGCTTCTGCTCGTGCTGATTGAGCCTGTGCGGCACTCCTCTAGAGCCGATATTCGCTCCAGATTTCTTGCCTTTAGTGAGGTTTTCAATGTGTTTTTCTTTCATTTTTAGAGTTCTTTCTACATTTATCTGAACAATACACGATCTGATCCCAGATTCCACGCGAGTTCCATTTCTTTCGATTATGAAATGGTCGCTGACATACTGGACATATCTTAGTTTGTTGTTTTAAAGGATCAACTGCCATAATCTGAGTGATTCTAACTACGATTTAGCTCTATGCAAATGATCATATTTAAATAATATAGAGACCCTCAATTTTTACTTTGAAATAGGACAATCTGAATTACATTATCCCTATGGTAAAAGCTAAAATATCAATCTCACGAATCGTTGTAAGCATACTTGGATTTTTATTGTTTGGAATGTTTTCATCGTTCCAGACGAATGATGTGACACAATATGGAACAGCAGCATGGCTGATGGATGCTTGGCTGATCGGTTATGCTATATTAGCCATCATCTGTTTCTATAATGTATTCCGCCCTCTACCTTCTCGTTACTTTCTAGCTCTCTCGATTCTAACATTCGGATTAGCTGTATTTCGAGCGACTCAGATTAATTGGAACGAACCTCTTTTCTGCTTTATCGCTCCAGAAGAATTCGCCAAGCGTAATCCTGCAGGTAATGAGACAGGAGGACTAGTGATCATGACACTCTGGCTTTTACTCATGTGGTTTGTGAATCACAGGAACGAGCGAACCACTGTGTCTGGCTAAGAAATCACCCTCTTAATACGTCACTAAACTAAGATGAATAAGGAAGAAAAAGCCAACTACGAAAAACTGGTAAATGATCTCTCTACTGAGAAGCTAAGTGACCAGGAGATCGTAGAGATGTGGCAAGCCCCTGCTCTTCAGAAAATCGAAGGAGGGATTTCTAAATTCAAACTAGAGCAATTTCTCATCGGTAAGGGAGTTTCTAAAGACTATGCGCCGATGGGAGTGAAATGGATTCTATCGAAAGCAGGTGCGCAAGACTCGCGCGATAAGAAAGTCACTATAGGAAGCATGCTTACAGACATGTTTCAGGCATTGCTCAAAAACTTCAAATTTAAGGATTAATAGCTCCTTTACGCCTTTTTTTCTAACATGTGCACATCGCTCTGAGGGTAAGGTATGGAAATACCAGCGGCATCCAGAGCGAACTTTACCTCTTCATTTATATGGAAGTGAACATTCCAGTATTCTGAAGTTTCACACCATACACGAGTCGTCAAGTTCACTGAGCTGTCTGCTAGTTCGCCGACTGTTACGGTAGGCTCAGGTATCTCCATCGCTAATTCACACTTGGCAATAACACCTAGAATCACTTCCTTAGCCTGCTTAATATCGTCCTCATATCCGATGCAGAAACTGAAATCTACTCTGCGCTCAGGAAGAGCACTTAAGTTAGTAATAGAGTCGTTCTGGAGTTTTCCATTGGGAATCATGATCAGCTTATTATCTCCAGTAACGATTGTTGTTAGGAATATCTGAATTTCTTTTACCTTACCAGTAAATCCCTGAACGGTGATTACATCTCCAACCTTAAATGGACGAATGATAAGAAGTATCACACCGCCAGCAAAATTCTGTAGTGTCCCGCTAAGAGCTAGACCGATCGCCAAGCCCATGGAGGCTAGAATCGCCGCAAACGAGGACGCCTCTACTCCAGCAGTACTGATAGCCGTCACCACTACCGCTACTTTTATCAAAGACGAAATAACAGAAATGAGAAATGGCTTTAAGGTAGGATCAATATCACGTTTATCGATCTCCCTGCCGATAATTCTCCCTGCCCAGCCTGCTATTTTCCATCCGATCCAGAACGTAAGAATAGCCAGAAGCAACTTAGGACCCCAGACCGTTGCCTGCTCTATAGCGGAGTTCAATAGATTGTCCGCCATATTTGCTAAAGTGAGTGTCGTTGTCATGCGCACACTGTGTAGATATTTTAAGCACTGTCCAATTTTAATTTGAAGCGATTTTAATCTTGCTTAGCGCTTATTCATCGGTTGCTTTTAGCGATAGCTAGGCTTAGCTTAGCTAGAGTTACATACATTGCTCCAATAGTGATCGTTACTAACTTTGTAATGCAATGAATACTCCCCATGACATAGAAGACCCGAACCCAGCTCAGTCAGACACTGCTGCTGTGGAAGATTCTACGCCTAGTATTAAGTCGAAGAAACGTAAATGGTTGAGACGACTTGTTTGGTTTATCGTTGTAGTCGGAATCCTAGCCTATTTTGTAAATGGACTTATCGCTCGTAAAGTAGTGCATCATTTCCTTAACAAGAGCCTTGAGGATCAAGGCATGACTGGCTCAGTAGAAATACAGGGAACTATACTTGGAGGACTTAGCGTCCATGATCTCGACTACTCAGGTAAGGAAGGAATCCAAGAACTATCGATTGATCAGACTTCTGTAAATTACAAAATCCAAGACGTTATAAAAGGAAAGATCGACAGCCTGAAAGTCGATAAAATCCGTGCTAAAATCGACATCGCTAAATTTAAACCAAAGCCACCGACCGACAAACCTGAGAAGGATATCAAAGAAACTCTGAGGAGTCTTCGCCCGCTAATCTTACAACCTGAAATTACGATCTCTGATCTCGACCTCACAGTTCTCAATAATGGTAAAAAAATAGCGGAGTGGAAACTCAAATCACTCCAACACGATGCTGGAACTGACGAGATTAAGCTTAACCAATGGATCGCTTCAAATGGAGCAGGCATCACATTACCAGCACAAGATGCCGTGATCGGGTGGCTACAAAATGGAGCGACTTTAGATCGTCTCGAAATAGTTCCTGATCTCGCTCTAAAAGAGATTCAACTAGATTGGAAAACTAGTCTTTCAGGTAATTCTACAATAGCTCTTAACGATGCCATCATCACTGCGAATATCGCTGAGAATGCTACCATCAAACTAGAGTCTGGTGAAATGGTCTCTGCCGAAATACTCAAGACGTTGAAGTCACTAGGTATCGAATTACCCGAATTAGATGGTGAAGCGGTTATCTCCGATCTCCAAATCACCATACCTACAAATGATCTAAGCCTCGCCGTTCCTGAATGGAATATTGATGGCTTATTACTACTGAAATCTGGTAGATGGGAGACGTTTAATCTAAAGGACACTAAGCTTAGTATTAAGCAATTCGATAAGAACTACGAAGTGAAGCTCGATGCCACTGCACTCAATGCTCCAGTAATGCTAAATGCCAAGGGCACGTGGGCTGCTATACCAGATCCTACTTGGTGGGATGACACGATCGTAAGCTTAGATTTTAATGTCCAGGCATCTAAAGAAATACTAGCCCTGATCCCGGATGATGTGACTCTTCCACAGGGAATCCGCATCGGGCAGACCAGTGTTGAAGGCAGTATCAAAACTTCATTAGCCAATGGCAGACCAGGTTTAACTAAAGCGCGGGTTGAACTCAGTGGAGTGAGCTTTGAAAAACACCCCCTACCTAATATCTTAATAGAGTCCACATTAGAAAATGAAAGAGACGTCAGTCTGGAGTTCACACTAATCCCTGAGAATACAAATAAAAATGCCAAGTTCTTTAAAATAGATGGTAAATACAATATCGACACTCAGAAATACTCGGGAGACTTAGAACTACTAGCAGAAATTAAAAACCATGCTTGGTTTTACCCTCTTACTGAAAGCCTAAACTTACCAGTCACCTTACAAGATAAAATAGATATACAGTGGAGCGGATCTGGCGATTTATTAAATGATGAGCATACCGGTAAACTAGCCGTTCGTGATCTTCTAGCTAAACAGCCTGGTCAAGCTGTAATAAGACTTAATACTCAAACTAACTACGACTGGCCGAAGTCTCTAGACATAGCGCAGCTAACTATAGAACAAGAGGAACTTGTGGTCAGCGCATCACTGATCTGGAATGGCAAAGAGGTCAACATTCGCGACTCTAATCTTAAACGTGATGGAGAATCTATTGGCAGTATAAATGGCAAAATCCCTTATACTTCCGACATCATAAACGCTAAGCAATTCTTCGCCCAAGAGATCCCCTGGGTCCTTAGTATAGAGACTGAGAAACTGAGGTTAGAGAAAATAGCCTCACTCATCCCTGCAGGTAAAATGCCTGATCTCAAAGGATCTCTCCAGACGAATATGAAACTTAGCGGGACGCCTAAGAACCCAGCTATTAATGGCATAATAGATATCGATAAAATGAACGACATTTTCGATCTTGGTCTTGGTGAAATTTCTATCGATTCTAAATTCAAAACAGAACAACAGCTTCTAAAAGTGAATGGAGACATCCTAGAGAACAACGAAAAGCGAGTGACCCTAAATCTAGAACTACCCTTCACCCCCCACCAGTGGCTAGAAGATGATAACCTACTAGCTACCATTAAGAAAAATTCAAAGCTCAAAGGTGTCGCCGAAATTAAGCGATTGCCTCTTGGTAAATTCAAGAAACTTATTCCTCAAGTAGAAAAACTAGAAGGCATGTTAGATGCCAAGGCTGTATTCAAAGGCTCTATAGACAAACCTGAATACACAATCGATTTTAATGCTGACCTTCCAATAATAAGACTCAAGGACGCCGGGATCGACGACATTAAAAACCTCAATATCAAAGGTCAGCTAGACCAAAACATGATCGCCAAAGGTGATCTAACAGCTAAGCTAAATGGCGGCAAATTTATCACCAAATTTAACATCGATGTGAATGATCCTGAAAAGCCTGTGTTCGATGTAAACCTCATTACAGATCACGCACTTATCTATAGAAATGATGTCCTAGCAACTAGGACTAATGCGAATATAACACTGAAAGGAACACTAGAAGACGCTACTATCAGTGGCGACATCGGCATCGTAGAATCTCTCTTCTACAAGGACATCGACCTTATCCCCATAGGCGTTCCTTCATCAGCGGTAGGAGCTGTCAAACTACCATCCATTGACACTAAAAAATCGGATAAATTACCTATCCCCGCTCCTTTTGACAAATGGAAACTAAATGTCCTAGTGAAGACTACTGACCCTATTCTGATAAAAGGAAACATCGGCAACGGGAATATTAAAGGCTCTGTTAAGGTCAATGGTACACTCTCAGATCCTAGCCTAAAAGGCACACTCAGAACTAATAAGGTTAGAGCCAAGCTTCCATTTAGTGTTCTTACGGTCAGCAATGGGAAGATCATCTTCAAGCCAGGGCAAGGCTTTATTCCTAGTCTAGAAATCAAAGGTAAATCTCAAGTGGGTGTGCATAACGTAAATCTCTACGTCTACGGCTCAGCAGATAGCCCCAAAATTGTCCTCAGTTCCCTCCCAGCACTCCCTGAAAATGAAATCATGACCCTGCTCGCTACTGGCACGACTAATGCAGGGCTAGAAAATCGAGATGTTGCTACATTCAAAACACTCCAGATACTTCTACTAGAATTAAAACAACGTAATGACCGACCTGGAGGTAATCGCCTATTCAGCAAAATTCTCTCCGGCATCGATGATCTCGACCTGAAAGTAGGTGAGGTCAACGAACTCACTGGAGAAAAATACGCTTCAGCTAGAATCAAACTTCATGACCGATGGTATCTAACAGCACAGCTCGATAACGGTCAGCCACCACAGACCCGTGGACTCCTCACCTTTGCTCTAAGATTTAATTAATGCGTATATATCTCATCACCTTCATCAGCCTATGCCTGCTCTCTCTGAGTGAGGCAGCTACTGTGGTGGCTACAGGAATGGAGGAATCTCTCAGAAAGAGGATGAGTGGTTTGATGCAGCCTAGATTGGAATTCATACTACAGCGCCCAGCTACTGAGTGGAGAGCAGACGACGCGGCATTCTTCATGAAAGAACTCCTCATCAAGGAAGGCTATGCTGACAGTAAAGTAGACTGGGAACTACCAGGTAATAATCAAATATTACTCAAGGTCGATCTCGGAGTGAAATATCTAATAGGTAGAATTTTCACTACGAGTAATGACCCTATATCTGAAGAACTTCTAGACGATTACTTTACTCAGCCAATAATGAAAAGAGAGCTGACCAAAAGAGAAATCACTCCCTTCCTAGATGGCTACCCGACTGAAGGAGCTATTAACATAGAGAACTATCTCAAATCTGAAGGCTACTGGGACGCTAAGGTAAGAGTGACTAAAATAACCAAGCATAGAAGTGGTAAAGTCGATATACAATTAGAGATGGAACGCGGCAAAATCCATCAAATCTTACCACCTAAATTTACCGGAGTATCAGCAAAGCACAGAGCCGCACTACAACCCATTTATTCCCCCTATCTAGGTAAAATCGCGAATAGCGTGAACATCACTGAGATGAACAACCTTGTGAACAAATTTTACCGCGATAATGGATATCATTTCGCCAAAATCGACGTTGGCTCATCGCACAAGCATACAAAACCTATTGGTATTCAGATCCAATTCAATATCGACTCCGGCAATCTCTATCGTATTCGTAAAATTTACGTCGAGGGTAATAAGATTACTCAGACTCGTAGGTTTAATCGATATATTGAGCCCCTTAAAGATCAAATTTATGATGAGTCCAAGGCGAATGAAGTGGCTAAAAAGCTACTGCTCACGGGAGCCTTCGAGATAGTACGCATGATGCCTGAAAAGGTGAATGCTAGAGAACTCGACCTAGTGCTCCAAGTAAAGGAAGCTAAGCCAAGATTCCTGCGGGCCTACGGTGGTGTAGCATCCTACGATGGCTTGGTCTTAGGCTCGTCCTATACCAATCAGAATTTCCTCAAAAAACTCCAGACACTTAACATCAGATCAGAGATCAGTGGTCGTGGACTACTCGGTGAGATTAGCCTCACCGAGCCATACTTTGCAGGAGAACCTATAAGCCAGACAATAAGGCTATATGCACTCCAAAGAAGATTCGAAGGCTATAAAAAAAGCCTAACAGGTCTAGAAACATCCTTCACATGGAAACCGACTAACTACTACGCAGCCAGGCTCTCAGGAACGCTAGAATATGTAAAACTAGAGACTGATGGTCTCACCCTACAAGAGATCGGACCTGATGATTATCTCAATACGCGTTTCGCATTAGAACAGACGTTGGACTTCAGAGATAATCCAGTATTACCGACCGAAGGCTACCATGCTAGATGGTTACTAGAACAAGGTGCAATTAATGGAGACATCTCTAATAGTTACTTTAAAACTGACCTGAAAACATCTTATCGCTACTCATTTGAGAGTAATCATAGACTCGTATTCCGCTTTAATGCAGGAGCTATATTCCCATCAGAAACTAATGATCTCCCAGTCGACCTACGTCTATTCAGTGGTGGAGCAGACTCTGTCCGAAGCTTTGGCGAACGCGAACTCGGTCCACTAGCTCTGTCAGGTGACCCTCTTGGAGGCGAAGCCTACTGGAATGCCAGCGCAGAATTCGTGCAGCCATTTAATGACCTCTTCTCAGGAGTAATATTCCTAGACACAGGAAAAGTAATCCGCGAAGCAAGCGACTTCACATTCAGTAATCCTAGCTATGCCGCTGGTCTAGGGTTACGCATAGACCTACCAGTCGGGCCAGCCAGATTCGAATACGGATTCAACCTGAATCAACAACCTGGAGAACCAAGCGGCGCATTCCACTTCTCTATCGGCGCTCAGTTTTAAGTTTATCATTGTCAGCACTGATTATATAAACAAATATCATCGGTAGAATCGTTAACACTACTGTATATGAAAAACAAAAATTTACCATTCATCGTAACCCTATCTGCGGTGACTTTTGCTGGATCAGCCTTTGCTAAGAAAGACGGAGGAGTCCAAGAGGATGTTATTGAAAAAGTAGCCCAAGCTGAAGTTGGTGCCAATGGACTCATATCTGCCAAAACAGACACAACCAGAGCTGCTGGAGTAGCTCGTCCGTGGGCACATGATAAATCTGACATCAAGCCAGATGCTAAGACTCTCTATGGAAAGCTCGATAATGGGATGCGCTACATTATCCATAAGAACGCACTCCCACCAGAGCGCGTCTCTATCCGTCTTCACGTAGACGCAGGATCTCTCAATGAAAAGGAATCTCAACGTGGTGTAGCTCACTTCCTAGAGCACATGGTTTTCAATGGCACTAAGACATTTCCAGATGCCACTAAACTCGTACCTCAGATGCAGCGACTCGGTATCGCCTTCGGTGCTCATGCTAATGCTTACACGTCATTTGATGAGACTGTCTACATGCTCGACCTTCCCGACATTAAAAAATCTACTGTAGATCTCGCCTTCAATGTTATGGGAGATTTCGCAGACGGAGCATTACTCTCAGACGCCGAGATAGATGAAGAGCGTGGCGTCATCTCATCTGAGAAGACCTCTAGAGACTCTATCCAGTTCCGCATGATGGAGAGGCAATTCAAGTATTTGCTTCCTAAATCACTCATCGCAGAGCGTTTTCCTATCGGTACTGATAAAGTGATCGCAGAGGCGCCTCGCTCAGAATTCGTTGATTTCTATACCAGCTATTACACACCTGAGAAGATGACATTCATCGTAGTAGGTGACATCGATGTAGCGGAGATAGAGCAACGCATCACTGACACATTTGGCGGCATTAAAAATCCCGCAAAGCCAGGTGCCAAAGCCTCAGTCGGCGACGTCTCAGGTAAGAAAGGTTTCAATACCGCAGTCTTCGCTGACAAAGAACTCAGCTCAACAGACATCTCACTATTCACCATCCGCAATAAAGAGCGTGAGGTCGATAACGTAGCAAATAGAGCTAAGGACATTCCTCTAAGTATCGCTAATGCGATCATTAATCGTAGATTCTCCCGACTTGTAAAAGAAGAAGGATCAGTCATCACTAGCGGATCAGCAAGTGCTAGCACTCTCTTCCAAGAAGCAGAAATGGGAAATTTCAGTGTCACAGCTAAAGGTGAAAATTGGCAAGCAGCCATCCCTGCTTTAGAACAGGAAATGCGTCGTGCTATCGAGCATGGATTTACTCAATCTGAGTTCGATGAAATCAAAGCAAGCCTCATCAATAGCTATGAACAAAGCGTAGAAACAGCTGCTACTAGAAAATCTAAGTCGATAGCAGGATCACTCGCTCAGCACATTCACGGTGACTTCGTATACTCCACTCCAGAAACCGATCTTGAGCTATTCAAAGCGAATATTGACAAAGTAAACCCAGAAAGTTGCCACCAAGCATTTAAGAAATTCTGGGACATAGAAGATGTCACACTTGTCCTCAGCACATCACAAAAACCAGATGGTGCAGAGGAAGCTCTCGCTTCTCTTTATGAGCGATCGAAGCTAGTAAAAGTAGAGACTACTGAAGATAAGAAGGTCGATGCCTTTGCCTACACTAACTTCGGTAAAGCAGGTAAGATTGTCTCTGAGAAGTATGTCAAGGATCTCAATATCCACCAAATCCAGTTTGAGAATGGAGTGCGTGTGAACTACAAGAAGACAGACTTTGATAAGAACCAGATCCTCATCTCAGGAAACTTCGGGACTGGTAAAATCATGATGCCAGCTGACAAGCCAGGTCTCGACATGCTGGCAGGAGCAGTGGTCAATGGCGGCGGTCTAGGTAAGCACAGTGCTGACGATCTAAGAACACTACTCACAGGTAAAAACGTGGGAGTGAATCTAGGAATTGGTAATGAATCATTCAGTATCAGTGGAGCCACTATCCCTAAAGATCTCGAACTCCAACTTCAACTCATCTGCGCAGCCCTAACAGATGCTGGCTACAGACCTGAAGCTGAGCGACAGTTCAAGGCAGTAGTGCCTATGATGTATCAGCAAATGAAGCACTCCGCAGGTGGAGCACAAGCTGAAATGAGTGGCTGGATGCATGGTGAAGACTATCGTTTCATCGTTCCTAAGAAAGACGCTCTCATGAAACTTACCTCTGACGATGTGAAAGAGTGGATTGATCCACAGATGAAATCAGCCGCTCTTGAGATCGGCATCGTAGGCGACTTCGACGAGAAAAAACTTCTTACTCTTCTAGCTAAAACAATCGGGGCACTTCCTAAACGTGATGAGCCAGTCAAGATTGCAGATTCAGCAAGAGTCATCAATATCCCCGACACTCCGATGACTAAGACATTCACCTTTGACAGCAAGGTGCCGACAGCAACTGCCATAGTAGGCTGGAAAGCCGAGGACAATACCGATAAGGATGTAAAGCTAGCTCGTAGAGCAGGAATTTTAGCAGAAGTCCTTAGCGATAGAATGCGCATCAAACTCCGCGAGGAGCTCGGCGATGCATACTCCCCAGGGGCAGGATCAAACCTCTCTCAAGACTACAAAAATGTAGGCTTTATAATGGCATACAGCCCAGTGAAAATCGAGAACCTAGATAGCGTCAGCAAAGTCCTAGTAGAACTAGCTGACAAGCTAGCCAAAGAAGGCGCCACTCAAGACGAACTAGACCGTGCACTCACTCCAAAGCTAGGCATGCTCAAGAAAACACTCCGCAGCAATGGTTACTGGCTCGGCACTGTGGTTTCAAAATCCCAGACGCAACCTGAGCATATGGACTGGTCACGCGGCAGAGATGCTGACTATAAATCCATCACAGTGGAAGACATAAATAAGCTAGCGCAGCAATACCTCACAGCAGATCGTAGCCTCACGATAAAAATAGCACCAGCCGCTGCGGCAGCTACTACGACAAAAAATCCCGCTACGCCTTCCCCTGCTCCGGCTCCAGCCCCTGAGAAGCCAGCCGAAACATCTGAGTAATAAGGCTTAAATCTAAATTCTAC
>CALAJT010000023.1 GCA_937923145.1 uncultured Rubritalea sp. | reverse complement strand
CCATCATGCGATAATGATCTTCAATTTCTGATCTATGCTTTTCGATTATATCACAAAACACATCCATCATTTCTCCAGTATTCCATGCTATTTCATATATGTCATCATCGTCACCACATGTGTATTCTTTTATGAATCCTTTAATAGTTTCATAAGCTTTGTGCCCGTTCTTTGCATATTCTTCGCTGGCAGAACAAGTCGCAGTAGCGCAACCATCGTCGGCTGTCTCTAGTTTAGTTTCGTTTTCTGGTGTATTCATAAGTTTAAGTGTTTGTAGTTTTGAGGTTTATAGCCTCCTCGGTGGCTATGCTAGGACGTTATCCTAAGATTGCTACCATTTTAGGGAAATATGAATTGCTTGATTCTTGGCATTGAGTTCACCATGGCAATGCTCTTAGCATGATGAAAGCCCTGTTGAAACCACATTACAGGGTGAGCTGCTTAGAAGTTTTGATTGCCGAAGATATGCGAATCTGACAAACTCTCGACAGTGAATAGCCAATACAATGAAACCCACAAAAATGGATAACAAGTCGCAGTAGCCAATCCCAGACGGCGCCTTTATCGCAAACTTTCCACACTACTATAACCATCAACCCAAAGTCCACCATCGCCCTCTCGTCTGTGATGGCTATGCTAGGACGTTAGCCTAAAAATGAAATATCTCACACTATTCTACCTCTTGACATTTTCTTCACTCTTACTTGCAGATGATAAGCCAATCCAATACGAAGACGGTCAATTACTTTATCTAGAGGGCGGAACGAGAAAAAATGGAAACAAAAACGAATTCAGGAAAGTTAACGAATTTCTATTTGGTGGTAAGCCAATGCCTGGACATGTTCCTGTTTTTAAAACATGGAGCATAACAAAAACTAAAAATCCTAATAACGATAGAGAGGCATTACTTGAAGGCATTTTGATTAATGAAAAAACAGGAAAACCCGAGCAAGGTGTTTTTGTTTACTGTCAATACGACAATAGACAGTTACGATTATTTGCCATTTCTGACGTTGATGGTCGAATCAAGATGAACATCCAAATACTCTGGGATACTCACGGAGGCAACTCAATGAAACTAACGCATCTTTATATAGGCAAAGCTACATCAGCTGGGTTAACATCAAGAGTATACAACGCCAAACTCAAAAACAATAAAGCGGCTAACAAGGCGCAGTAGCCAATCCCAGACGGCGCCTGTTACCGCAGCTTTCACGCTACTCAACACCTAAACTACAAGTCCACCATCGCCCTCCCGTCTGGGATGCCTATGCTAGGACGTTCTACTGAAATACTAAAAATATGAATAACGATAACTTCCTCGACGATCTCGATTACGAAAATACAGCTGCATTCTTTTTCAAAGAAGCTGAATCACATCTCTACGGTTATGATGACAAAGAGATAGATGAAGAGCTAGCAATAAAATTTTTCATTAAAGCTTACGAAAAGGGATCTAAAAAAGCGTCTATTGAACTTGGTAATATATATAAATATGAAGAAGATTACAAGAATGCAGTTCACTACTTCAAAGAAGCTGCGAAGAGAGGTGAAGCTGATGGTTATGCCGAATTAGCAGAATTGTTTTCTGATCAAGACGACGTGGATACTAGCGAAAAGTGTTGGGATTTGTACTATAATATGGTTACATCACCGACCCCAAATTACATTAAAACTTACTTGGTTGATTATACACTTAAACACAATCAGGGAATCAAACATTTAGAGAAGATTAAACACAAAAAAAATCGCCTAATAGAGATGATCAATGAAGATATTGCATATTTGGATGACAAGCCAGAAGATATACGTAACCTAATTGCAGCAAAACACCTGCAGTCTATCTCTTACATAGAAAGAAATCTGTAGAACAAGGCGCAGTAGCTAACCCCATCGGCGAATTTTCGACGCAGTTTAAAACTAACTATAACCATTAAACGTTCAGCTATGTTCGCCCTCTCCTCAGGGTTAGCTATGCTAGGACGTTAGCCTAAAAACTTAGCCCTAGGGTCACTCGCTTTGGGAAATGTTGGGCATTGCGTTCGGAATTGGGCATTGCTCTCAGCACGATGAAATACTATGATGAAGCCTCATCGCAGTATAGTTGGTTTTACAGAAGTGTTGCTGGTGTATCCAAGTCAACCAGACAGATGCTTTCCCAGCAAGATCCAAGACCGGTGAAGCGCAATGAAACCCAACAAAATGAAGCCAATAAAATGGCTAACAAGACGCAGTATCTAACCCCTTCGGCGCAGTTTCGCACAAGTCCACACACAACTATAACCATTCCACGTTAAGCAAAGTCCGCCCCCTCCGAAGGGGTAGATATGCTAAGACGTTATCCTAAAATATGATGCCTGACTTTCAATCGTATCCTTTACTCATTATACCCTTCTTACTATTAGCTCTCTATAGTATGGACGTGATTAGCATCCTTTTACGTCGCTCTACACAATCAATTCGAAAAAGTCATCACTGGGCGCAACAACTAGAAAATCTCGATCCTACATCTTCAACGAATGAAGTTTCAGTCAAAAGTGCTCAATATCTGCCTGGCTGGAAATTCGTCTTTGGTTCACTGCCTCGATACCTAGCAACATCAGCAATGATGTATGTAATCCTAAATCATCAAGATAATACCGGTTTCTGGATATTTATAGCAGTTATACCTGTATATTGTGCTATCGATTTCAGCTTGTGCTTCCTATTGAAGAGCTATTGTATGTTTTCACATAAGGAGCAAATAACAAGATCAGTAAAATAAAACCTAAAAATGGATAACAAGTCGCAGTAGCTAACCCTATGGGCGCGGGAGTCGCAAAGATCAAACCTGATTATAACCTTAAATCCTTCGTCAATCATCGCCCTCCCCATAGGGTAGCTATGCTATGACGTTCGCCTAAAAATAGCTACGTTTATTGAGTTTGACACGATATCATAATATGATATCGTTCAATAGTGAACAGCAGACAGCGTAAAACACTCAACGCCATCTTTAAAGATCCTATTTTAGCATCAGTCAAGTGGTGTGACATCGAATCTCTATTATATGCAATCGGAGCAGAACTATCTGAAGGTAATGGGTCTAGAGTAAGAATAGCCCTGAATGGAGTTCGCGCAGTGTTTCATAGACCACATCCAGAACCAACAACGGATAAAGGAGCTCTTAAGTCTATGAGACGATTTTTAATACAAGCCGGAATAAAATCATGATGAATTACAAAGGTTACCACGGAAGTGTTACTTTCGATGATATAGCGGAGATCTTCCACGGAGAAGTTCAAGACCTAAATGACATAGTAACATTTCAGGGGCAAAGCGTTGAAGAACTAAAAACCGCATTTAGAGATTCTGTAGATGACTATCTAAATTTTTGTCTCGAAAGAGGTGAAGAGCCAGATAAGCCATATTCAGGTAAGTTTCTATTACGATTAGACCCCAATCTACATCGGAATCTTAGCTTACTTAGCTCTGAAGAAGGAGATAGTCTTAACAACTGGGTTTCAACTCGTCTCAAGGAAGTCGTATACAAAAAAATGGCGAACAAGTCGCAGTAGCCAATCACAGACGGCGCCTGTTTGCGGAGTTTTTACACCGCTATAACCATTAACTAAAAGTCCACCATCGCCCTCTCGTCTGTGATGGCTATGCTAGGACGTTAGCTTAAAAATCTCCTAGCTTTAGGAGGAAATACAGCTTATATTACATTTATGACGGTAGAAGAACTAAAACATGATGCTCGAAACCTTCCTGAAGATCAGCGATTTGCATTAATTGCAGACTTAATGGGATCACTCCCCGCAGTTTTATCTGACTCAGATGACGGTTCATCTGAAGCTACACGTCGTTTTCAAGAGATGAAAGCTGACTCGACTGCTAGACGCACATGGGATCAAGTCAAATCCGAAATCGGACGATAACTACTGATTGTAATGGAAGTTACTTTTCATAAACTAATTCCTAAAGATTTACGTAGAGCTATAGACTATTACGAATCAGAAGGAGGTCGTTTGCTAGGTGATCGCTTCTTCGCCGCAGTAGAACAATCTATTCTACGAATTATGCAGCGACCAGACGGGAATCATTATTCCGATGGAGGTTATCGTAGAGCTTCTCTCGACACATTTCCATATCACTTATTATATGAAATTGATTCTTATGGGATTTGGATCGCAATTTTAAGACATGACAAACGTCATCCAAGCTACGGAATCCGAAGAAAACGAAGGAGCTAACAAGGCGCAGTAGCCAATCACAGACGGCGCCTGTTACTAGAGTTTTTACACTACTATAACCATCAACCCAAAGTCCACCATCGCCCTCTCGTCTGTGATGGCTATGCTAGGACGTTAGGCTAAGAATATTGCCATTTTAGGTGAAGTCGATTTGCTTAATGCTGGGCATTGAATTCACCTTTGCAGTGCTCTTAGCATGATGAAAGCCCTATTGTAACCATGTTGCAGAGTGAGCTGCTTAGAAGTTTTCATTGCCGATGATATGTGAACCTGACAGACTCTCGACAGTGAATATCCAAGACGATGAAGCTGAATTGAAACCCAATGAAGCCTCAGCGAATCCAATAATAAAAATGCCTAACAAGTCGCAGTAGCCAATCACAGACGGCGCCTGTTTCCGCAGTTTTTACACTACTATAACCATCAACCCAAAGTCCACCATCGCCCTCCCGTCTAGGATGGCTATGCTATGACGTTATCCTAAGATTGCTACCATTTTAGGGAAATCTGATTTGCTTGATGCCAGGTATTGAGTTCACCATGGCAATGCTCTTAGCATGATGAAAGCCCTGT
>CALAJT010000022.1 GCA_937923145.1 uncultured Rubritalea sp. | reverse complement strand
ACTCACTACTACATACTCACTACTTTAAAAGAAAATGGCAAACCTGAGAGATATCCGCCGACGCATTAAGTCGGTAAAAAACACAGCACAAATCACCCGTGCTATGCAGCTTGTTGCTGCCGCCAAGATGAAAAAGGCGCAGGACCAAGCTCTAGCGGGACGTGAGTATGCTGACCAGCTAAACCAAGTCTTAGTCAACCTTAAGGAGAACGTAGATGAAGAATCTCACGCTCTACTCGAAAAGCGCAAAGGCGACAAAACACTGATCCTCGTCATCTCGACTGACAAAGGTCTCTGTGGTGGTCTTAACACTAACCTTCTCAAGAAAGTAAGACTTGAGCAGAACGAGCACACAGAATTTGCCACAGTTGGTAAAAAGCTCCGCATGCAGCTAGAGAAGACTGATGATAAGATCAATGCCGACTTTGTTGTGGCTGATCCAGTGTCATTCTCAGAAGCTCGCCCTATCGCTAAGTTCCTTACCGATCAGTTCCTAGAAGGCAACTATGATAAGATCAAAGTCTGCTTCACGAACTTCGTGTCAACACTGACTCAGGAGGCACACTGTTCACAGTTACTTCCTATCGATGCCTCTACTCTAGCTGAAAAGCAAGACTACGAAGGTGTAGGTAAAGATCAGATCAAGGACACGGATCACAACTCAGCAATGTCTAAGGACTACGAGTTTGAGCCAAGCCCTGAAGTAGTTCTAGACACACTTCTTCCACAGTATCTAAACTTCCAGATCTACCAGATGATCTTAGAATCTCGCGCTTCTGAGCACTCAGCACGTATGGTCTCCATGAAGTCAGCTACTGACAATGCGAACAACATGATCGATGATCTCACTCTCGATTACAACAAGCTCCGCCAGGCAGCAATCACCTCTGAGCTTCTAGAAATCACTACTGCGATGAAAGCAATGGAGTAGTAAGATTCTATCAATTAAAAATTCACTAAAATTTAAACACACAAACCAACTAATAATATGAGCAACGTAGGAAAAATCGTTCAGGTAATCGGAGCTGTTGTAGACGCAGACTTCTCTGGCGCAAGCACACTTCCAGATATTTATAACGCACTAGAGATCAATTTTGAACTCGAAGGCACTCCAACAACACTAGTTCTCGAAGTGCAGCAGCACCTCGGTGACGGCTGGGTTCGCGCTATTGCGATGAGCTCATCAGATGGTCTCAAGCGTGGTCTTGACATCACTGACACAGGCGCACCAATCACAGTTCCTGTAGGTGACCAAGTTCTAGGACGTATATTTAACGTAACTGGTGATGTAGTGGACGAAAACGTTCCACTTGCTGACGCTACTAAGCGCTCATCAATTCACCGTCCAGCTCCTAAGCTCGTAGACCAAGCATCTTCTACTGAGATCCTCGAAACAGGTATCAAAGTGATCGACCTAATTTGCCCATTCCTTAAGGGTGGTAAAGTTGGTGCATTCGGTGGTGCTGGTGTTGGTAAGACAGTAGTTATCATGGAGCTCATCAACAACATTGCTCTAGGGCACGGTGGTTACTCAGTATTCGCTGGTGTTGGAGAGAGAACTCGTGAAGGAAATGACCTTTACTGGGAAATGCTCGAATCGAAAGTTATCTCATGTGAGCGTGACGAAAACGATGATCCAAAGCGTGACGAAAAGGGTAACCCTATTCTTCTACCTGGATCTAAAGTAGCTCTAGTATACGGACAGATGAACGAGCCTCCGGGAGCGCGTCTCCGTGTTGCACTTTCAGCACTCACAATGGCTGAGCACTTCCGCGATGAAGAAGGACAAGACGTTCTACTCTTCGTTGATAACATCTTCCGTTTCTCACAAGCAGGATCAGAAGTATCAGCTCTACTTGGAAGAACTCCATCGGCGGTTGGTTATCAGCCAACACTTGCTGAAGAAATGGCAGGACTGCAGGAGCGAATCACTTCTACTAAGAAAGGTTCTATTACTTCACTACAGGCGGTTTACGTTCCTGCGGATGACTTGACTGACCCAGCTCCAGCTAACACATTCGCTCACCTTGACGCAACTGTAGTTCTAGAGCGTTCACTCGCTGAGCAAGGACTCTTCCCAGCGGTTGATCCACTAGCATCTACTTCTAAGGCACTCTCAGCTGACATCATCGGCGACGAGCACTACAAGGTAGCTCGTGGTGTGCAGAACGTTCTTCAGAGATACAAAGACCTTCAGGACATCATCGCGATTCTTGGAATGGACGAACTATCTGATGAAGATAAGCTCTCAGTATACCGTGCTCGTAAGATACAGCGTTTCCTTACACAGCCGTTCCACGTAGCGGAAGTATTCACAAACGTTCCTGGAGTATACTCCAAGCTTGATGAGACTGTTAAAGGATTCGCAGAGATCCTCGATGGTAAGTGGGACGACGTGCCAGAAGGTAACTTCTACATGAAAGCCGGCATCGAAACAGTGCCACGCGACTAATTTTAATATACAGGGCGGCAGTTATAAGACTGCCGCCTAGTATTTAGCCAACTACAAACTTTACCACCATGTCACTTCAATTAGAAATCGTAACACCAGAGAAGAAGATCTTCTCAGACACAGTAACTGACGTTTACCTTCCGGGTGTAGACGGTGAGATGGGTGTGCTAGAGCTTCATGCGGCACTTGTCACAGCGCTCCAGCCAGGTGAGCTACGCTACCAGAAAGATGGCACAACTCACGAGTTAGCTATCGGCTCAGGATTCGCAGAAATCACCCAAGAGAAAGTCTCAATCCTCACAGACTCAGCTTTCGGAGACGACGAAATCGACGAAGCCAAAGAAGAAGCAGCAATGAAACGGACGGAGGAAAAGCTAGTCAAACTCAGCACAAACGACGCCGAGGAAGCAGCCAGACTCCAAGAAGTAATCGCTACTACCCAAGCAAGACTCCAACTCAAGCGCAAGCGCAAGTAAGTTTAAGCTTCAAAGACAATTTCAAAAGCCTCACTGGATTTCCGGTGGGGCTTTTTTCTTTGATAGTTTTGTTAAATTACTGAACAACACCATTTCGTTTCTTTCATCTTGCAGGTTTATGGTGAATGGATAGTTTCTTGTTCTAACTATGTTTGAGCAGACTTTTAAGAATATTGATGACGTCCTCTACAAGGACTCTGGAGCGGATAGTGAACTAGATTATATCGGTCAGACTTCTTGGGTGATGTTCTTGCGCTATCTGGATGAGCTGGAGCAGGCAAAAGCAGATGAAGCTGAGCTGGAGGGGAATGACTATAGTCATATTATAGAAGAAAAATTTCATTGGGCAAACTGGGCGATGCCGAAGGATACTGAAGGTAATCTCGATCATCATGTGGCGATGACTGGCACGGATTTAGTCGAGTTTGTAGATGGTGAACTATTTCCTTACTTAGCTGGTTTCAAGGCAAAGACTGATGACCCACAGACGCTGGAATACAAGATTGGCGAAATTTTCTCTGAGCTCGATAATAAGATCAAGAGTGGTTACAACCTCCGCGAAATTTTAGAATATGCCGACACACTTCCTTTCCGCTCTAGTAAGGATAAGCATGAGCTGAGTCATCTGTATGAGACTAAGATCAATAACATGGGAAATGCTGGGCGCAATGGTGGGCAGTATTACACTCCGCGTCCGCTGATCCGTGCGATGATCGCTGTCACTGATCCGCAGATGGATGAGACGGTGTATGATGGTGCCGCTGGTTCCTGTGGATTCCTCTGTGAAGCCTACGAATACATGTATCAGCGGATGGAGAAGAATACCGAGAATCTGGAGACGCTTCAGCTAAAGACATTCTATGGCAAGGAAAAGAAGAACCTAGCCTACGTCATCGGTATCATGAATATGATCCTGCACGGCATCGAGGCTCCGAATATTATCCATACCAATACCCTAGGCGAAAGCATCCGTGATATTCAGGAAAAAGACCGTTACAATGTCATCCTAGCCAATCCTCCATTTGGTGGCAAGGAACGTCCAGAAGTGCAGCAGAACTTCGACATCAAGACAGGTGAAACCGCCTTCCTCTTCATGCAGCATTTTATCAAATCGCTCAAAGCTGGCGGAAGAGCAGCCATCGTGATCAAGAACACCGTGCTGAGTAATACCGACAATGCCTCAGTAGCCTTACGCAAGCTTCTGCTAGAAAGCTGCCAACTCCACACTATCCTCGACATGCCTGGCGGCACCTTTACGGGAGCAGGAGTCAAGACCGTCACCCTCTTCTTCCAGAAAGGCGAACCCACCAAGAAAATTTGGTATTACCAACTAAATCCAGGTCGCAACATGGGCAAAACCAATCCGCTCAACGACAAGGATATGAAGGAGTTTATTGAGCTTCAGAAGACGAAGCCAGAGAGTGAGAAAAGCTGGAATCTGAAATTAGCTGACATCGATCAAACTACTTACGACCTCAGCGTCAAAAATCCGAATATTCCAGAAGAGGCTCCGCTGAGAAGTCCGGAGGATATTCTTGCAGAGATGCAGAACCTGGATGGGAAAACTGCGGCGCTTTTAAATTCTATTAAGGAGTTGGTATGAAGGAAGGATGGGAAAGAAAAACTCTTAGCTCTATTGGAATAGCTCAAACAGGTACTACTCCACCAACAAAGGACAAATCGAACTACGGTGATTATATTCCATTTGTGAAACCTGCTCATTTTAATAAAAATGGGGAATTAGACTGCAAAGACTCCAAGCTAAGTGAACAAGGGCTTTCCAAAGGACGTTTATTCGATGCTCATTCTGTGATGATGGTTTGTATAGGAGCGACTATTGGTAAAACAGGTTTTTCACGGATTCCCACGAGTGGAAATCAACAAATCAATGTGTTAACGCCCAACGATGACTGTGACTATAAATTTATATATTATGGAATGATTTCTCCTGATTTTCAGCTAGAAGTTTTAACAGTAGGAACAAGTTCTCAGGCGACTTTACCTATTATAAATAAGTCAAAATGGCAAAATTTAACCTTACCCATCCCACCACTTCCCGAGCAGGAAGCCATAGTAGCGATCTTGGACAAGGCGTTTGCTGCCATCGACCAAGCCAAGGCGAACCTCGAACAAAACATCATCAACGCCAGAGAACTCTTCCAATCTAAGTTCAATGATTTATTTGCGAACAGAGACGAGAGCTGGTTAAAATTCAGTCTTAAAGAGCTGTTAGAAAAAAAATGGATTACCAGTCATTTAGATGGAAATCATGGCGGTGATTATCCTAAAAAAGAAGAATTTGTAGATTCTGGAGTGACTTATCTCTCAGCTAACTGCCTTAAGGAGGGAAAAATAGATTTTTCAAAAGCAAAGTTTCTCACAGTTGAGAGAGCATCTAAATTACGGAAAGGTATAGCTATTGATAATGATGTTCTTTTTGCTCATAATGCGACTGTCGGTCCAACAGCATTATTAAAAACAGCTGAAGCTAAGGTTATACTTGGAACCTCACTTACCTATTACCGGTGTGACACAGAATTTATAGAGTCAGACTATTTACTTTTATACATGAGATCCAATGAGTTTTCATCTCAATACAAAGACATAATGAGGCAGTCCACTCGAAACCAAGTTCCAATTACAAAACAAAGGACTTTCTTTCACATTATCCCACCTCTTGAAGTGCAAAGAAATCTAATACCTTTATTAAACCAATTAAACGCTAAAATTGAAAAGTTGATTAGTGTGAACCAAACCAAACTCACCTCCCTAGAAGAGCTAAAAAAATCCATCCTGCAAAAAGCCTTTGCTGGTGAATTAACTTAAATCATGGCAGTTATCATCACAGAATTACTTGGAAGAGCAGATACGGGGATATCTGTGAAACCTTTTGTCTGTGGGACAGAGGAAGGCAGGGAGATTTTCGTGAAACCTGCTGGTGTGTTGCCTCGCTCTTTAATCGCAGAATGGCTGGGTGGTAAATTAGCTCAGAGAATGGGACTACCTTGTGCAGAGATCAGCTTAATTGAGGTGCCCGAACAGCTAGCCAATGCTAACCGTAACACAGACTGGAGTGACTTCCGCAAAGGGCTAGGCTTTGGTTCTTACGCGATGGGTCGTGCTTATCGTGATTTACAGGCTTCTGATATTGTAAAATTACCTTCTGCATTATTGGCTGAAATCTATCTGTTTGACTACTGGATTAGAAACGAAGATCGGAGGATGGGACCTATTAGTGGAAACCCAAACGCTCTCGTTTCCTATGACCTTTCCAAGATGGCGGTAATAGACCATGATAGTGCCTTCGATGCAGAATTTGACCTAGGTAACTTTAAGAGCTATCATCTAGGTAGAATTGCATCATAAAAATGGAGTAGTAAAATACACCAGGGTAAATGGATGAGAAAGGCTGAGAGTGTGTTAAGCAACCTAGAAGATGATTGGGCGGAATTGCCAGATTGCTGGCTCGATTCCGATCTCGACAATTCAACTTCCCCAGATTATACCATTGACCAATACAGAGAAATCCTTGAAAGACCATTTCAGAATAGTAAGCTATTCTGGCAGGAATTAATCAAATGAATAAGCAAGCATACAGCACAGGAACGATAGAACTCATGCCCTACACGGAGCAAGGAGAGTTTTGTATTGTGGGTGTGTTTGCGGTCAATACGGAACGCAGGGAGCTTACTTATAAAATCCTGGAAAAGCAGAGAACACGTCGTCTCACTGGCTTTTTTCCTGAGATGGAACGTGTTATCTTCACCCAGACGCTGAAAAGCATTCATCATGAATGGGATGCTCTCGCTAAGATGGTGAATAAGGGGGCAGATACTAAAGAGCTAGGCATGATGCATATGGTAGCTGGTAGCGATCTTTTCACTGCGATTACTCATCCTAGAGAGGGTATGATCCGTCATAAAGTTAGGGGCGTAGTGCTCACTGATAACATTGATGTCTGGCTTCAAAAGGCATTTACTAAAATGGTGATGCGTAAAGATCTGGATACAGATTTACCTGAAGAGCAGAAACTGACTCAGCAGGTAGGTAACTTTCTCAGAGAGCTAAAGCTGAAGAAATACTGGAAAGAGTGTAAAGTAGGCAATGCTATTTACCATGCACATTTTCCATTTACCTACACTCCAGCTGGTGAAGATAAAGTTCAACGTGCTATCAAGCCGTTATTTTTAGGTCAGGATACTTCTACCAAGATCATGGATCATGGTGATACATGGCTACAAAAAGTAAGGAGATTAGCTCAATTTAAGATGATGCCTGATACTCTAATCTTCCCAGTTGAGCGCCCTAGTGACCTCAACAGCGAGCAGTATGAACATGCAGACATCGTGATCAACGATCTCAAGTCTGAAGGTGTAAGCATTCTCGAAGAAATGAACCTAGAAGAAATGAAGCCACTGGTGCTAACTGATGTAGTTTCAGATACTCCGCTGTTCGCCAGAGAGGCTTAAGTAGAGTGTAGTTTAAGCGGGGTTTTCTTGATCGGGTTTTGATTTTGAGGGAGCGGCGACTCTTTTGAAAGTTGTTACTCACTGTATACTAGAGCATTATATTTTTAAAGTTTCTTGATCCAGTTTTGATTATTCATATAAAAATTAACTTTAGTTAATAGAATGTTGATTTGTAGGTGCATTCTTACTGTTAGGTATTGTCAAACCCTCTACATTCTCTATTTTTAAGTGAATGAACGAAGCTCAAACTCGACTGGATTACATAGACCCTGCCTTGCGGAAGGCTGGTTGGGGTGTAGTTGAGGGGAGTCGTATTATGGTGGAGCAGTCGGCGAATAAGATCACGGATGGGCGGATTATCGGGCATGGTAGGCGTAATGCTCCGCTGAAGGTGGATTATATGTTGCAGTATAAGAATAAGCGGTTGGCAGTGATAGAGGCTAAGGCGAGAGAGCTAGGCTATACTACTGGTCTAGGACAGGCGAAGGACTATGCTGAGCGGCTTAATATCCGTTATACCTACGCTACTAATGGGTTGGAGATCTATGGTGTGGATATGGAGCAGGGGACTGAGGGTGATGTGGATAAATACCCGACACCTGATGAACTGTGGGAGATGACATTTCCAACTCCTAAAGAGGCTTACAAGTGTGAGATAGCAGAGTGGAAAGCGAAGTTTGAGGCGGTGCCGTTTACCTTGTTTAAGGGTAAGTATCTACCTAGGTATTACCAGCATGTAGCGATTGAAAAGACACTAGATGCGATAGCGGCTAAGAAGAAGAGGATCTTACTGACAATGGCGACTGGCACGGGTAAGACGGCTACTGCATTTCATATCTGCTGGAAGTTATTTCATGCGAAGTGGAACCTGAAGCGTGATGGGAATCGTAGTCCGAGGATTTTGTTTCTGGCGGATCGCAATTTATTAGCAGACCAAGCGTTTAACTCGTTTGGAGATTTTGAGGATGATGCGTTGGTGAGAATTACGCCCAAAGACATTAAGAAGAAGGGTAAGGTTCCGACTAATGGGAATGTGTTCTTTACTATTTTCCAGTCATTCATGGCTAGTGATACTACTGAGAATGAGGAGGAGCAGGCGATGGAGGAAGAAATAGAAGTCATTCAATCTAGGCATGAGCGGATGGTGGCAGATACAGAAGTTGCGTATGGTTCAAAGAAAAAGACTGAATCTTACTTTGGTCAGTATCCAGTAGATTTCTTTGACTTTATAATCATTGATGAGTGTCACCGAGGTGGGGCGAATGATGAGAGTAGCTGGAGAGAGATCATGGAGCATTTCTCCGAGGCTGTGCAGCTAGGTCTTACCGCTACTCCTAAACGTGATGTGAATGCAGACACTTATAAATACTTTGGTGATCCCATCTATACTTATAAGCTCAAGGATGGTATCAATGACGGATTCCTGACTCCATTTAAAGTGAAGGAAATTTCTACGACAATCGATGACTATTCATTCGCTAAAGACGATACGGTGGAAGATGGTGATTTAGTGGATGGAAAGGAATATACTGAGGGAGAATTTAACCGCATCATAGAAATCAAGGCTCGTGAGAGATACCGGGTGAAGTTGTTTCTTAAAGAGATTAATCAAAACCATAAAACACTCGTCTTCTGTGCTACTCAGCGTCATGCGGCGATGGTGCGTGATTTGATTAATCAGAATTGCGATAGCTCTAGTCCTAATTATTGCCATCGAGTCACTGCAGAGGATGGAGGGATTGGTGAAGCACACTTGAGAGATTTTCAAGATAATGAGAAGAGTATACCTACTATACTGACCACCTCACAGAAACTGAGCACCGGAGTAGACGCTCCTGAGATTCGTAATATCGTGTTGATGCGCCCAGTGAAATCTATGGTGGAGTTTAAGCAAATAGTTGGAAGAGGAACGCGTTTGTTTGAGGGGAAGGATTACTTTACAGTGTATGACTTCGTAGATGCTCATGACCATTTCCAAGATCCTGAATGGGATGGAGAACCACTAGAGCCAGAACCGAAACCGGATCCTGATCCAGGTAATCCAAAGACTTGTAAGGTTTGTAAAGAATCACCCTGTGTCTGTGATAGTGGAGGGAATGAAGACTGCACAGGGTGTAATGCTAATCCTTGTGTTTGCACGAATGGTCCAACTAGAATGGTAAAAGTGAAGCTTTCTAGAGTGAAGGAACTAGCCATCGACTCGATGATAAATACTACATTCTGGGGAGCAGACGGGAGTATGATTTCGGCAGCGGAGTTCATTCAACAACTCTTCGGTGATATACCAGATTTCTTTAGTAATGAGGAGGAGTTACGTAAACTTTGGAGTAATCCTAGCACTCGTAGAAAGCTGCTAGAAGAGCTCAGTGATAAGGGATACACACCTACACAGCTGGAAGATCTCCGATCACTCGTTCATGGTGAAGATAGCGACCTCTTTGATATACTAAGTTATGTAGCTTACCAAAAAGACCTGGTGCCAAGATTAGAAAGAGCAGAGCGAGCGAAGATTCAGATTCAAGACTACGATCCGAAACAACAAGATTTCTTAAATTTTGTGCTTTCGCAATATGTTAAGCAAGGAGTGACTGAGCTAGATGAAGCTAAGCTTAGTGTGCTTTTAAAACTAAACTATGGTGAAATTTCTGATGCGAAAGATCAGTTGGGTGGAATTCCTGTAATCAGAAAAGCTTTCGTGGAGTTTCAGCAGCACTTGTATAAAAGCGGAGTGGCTTAGAGGCTAGATGTGTGGCGGATATATTGTTTAATAACCATTATGTCTGATAGAATGTGTTATATCCGACATGGTGATTATTGGTGTTATTAGGCTATTTTAGGTAATACCGAGTAGCTTTCTTCTCTCCTTCTTTCTTAAGTAGCTTTAAAATTACAAGCCCTTCTAGATCCCGCAATGCTGTCCGATCACTAACTTTGGTCATCTTCTGATACTTGGAGTTGGTGAGTCCTCCTTTGAAGCCCTCTTCTAGTTCGTACTTGATAACACGGTTGAGGACTTTTAGCTGCCGTGGGTTGAGGTCGTCTTTCTTTAGGTAGACTTTCTGGCGATAGCTAGTGATTGAAAGGATGTGTTTAGTTTCCTGGATCGCCTGCATGAAGATTGGCTGGAGTCGCTTGATCATTTCAGTAAGATCGAGTCCGCTTTGGAATAGGCTGTAGTATTTTTTGAGGCTTTTATTAAAGGCTCTGGAGATGGCGATAGGGGACTTGATCTTGAAATCCCGACACAGGCTCATGAGAATAATACTCCGTCCGATTCGCCCATTGTCATTGCAGAATGGATGGATGGTTTCGAAATGGATGTGTCCTTGGATAGCATTGATTAATGGTGATTTTGGTTTGCACTGATTATACCATTTCATGAACTCAGACATCTTGTCTTCTACGAGATCTTTCGGTGCTCCTTCATGCATGATTTCATATTCATCGTAGAGCTCGTTACCGCTAATGATCTTCATGTCGCCGACATAATTGCCAACAGAACTATCAGGGAAAGATGAACCTTTAAGGATCTCCTTGTGCATAGATTTAATGAGTTTATGTGTGAGAGTTCCGTCACAGTGATCTAGCCTCATTTTCATGAGGCTGACCGCACCTTGTTCTTTAGGCATAGCAGGAACGATATTTTTGACAAAGGAGCTATGGACGGACTTCCTATCTAGATTAATACCTTCGATCTGTGAGTTGGCTACAATTTCCTCAGTAAACAGATCGTCAAAATTCTGATTCTGCATCGGAAACGACTTAATGAGTTTCCGGAACTCAGACACAAACTCTTTCTCCAGCGGTTCAATGACTGCTGAGTTATAATAGAAGTGTGGGAAGTCGGCTTGCTGCCAAAGGTAGTTTTCAGACATGGCGGATATAGTGTGTGAATGAGGTTTTGTCAGTTAAATGAGAGTATATCCGGCAAGATTAGACTTGTCAGGTGTCGGATAAAATAGGACGTAGCCGACGTGGCGGATAAATAAGTTTATATCCGCCATAATTGAAATTCACTATATTGTCTTAATTTATGGTGAACCCAATTTACTTCCGTTTAAGCTTAGACTTCTTGTTCTGAAGTGGCTTTGAGCGGGGTCCACGTTTGCGGGGTTTGTTGCGGTCGGTTATTTTGAGTGCGTGGGGTGCGTAGTCGAAACCTTCTGCGGTAACGCGGGGGATCTTACCTTCGATGTATTCTTCGAGTTTGATGAGTTGCTTGCTCGGCTTGGGATTGTCGAAGCTGTAGAGACATCCGCTGGTGCAATTACCAGACTGAGTGATGTAGTCATCAGGGAGTTCAGGGAAGTCGTAGTTGACGATGTTTTTGACGCCTGAGAAGTCCAAATTTCGTGCGATGGCTTCGGAGACTACCAGATAGTCGATCTTACCTGCAAGATGGTCTTCCATAGTGGCAGTTCTCGCTTCTAGTTTTTTCTTGCCGTGAATAGAGTCGACGTGTTTGCCCTTTTGGCTGAGTGCGGTGGTGATCGCATGCACGTCATCACTCTTTAGTACGAAGATCATAGCAGTGTTCAGCTTGTCATCTTTTTCTAGCAGATGGAGTAGTAACTCCGTCTTCTGGTGCTCATAGACTTCGTAGAGTGAGTGGATCGAGGTGCTCTTGGACATGCTAAGGACATTACCTATAGAGAGCTGAAAGTCGAGTGTCTAATCTGCTCACGCGAACCAGGGTGACATTGATCTTTCGTGGAGCTGAACTCTGCCATTAGTTTACTGGTCAGATGTTAGGATTCCAGCACAATGGCTAAGCATGATGAAGCTCCAGAGATGTGCGTTAGCTAGTGAAGAATCTGACTAATGACTAGTAAATATATGACTTCTGATAAGCCGCAGGCTTCATCTCGGTTGAATGGCTCTAATGGTATACACTTAATTTCAGGGAGAGAAAAATTTCCTAATTCTTGTATGGATATATGGGAGCAAGCCGTATAGAGAGTATGAGCATGAAAGTAATCATCGCATGTGGAGGAACGGGGGGACATTTATTCCCTGGAGTGGCAGTGGCTCAAGAGCTGAAGAGTCGAGGGCATGAGGTGAAATTATTGATCTCTCAGAAGAAGGTAGATGCGACTGCTAGTAAAAAGTATAAGAAGCTGAACTTTGATACGGTTCCTGCTGTGGCTAAGCCTAAGACTCTGTCACTGAAGATGATTCCTTTTATGTGGAAGCTTTGGAAGACTGTGGGACAGTGTAAGAAGATGCATAAGGCATTCGGAACTGATGCGGTGATCGGGATGGGGGGGTTCACATCACTAGCTCCTGTGCTAGCTGGTCATAAGATGGGTGCTAAGGCTTATGTACATGATAGTAATGCTCTACCAGGTAAAGCGAATCGTATGACGGCTAGATGGTGCGATAAGGTTCTGTTAGGGTTCGAAGAGGCGCGTCAATATTTTCCAAATGAGAAGGTAGAGATCACAGGGACTCCAGTTAGGGAGGAAATAGAGAAGTTACCTAGTAGGGCAGATGCTGCTAGAAAACTTGGTTTAAGTCTAGATCCCGAGGTGAAGACTGTGATGGTGATGGGTGGTAGCCAAGGTGCTAAAAAGCTGAATGATTATGTAGTGGGAGCAGCTAAGGCGATGCCTGCGTTGCAGTTCTTACACATCACAGGAAATGGAGATTTTGAGAGAGTGAAGAAGGCGGTGGGTGATTCTAGAAATCATAAACTGCTAGCATTTTGCGATGATATGGGGGCGGCGTATGCGGTGAGTGATCTAGCGTTGATACGTAGTGGGGCATCTAGTCTTACGGAGATTTCTTATGTGGGGCTGGCTAGTATTTTAGTGCCTTACCCGTATGCTGCGGATGATCATCAGACGTTGAATGCTGAGGTGTTTGAGAAGGCTGATGCTGGTTTGCTTAGAGTAGAGTCTGAACTTGATGAAGGGTCTCTAGTTGCAGATATTTCATCTATCTTGGATGATGTGCAAAATTTAGCAAATATGTCGGCAGCTTCTCATGGGCTGGCAGTGAGAGATGCCGCGGAGAGAATTTGTGCCGTGATTGAGGCTGGTAAGTAGGAAGAAATGTTTATTTAATAAGAGGACGATGATTAAGAAACTAAGCAAAAGACTCACAGAAAGAGAAAATCCAATGCGGATACATCTTATAGGTGTAGCGGGTAGTGGAATGAGTGGTTTGGCTCTATTACTGTTAGGTATGGGTCATCGAGTAAGTGGCTGTGACCGTGTTACCAGTGGTGAGACTGAGCGCATGCAAGGGTTAGGTCTAGTATTTAGTAGTCCGCACAATGAAGAGAGCATCGAGGATGCAGAGGTGGTGATCTATAGCTCTGCTATATGCCCAGAAAATGTAGCGAGAGCAGCTGCGCAGAAACGTGGAATCCCATGTATGCGTAGAGCTGAATGTTTGGCAGCGATTTTAGGAACTAAGAAGCAGGGGATAGTGATTAGCGGAACTCATGGTAAGACTACTACTTCTGCGATGAGTGCACATTTACTGCGTCGAGGCCCAGTAAAACCGAGTCACTACGTGGGAGCAGAAATTCCGGTGTTAGGCACGAATGCTCATTGGGAAGAAGAAGGAGAACTTATGGTTGCTGAGGGCGATGAGAGTGACGGAACTTTGGCTCTCTATAGCCCTGAACATGTGGTGGTATTGAATATGGAGGAAGAGCATTTAGATTTTTATTCAGGACTCGACCACATTAAGCAGGTGTTCAATACACTGTTAGATCAGACGACCGGAAATGTTATCTATTGTAAAGAGTGCCCTAATGCGACTGCTGTTTGTGCTCCCAGAGAGAAAAGCATTTCTTATGGCTGGAGTGATGCTGATTATACGGCAACAGATATTAGGGAGACGGGAGGAACAGTAGCGTTTAATGTTACTTATAAAGGTAAGGAACTAGGTCGTGTAGAGCTAGGAATCCCTGGTTTGCATAATGCTCTTAATGCTCTTGGGGCATTAGCTGTGGCGTATTGTTCTGGTCTGCCATTTAATGATTGTGCCCGTGCGCTTTCGACATTTGCTGGAGCAAAGCGAAGATTTGAGACAAAGTATCTTTCAGAGAAAATCCGTATTATCGATGACTACGGCCATCATCCTACCGAGGTGGAGGCTACGCTGCAGACTGCTAAAAGTTTAAATCCAGATAGACTAGTGGTGGTCTTTCAGCCGCATCGTTATAGCCGCACACAGAAGCTAGCGAGCGATTTTGGTAAAGTACTCCAAGCTGCTGGTAGAGTATTTATCACTGATATCTATCCAGCCAGCGAGAAGCCTATCGATGGTATCACTGGGCAAACGATAGTCGATGCTATGAAAGAGCACGGTAATACAAAAGCAGAGGTGGTAGGTTCTATCAAACAAGCTCATTATGCGGTGGGGAATGCTTTAAGAGAGGGCGACACCCTTATCACATTAGGTGCGGGAAACGTCCACGAGATAGGCACTAAAATAGCACGTGATGCACAAGTATTAGAGGAGATGCTAAGCTATTCTAAGGATAATGAAGCTGGTGGTGAACTCTACGAACCTATGCGAAAGCATTCCACGATGCTAGTAGGTGGACCTGCACAGTTCTGGATGGAGCCTTCGACTCATGAAGGATTCGCAAGGATGGTGAAATACTGCCGAGAGCGTGGCATTCCGATACGTGTGGTGGGAAGAGGATCCAATTTACTCGTCAAGCAAGGTGGCATCCCTGGAGTCGTGATTCACCCGAATCGAGGAGTCTTCGGTGAGGTGAGCGCAGAGGGTGATGCAGTCACGGCCGGATCTGGAGTTCGCTTCAAGAAGGTAGCCAGCGTGGCGCAAGCACACGGTCTAACAGGTTTCGAGTGGATGGAGGGAATCCCTGGGAATGTAGGAGGTGGATTACGCATGAATGCTGGCGCTATGGGCACAGAAAGTTTTGATCAGGTTATCGATGTTACCTTCCTAGATGAAGACGGAGAAATCCGCACTAGGACAAATGAGGAGATCACTTCTCACTATAGAAGCGTTCCCGAGCTCAGAAGAAACTTTGCCCTCAGTGCTAGATTCCGTGGAGTCCCTGCTGAGCCAGGTGTCATCAAAGCAAAAATGGATGAGTCCATGGCGAAACGCAAAAAATCACAACCTAGGGCAGCCAGTGCAGGCTGTATCTTCAAGAACCCTGAGAAAATGCCAGCTGGGATGTTAGTAGATGTGATGGGCTTTAAAGATACTTCCGTAGGGAAGGCTAGAGTCTCGCTAGAGCATGGAAACTTCATCGTCAATGATGGCAGAGCAACTGCTGATGATGTGTTGGAGTTAATCGCTAAGATCAGAAAGAAAGCACGTGATGAGAAAGGTATCGAACTAGAGACAGAGGTTCAGATCATCGGTGAAGACGAAGCATTATTTTAAAACTAACAAATATAACTAAGATGGATAAAAATTTAAAAATAGCAGTAGCTATGGGTGGACCAGGTTCAGAGCATCAGGTGTCTATGGAATCTGGCAAGGGTGTTTTAAAAGCTCTTTTAGACGCAGGGTGCGATGCAGTGGAGCTAATAGTAAAGGATCACGAAATCAATGTAACAGAAGGTATTGATATCGTATTTAATACTATACATGGAACCTATGGTGAAGATGGTGAAATGCAATCGCAGCTAGAGAAACTCGGCATTGCTTACACAGGTGCAGGCTCAGCGAATAGCAAGATCGCCTTTGATAAGGTGCTCAGTAAAGAGAAATTCATCGAAGCAGGAGTACCTACTCCAGCTAGCGAGATAGTAGATGTTACTCACGGATTCATCATGCCAAGAATGAGCCTTCCCTACGTGGTCAAGCCACCTCGTGAAGGATCAAGCGTAGGAGTGCATATTTGTAAAACTGAAGAAGAGGCTGAAGCTGCAATGCGCGATGCTGTAAAGTTTAGCAACGACGTTCTAATCGAGCAATTAATCGAAGGTCCTGAACTTACTGTCGGAGTATTAGACGGAGAAGTTCTTCCTATCGTGCACATTGTTCCTAGAGGTGGAGTCTATGATATGGCAAGTAAATACTCTTGGATGAGCGAAGACGGTGCCACTAAAACTGACTACTACTGCCCAGCAGAATTCACTCCAGAAGTTACAAAAGCAGTGCAAGATGCAGCGCTAAAAGCACACAAGTCACTAGGGGTAGAAGTCTACTCTCGTGTAGATGTTCTCCTAGATAAAGATGGGGCACCCTACGTCCTAGAGGCAAATACCATCCCAGGAATGACTGCAACTAGCTTACTACCTAAGGCAGCAGCAGTAGCTGGATACCCATTTGCAGAGCTATGTATGAAGATTATAGATATCTCTAAAGCCATTCAGCGATAGGCTTAATATTTCAACATAATTAGTCCTCGGTGGTGTCAATCATTGGGGATTTCTTAGTTATAGAGAGGTAGGTGTAAAAATGCTCTATTTTTAATAAGATTATGGTTTACACATTATCAATAAATCCTTACTATTTGGATTAAGGCATTATGTGCTAGATCATTCTGTAATCCCCTAATTGAGAAAGTGAGACAATGTTTCGTAGAAAAACAACGCCCATAAAGAAAAACCGTAGAGGTAAGAGTTCAAAAAACTCGCGCATATTACACCTAAACGTGATGTCTCCACGTATCATGTTTTTCCAGTCGCTTAAGAGGCTCAAGGACATGGGACGAACTTTGGTGATTTTAGGTATAGTCGCCGTGCTGATGTATTTTGCATACAAGGCAATTCATGAGCACTTTAATGATAATGATGAGTTTGCTATTGAATATATTCCCGTAACTGACTTTCAAGGGAATGACACTGTAGTTCTATCTGCTAAGCGCGTTTGGGATATTTCTGAGATAGATACTAAAGGTACTATTTTTCAAGTAGATCTGGATGATGTAGAAAAGCGTCTCCGAGAGCGACCAGAGGTAATAAGTGCGGAAGTAGATCGTAGACTACCTGACACTATAGAAATAAAAATCGAAGAGAGAATTCCGGTGGCTTGGTTATCCTGCCGTCAGCTAGGTCTTGCAGGTAGGAGTCCATATAAGGGATTATTAATCGATAAGTTTGGAGTTACTTTTAAGAGTGAAAGAGAATTCTGGGAGATAGCTAAAACTCTTCCTGTCATAGAAGTATCTGCAACTTCTGAAGATGACTTCCAGCTAGGTAAAGAAATGAATCATCCCGACTGTGAGAGAGCATTGCAATTCATATTAAGCTTAAATAAAGTTGTTCCACAAGACTGGGGTGTGGAGCGTGTGGTAGTAGAAAATTTCTACACTCTAAAAGTTATCTGTACCGATGGATTAGAAGCTAAATTTTCAATGTATGAGCACGATTTCCAACTGAATAAACTACTTAAAGTGAGAGAGCATGCTCAGTTGAACGGTAAAGTATTAGCTTGGATAGACCTTCGTCCTAAGACGAACAATCCCGGCGGGTATATAGGTGGAGGTTCGATCCAAAATGAACCTAGTAAATCAGAAGCACAACCCATCAATAACTTAGATTCTTCTACCCAAAGCATTTTAGATAGAGATAATTAAATCATGGCAAAGTCATCAATACACGTAGGACTAGAGATCGGCACCAGTAAAACATGTATGGTGGTGGGAGAAGTGAAGCCAGATGGTTCGGTGAAGATTCTCGGCGTCGGAGAGACGAAAAGTGTCGGTGTGAGAAAGGGAGAGATCTCTGATTTTCACCAAGTGAGAACATGTGTACGTGAAGCTCTTTTAGAAGCTGAGGACGTATGTGATGTAGATATCAGCAGTGTCGTGCTGGCCATCACAGGAGCACACATTACAGGAGTGAATAACCGTGGTACATTCCGTCTACCGGATGATGCTAGTGAAGTCGAAGACGAGCATATAGAGGAGGTAAAGGAAATAGCACAGGATATCGCTATCCCAGCTGAGAATGTTTATCTGCACAATGTAGTGAGAAAATACATGCTTGATGATCAACCTCATAGTACAAAGCCTATTGGCTTGATCGGTAAAACTTTAGAGTCAGATTTCCACATCATCCATGGTGTGAGAACAAGAATTCAGAATAGTATCAAGTGTGTGAGAGAAATCCCGCTAGATGTTGATGAAGTAGTTTTCGCACCGATAGCCTCGGCACAGATAGCTCTTAATCGTGAACGCAAGGCAGAAGGTGCCTTGGTGATTGATATCGGAGGCGGCACTACAGACTTTGTGCTCTACTTAAATGGTGGTATCGAGGCATCTGGCTGCATCCCAGTTGGGGGCGATCACGTGACCAATGACATCCACCTAGTGACTCACATTCCACTCTCTAAAGCAGAACTTCTTAAGAAAACCGAAGGCGATGTCTCTGGTGATCCAGCGAGGTCTGTAGGAGTAGTGACTGTAAATGATGAGAAAGGATTTACCGAATCTGAAATCCAGCGATCATTGTTAAATGATGTTGTCAGAGGACGACTTGAAGAGACTTTCATGCTCGTAAAAGAAAAGCTCCCTGAAGGCTCACTTAAGAGCGTAGGGACAGGCGTATTCCTAACAGGAGGCACTAGCCTCATGCGAGGTATTGGAGAGCTAGCGAATGAAGTATTCGGGCTACCAATCTACCGACCTGAGCAACCAGAAATCAGCGGAGTCCAGGCGTATTTCCGTGACCCACAGTATTCCACCGCAGTAGGATTAATTCGCTATGCACAGGTGCTTGAAGAAGAGTATCGCAATAAGCGTGATAGCAAAGGACTGCTCAACAAACTTTCTAAGTTTCTACCATTCTAAGTCAGCTCTATAAGAAGCTAAGCAACCATTCTTTCATCGCTAGTCCATTCTCAGCCGCTAAGTTGAGCCATTGGTAGCAATAGTTCTTAAAGCTAAATCCATTTGGAGCTAAGCAGAGTAGAGCTGCTAGTAATAGGACGTTGGCAAGATAGATAATGGCTAGTGAAAAGAAGGTGCCGTTTTCTTTTAGATCTGGCTGATCACGTGGAATCATCCAGAGTGTCCAGCAGAGGTGAAATGTCCATGATGCACCAATCATTAGATAAAGAGCCTGGCTATGATAAGGAATAACGATGAAACACTCTAACAATAGTGAAATAGCCAAAATAACTACCGACCAAAATGGCAGAAAATAAGGCGAAAGGGCGATCAATATGTTAGTCTTATTTGTAACTACATGCCCACCTTGTCTAGTGACCTTGAATTCTGATATCCTTCCTCCACAAAGGTAGATGAAAAAAGCATGTGTTAGCTCGTGACCTAACACGTAAAAGTAGAGAAAGAGTCCATTCAGGAGTCCCGAATAAAACCATCCAAACATCAAGAAAATACCCACCGTGAAAAACAAGAACGGCTGAGATTGAATAAGCTGCGACCAATAGCCAGTAGATTCATGCGGTGCGCTCTCTAGATTAAACAAGGCCATCGTAGAAATAAAACACGGGAAGAGTAAAACTAACCCTATCAAACTACGTAGAATCAACTGTGGAGTAGGCAGTCTATAATCGTCGATCACTCCGTCAGAGATTGCAGCTCTTATAGACTTTAATCCCTTCCTGGCATAAGTCCGCTGATTAGTTCTCTGATGCGCTCTGCGGTTCGCAGTCTTCACGGTCTCCCACAGACCACCACCATTTCTACGATTCCTACGCCCACCACCCCTACGCGAACTAGTAACACTAGCGCTTTGTCGTGATTTGCGGTTTTTTTGACGAGAAGCTGACATGGGGAATAAATCTGCTGGTATGGATTTTACTCTAATAATAAGCAGGTGTCGATATTTAAGTATCCTGAATCAACTGTATATTATGAGGCTGTATGAAGGAAGCCAGATTAGATGATATTTTCTTAATAAAAAGTTCGCATTATGAGCATGGTTGTTTAAATTTTTATGCGATGAAGTGCCAATTCTGTGAAAACGAAGCAAATGTGTTTTATACCCAAGTGATTGATGGGAAGTCGAAGAAGATGAACCTATGTGACTCCTGTGCGGAGGAACAGGGTGTGACTTCTCTGGAGGAGTTCAAAATCGCTGATGTCCTTATTAATGATGAGGCTCCGAAAAGCTCTCCGAGTGAAGATCCTACAGCTGATACTTCGGCGAATGTCGGTGAATGCACGAACTGTGGTTTCACTCTAGATGATCTGCGCAAGGTCGGCAGACTTGGTTGCAGTCATTGCTATGAGCATTTCGGCACTGAGGTGAAGTCGATGCTGAAAAGCATGCACCGAGGCACCCAACATAAAGGTAAAATGCCAGTAGGAATGATCGCGGCTATGAAAGAAAAGCGCGATCTTCAGAAGCTGAAGACAGCTATGGATCGTGCTATAGCAGATGAGAAATATGAGGAAGCGGCGAAATTACGTGACGAGCTCACAGCCCTAGAGAACGCTCCTAAAGCCTCTAAATCGTCCAAGAAAAGCTCTAAAAAGAAAGGTAAGACAGTCTAATGATGCGATTTTCTACGCTGGTAAAGCACCCAGCAGACTGGATGACAGGTAAGGGCAAAGACAACGCCGTAGTCATCACTAGCCGTATTCGACTCGCTCGAAATATGAACGGTGTATCCTTCCCGGGATGGGCTAAGAAAAAGGAGCGGGTGCGTATTATGGAAATGATATTGCCTGAGTTAGTGGAGCTACCAGAAATGTCTGATGGCTTCGCAAAAGAACTTTCAGAGCTGGACTCGCTCGATAAGCAAGTGATGGTGGAGCGCCATCTGATCAGTAGGGAACAAGCTGCTAGAAGTGAAGGTTGCGCTGCGGTTGTGAACCGTAAGCAGTCGCTCTCCGTCATGGTAAATGAGGAAGACCATTTGAGAATGCAGTCGATTTGCTCAGGTTTACACCTCCGCAAAGCTTATGCTCTTTTAGATACCATGGATCAGCAGTTAGAGAAAAAGCTGCCCTACGCTTACGATGAGAAACTAGGCTATATCTCTGCCTGCCCTACTAACCTAGGCACAGGGATGAGAGCGTCAGCTATGCTTCATCTACCAGCGCTAGTTCTTACTGAGCAGATCGGTCAGGTGCTACAAGCTGTCTCTAAAATAGGTCTCGCAGTGCGTGGACTTTTCGGAGAAGGCACGGAGTCGCTAGGGCATTTATTCCAAATTTCGAATCAGTCCACACTCGGCGAATCTGAAGAAGTAATTATTGAAAGACTCGAACGCGTGATCAATCAAGTGGCAACACATGAGCGCAACGCGAGATTAAAAATGTTAGAGGAGGATAGTGATGCTCTCACAGATAAAATAGGCAGAGCTTATGGCACTTTAATGTATGCAAATCTGTTCGACTCCAAAGAAGCGTTCGCTCACATTTCGCTGATCCGCCTGGGTGCAGATCTGGGCTACTTTGAAGAGGGGACGATGCAGCGATGCGACTCTCTGATGATGGAAATCCAGCCAGCGCACTTACAAATTTTCGCTGGAAAAGAGCTAGAACCTGAGAAAAGAGACCTTATTCGTGCAGAAATCATACGTGATCAGTTGCAATCTCTCGCTCCACCTGTTAGTAATATAGTAGATAATAAATTAATCGATAGCGATGACGCTGGCGATGAGTTACCCATAGAATAATAAATATGAATAATTTCACACCAAGAGCACAACAAGTATTAGCACTCGCACGTAAGGAGGCAGAGCGCTTTAACCACAACTATGTGGGCACAGAGCATCTTCTACTCGGCTTGATCAAGCTGGGTCAAGGCGTCGCTGTCAACGTGCTGGAGCGCATGGGCTTAGAGCTAGAGCGCGTCAGAGTAGAGGTGGAGAAGCAAGTGGGCAGCGGTCCAGAGCAGACCATTTCAACACAGATTCCTTACACACCGCGCGTTAAGAAAGTTCTCAGTCTAGCCGAGAAAGAAGCCAAGCAGCTCAACCATTCATACGTAGGTACAGAACACCTCCTGTTAGGTCTTCTCCGTGAAGGTGAAGGGGTAGCGGCTAGGGTTTTACAAAGTCTCGATGTAGACATTCAGAGAGCACGGCAAGAAGTGCTGGCTGAAATAGATCCGAACTTCGATCCTGAAGATTCAGAAGAAGATATTTTTGAAATGTTTGAAGATGACGACGACAGCAGTAGTAGCGATGACGACAGTGACGAAGACAAAGAAGGGAAGTCCAAGACGCCAGCACTCAAAGCATTTGGCAGAGATCTCACTAAGTTAGCTAATGAAGATAAGCTTGATCCAGTTATCGGACGTGCAAGCGAGACTGAGAGAGTCATCCAGATCCTTTGTCGACGCACCAAGAACAACCCTGTTCTAGTGGGTGAAGCCGGCGTGGGTAAGACTGCAATCATAGAAGGACTAGCACAGGAAATAGCTACAGGAAATGTCCCTGAGCTTCTCCGTGGTAAAAAAGTCATTACACTAGACCTAGCCCTCATGGTAGCTGGCACGAAATACCGTGGTCAGTTCGAAGAGCGTATCAAGGCTGTGATGGATGAGATCAGAAAAGTGGGAGACGTTATCCTCTTCATCGATGAGCTTCACACCATCGTAGGTGCAGGCTCCGCTGAAGGTGCTATGGACGCTTCTAACATCATCAAGCCAGCTCTCAGCAGAGGTGAACTCCAGTGTGTAGGTGCAACAACGCTCAACGAATATCGCAAATTTATCGAGAAAGATTCAGCTCTAGAAAGAAGATTCCAGAAGGTTAGAGTAGAAGAGCCATCAGAGGAAGACACCGTGAAAATTCTTATGGGTCTCCGCGAGAAATATGAAACTCACCACAAGGCTCACTATTCAGACGAAGCCTTAGAGTCCGCAGTGAAACTTTCATCACGCTATCTAACAGGTAGATTTCTCCCTGATAAGGCGATCGATATTATCGACGAAGCTGGCTCACGTGCTCGCATCGGTCAGATGACTCGTCCGCCAGAACTCAAGGAGCTCGAAAAAGAGATTCAGCATATCAACAGAGACAAGGTCAATGCGATCAACGATCAAGATTTCGAAAAAGCAGCATCATGCCGCGACGACGAGAAAAAAGCCAAGCAAAAGCTCGAAGATATTCTAGAAAACTGGAAAGCTGAGAGCGAAGAAAACATCGTAGAAGTCACCGAGGACGACATCATGACTGTTGTCTCTAAGTGGACAGGTGTTCCACTCCAGCGTATGGAGCAGAAGGAAGCAGACAAGCTTCTCCAGATGGAAGATCAGCTTAAGGAAAAGGTTATTGGTCAAGACGAAGCGGTCACTGCTATTAGTAAGGCTCTCCGTAGATCACGTGCAGATCTTAAAGATCCACGTCGTCCTATCGGTTCGTTCCTATTCCTAGGACCTACTGGTGTTGGTAAGACTTACCTCGCTAAGAATCTCGCAGAATTCATGTTCGGCGATCCTGAGTCGCTGATCCAGATCGACATGTCAGAGTACATGGAGAAGTTCTCGACAAGTAGACTGATCGGTTCGCCTCCAGGGTATGTGGGTTATGAAGAAGGTGGTCAGCTTTCAGAAGCTGTTAGACGCCGTCCATACTCAGTCATTCTCTTTGATGAGATCGAGAAAGCTCACCCAGACGTCATGAATTTACTTCTCCAGATACTTGAAGAAGGGATGGTTACGGACAGCTTTGGTCGTAAGATTGATTTCAGAAACACGATCATTATTCTTACTTCAAATGTAGGAGCCTCCACTATCAAGCGCCAGACTTCACTTGGATTCGGTGCTATGAATGCAGACGACGCGGACTTCGATAGTATGAAGGGTAAGATCATGGAGGAATCCAGCAAGTATTTCCGTCCAGAATTCCTCAATCGTCTCGACGAGCTAGTGGTATTCCACATGCTTGAGAAGAAGAACCTTGATTCCATTGTAGATCTTGAGTGTGAGAAGCTCTTCAAGCGTCTCGAAGACAAAGACATTGCTCTTAAGTTAGATAAATCAGCCCGCGATCTTATCGTAGAAAAAGGATACGACCCGAAATACGGAGCACGTCCTATGCGCCGAGCAGTAGAGCGCTTCATGGAAGATCCTTTAGCAGAAGCCTTGCTAAGAGGAGATGTGGAAGAAGGCGATAACGTGAAAGTCTCTCGTAAGAAAGGCGAAGACGAACTCACCTTCAAGCCACTAAAGCGCAAGCCAAAGTCAGACGAAAAAGCCTCATCCGCTGAGTAGTCTGTAGCTGAAATATAATTTAAACAAAGGGTGAATCTGAAAAGGTTCACCCTTTTTTAGTGATATTCATTCCATACTATATCTGCAAAATACTTTATATTGGTTGTTATATAGAATTAAAACAATCATTTCAAATTATTATTTGAAATGTTAGTTTTATCTGTTAATTCTTTGTCTAAGATGAAATCCGAGGTTCAGAAAAAGCTTATTGATAGCGCGGTGGAGGTCTTTGCTCAGCATGGCTACCGTGACGCTAAGATTGCAGCTATTGTAGAGGGAGCTGGGGCTAATATCGCTGCGGTTAACTATCATTTCGGGTCTAAAGATAATCTTTTTGTGTCAGCTCTTAGGGAAGCGTATGCGGCGGCTGATGAAACTTATCCTACTAAGGGTGAGCTTTCTGAGGGTGCTACGGCGAAGGAAAAAGTGGGAGCATTGGCTCGTGCTATATTATTGCGTTCACTGGATGAGGGTAGAGCGGGGGACTTTAATCGTATTATGTGCCGCACGATGCATTCTCCAGGTTCACCCATCGAGTTGATTTTGCGCGAAGTTGGAGAACTAGAGTTGAGTTATTTAGAATCTAACTTAGGTAAACATCTGAAAACTAAATCGCAACCTTTGATCAACTGGGCGGTTGCTACCTTTATATCGTTGGCTACTATTTTCTCTAAGCGTCCGAATGGAGCGGTTGGCATTTTACCTGCTAATCCTAGCCAAGATTTAGTCGATAGTTTTGTTGATGCTCAAATAGCTTCTATTTTCAATGCCTTAGAATCACTGCCTAACAAATTTCCTAAAAAGTAATATCATTTCATGAAACCATTTTTTATTATATCTTCACTGACCACAATTTACCTTCTGCCGGGCTGCTCCATGCTGCCTTCAGCTAAGGCGTTAGATGCGAATAAGCAATTAGCAGTGCCTGGTCAATTCGATGCTAGCCCAGCTCCTGCTTCTGCTTCGGAAGTAGCGAAGGGGCTGAAGTCACTCTTTTCAGATAGTCAGCTCAATGGATATGTTTCCAAGGCACTACGTTCTAACCCTGATTTAAAACTAAGTTTAGCCAGACTAGAGGAAGCAGGATTCAACACGCGTAAAGCTTATGCGCCAACTGTTCCTAGTCTAACAGCGAATGCCTCGGCTATCGGTGGAGCAGGATTCGTTCCCTCTGGTGGACAGTATTCAGCATCGCTAGACTCTCAGTGGGAGCTGGATGTGTGGGGGCGTATCAAATCTGGTATTTCTGCTTCTAAGCAGAGCCAAGCGGCTATTGCTGCGGACTATGCCTCCGCTCGTGAATCAATCGCAGCGCAGACGATGCAGGCATGTTTTTCTCTCATTGCTTCGGAGAGATTATTGAACCTATCAGAGCGTCGCTTAAGTAGCTTTAAAGAGACAGTGTCGCTAGTGAATCGACGTTTCGAGTCAGGGACTGGTAATCTGAGCGATGTAGATCTAGCCCGCACTGATGTAGAGAATACGAAAGCGCAAGTAGAGGGACGTAAAAACTCAAGAGATCAAGCGGCTAGGAGATTAGCTGCTTTAACAGGCTCTTACCCTAAAGCTAATATTTCGGCTTCAACATGGCCATCGCTAAGACGTGGAGTTCCAGCAGGTGTTCCATCTGATGTGATGCTGAAGCGACCAGACATCCATGCTGCTTATATCCGTATCTTAGCTGCGGATTCTAGAGTAAAGGTAGCTCATCGAGACCTCTATCCATCATTTACTCTAACAGCGAGTGGCGGACAGAGATCAAATCAGCTTAAGCGAATAGCGGACTCAAACTTTAACATCTGGTCGATAGCTGCGAATCTTTCAGCTCCTATTTTAGATGGAGGTAGCAGGAAGGCTGAACTCGGAGCAGCAAATGCTCGTGCTAAGCAAGCTCTTGCTAGCTACCAATCCACTGTGCTGAATGCCCTCGAAGAAGTAGAAAATGCTCTAGGCTCTGAAACTTATCTACTTAGCCAAGAAAGATCCTACCAAAACGGGCTAGATGCAGCTAGAAGCGCTGAGACTAGAACTCAGCAAAATTATGAAAACGGACTCGTCGAAATTCTCACACTTCTCGATGCCCAGCGTCGCTCATTCAACACCGAAGAACTCCTCATCAACACCACTGCACTCCGGTACCAAAATCGCGTCAGCCTAGCTCTCGCATTAGGTAAGGGACTCTAACAACTTTTCATTATGGCTAACATTATCATCCGAACATTTGTATCTATCATTATAGTATTTTGCGCTCTTTCCGTAGGCAAATGTATGATTGCTGGTAAAGAAGATCCTAAGAGTAAGAAGCCTTCTACTGTCGTCCCTCAGGTCGATACATTAGAGCTTACTAAAGCAAACTTCAGCCCAGAAGTGAGAAGCTATGGTAACGTGCAGAGTTACTTCGAGACTACTCTATCTCCACAGGTGAATGGAAGAATCATGTCAGTTTCGCCGAGTTTCAGAGTGGGCCAGACAGTTGCGGAAGGTGAGATATTAGCCACGATAGATGATATTGACTACAAGGCAGCTTTAGCTACTCAGAAGGCAGCTCTTATTCTCCAAGAGCGAACATTAGCAGAGGAGAAAATCCGTGCTAAGCAAGCGGGGGATGACTGGAAAGCGTCTGGCAGAAAACTTAGCTCTGCCTCTGAGTTCGTCCTACGCAAGCCTCAGTTAGCAGCGGCTAAGGCTAACATTGACTCAGTCATGGCTACTATAACTAAGGCTGAAGCTGATATTCAGCGTACTAAAATCCGTGCACCTTATAATGCTATCATTACTGAGAGAGCGGCCTCTGTAGGTAACTTCGCTAATGCCCAATCCATGCTTGGTAAACTAGTGGCTACAGAAAAAGCTGAGGTGCGTATCCCTCTCACTGCTGATCAGATGAACCGTATAGAGTTTGATCAGAAAGGTGAAAAGCTAGAACTTACTTTAACTAGCCCAAGCAACCCATCTGTAAGCTGGAAAGCGGAGTTTTCTCAAATGGAGCCAACGGTGAATCCACAGAATCAAGTAAGCTATATCATCGGGACAATAGAAAATCCCTACGAATCTAAGACAAATCCGCTACCTGTAGGTAGTTTTGTGAATGTTCTTCTCCCTGCTAAAGAAATCAAGGATGCATATAAAGTTTCAGAGTCCGCCTTAGTGAATGATAGCTATCTTTGGATAGTTGATGAGAATGATGAGCTAATAAAAGTTGATGCAGAGCGTATTCAGAGCTCGGGAGATTCAGCCTTTGTTAGGGTTGATTCAGATAAGGTGAAGTCATCTATCAGGGTAGTCACTAGACCTCTCAGCACATTCCGCTCAGGGATGAAGGTAAACTGGAAAAAGGAGAAGAAAGAAGCTGAGCCAGAAGGCAAGCGTGGACCAAAGTAGAGCTAGTCAATCAATCTAACAATTTTAAAAGTAATGTCTCCACTTCAAAAACATCCTTTCATCACATGGTTTGCTACGAATCCTGTAGTAGCTAATATTCTGATGATCACTATTTTAGCTGCTGGTGTCTTCACTGGGCTAAATGTTAGAAAAGAAGGCTTCCCTGCATTTGCTTCTGAGACAGTCACGGTAAGTGTTCCTATTCGCGGTGGGACACCTGAAAACGTGGAGCGTGGTGTTGCGATCAAAATTGAAGAATCATTAGAGTCAGTAGATGGCATAGAGCATATTCGCTCAGTGAGTAAGGATAATCTGGCTACGATTACTGTTCAGGCAAAGGAAAATTATCCAATCACCAAACTGTTAGATGATGTTAAAATTCAGATAGATGCGATTACTTCCCTCCCTGAACAAGCGGAAAAACCTGTAGTAAATGAGAAGAAGCGCGAGAGTACAGTGCTCTGGGTAGAGCTTTACGGTGATGTACCGGAGGCGACGCTGAAGGAAACTGCAAGGAAAGTCAGGGACACTCTTCTACGTGAGCCTGCTATCTCTAAGGTAGAGACATTTGGTGGTCGAGACTACGAAATATCCATTGAGCCATCTGAGGCAAAACTTCGATTCTATAGTCTAACATTTAGCGAAGTAGCCACAGCTATTTCTAACAACTCTATTGATATAGGTGGCGGAGTAATACGCTCAGATCGTGGCGATATCTCACTACGCTCACGAGAGCAGGCATACAAGAGAGCTGACTTTGAAAAGATCCCGGTGAGGACAAATCCCGATGGAACGCGTATCTTCGTAAAAGATGTGGCGCTGGTGCGGGATGGTTTTGTAGACCAAGATGCGCTCAATAGATTTCGTAATAAACCGACTGTAAGTCTGAAGATCATCACCGAGGGCACAGACGATATCATCGATGCTGTGAATCAGGCGAATAAGGTCGTAGACGAATACACAGAATTACCTGAGGGAGTGGAAATCGCAGGTTGGTTAGATGGAGCTACTAATATTCGTGACCGACTAGTTCTGTTAGGGAAAAATGGTCTGATCGGAGTCTTACTAGTTTTAGGTATTCTCATGGTCTTCCTGAACCTTCGTCTCGCATTCTGGGTCGCGATAGGTATTCCTGTTTCGCTTGCAGGAGCGATGACTCTATTTCCACTGCCAGGGATAGATATGTCGATCAATGTTATTTCAGCCTTTGGATTCTTAGTAGTGCTGGGTATTGTGGTGGACGACGCTATTGTTATAGGTGAGTCGATCTATTCGGAGAAAGAAAACGCTAAAAATCCTGATGATCCAGAGTCCTCACTCCGCACCACTGTTAGGGGTGTGAGCAAGGTCGTGACACCAGCTACATTCGGTGTAATTACCACGATTGCAGCCTTCCTTCCATTGACTCAGGTAAGTGGTAGAATGGGAAATGTCTTTGGTCAGATAGCTGCTACTGTGATCTTCTGTCTCATATTTTCACTTGTTGAATCGAAGCTAATACTTCCATCTCACCTTGCGTATATTAATGTTCACAAGAAGCCTAAGAATATTATTTCCCGCTCATGGGCTAAGTTTCAGAAAACGATCGCTGGAAGTCTAACTTGGTTTATAGAAAAGCTCTATACACCGTTTATAAGAATTTTAGTATCATGGCGCTATGCTGTTCTAGCTACATTCATTGGGGTGTTTATTTTAGTGGTGTCACTATTGCCGGCAGGTCAGCTACGTTTCGTATTTTTCCCTACTATATATCAGGATAATATCGCAGTTCTCGTAGAGTTAGAGCAGGGGCAGTCAGTGGATTATCTGCATGGTACTCTGGAGCGGATATCTAGCATTGCAGATGAGCTAGGAGAAGGATATGAGAAAGAATTCGGGCATAATCCTTTTAAGGAAGTTCAGATCTCTGCTTCGAGCAATAATAAAGCGGCAATAGCGGCTGAACTGACAAGATCTACTGAGAGAGAGTTCCTATCTACCGAGCAGATAGTAAAAGATTGGCGTAAAGCTATAGGGCCTATTGCAGGAGCGAGGTCACTTACACTGAGTTCACGTGCAGGACCTCCTGGAGGTGACCTTGTCATCAACTTAGAAAGTGATAACTTAGAAGAACTCAAAGCTGTGGCAGAAGACATGAAACAGGTCATCGCTACCTATCCAGGAGTCTATGATATTTACGATACTTTCGACTCAGGTAAGCCAGAAATTCTCTACAGCATCACTCCAGAAGGACAGGCGGCTGACCTGAATAAACTAGATCTAGCCAATAATGTGCGTGACGCATTCTTCGGACGTGAAGCTCAGCGTGTGCAGCGTGGGAGAGATGAGGTCAAGGTCATGGTGCGTTATCCTATCGAGCAGCGTGACTCACTAGAAACACTCCGTAACATGCGTATTCGTAAGGAAAATGGAACCATCGTTCCATTCTCAGTAGTAGCCGATACGACTTACTCAGAATCTCTAGCATCCATCGAGCGATATGATAATAAGCGAGTAGTCGCTGTGGAAGCGTCTATCGATAAGAGTATCACTTCATCTAAAGATGTTCTCGATAAACTGAGCAAAGAATACTTCCCTGAGATGAAATCAAAGTTCCCAGCGATCTCTATCAGTCAGAGTGGAGAGGCTGAGCAACGAGCGAAATCGATGCAGTCATTATTAGTCGGGTTCGCGTTCTCGATCATCTTCATTTATATTCTCATCGCGATTCCTCTGAAAAGTTACGTCATGCCGCTTATCATCATGTCGGTGATCCCCTTCGGGATTATTGGTGCGCTGCTAGGTCATTATGTAATGGGGATACCTGTATCTATCCTGTCGGTCTTCGGTATCCTGGCTCTCTCCGGAGTGGTAGTGAATGACTCGCTAGTATTAGTCTGCCGTGTGAACGATTTACGAGCAGAAGGTTTAAGTCTCGTTGACTCATGCAAGCAAGCTGGCTCCGATCGTTTCCGAGCGATCTTACTTACTTCGCTGACCACATTCTTCGGACTAGGACCACTCTTATTAGAGACAGAAGTGCAGGCTCAATTCCTCAAGCCGATGGCTGCCTCGCTAGCATTCGGGATACTGTTTGCCACTATTATTACTTTGATATTATTACCAATGTTAATAATCATAGCTAGAGACATCAAGCAGCTGTTACTTAAGATATGGAATGCGTATCGTGTTCCAGTAGATGAAGAAATTAAAACAGAGGCTGCTAAGTAAGTTCTTCCTGAAACATCACTTTATAGTGCCTATACCAATTACTCTGAAACCTTTCAGCGGGATCGTATTTTAGCTTTAGTTTGAGAAAGTCTATGAACTGAGGGTAGCAGGTTGTGATCTGCTGCTTAGTGGCCCATCGGTGATAGGTTAAGTAGAAATTGCCTCCATACTTGATGACTCCATCTATGATTCTTCTGAAGTTATCTTTCGCTCTCTCTTTACCTTCTTCTGTATGCTTTACGTGCAAGTTACAGACTATACAAACATAGTCTGCTTTCGCCCACGCGAGGAACGTTTCAGTGTCCTTTTTGATGAAGCGTATGGTTCCGTAGGTTACATCAAATTCATACTTAGCACAGACTCTGCGCATCTCTATCATGAACTCCACATAAGCTTCTTTTGATACGTAGACTTCCGTGATCATCTCTGTCCCGTTCTCTGTGTCCACAGCGGCTTGGTAACCGGCGAATACGTTCGACAACTGATGTGTGTCTGACCAGTAAACCTGACCTGTAGTGGCCAGGTAATACTGAGTGTATGCCTCAAATGCCTTCTGCTTATTACTCCGAGAAAGCTGATAAAGTTTCCCCCAGTCATCCTCAGCTAGCAATATTTGATTGTCTTCAATAGGGGTGTCATCGGAAACAGTAACGTAGTATGAAAATATGCCAGGGTGTGGAAAATCACCATCTTCGATATGGATAGAGTATTGGCAGTCTCCATAGAGTGCGCCTTCCTCAATGCGAGGTTCAATGTGATCTAACAATTCTTTCACAGCAATGACTTCGACTACTCGTTTCACTTTAACTCTAGGGACTAGCCGCAATGTCACATAAGCTATAATTCCAAACATCCCGTAGCCACCTATTACTAGAGAAAATAGCTCTATGTTTTCTGTGCGACTACAGGTTAGTAGATTGCCGTCTGCGCCAATCAGGCTGAAGGATTCCACGTCACTTACAAAGGGTGGTAGACTTAAGCCTCGACCATGGATATTAGAAGAAAGCGAGCCAGCAATGGTAACATTATCAACACCCGTTTGCTTTTGGTTAATCGCCCAACCATTTTTCTCTGAACCCTGTTTTGATGTTAGGTATTGAATTAAATTAGTCCAAGTTATACCGCTCTCTACTTGGACTAGACCATTCACTTTATCGAAATGAATCACGTGATCAAACATACCCAAATCAATGTGCAACGAGTTATCACAAAACTGCTGACCTCCCATTGAATGCCTATGTCCAGCTACTGAAATGACTAAGTCTTCAAGATCTGCTAGCTTAACGGCAGATTGTAAATCAGTCAGTGACTTAGGAGTAGTCACTTGATCTACTGTGCATGGGTTTAGCTGAGACTGGACATCATTTAATTTGGTTTTCATAATATAAGCTGAAGGTTTGAATTCTACAGATGGGAATATTACCCGTATTACATCAATCTTTGAAATCGATTAAAAATTGAATATCATTGTTTAAAGTGATGATCATAGTATTCCGTTTTATCATATTTGCATATAAATTTACATTATGCACAATGCTGCAAAACTAGTAATGTATGGGAACTCTGGCTCTGACTCGGGCAAGAGCGCTTTAGCGAGAAGCTTTGTTAAGCTTGGCAATGTAGCTTATTTGGACTTAGATACGATCTCTTGGGAGCAGCCTGGTGTTAGGAAATGCCTGCAAGCTAGCGATGACTTGTTAAATGAATTTATAGCTAAGCATGATAACTGAGTGGTAAAAGGATATCATGGTTCATTGGTCCCCCATAGCTTCTAAATCTGCGGATCAGCTAGTACTTCTTAACGTGGGATTAGTGAAATGCTTGCAACATTGTGGTTCGAGAGAATGGGAACTGCACAAGTATGAATCTAAAGAAAACAAGATGAAAATCTCCAGGAGTTATTAGATTGGGCTAAGGAGTATGAGTCACGTAGGGGAGAGTTTCCCTAGCTGAGCATCAAGCAATCTTTGAAAATCACGAGGGGAGTAGAGTCGAAATCAAATCCACGCTATTTACGTCTCCAGAGGACGAAGGGGATAGAGACAAAAGACATGGTGATGCTGTAGACAGCCGCTGGAATAGTAGTGGGTGGGAGGATCTCTGTGGCAGATGCTGCGATGATTGCACCTACGGTGATAGCAAGTGTGCCATTCTGGATGCCTGACTCGATGGCGATAGTAGATGCGTCAGATTTGCTGAGCTTGAAGAGTTTTGCTGATGTTAGACCTAGAGTGATAAGAACTATATTTAGGACTATTAGTACAGGTCCAAGCGTAGGTAAGTTAGTGATGAATACTGTCCAGTTTTTCGCTAATGCGGCACCGATGACAAGTAAGAATAAGAGGATAGCTACTGTAGATACTATTGGCGCAATGCGCTTGGCAAGATCGGGTGATCTGCTCGTAACCAACATACCAATACCTACTGGAGCGGCTGTGATGAGGAACATGATGAAGCCGAGTTTAGAGACATTCACCGGTGGGGCTGCTTCTCCCATAAAATGACGGACTGCCAGAGCTGCAAATATGGGGACAGTGATAATGCATAAAAGGCTGGTCACAGCAGTTAATGAAATTGAAAGGGGAGTGTTGCCTCCAGCATATTTAGTCAGAACATTACTAGTAACTCCACCTGGACAGAGTGCTAGTATAATAAGCCCTACAGTGAATTCTGGAGATAGATTAAACACATGAGCTAATAGAAGTGCTATAATAGGGAGTAAGAGCACTTGGTTCAATAACCCGACAGCGAAGGCTTTAGGAAACTTTAGAATACGCGTGAAGTCACTTTTCTTCAGACCTAGCCCTAGCGAGAACATGATGAAGGCGAGAACTAGTGGGAGAGCGATTTTGATGATCATATTATTGTGATAGATGGGTTGGAAATATTCTTAAGAGCGTGGCAGGATATGAGAAATAGAACAGACATTCATCAGTAGATTATTTTATTAGTACTTCTGATTCCTTTTTTCACTCTTGCGGATCGAGAACAAGCGGGGGGGAGCTAGCACTAAAATCTGGAACTTCCCGATACGGTCATATTCACTCAGCTTTTGGAGTATAGGCTATGCGCTTGGTTACTAAAATAAAGTGAGAAACTCAGCTAGTGCAATAGTAGGCTATAGTTACTAAATAACTGATGTCATATGAAGGAAGACTTAGTAGATAATTAATCAATAAAACTTAATTATCTACTTGACTAGCGAATAGGCAATAGAAAATCTGTTTGACAGTAGGGCTGAAAAAGCGTATTTAACCGTCCTTTCCCGCTATAACCTAGACCAGACTGACTAAAACATGATGATTTATACTGATTTTTCGCGAAACAACCAATCTCTAAATCATTCTATTTTATAACATTACAAAAAATTTAACACTAAGGTGGCTTCGACGTATAATCGAGCCGCCTTTTTGCGCCTTTGGATGTAAAAATCACGAAAATTCACGAATAACGACAGAAATCAATCATTAAATAACACATTCTATGACTAGAATGCAGCTATTTTCAAATTAATTTGAAATAATTTTGAGTAAAATAGTTGCATTCTGTTCAGCGGAAATGCCTGAGGACGCTCAGTGTAGATGCAATACGACAGAGACCGGCTACAATTCATATTTCACCGCCCATTACTAGATTAAGACGCTAATCTGGAGATGGGTTTAACCGACCACATTAAACTACTACAACCATGCTCGAAAGACGCTACTTCGGAACCATTGAGGAAGTTATTGAACCACCAAACCTTATTGAGGTTCAATCCAAGTCCTATGAGGACTTTCTCCAAAAAGACGTGCCTGCCAGCCAGCGCATAGAAACAGGCTTACAAGCCGTTCTTATGGAGGTTTTCCCTATTAACAGTTATGATGAGACGATTGAATTAAATTTCATCGCATATGACATTGAAGAACCTAAGACAACTGCACTAGAGGCATTGCAAACTGGCGAAAGTTTCAGTGCATCTCTCTATGTTACTTTTAAACTCAAGGATGAAACTGGAGTAAAGAAAGAGCGCGTTTATATGGGAGAGCTTCCTATGATGACGCGTCGTGGAACTTTCGTGATAAACGGAGCTGAGCGAGTCATCGTTTCACAGCTTCACCGTTCACCTGGTATCTGCTTTGAGAAATCTTTCCACCTCAATGGTAAGGAGCTTTTCTCATTCCGTATCATCCCTGACCGTGGATCATGGTTGGAGACTCAGTTCGATACGAACGATCTTCTCTATGTATACCTAGATCGTCGTCGTAGAAGACGTAAGTTCCTCGCTACTACTTTCCTCCGTGCACTCGGATATCCTGACACACGCTCTATCGTGCAGGAGTTCTATGACATTGAGAATATGAAACTCTCTGATAAAATGGACGAAGAAGTTCTTTCTTCGCGCGTTGTATTCGAAGACATCATGGACGGTGAGCAGGTAATAGCTAAGAAGTATGAGCCACTCACTATCGGTGTTGTGAAGCAGCTACTAGCGCTTAAGCACAAGAAGATCGAAGTTATCGACTCACGTCAGGACGAGATCATTCTCAAGTCACTTAAGAAAGACCCAGCTGTCGATGAGGAGACAGCTCTCAAAGATATGTACCGTAAGCTTCGTCCAGGAGATCCTCCGACAGTTGCTAACGCTAAGGCTCTTCTGAAGCGTCTATTTTTCGATCCTAAGAAGTATGACCTCACACGTGTTGGACGCTATAAGATCAACCAGAAGCTCGGCATCGATGTTGAGCCAGGTGAGCGCACAATGGTAGGGAAAGATTTTCTTAACGCAGTGAAGTATATCCTTAAATGTAAGAAAGGCGACGGCGTTCTTGATGATATTGATCACCTTGGATCACGTCGTGTGCGCGCAGTTGGTGAGCTTCTTGCTAACCAGTGTCGCGTAGGTCTTGCCAGAACAGAGCGTCTTGTAAAAGAGCGTATGACTTTGTTTGATGTAAACATCGAAGGTATGACTCCACAGAAGCTGATCAACCCTAAGGCTCTCTCAGCAGTTGTTAGAGATTTCTTCGGTAGATCACAGCTCTCACAGTTTATGGACCAGACTAACCCTCTGGCAGAACTCACACACAAACGTCGTCTCTCAGCGCTAGGACCTGGTGGTCTTAACCGTGATCGTGCAGGCTTCGAAGTACGTGATGTTCACCCATCACACTACGGACGTATTTGCCCGATTGAAACTCCGGAGGGACCGAACATTGGTCTTATCAACTCCATGTGTACTTACGCTCGTATCAACGAGTTTGGTTTCATTGAAACTCCATACCGTAAGGTAGTGAAGGGTCTTGTTACTAATAATATCGAGTATCTAACAGCGGATCAGGAAGAAAACTATCTGATTGCTCAGGCGAACAACCCGATCGATAAGAAAGGAAAATTCCTCACTAAGAAGATCACCGCACGTGAGCGTGGCGAGTTCCTTGAATTGTCATCTGATGATGTTCACTTCATGGACGTTTCTCCGAAGCAGCTCGTTTCAGTTGCGGCTGGTCTCATCCCGTTCCTAGAGCATGATGATGCGAACCGCGCACTTATGGGAGCGAACATGCAACGTCAAGGCGTGCCACTTCTGGTATCAGATGCTCCTCTCGTGGGAACTGGTCTAGAGGCTAAGGCTGCTGCTGACTCCCGCGCTGTTATCACATCTGAGTCGAACGGTGTAGTAGCCGCTTCTACTGGTGAGCTTATCGTCGTTACTAAAGACGGTGTGCTTCCTGTTTCAGATGAGGCATTCCTTTCTGACACACAATCAGTGAAGAGTGATCCTGTAAATGGAATCTTCGTCTACCCACTCCGTAAGTTCATGCGCTCCAATGCTGGAACATGTATGAACCAGAAGCCTATCGTCAAGCGTGGCGACAAGGTGAAAATCGGTCAGTGCATGGCAGACGGACCTAACACAGAAAACGGTGAGCTAGCTCTCGGTCGTAACGTTCTCGTGGCATTCATGCCTTGGAATGGATATAACTTTGAGGATGCTATCGTAATCTCTGAGCGCGTGGTGAAAGAAGACATCTATACTTCTATACACATCTCTGAGTATGAGTGTATAGCTCGTGATACTAAGCTAGGACCTGAGGAAATCACACGTGATATTCCAAACGTAGGTGAAGAAGCTCTGAAGAATCTCGACCACGACGGAATCGTCCGTATCGGTGCAGAGGTGAAGCCAGGCGACATCCTCGTAGGTAAGATCACTCCTAAGTCTGAGACTGAACTCGCTCCAGAAGAGAGACTCCTCCGTGCGATCTTCGGTGAGAAGGCAGCAGACGTGAAGGACACCTCACTCCGTGTTCCATCTGGAACTATCGGTATCGTTCAGGACATCCGCATCGCTACTCATGGACTCGCTAAGCGTAAGGCTGAAGGCGGAAACCCAGAGGAGATGAAGAAGCAGTTGAAGAAGATCAACACTGAATACAAGAAGAAGAAAGACGGACTCACTGACCAGCTCACTGAGAAGCTTTCTGACATCTTACTCGGCGAGAAGATTCCTCTCGATGTAGTCAACGCACAGTCAGGTGAGATCATCATCCCGGCTAACCGTAAGATTACTAAGACTTTGCTTAGAAAATTAGCAGCGATTCACGATCACATCGAAATCGACCCATCACCTATTCGCAACAAGATCCTTGAGATCATCTCATCATTTGAGTCACGCTTCCAGGAGCTAGACACAGATCGTGAGCGTCGTTTAGATCAGATGGAGTCAGGAGACGAAGTAGATCCAGGCGTAGTTAAGGAAGTTAAAGTCTATGTTGCCAAGAAGCGTAAGCTTTCTGTAGGTGATAAGATGGCTGGTCGTCACGGTAACAAAGGTGTTGTCGCGACAATCGTTCCTGAAGAGGACATGCCATACCTAGAGGACGGAACTCCCGTCGATATCTGCCTTAACCCGCTCGGTGTTCCATCTCGTATGAACGTGGGACAGGTTCTTGAAACTCACCTCGGAGTTGCTGCTAAGGCACTCGGATTCACAGTGGCTACCCCGATTTTCGATGGTATCCCTGAGGCTAAAATCTGGGAGTTCATGGGAGAAGCTAAGAAGGTAGACGGCTACACATGGATCGGCGACGGTAAGGACGGCACAGTAGGTGGTAAATCCACTCTCTATGACGGACGCACTGGAGATGCATTCCACCAACCAATCGTGGTTGGAATGATCTACATGCTCAAGCTTGGACACCTCGTCGCAGACAAGATCCACGCTCGTGCTGTGGGACCATACTCACTCGTTACTCAGCAGCCGCTGGGTGGTAAGGCACAGTATGGTGGTCAGAGATTCGGTGAGATGGAGGTATGGGCACTAGAAGCATACGGTGCTGCTTACACTCTCCAGGAAATGCTTACTGTGAAGTCTGATGACGTCCAGGGCAGAACTAGAATCTACGAAGCTATCGTCAAAGGTGATAACAACCTTGAAGCCGGAACTCCTGAGTCGTTCAATGTTCTCATGAAGGAAATGCAATCACTTGGTTTGGACGTTCGTCCAGGTAAGGGTCTCATTGCTAAGGAAGAAGGTCAGAGCAAGATCGATGCAGAGGACTTCTCTCTCGATGATCTTACTCTCTAAATCAACACAACACAAAACGGGGCAACTCCGGTTGCCCCAATTAACTAACTACAAATTAACTTATAACATAAATAACTAACATGAGTGTTGAAACAAATTTACGCGAACTCTTCGGAGTGGACGACAAGCCAGAAGCATTTGATCACGTAGCAATTACTGTTGCGAACCCAGAAATCATCCGTGGATGGTCTAAAGGTGAGGTCAAGAATCCTGAAACAATTAACTACAGAACATTTAAGCCTGAGAAGGGCGGACTCTTCTGCGAAAGAATCTTCGGTCCATCACGCGACTGGGAGTGTACGTGCGGAAAGTATAAGCGTGTGAAGCACAAGGGCGTCATCTGTGACCGCTGTGGTGTAGAGGTAACTCTGTCTCGCGTTCGTCGTGAACGCATGGGGCACATTGAGCTAGCAGTAGCAGTGACTCACATCTGGTTCTACAAGTGTATGCCATCTAGAATCGGTCTCATGCTAGACATGAGTGCCCGTCACCTAGAGCGCGTTATCTACTACGAAGACTACATCGTAACTGAGCCTGGTGACACACCACTCGAGCGCGGTCAGCTTCTAACAGAGCACGAACTTAGAGACGCCGAAGACGACTACGGTGAAGATACATTCCGAGCAGGTATGGGTGCAGAAGCTCTCCAGGACCTACTCGGTCAGATCGACCTTGCTCCTCTTTTAGAGCAGCTAGAGGAAGACATGGAGAACACCAAGTCTAAGCAGACTATGAAGAAACTCGCTAAGCGTCTCAAGCTTACACAGGGATTCCTCACTTCTAAGACACGTCCTGAGTGGATGGTGATGAACACACTTCCAGTGATCCCACCAGACCTCAGACCACTCGTCCCTCTAGAAGGTGGACGCTTCGCTACATCTGATCTTAACGACCTATACCGTCGTGTGATTAACCGTAACAATCGTCTTCTCAACCTACTTCAGCTCAAGACTCCAGAGGTCATCATCCGTAACGAGAAGCGCATGCTTCAAGAAGCAGTTGACGCACTCTTCGATAACGGACGTCACGGCAGAGCGGTAACAGGTGCTGGTAACAGAGCGCTCAAATCACTCTCTGACATGCTCAAGGGCAAAGGTGGACGTTTCCGCCAGAACCTTCTTGGTAAGCGTGTTGATTACTCTGGTCGTTCAGTGATCGTAGTCGGACCTGAGCTTACACTCGGTCAGTGTGGTCTTCCTAAGAAGATGGCACTTACTCTGTTCGAGCCATTCATTATCCGTAGACTCAAGGAACTAGGCTACTGCCACACAGTTCGTTCTGCTAAGAAGATGATCGATAAGAAGACTGTAGAAGTATGGGATATCCTTGCTGAAGTGACAAAAGGTCACCCAGTGATGCTAAACCGTGCTCCTACTCTGCACAGACTGTCTATCCAGGCATTCGAGCCAGTGCTTATTGAGGGATCTGCGATCCGCGTTCACCCACTCGTTTGTACAGCATATAATGCTGACTTCGATGGTGACCAGATGGCTGTTCACGTACCACTATCTATCGAGGCACAGATGGAGTGTCGCCAGCTTCTGCTAGCGCCTAACAACATCTTCTCACCTTCATCAGGTAAGCCGATCACGACTCCTTCACAGGACATCATTCTCGGGACTTACTACCTCACATATCTCCGCCAGCGAACAGCTAAAGAGATCGAAGAGCAGAAGGAAGATCACCGTCCATTGTTTGAAAGCACGACGGAAGTAGAATTCGCTATCGCGTCTCGCAAGGTGAAGTATCACGACCTCATCCGCCTCAGAAACCCTGACTTCGGTAAGGATACTGTTTACGGTGATAAGGACAAGAGAATCATCGAGACCACACCAGGTCGGGTTCGTTTCAACGAGATCTATCCTGAAGGCGTCGGTTTCATCAACTTCACTGTTGGTAAATCACAGATCGGCGACATCATATGGCGTTGTTATCAGGTTGCAGGTAAGAACGAAACTGTCTTTGCACTCGATGCTCTTAAGACACTCGGGTTTACTGAAGCGACTCGCTCAGGAATCTCCATTGGTCTAGTAGACATGGTAATTCCGGAAGAGAAACCAGCAGAACTCGAGAAAGCTTACGCTGAGATCGACAAAGTTGAATCACTTTACCGTAATGGTGTTGTGACTAATCTTGAGCGTTATCAGAAAGTGGTCGACGTTTGGACACACGCTACTGACAACATCGCGAACGCACTCTACCGCAAGCTAGAGCACAACGATGGAACTAAACTAGCAAACCCACTCTTCATGATGGTTGACTCAGGTGCCCGTGGTAATAAGGCACAGATCAAGCAGCTCTCTGGAATGCGTGGTCTTATGGCTAAGCCGTCTGGTGAGATCATCGAACGTCCGATCACATCAAACTTCCGTGAAGGTCTATCTGTTCTAGAATACTTCATCTCTACTCACGGAGCTCGTAAGGGTCTCGCTGATACAGCGCTGAAGACTGCGGACTCTGGATACATGACACGTAAGCTAGTAGACGTATCACAAGACGTGATCATCTACGAAAGCGACTGTGGCACTGCAAATGGAATCACTGTAGCACCTATCTATGATGGTGAAGACGAAGTGGCAACACTGCCAATGAGAATCTACGGACGCACGTCATGTGAAGAAGTGAAAGATCCTATCACTGGCGAAGTCATCATTAAGGTGAACGACATCCTCACTGAGGAGCAGTCGAATTCAGTTGAAACTATCGGCAGAACATTCCTCAAGATTCGTTCAGTTCTCACATGTGAAGCTGAGCGCGGAACATGTGCTCACTGTTACGGACTCAACCTCGCGTCAGGCAAGATTGCCCAGGCAGGTGAAGCAGTAGGTATCGTAGCAGCACAGTCAATTGGTGAGCCAGGAACACAGCTTACCATGAGAACGTTCCACGTAGGTGGTGCAGCATCGACCTCAGCTAAGCAGCCAGAAATCATCGCTAAAAACGGTGGTAAGATAGTCTACAAAGACCTCCGCACAGTTAAGGACGCAAAGGGTAACTACGTTGTTCTAAACAAGAACGGAGCCATCTCTATCCAAGATAAAACTGGTCTAGAAGTGGAAGCGCATAACCTAGTAATCGGAGCTATTATCTCTATCGAAGATGGCGAGAAAGTGAAGAAAGGTGCTAAGTTTGTAATCTGGGATCCATACAACGTTCCAATTCTAACTGCTCAAGCAGGTAAGGTGACATTCCGCGATATGATCGCAGGTATCACCATGGCTCACGAGACTGATAAAGAAACTGGTAAGAAAGGTATGATCGTCACTGAGCACAAGGAAGACCTCCACCCACAGGTGGTCATGGTTGACCCTAAGACAGACGAAGTCCTCGCATCTTACTCCATCCCAGTCGGCGCTCATATGTCGGTGAAAGAAGGACAAAAAGTAGGTGGTGGAACCATGCTAGCAAGAACGCCACGTAAGGTGTCCAAAACTAAGGACATCACAGGTGGTCTCCCAAGAATTGCAGAGCTATTCGAAGCGCGTAAGCCTAAGGATTCAGCGATCATTTCTAAGCTAGATGGATCAGTGTCATTCGGAGCGAATGTTCGTGGTAAGAAGAAAGTCATCGTCACTGCTGATAGCGGTGAGTCAGCTGACCACCTCGTGCCAATGAACAAGCACATAGTAGTGCTAGAAGGAGATATTCTTGCAGCTGGAGACTTCATCACAGAAGGCGCCATCTCACCAGAAGATCTACTCGAAGCATGTGGAACTCAAGTTCTCCAAGAGCACCTCGTAAACGAAGTGCAGGAAGTTTACCGAGTCCAAGGTGTAGAGATCAATGACAAGCACATTGAAATCATCATCCGTCAGATGCTCCGCAAGGTGAAGATCAACGAGCCAGGAGACACAGAATTCCTTTGGGGCGACCAAGTCGACCGCACAGCATTCGTGCTAGCGAACCGCAAAGTGGTAGAGCAGGGTGGACAGCCAGCAGAAGGTGAGCCAGTGCTACTCGGTATCACTAAGGCGTCACTTGAGACTGACTCATTCATCTCAGCTGCCTCGTTCCAGGACACCACTCGTGTTCTCACAGAAGCTGCCACACTCGGCAGAGTTGACCGCCTCCAAGGCTTCAAAGAAAACGTCATCATGGGACACCTCATTCCAGCAGGAACAGGCTTCCCGGATCATAAAGACCGTCGCTTTGAATTCACAGTGGAAGAGCCAGCTCCAGTATCTGATGAGGAAGTCGAGATCGACGAACTCACAGGTGAGCCAATCGTAGCCACAACTGAAGCCGAAGAAGCAACATCAGCACCAGCTGAAGACAGCATCGACGGACTAGACGACCTCACAAAACTCCTCGGAGGTGAGTAATCTGAAAGGATAAAAGTTAGCTAACCAGCAAATTCCCAAGCCCGATTCGCGAAAGCGGATCGGGCTTTTTTTACGTGCAAGAGGTTTTTAACCTCCATGCTAAGCTATAAATTTTACTCACTAAATACTTGTCATTATAATTACAATATTTCATCTTTTAGATAGCATCTTATGATAAGTTTACTTTTACCCAGCAATTAATAAACAATAATCAAAATGGAGCCACTTATATATAACATCTTAATCATGTTCGCATAAGGTCTAGCAAGTGCCGTGATGATGGCTCTTGCACTAGGTATTTTAATTAAGGGGCTATAATAGCTAAGCAATTTAAATCATGCTTAACTAGAAGAAAATGTATGAGAGAAAAAGCGGTCTTTCAGCCAAAAAACAAAACGATTTAATCACTCACTTTGCAGCAGGAACTAAGCTAGACCTGCTGGTGAAATCATCAGGGTAAACAAACACACAGCGATGACTTTCTACATGCGATTTCGTAGGCTAATCGCGAGTAAATTACCATGCCATGAACTATCTGGTGAGGTTGCAGTAGATGAAAGTTACTTCGGAGCTAGAAGAGTTAGAAGTAAGAGAAGCTAATATATGAACTTGAAAGCCCTATAAATGTTATCACTTAACTGGGGTCAACTTTGCTGGGTAGCGGCGTTTAGCATTCCATTCTCCGAAATAAATAGCGCCATCTTTGTCGACACATAGATCATGACCGTGAATGAAGGTTTTAGTCATCTGCTTCATAGGTTCAAGTTTACCGTCTTTATAGACTGGTTCAGAGCCACCTGGAGCACTGATCACTTGTTTCGTTTTACGATCTAGTATGAGAAGGAACCCTGAGTTAGGGAGTTTCTTCCCTGTGCCATTTTCTTTCGACCAACAAACTGCGGTGTAGATTTTGTCCCCTTGAAAGACTAGTTGACCAGCGTAAGCTCCAGGTAGTTCGATAGTATCGACATGCTCGCCCTCTAGAGTGAATGCTTTGATTTTATTCTCATTGCGAGAGGAAACCCAGGCTAAGGGCTTTTTAGGGTCTGATAGATCTAGAGAAATCCCATGTGCGTTGCTGAGTTTGTCTCCTCCCCATTGTCTTACGAGTTTACCTTCCATTGTCATTTCGTAAATGATGTTTGTGGCGTATCCGTCAGCGATGAGGATATTACCTTCTGGAGTCACTGCTACATCACAGGGCATGAATTTTTTGGCGATATTGAGTTCCACAGGGGTGGGGAGCTTTTTTACGATAGTTCCATCCGTTTTTAATATGGTGATTCTGCCCGTGCCCGCTTTGAACTTCCAGCCAACTCCATTATCTGTAGAATGCCAGCCAGCGTCTACGTGGATGAGATATTCTTGCCCATCTCGCTCAAAGAATTCTAAGCTATGTCCACCGATCAATTTTGCTCCCCCATTATAGCTACCTCCAAATGAGCGGACGAAAGTGCCGTCTTTCTTAAATACTAAGAAGGCGTTTTTTGGGTGATCCGTTACTAGGTAGATTAAACCGTCTCTGCTTTCTGCTAGCGCATGGGAGTTAATTACAGGGGCTATCTCTGGCTGGGCCTTAGCCCAGTTCAAGTCTACTGTATAACGTAGTCCATTATGACCAAGAATAGTATCTTGTTTAGCCACTTTATCTGCTATCTGAGTGTCTTTGTGATGATGGTTAACTTCTCCTGTAGGGTGTGCGCTGATGGATAAAGCTGAAGCTAAAATAGTAATAAATGTATATTTTTTCATGATAATTAAGGAGTATTCTAATTTCTATTTGCCCACACTACTTATACCTAGGATAAAATCAACGGTTTCTGTTACAATCTATTTATAAAATTAGTGTTTTAGTATTAATATTCAAAATCAGACTATGACTGTTTTTAAGACGTTTGAAAGTTGTCTGTATGTCTATTTGCGTAGTCATTGCAAATTTATGGCTAAAGATCTGATCGGAGCTAGGCTAATTTTCTAGATAAAAGATCTGAGCAAGTGATTTCAGAAGATATGAAGTAAGGCGATTTAGCTTCTACCTAGCGCCTTAGCCAGCAGTGATTAGTCATAATTCGCTATTAAAAATAAATTTGTAAGATATGTTTTTGGTTGAGAGTATTTTATAATGTAGTAAATTACTGTAATGACTCAATTTAACACAAAGATAAAAAGCTTAATATGGAGTGCTGGGAGCATAATGTCTCTTACTTTGCTATTGTCTTGTGGCGAAAAGGAAGAGACCGATAAGAGTGTGTCTGTTAAAAATGATACTGATACTGGTTCTGAGGCTGAAGCGGTGTATTCTGAGGAGATCTCTTTTAATGACCATGTGATGCCCATTTTATCCGACAAGTGTTTTCACTGTCACGGACCAGATGCTAAGAATCAAACATCTGAGTATCGCCTAGATACTGAAGAGAATGCTAAGAAAGCTCTAGAAAGTGGTAAGTATGGTATTTTGGCTGGCGACCTTGAGGGAAGTTTAGTTCATAAGTCGATCCACAGCACAGGTGAAGACATGATGCCTCCTGCTAATTCTAATCGAGTCTTGAGTGATAAAGAGAAGCAGACTTTAGACACATGGATAAAGCAAGGTGCTAAATATACCAAGCACTGGTCTTATATTTCAGTTCCTAAAAAAGTAGCCGTTCCTGAGGACAAGGCTGATACTAAATGGGCTAAAAATGAGATAGATTTATTTGTGCAATCCCACTTTGAAAAGCACCAGCTGACACCTGCAAAAGAGATAAGCAAGGAAAAGTGGTTACGCCGTGTTACCTTCGATCTCACAGGGTTACCTCCTACCATTGCTGAGCTAGATGCGTTTCTAGCAGATGAGTCAGATAATGCCTACGAGAAGATAGTAGATGGTCTATTCAAGACAGATACCTATGCCGAACGGATGACGAATGAGTGGATGGATGTAGCTCGCTATGCGGATAGTTATGGCTACCAGCTAGACAAGGCTCGGTTCGTATGGCCATGGAGAGACTGGGTATTAAAATCATTTAAAGAGAATCAAAAATACAGTGAATTTCTTACGTGGCAGCTCGCTGGAGACCTCTTACCAGATGCAACAGATGAGCAAATATTAGCAACAACATTTAACCGTCTGCATTCACAAAAAGTAGAAGGTGGAAGTGTAGAGGAAGAGTTCAGAGTCGAATACGTATCAGACCGTCTCCATACATTCGGCACTGCATTTTTAGGCCTCACGATGGAATGCAGCCGCTGCCATGATCATAAGTATGATCCTATTTCGGCTAAGAACTATTACGAGATGAGTTCATTCTTTGCGAATATTCCGGAGTCAGGACTTTACTCATTCTATAATCCTGGAGCTGTGCCGCCGCCTACATTATTGCTGACTAGTGATGCAGAGAAAAGAGATATTGCAGATAAGCTTAAGATTCTTAGAGATACTGAGAAAGCTCTGTCTAAGAAGCAAGGCGCAGAGCGAGCGCTATTTGAGCAGTGGTTAAATACTAGACCTGCCGTCCCTGCTTGGAAAGGAAAGCTAGCTCATATGACTTTCGAAGAGCCTATCATAGGTGGAAATAAGCAAGTGGAAGGTAAGAAAGGTAAAGCAATTCAGCTAAGTGGCGACCATGGAGTCACTGTCGAAGGCGTTGGTTTCTATGACCGTGATCAGCCGATTTCCATCTCATTCTGGATCCAACCTACTTCGTTACTCGAACGTGGAGTTGTGTTTAAACAGTCCCGCGCATGGACTGATATAGCGAGTAAAGGTTATGAGCTACTTATTGAGGATGGTAAGCTTAGTGCTGCATGGATTAATTTCTGGCCAGGAAATGCAATCAGGATTAAATCAGCCGAGCCGCTACCTGTCAATAAATGGACACAAGTCACCGTCTCTTATGATGGCTCTAGTAGCGCAAACGGACTTAAACTATACATCAATGGAAAGTTAGATTCTTCAGAAGTAGTCCGAGATAGCCTCACTCGTGAGATTATTAAGGGTACGGATAAGAAGAACCAACATCTGATATTAGGTGAGAGAGACCGAGATAGTGGATTTAAGCAAGGTCAGCTAGATGAGTTGCAGGTTTTTGATCGCACAATCTCTGCGGTGGAAGCAAAGCAACTATGGGATGGGAAAAGTCTTATAACTCTTCTCTCGAAAGAGCCAGGCACACTCAATTCCCCAGAGAAAGAGGCGCTTTTTCAATACTATTTACGAAACCACTCTGAAGCAAATACGGCAGCGATGAAAACTCTTAGAGATGCAAGAGTAAGCTACTACACAGCCATGGATAAAACCCGAGAGATCATGGTGATGGAGGAACTAGAAAAACCTAAGAAAGCCTTCATTCTAGACCGTGGGCTCTACAGTGAGATTGGTGAAGAGGTGAAGGCGAATACACCAGAATTCTTACCACCATTCCCAGAAAACTTAAAGAAAGACCGTCTAGGGCTTACTAAATGGCTACTAGAAGACAACCAGCCGCTCACCTCACGAGTAACGGTAAATCGCTATTGGCAGATGATATTCTCTAGAGGAATCGTATCCTCACCAGAAGACTTCGGCAGTCAGGGGACGCGCCCGACTCACAGTGAATTACTAGACTACCTAGCCAGAGATTTTATGGACAATGGCTGGGATGTTCAGCTACTACTAAAGCAAATGGTGCTCTCAGCTACCTATCGTCAAAGCACGGAGACCACTAAAGAATTGCGTAATAAAGACCCTAAAAATCTCTACCTATCGCGAGGGAATCCAGCGCGTTTGACAGCTGAGATGATCCGAGATCAAGCGCTCTACACTAGTGGTTTGCTCAACATGAAGGTAGGAGGATCATCAGTTCGCCCTTACGAGTTAGCATATTCTCTGAAACCACAGAAGCCAGATTTGAAAAACGGGCTTTACCGTCGCAGTCTCTATACCTGGTGGCAGATCACCGCACCCGCTCCAGTGATGACTACATTCGATGCTTCTAAACGCGCTGTCTGCCGTGTCAGCCGTGATGTTACCGCATCGCCTCTGCAGGCATTAGTTTTATTAAATGGTGAGCAATTTGTTGAAGCAAGTCGTGCGCTAGGGCTAAAGATTTTAGAAGAATTCCCTAATCCTGAACAGGAGGTTGAACTCGTAGAGGCAACCTTCCGCACACTAACTAGTCGCAAGCCTGAAACCCAAGAGCTTGAAATTTTCCTAGAACTCTACCAAGATCAACTCGCATATTATAAGAAACAACCTAAGGAAGCCTTAGAGTTACTATCAGTAGGAAATGCAGCTAAGTCTGAGACTGTAGATGACGCCCATCAAGCTGCCGCTGCCATATTGGCAAATACAATTATGAACCTCGATGAATGCCTATTAAAACGATGAATCACTGCACAGGATACGAATCAACTCTCGGCATGAGCCGCAGATCCTTTCTCAATAGCTTAGGCATGGGTCTAGGAGGTCTAGCACTTTCTGATGCACTCAGTCCAGAGGCTGTAGCGGAGAAGATGCTAAGTTCTCCACATTTCGCGCCAAAAGCGAAACGAGTGATCTTCTTATTTCAGTCTGGCGGTCCATCACAGATAGATTTATTCGACTATAAGCCGTTGTTAAATAAAAAGCATGGTGAGGAACTTCCAGATAGCGTTCGCCAAGGTCAGCGCCTAACAGGAATGTCCGGAAATCAAGCCAGTTTGCCTTTAGTAGGATCCCCATTTGAGTTTAAACAACATGGAGAGTCGGGGACTTGGATGAGCGATCTACTTCCCTACACCTCGAAAATAGCAGATGATATATGTGTGATTAAATCTATGTATACCGAAGCCATCAACCATGGACCAGGTATCACGATGATGCAGACAGGCTCGCAGTTAGCTGGTAGACCTAGCATAGGCTCGTGGCTTTCCTACGGCCTAGGATCGGAAAATAAAGACTTACCATCCTTCGTAGTCATGAATAGTAAGGGAGCGACTGGTCAACCACTCGTTTCCAGACTATGGGGCAGTGGGTTTCTACCAGGTAAGCATGACGGTGTGCGTTTCCGCCCTGATAAGAATGCTGTACTCTATTTGAAAAATCCTGAAGGACTTAGCTCTACAAACCGTCGTAAGGCACTAGATGCTCTGAATGCGATCCATGCAGAGCAGCTAGAAAAGACTGCTGACCCTGAACTCGAAACACGAATAGCTCAGTATGAAATGGCATTTAGGATGCAGACTTCAGTTCCAGAGGTAACAGACCTTAGTGATGAGACAGAAGCAACCTTCGAGATGTATGGAAAAGAATCTAAGTCCCCAGGCAGCTATGCAGCTAACTGCCTAATGGCTAGACGACTCGCTGAGCGAGGAGTAAAGTTCGTCCAACTTTATCACCAAGGCTGGGATCACCATTCTGGCTTGCCGGGGGGAATCCGCAAGAAATGTGCTGAGACAGATCAGGCTTCCGCAGCATTGATAAAAGACCTTAAGCAACGTGGAATGTTAGATGACACTCTAGTGATTTGGGGTGGTGAGTTTGGTCGCACTAACTACAGTCAAGGACCCATCTCAAATGGCAATTTCGGGCGTGATCACCACCCTCGCTGTTTCTCCATCTGGATGGCGGGTGGAGGAATTAAGCCTGGCATGTCTTATGGCAATACTGATGAATATGGATACAATCTCTTAGGAGATGGGACAGGAGTCCATGTCCATGACTTCCATGCTACCATGATGCACCTTTTGGGAGTAAATCATGAACAGCTTACTTATAAATATCAGGGTCGTCATTTCCGTCTAACAGATGTTCACGGACACATACTGAATAAGATACTAACGTAATTTTAGTCGCTACCATGGTTCTGAAAGCTAATGACATGACCATGGTCAGAGAATCTATTTTACCTTTATCGGTAGCTTTATGTTGCTTTCAGCTCAGCTATAACTCATTTTAGATGGTTGAGATTTCACAGGCTAGTGCGCGTAATCTCAGGGTTTTAAAAAACAAAATGTAGCTTAGGTATCCAGATACGCTCTAGATGTTTAAAAGACGATAAAATAGGTTATTAGTTAAGTAGATCTTAGGTTGACATTCATCCTCGAAACCCTCTTAGATTAGGTCTAATAAGGGATGAGCGCGACAAAGGTTGGAACATCATAAGACTTAAAGCTATGGAGCTCAAAATCCTAACATGGATAAATAATCTACCAGTAGCTGACTAGGATGGCTCTGAAGATCTTACTACACATGCGCATAAGAAATTAAATGTCAGGACCACCAGTAAAACTTATTTACAGCTTCATGCTGAAGACGGCGTAGGAATACAGTTCAAAGATATAAAGTTGTTGAGGTTGAAAGTGGAGAAAACTAAGGCGCCATTGCAGATAATTATTACCTTACAATAGCGCCCCCCTTTACGTTGTTCCCCCAAACAACGATTATTATGAAAATTTACTTAGCTAAGCTAGTAAGTGCTGACTTCACGTAGTTAGCTAATTTAGACATTACTATAGCTGGTAGTTGAAGCTCTGTGCCAGTATGCTCTACTGAATTAGGGATAGACTTAATAAGGCAGTCGATACGGCTAGCTAGTGTTTCCATCTTGTATTTAGAAAACATGCTGCGCTCTAGACAATGAACGGCTTGCTCAGTGAGTTGTGCGACTTCGCTAGCTGGACCTGAATGCTTCTCGATGAGTGGTTGGACATTAGAGATAAATTGCTTACTCCAGACTTTATATTCCTGATATTGATTTCTCGCTACTTGGTGTTCCTCTAACAGAGTCGTGAAGGCAGGGAGCTTTTCTGTGACGAGGTTCTCTAGAATCTGAGCGATAGTCTGACCTGTATCGAAATTAGCTAAATTAGCCATTGTCTCAATACAACGGAATGAAAAAGTCTTTAACTCGCTTGCTGAAAGCTCGTCTTTAATAGCTACTGAGTCAGGCTCTTCATTGATCCAAATGCTTGATTTTTCTATGTTTTTCTTATTATTGGGAGTAGAGCGAGTTGATGGTCTGAGGCTGTTTATACGATTTTTCTGTGAACGGACTGAGTGACTAGAATTGAGATTGAATTGGCTAAGTTGTCTGTCTGTTTTATAAATATGGTGTCTTTTTTTCATTGGTAAGTGTTGTTAGTTGGATGTAGTTGAGAGAAAATTAACTATTGTTGCTAATTTATACAACTAGTAACTATTCGTTCTTTCAAGAGTGTTGTTAAATAAGGGGTTTAATTGCTAATTTAATTAAAATTTACTATCAGATTTAATTAAATAATATGCATTTATCAAGGGGTTAGTAGTTTTTTTTAAGGTTGGTAGCTAATTTTTTAAGAATGGCTTGCTAATTTTTTTGAAATTTGCTAATTTTTGATCATGTCTGATTCACAGATTACTAAAAAACTAACTGATTCATTAGCCAACATGCACGAAGAGATGAGTGTAGAGCAGATGCGTCTCTATCAAGCCTACGTGACTAAATCGCTAGAAATGCGTGAAGCTGAGGAGGCTTTGCGAGCTGCGATAGGGGACGAAGATGCGGAAGATGAGAACATAGCTGACAGTCTACGCGATATTCGCACAGTGCTTGCTGATCAGGGATACAGGCTTTCTGGTAATGAATGTGTCCTGCTAGCTTGCTTAAGCAAGGAGCTTGAAGGAGAAGACTATACTGATACCAAGCGTATTAATATCTTCCTCCAAAGCTACGAGCGCAAGCCATCTAACACTACTAAGATAGCAGATGGTCTAGAGAAGAAGAATCTTATCGAGATGAATAGCGATGGACTGCATTCGCACAAGACATATAGACTTACTAAGAAGGGGCAGCGTAGTGCATGGTCGCTGTTAGATCGTTTTACGAGTTCGGGTGGTAAGCTATCTGTAATGGGTAAATAGTCTATGATGGTCGTTAAAAAATCAGACTTATCTCTTTAAGGGTAATCAGCATTCATAGCCTATGTAGATTGAGTGCCAGGAGGTCTTGTAAACGACTTCGTGACCTTCTCTACTTTTTCAATGCTTACGGATAATAAATATTCACGATCTAGTGGACTCGTCTAAATTCAGGGGAGAAAAACAATATAAGAAGATGTTCACTGCTGTTGAAAACATATGCGATTGAGCGTGGTTACTGTAAAGCGTCACTTGAAATTTTAGAGGGAAAGTCATCATTGTTTGAAAAATCTCTAAGCTAGCTCTCTAATCGGTGATGAACTAGAAATCTGAGTTTATATTGGACATCAGTGGATCATGTTTCATGGTAGGGGCATGTCCAAACTCATATTAGTATCGAATAGATTACCTATAAAAATCAATGACTCTGGAGAGGTAGAACGCACTACTGGTGGACTAGCGTCTGCACTTGAAGGCGCAGGGATTAAGGGCGACTTTTCTTGGATCGGATGGGGTGGTATTTGTGAAGAAGAGATAGATGATATTGAAAGCTATGAGAAAAAATTAGCTGAGGTCGGAGTTAGCCCTGTTCAGCTTAGCAGTGATGAAATCGATGGATACTACGAAGGTTACTCTAACTCTACTCTCTGGCCGATGCTCCACTACATGGTAGATCGTGCGAAATTCAGTCCAGATTGGTTCACTTGCTATCGTCAGGTAAATGAAAAATTTGCGAAGACAGTCGCTCTCCATGCAGATGAGGGAGGCACGGTTTGGATTCATGATTACCATCTATTCATGCTGCCAGCCCTATTGAAGGAGATGCGTCCTGATCTGAAAATTGGATTTTTCCTACACACACCATTCCCCTCAAGTGAAATTTTTAGAGCATTGCCAGATAGACATGAGATTTTAGAAGGCATGTTAGGATGTGATCTGATTGGGTTCCATACTTATAATTATTTACGACATTTCAGATCATCGCTCCTCAGAGTCCTCGGCATAGAAGATGGTGCTGATGGTATCTATCACGGTAATCGATTCGTGGACTATGGCGTATATCCTATAGGTCACAACCGTGTAGGTTTCCAAAAAGCGATGGAAACTGATACATATAAAGAGGCTTTAAAGGAACACGCGGAGCGTCTAGGTGATGGCAAGCTACTACTTAGTGTAGAGCGTTTAGATTATACTAAGGGCGTGCCTCAGAAACTGGAGGCTATACGCAGATTCTTAGAATCAAATCCTGATCAGCGTTCTAAGGTGAACTTTGTAATCATAGCTGTTCCATCTAGAGTAGGCGTAGAGGAGTATGATGAACTTACTGAAATCGTGCAGCGCGAAGTAGGAGCGATCAATGGCGACTATGGCGAAGTAGGGCACTCACCAGTTCAATTCCTTCACCGCGGTTTTCCAGTGGAAGAGCTATCAGCATTCTATGCTCTAGCAGATGTCTGCATGGTGACACCTACTGTAGACGGTATGAATTTAGTAGCGAAGGAATATATTGATTGTAAGCGGAAGAAATTCGGAGCGAGAGCAGGAGTCTTGATGCTTAGTGAATTCGCCGGAGCTGCTCAGGAGATGTCTCATGCACTGCTAGTGAACCCTCATGATACCCATGGTGTAGCTAAAACAATCGAGGAAGCACTGGCTATGACTGACGATGATATGTGGAATCGTGTCAGAGCTATGCAGGCTAGACTATCTAGAAATGACGCTGGAGCATGGGCAAAGCTATTCCTAGGTGATTTAGAAAAATCAGGTAATAACGAGAACCACCCAAATGCTCACGAAACACTAGCTCAAGTAGGTGATGATGTGTCAGCAAGAATTAAAAAAGGTGAAAAAATCGCCTTGCTGTTAGATTATGACGGCACTTTACGAGCCTTCGTCGATAGACCAGAGGACGCGGTGCCTGAGCAAGAAGTGTTAGAACTGTTAGGAAAATTTGGGGATCACCCTAATGTTCACATTGCGGTCATTAGTGGAAGACCTAAGGACTTTCTAGAGAAGCATTTCGGACACCTAAATATAGATCTAGTAGCTGAGCATGGCTATTACTGGAAACGTATAACTGAAAGTGGAGAAGGTGAATGGGATGTCTTAGACAAGCGTGCAGACACATCATGGAAAGACGCTGTGATCCCTCATCTAGAGTGGGCAGTTACATTGACACCTGGGAGTGAGATCGAAGAAAAGCGCTCATCTGTAGTATGGCACTATCGTAGAGCTGATCCTGAATTTGGTCTCTGGAGAGCAAAGGGATTACTATCTGAACTTACTTCTACCACAGCAAGTCTTCCAGTTTCTGTTCACCATGGGCAGAAAATAGTAGAAGTAGCTAGTCAGCTTGTAAATAAAGGAATAGCGGCAGATCAGCTCATCCAAGAATGGCGACCAGCCATCGCTGTAGCAGCGGGTGATGATCAGACTGATGAAAACATGTTTTCTCTTACACCACCAGAAAATGTCCACCTACATACCGTGAAAATAGGTGAAGGCTCTACCCGTGCAGAGCACCGCACTACGATCTCAGGACTACGTAAATTCTTAAAATCTCTAGCAAACCAACTTTAAAATATAATGGATACCTCACATACTAACGACTACGATTACGGCATGATCGGCAATGGTCGCACCTGTGCTCTGATTGATAGCAAAGCATCTATCGTCTACTCGTGCATGCCAGACTTCGACTCAGGCACTATCTTCGCCTCTATTCTCGATGAGAAGAAGGGAGGGCAGATGGGCATCTCGATGGAGAATGGTAAAGCAGTAAATCAAGAATACCTTAAAAACACGGGTATACTAGTCACACGATTTGAAGGAGACGATGGCGTCTTCGAGGTAATCGACTTCATGGCACGCTACACTTGGGACGGTAAAGCAGGTGCTAAGCATGATGTATCGAGCGATATAATTCGGGTTCTAAAACTCATCTCAGGAACACCTAAGGCTCGCATTCACCACGATCCTAGACTCGACTATGGGAGATTTGAAACAAAGAGTCATATTTTTCAAAAAACGAGGATCAAAAGTACTACTGTTGGAGTCATGGATGACGGCAGGGAAGTCTACGAATCTTGCTATCTCTACACTGACTTAGACCCTGAAAAGGTTCTAAATGCTGAACCTATCACGTTAGAGAAAACTCAGTATTTATTATTGAGCTATAACGATAAGGTAATGACTCCAGATACAGACACTGTCGAGCTAATGCTGCAACGCACACACTCATATTGGCTACTCTGGTCTGCACGCACACATCGCTGTAATAGCTACAGTGAGCAGATCCTGCGTTCTGCGATCACACTGAAGATGCTCCAATTTTCACCTACAGGGGCTGTTCTAGCAGCAGGCACTACTTCTCTCCCTGAGACTATAGGCGAAGAGAGGAATTGGGATTATAGATTCTGCTGGATTCGTGATGGGTCAATGACGGTTTCAGTGCTCCACAGAATAGGCCATCCACTCATGGCGGAAAGGTTTATAGACTGGGTCATGCAGACTATTCCTACTAAAGACGATGCCTTGCAGATCATGTATGGAATCCGTGGTGAAAAGATGCTTACAGAGGAAGAGCTTAGTCATCTATCTGGCTATCATGGTTCGCATCCAGTGCGGATCGGAAATGCAGCCTACCATCAGAAGCAGCATGATATCTACGGTATTCTTCTGGACGTGCTCCATCAAGATCTAGAAGCAAGAACCAGAACTCCAGAATCACTCGACCGTATCTGGACAAGAGTACGCTCCATTATCAAAACAGTCGAAGCCACATGGGAAAGTCCAGATAAAGGAATCTGGGAAATCAGAGGAGAAGAGCAACACTTTGTCTTCTCTAAAGTACTCTGCTGGGTAGCCGTTGATCGCGCTATTAAAATTGCGCACATGCTCGGCAAGATAGAGTGGGCTGCAGAATACATTCCGCTTAGAGACCAAATTCATGAAGCAATTCTTATTAATGGCTGGAATGAAGAAAAACAGAGTTTTACTCAATCATATGGGGTCGATGATCTAGATTCATCTAATCTTCTCATGGCTGAGTATGGGTTTATAGACCCTATGGATCCTAAATTTATCTCCACGGTGAAACAAAGTGATAAAGAGCTCTGCCGTGATGGTCTGATGTATCGATATCGCAATGAAGATGACTTTGGTGAGCCGAGCAGCGCTTTCACAGTCTGCTCATTTTGGATGGTCAAAGCCCTAGCTAGAACTGGTCAGCGTAAACTTGCGAGAGAGAGATTCGAGCAGCTGCTAAGCTATGCAAATCCAAAAGGTCTCTACGGAGAAGATCTCGACTTTGACACAAAGCGTCATTTAGGTAACTTCCCACAAGCATACAGCCACCTAGCGCTCATTGACTGTGCTCTAGAGCTAGCTGAGGACTGTAGTGAATACATGATTGAGGCATAATAGGAAACACACGCATATATTTAAACTTTTACCTTGATCATTAGGTAAGTTAGGAATAACAAGTCATCACAATTATGGGTCAACAAAGTAACAAAATTCTCAAGAGGAAGCGTCGTAAGCAGTATCTACGTCGCCTTAAAACTAAAGCAGCTAGCAGTGCATCAAGCGCATCAGTGAAAAAAGCTGCTGCTCCTAAGGCTACCGCTAAAAAAGCAGCTAAAAAAGCTCCAGCTAAAAAGGCTGCAGCTAAGAAGACTGCTACTAAAAAGACAGCAGCCAAAAAAGCGGCTAAGAAAGCTCCAGCTAAGAAAGCTGCTGCTAAGAAGCCGAAGACTGAAGAGTAATCTTTATCAGTATCAATTTAATAAAAAGGCATCTTGTGTAAACAAGATGCCTTTTTCGTTGTAAATATTTGATGAGAATTACTTTATTGGTTCAATACCTTGCTTTGTAAGTTCTAGTACTTTGAGAATTGCTTTACCTTCTGGGATGTATTGCTTCTCTATTTCTTTAATGACGCCGATGCCCTTAGTGAACCAGATCTCTTTGGATACGAGTACTTTGTTAGTAGAGTTATCTACTTGCTCCATTCTGATTTTATCTGCATTGAACTTACCAGCCTTAACTGTGACTTCGGAGCCTTTAGAAATGACTCTAAACTGAAAGCGTGGAATCTCCTCATGTTTCCATTGCCACTTCTCAGCAACCTGTAATTTCTCACTATGAAGCGGGATGGGTGCTTTAGTGATGAATCCTTCTTTCTTCTCTGGTTGGTTGGGGTCAAGATTGTATGTGCCGTAATAAAGTAGAGCCCCATCTTCCATAGTAAGTAATTGTTGCTTACGTAGTGTATCGCTAATGTAAATGTTTACTTTAGTGAGTTCAAAGTCGATTTCCTCGATCTTATCAGTACCTATACTCTGCTGGCGCTCTTTATACTTATAGACTGTGCCTTGGTTCGTGCTTTCACCTGGAATTTTAAACTCTGGAGCGAAGTCAACTCCATTGGGGATAGTGAGCGAGACATCATAGTGCCAAGTATTTCCTTTTATTAAAATATCATCCTGCTTCTGAGAAGTAGATTCTTCTGCCATGCTATTGAGCGTAAGCAGGGGAATGATTACCAGTATTTGGTGAATTATTGTATTTAGTTTCATGATGTTATTTTCTGATTTTTGCGATACTTGTAGCTGAATATTTTGCACCAAAGCGTGGTAAATGTTCGACTTCTGGAAAGCTATATGACCTGCTATTATTTAGTTTAGCTATAAAATACCAAATGATCAAGAGTGCAATAATAGGAATAAGTATTAAGCTGATTACTTTAAGAATTTTTATCAAATATAATTTTAATTGATCAGCCTCAAAGGCATTAGTTTTATCCTGTATATTTGATTCATATAAGGGCTTATTTCTTAGGTAGCCCAGCTCATCATTTACTGATTCATAAGATCTCTCTAAGAGAGCATCTAGTCCATTCTCTGATTGGAGATCTCTCTTAAGGTTAATTAAAATAGTATCAATTTCTTGGGGGTTTTTAAGTGCTGGAGGGTAACGATAATCAATTTCTATATTACTACCTTTGCTGAATACTCCGATGTTTAGAAACATATGGAACTCTCTATCTACATCCTTGGCTACCATGTTCTTCCAATCTTGGCGGACAGCTATATCTACTAAATGACCATCGTAAAAACCATAGCTCACTATACACTTGTGATTATCATAAAATCCTTTTTGCACTTCTTTAATCTTGGCTACTTGATCTATAGAAAGAATCTCTCTTTCGTCAAATATGCTAGGTTGCACTACTATAGTGTTTTCCTGATCGGGGTTTGTAACTGGATCAATTATTTCATCTGGCTCTGGTGACTGTTCTTTTTCCTCAGCTGTGGCTGATAGGCTCACATCTTTAACCTCACTATCATCCTGTGCAGAGATGGAGAGTGCGAGAAAGTAAGTTATTGCGATGAGCTTATACAGATAATTCATTAATAGATTTTGTTCTTAAATTTACGATATTGCTTACGAACCATTTTTTTAGAGTGATCTAAATTTACGAATATTACCTCAAGCGACTCTTTTAGAGTTTCATAAACTGATTTCTTCCTTAGATTATAGTTAATACTAGTGATGGAGTCTGCACAGGTATCATGTGTCCAGAATACTTCTATCTTATAGCCATTTGCATAACAACTAGTCTTAGAATTTGTGTCAATCAGGAGTAGGATGGTCCACAGTCTATCAGCATCATCTTCATGATCTGGTTGGGGACATTCATTTAGCATCCATAGGGCCATTTGCTGAATCTGAATATCTGCTTGTAGTGGAAGTGTGACTAATTTCACTACAACTTGTGGGTATTTTTTTCTAAGTTTCTTGAGCGATTTCCCTAACGATTTTTTCTCGCTATTTGTTAGCTGTTTACTGAAATCATTTAACCTATCTAGTGTAGGTAAATCTTTAGGGAAAATTTTCTCTAAATAACCATAATAAAAACCACAATAAGTGCATTTTATAACATTGCGATCTGCTGCTTTTTTGTTGCACTCAGGGCAGCTTGGAGGTTCACAAGCTAAGGTATTGGCAAAAGCTATTTCGCGCGCTTGTGATTTAGTCAAACTCGCAAAGTACTCATCGTCTATAGATTGCTCAGTAGCTGATTCGCTGTTGTTATCTTCCATTGCTATCCAAGTATTGGTGAACAATTGTCATTTAACAATCCTTATATTTAAGAAAAGCTTTCTAATTAATTGGGTTTAGTCCTCTTACCTAAAAATTTACCAACTTAAACGATGATAGTCTGCTCCCGTTCAGGTCCATTTCCTACATAAGAAATAGGTGCTCCTACTAATTCAGAAAGCCTAGTTAAATAAGCTTTTGCATTCTCAGGGAGCTCATCCCAAGATCTTGCTTTAGTAGTGTCGCTTTCCCAACCGGGCATTTCTTCGTAGACTGGTACAGCCTTATCCCAAGCGTCTCTACTAGCAGGAGGGAACTCGTGAAGAGTGCCTTCTACGTCATAAGCTGTGCAGATTTTGAGTGTTTTACGCTCATCTAGTCCGTCGAGAATAGTTACAGCAAGATCAGTAACTCCATTCACCATCACGGCGAGTCTGAGTAGAACTGTATCAAGCCAGCCACAGCTACGCGGGCGGCCAGTAGTAGCACCAAATTCCATTCCACGAGCGTGGAAGAACTCAGAAAGTTCGTCATCAATAGTGGGCATAGGACCAGCTCCCACACGAGTGGTGTAAGCTTTACAAACTCCTACTACACGCTCCACAGCATGTGGCGGGAGTCCGCAACCTGTGCAGGCACCACCAGCTGTAGTATTAGATGATGTTACAAATGGGTATGTTCCGAAATCGATATCTAACAGGGATCCCTGAGCTCCTTCAAATAGTATTGTCTTACCCTCTTTCCAAGCCTTATGTAATGTGGGGATAATGTTTGTGACGTGTGGCAAAAGTCTAGCTATAGCAGGTCTTACAGTATCGAGAATCTGATCTGTAGTGAATGTAGGAAGTCCGTGTCTTGAGAGTAGTTCATTGGCTTCTTCTAGGCGGATATCGATTAATTTACGAGCGACAGCCTCGTCTTGGAAGTCAGCGAGCCTGAGACCGATACGGTTTGCCTTGTCAGCATAAGTAGGTCCGATACCCCTTTTAGTAGTGCCAATTTTATTTACACCTAGAGCAGCTTCGCGAGCTGCATCTAGTTCACAGTGGTAGGGGAGGACTACGTGAGCGCGGTCGGAAATGAGTAGCTTATCAGGAGTAACGGAAACGCCTTGGTCTTCTAGAGAGGTAATTTCTTTTACAAGTCCGACAGGGTCCATCACTACACCGTTACCGATGATATTAATCTTACCATCCCAGAGAATACCAGATGGAATGAGGTGTAGAATATACTTCTGCCCATTAGCTATCACGGTGTGACCGGCATTATTGCCGCCTTGACCACGAGCCACGATGTCAGCTGTCTCCATGAGATAGTCGACTGTTTTTCCTTTTCCTTCGTCTCCCCACTGGAGTCCGCAAATGATGGTGTTAGACATTATAAAGTGATTGTTATACTAAAATTGGTTACTTATTCGCTTCGATCAAAGCTCCGAATTCTTCGAAGAAATACTTCGCGTCATTTGGTCCAGGTGCTGCCTCTGGGTGATACTGCACTGAGAATGCAGGGAATTTCTTATGGCGGAATCCTTCGATTGTTTGATCGTTAAGATTGATATGAGTGATCTCCACATCGTCTGAGATGGAGTCAGGGTCTGTAGCGAAGCCATGGTTCTGAGCAGTGATAGAAACCTTACCGTTCATTCCCTCACGGAGGTCTTGCACTGGTTGATTACCCCCGCGGTGACCGAACTTAAGTTTATAAGTAGTGCCGCCGAATGCGTGGGTCAAAATCTGGTGACCTAAGCAAATTCCGAACATAGGAGTCTTGCCGAGAAGCTTCTTTACCTCAGCATGGATGTAGTCAAGTGCAGCTGGATCTCCAGGGCCGTTTGATAGGAATACTCCATCTGGCTTAAGTGCAAGAATCTCCTCTGCAGTAGTGCGGGAGTTTACGACAGTGATACCGAATCCTTCCTGACGCATGGAGCGGAGGATATTATATTTGATACCAAAGTCGTAAGCTACGATGTTATACTTCACTGGTGGAAGTTCATGATAGTAGCCTTCGCGTTCTGCAGAAACACTTGGTATATCCCAGAGACGAGTTTCTTCTCCGTCTTCGCCCCATTGGTAAGTTTTTTCAGTAGAGACTTCCTTTACGAAATCAGATCCAGCCATAGGTGTGGAATCTTTAGCCGCTTGGATAGCCTCTTCTTCAGATAGCTCAGTAGTAAGGCATGAGCGCATGGATCCAGCTGTTCTTAGGTGCTTAGTGAGTGCTCTGGTATCAATTTCCTCTATGCCAATAATCTTATGCTCAGCAAAATACTCAGCGAGTGTCTGACGTGAGCGGAAATTAGAGGCCACTGGTGAAAGCTCGCCAATCACTAGTCCGCGAACATGAGGTTGTGATGATTCGGCGTCTTCTGGATTCACACCATAGTTACCGATCAGTGGGTAAGTCATCGTCACGATTTGACCACGGTAAGATGGGTCAGTGATGATTTCCTGATAGCCGGTCATCGACGTATTAAAACAGATTTCGCCAGTGGATGTACCAGTGTGACCAAATGAATCTCCGTGGAATGTGCGGCCGTCTTCGAGCGCTAGAATTGCTGGTTTAGAAGTATGTGAGTCCCCCATAATAAGAAAGTAGTTAGCTTGCAGAATGAATCCTCTGCGTCGCGTGCGAAGCCTATGAGCAGGGGACTGACTGTGCAAGTTTTAAGAGCCAGAATTCAGACATTTTTCTGATTTCTAGGCTATTGATTAGTGCGGCTTCTTTTTGAAAAGATTGAAGTAAGGTGTTAGTAGGGCTTTGAGGAGCTTAAAGACTAGAAATACCAGCCCGGCAGTGAGGATGAGACCTACAGCTAGAATGGCTATGACTCCCCATATAGGGATGCTCCATTTACTTCTTAGAAAGCGGAGTTTGGGGCTGTTGATCAGCCCCATAAACTTAAACATCATACGCTGCTTGAATGGAATACCAGGAATCTTCGAGAGATCAGGCATTCCATCTTTACCAAAGAGCGCGGAAAGGTCAGGCATGCCATTCATTCCTCCAGCCCCGAATGCCGCAAATGGATTGTCTGGCTGCTGAGCTTTCTGGGCTGGTTTAGCCGGTTTAGCCGGCTTCTGCTTTTCGCTCTTTTTAGAAGAGACGACTTCCACTTCAGCTTCGTATGTTTTTTTGTTACTCATTGTATACTTCTATTATACCTGAACGATGGTCTTCTCTGTCTCAGCATCAATAATAGCAAAGTGCTCGCGGTGGAATGATGCGTCTGTGCGGAAGATGAGGCGTCCGTTATGGCTACGCTCTAGATCCATGAGTATCTTAGAATCTTCCTTCTTAAAGCGGTTAAGAACCTCAGGATTTACCATCACGATAAGATCTCCGAAGTCATCTTGATTCTTCTGGATCACTGTATTAAGTCTACGTTGAATCTCTACTGACATAGTCATCGTAGTTTTAACGCGAGCTTTACCCTGGCAGTATGGGCACGGCTCATACATGGTGTCGCGGAGTGATTCATTAAGTCGCTGACGCGTCATCTCCATCAGACCGATCGGTGAGATCTGCATGACTTGAGTCTTCGCTTTGTCACGCTTGAGGCGTTCCTTCATCGCTCTGAATACTGCCTGCTGATCACGGCGGTGACGCATGTCGATAAAGTCAACTACGACCAAGCCACCTATATTTCTGAGACGCAACTGTCTAGCGACTTCCTCTGCCGCTTCGAGGTTAGTCTCAGCGATCATTTTCTCGACGTCTTTCGAACCTTTATTACGGCCTGTGTTTACATCAATAGCGATCAGAGCTTCTGTCTCATCGATCACTAGGTAACCTCCACATGGAAGCCATACTTGACGGTGGAATGCTTCGTCGATATGGCGTTGGATGCCGATTTTCTCAAAGATAGACTGTTTCGAAGGAAGGTGCACGATACGGCGCTTCGCTCTACGGGAAATTTTACCAGCAACTTCACGCATGAACTCAGTAGTTTCGAGATCATCACAGATCACCTGGTCTACTTCGTCAGTTAGGAAGTCTCTGGCAGTTCTTTCAATAAGTCCTGGTTCTTGGAATGCGATTACTGGCGCTGGCTTAGCGTCACGTTTGGTCTCAATAGCATCCCACTGTTCTAACAGCATAGCTAAATCACGAACGAAATGTCGTGCTCTCTGACCGATGGAGACTGTGCGCATAATGATGCCCATGCCATCTGGCACTTGGAGTTTCTGCATTATTCTGCGGAGTCTAGTGCGTTCTTTAGGATCATCAATCTTACGTGAAATGCCGAACTGTTCTGAGAATGGCATCAGCACGAGATAGCGACCAGCTAGTGAAATGTTAGTAGTTACACGAGGGCCTTTATTTCCGATAGGTCCCTTAGAGACTTGGATTAGAATTTCAGAGCCGATAGGGTATATAGAAGGGATGTCTTTAGAAGTAATTTTCTTCTGCTTCTTCTTAGGCTTACCATCACGTTTAATTTCCTCAAGTCCACCGTCAAGGGCAGCAGGGATAGCATCCCAGAAATGGAGGAAGGCGTTCTTATCCATGCCAATGTCTACGAACATAGCCTTAAGACCTTGCTCGATATTTTTGACAGTTCCTTTGAAAATACCGCCTACAATGTTGGCTTCGCCTTCGCGTTCTACGTTGTATTCTTCGAGACTGTTATCTTCTAGGAGAGCTACACGGCGTTCTAGCTTTTCCGCGTTGATTACAAGCGTCACACCCTTGCTCGGGTCGGGATCGCCTGCTACAAGCCCGAAGGCTTTTTTGATTTTCTTGATCATAATATTAATTGAATTGTTGGTTAAATTTATTTGTTGGTAAAATTGTTAAGGAGAGCTGGGTTGTTCATCCTCTCCCAGTGTTGGTGTCTGTTGTGATCCTCGGCTATCTGCCTCGGGATCTATACTTGGTTTGGGGACATCCGCTGGGCGGTCTGTAGTGTCAGCAGTAACTCCCACTGCCTCAGCTTCGTCTCCAGTCTCTCCGTCATCGATCATGATGGATGCGAGTGGATCTTCTCCTATAGTGACTTCTTCGATGAGTTTTTGATGACCTGCATAAGGCTCACTTCTAGCGATGCGGAATCTCTTGCCAGCTTCCTTGTCGATCAGTCCCTGAATGATAGTGCGAACGATGGGTCCAGCGACTTTTCCTCCACTGCCACCACGTTTCACAGCCACCACTACTACGAAGCGAGGGTTATCGTATGGGGCGAATGCAGCAGTCCATGCCACGTGAGTTTTAATTCCTTGATCTGTAGTTTGAGCGGTTCCAGTCTTGGCTCCTATATCGATATCTTTAGGTTTAGCTCTTCTAGCCGTTCCAGCATCTGCAGCGAGCTTCATGCCTTTGCGAATGTGCTTGAGGTATTCAGATTTGATACCCTCTAGCTTTAGGTCGAACCCTTTACTTTCGCGTTGATTTGTCTTGCCTGTAAGAGTGTTGTGAACTTTGTTGATGATGCGTGGCTTGTAGTGCTTGCCGCCGTTTGCAATAGTAGACACTAGGGAAGCGATTTGGAGTGGAGTTGCCTGGCAGAAGCCCTGACCAATACCCATCATACCAGTAAATGCAGGGGTCATTCTCTTGCCTTTATTATTCTCTTTCCATCGCGCACTTCCTGGAACAATGCCTGCATTCTCACGTGGAAGCATAATGCCTGTCTGTTGTCCTAACCCAAGCATGGTGTAAACCTCGACCATTTTCTTATAGCCTAGAATATTACAGATTTTCATGAAATATGGATTACATGAAAGTTGAATAGCTTTTAGTAGTCGAAGTGTTCCATGACCAGAATGTTTGTGGCATTTGATCTTAATGCTGCCATACATAGTGTAACCTGGGCATCCACAGCTCATCCCATCTAGCCCATATTTAGCTCCAGCCACAGCTGCTGGGAGTTTAAAGGTCGAGCCGGGTGCGAAGTTAGAAATAGCTCTGTTCATTAGTGGCACAGCAGTGTTTTCACGATAGACAGAATAACGTTTCTCAGTAATCGCTGGGATGAAGTCATTCGGGTCGTAGTTCGGCACAGATGCCATAGCGAGTACTTCGCCAGTGCGGCAGTCCATCACCACAGCGGCTGCTTTACCTACATTCTCAAGAACTTTCTCGGTTAGTTGCTGAACTTCAGCATCAATTGTTAGGTATACGTCTGATCCTTGGGCAGGCGGTTGGTAGTCTACCATCCCAATAGTCTTGCCTTTTTCATTCTTGAGAATTTCTTTAATGCCTTCACGTCCTGTTAGATCATCATTCATCGATTTCTCAATGCCGTCTTCTCCATACGGATCACCTATGTAGTGCAGGAAACCTTTAGGAATATCTCCTTTTTTCCAGATCTTAATGAAGCCTATAACGTGCGAGCAAGAAGCTCCCAGTGGATACTCCCTGTGAGGAGAGGCACTAATATAGACACCTGGTAGATCAATGCTCTGCTCAGCGAACACAGCAAATTCATCATAAGGAAGATCTTTTCTATAAACGAAGGGAACGAGTCCACCGTGGGTTAGGTAGTGGCCGTCCATTGCCTTGGCGCTATACTTAGCATCTAGATTAAATTTAGCTAACTGAGGAATGACGAGTTCATTCACCATTCCAGGGAGATCTACTCTAGTCACCGCTTTTTTAGCGCCCTTACGGTTTACTAGCTCTTTACGGAAGAGGGATTTCCCATGCTTTTCAACATAAGCTTTTCGTACTTCATCGAGGTTAAAGTAAACAATGTAACTCTGCGAATTAGTAGCCAGCTTTATCCCATGCCGATCCATGATTTCGCCACGGACTCCAGGCTCTCTAACAGTCACGATTTTATGAGAGGGGACTTTCTGTTTATAATACTCCTGCTTCTCGATCTGCATCTTGAATAAACGCGACAACAATACACCAGTCCCCAAAAGAATGAGAAGAGTTAGTATATAGAGTCTGTAGCGGAAGCGTGAGTTCATAATGATAGTTTTTCTTTTTCTGTTAGTGATCTTGCATTGAGTTGAGTCTGAAGCCAGGACGCTTGAGTCCATCGAAGCGGATGGTGAATTGGCACCACTTGGCTAGTTTGAATAATACAAAGAAGATTACAGGCGAGCAGAGCATCGTGAGCAGAGAGGACCACAGCATTTGATAGAAGACGCGGCTAGGGAAATAGAACTCACCTCGTATCACATTGATTAGTAAGTATTCTGAAAGTAGATAGAATAAGATTGCCACACCTGTTAGAGCAGCGGATAGCTGCCAGACACCCTTGCGGAAAAGTGGCTGTACTCCCTGCATGATCACGCCCATCATACCATAGAGAATAATAGAGTAGCCAAAGCGAATATGCTCCACAGGAGATTCATACACAGATGGATCTCCGCCATGTGAACCTAGGGAATTCTGCGAATCCCAGATGAAGCCGCAGAGGAAAGCAATCATGAGCATAGGGGAGAAGCCGATCGTGACTGCACAGCACAGAAATGTTAGCGCAAAGATATGAATTCTGGCATCATGAAAGCCCGTAATAGCAGGCAGAAACTGCTGAAGTATGCAGGCTGCTAAAATGAGAAAAATAATGCTGATGTGGTAGCGGATCACTTGGTGGAATCGGATTCAGATGGATTAGTAAGGACGAATACAGTATGTACTGTCGCAAAATCCACTGCCGGTTTCACTAGTGCCTCAGCATTGATAGACCCGCGCTCTATAGAGATTACGGTGCCTAACGCAACGTCTTTAGGGAAGAGTTTTCCCCGACCTGTGCTGACAACGAGTTGTCCAGGTTTGACATTGGTTTCTCGAGACAGATATTTCAAGCGCAGCATAGGGTTCTCCCCATTCTGAGCTCTCTGTCCGCTAAGGATACCGACCTCTTGAGCCACCCCATTTCCCAGCACCTTGGCTGAGACTTGGCAGGCTTCATCGGTCAGTAAAATCACAGTGGAGGAATCGCTGTTAGGTCGGTCTACCTTCCCAACGAGTCCTTCGGCAGCGATCACGGGGAGCTGAGCTCTTATCCCATGATCTTTCCCTCGGTCGATGTGGGCAGTTTCCCACCAGTTCGAGGGTTTGCGACGAATGATTTTTGCAGCAGTTACGCTGAAACTTGTGCGTTTCTGGAAATTTAGAGCAGCTCGCATCTGGACATTTTCTTGCTCCAGATCCTTGAGTTGTGCTATCTCCATACGCATTCTGACGAGCTCAGCTTCCGCTATATCTAGCTCAGCCTTGAGCACACGTGAATGCTCTAGCTCGTCATCAAATGATCTTATTTTAGTCTCCATCGCAGACCCACCACTTAAGAATGGGCGCATGACAGAGTAGTAGCCTGACTGAATAATACGCACACTGGGCTCGCTCCGAGTGAGTGCCCACGCTACTCCTCCGAGGAAGAGTAAAAGTGTGATCAGGCTGACAGGCTTCATATATTTGAGAGGTAGTAGAAAATTTTCTACTTAGAAGTTAATCCATGTTCGTGACACGGCGCAAGAACGTGATTTCCTCAAGCACTTTACCAGTTCCCTCAGCGACAGCACTTAGTGGATCATCTGCGATGTGAACTGGTAAGCCAGTTTCTAGCTTAAGTCTCTTATCGAGTCCTTTTAGCAGAGCTCCGCCTCCCGCAAGAGTGAGACCTCTGTCTACTAAGTCAGCAGCGAGTTCTGGTGGGCAACGCTCTAGCGTAGTACGCACTGCATCCACTATGGATGAAAGCGGCTCAGCCATAGCTTCACGTATCTCTTCAGATGAAATTTTCATTGTCTTAGGGAGACCAGCTACGAGGTCTCTGCCTTTTACTTCCATGGTAAGTTCCTTAGGAAGTTCTATAGCAGAGCCTATACGGATCTTGATTTCCTCAGCTGTGCGCTCACCGATCATCAGGTTATAAGCACGCTTCATGTAGGAAATGATAGACTCATCGATCTCATCACCAGCAGTTCTTACTGAACGAGCATAAACGAGACCTGCAAGAGAAATTAGAGCGACCTCAGTAGTTCCACCGCCGATATCTACGATCATATTACCAGAAGCTTCCTGCACAGGAAGTCCCACACCGATAGCTGCTGCCATAGGTTCTTCGATGAGGAATACCTCTCTAGCGCCAGCACTCTCAGCACTTTCACGGACAGCACGGCGCTCGACTGGAGTGATACCAGACGGGATAGCGATGACCACACGTGGGTTAGATCGCTTAGAGTTATTTGCTTTGCGTATGAAGTGGCGAAGCATTGCCTCAGTTACTTCAAAGTCAGCGATTACACCGTCTTTAAGCGGTCTGATAGCTACGATGTCGCCAGGAGTTCTGCCGAGCATGCGCTTAGCATCATCGCCCACAGCGAGTACTTGGTTAGTGCCAGCTTTTACCGCCACTACAGATGGCTCGCGAAGCACAATGCCTTGATCCTTAACATATACAAGGGTGTTGGCAGTGCCAAGGTCGATCCCGATGTCTGTCGAGAGCATAGAGCCGAATAGTTTTCGAAACATGATATTATTTTATTAAATTGTTGATTGGATTGGTAATTCTAGAAATGTTGATGCGTCTCTGCACATCAATAGATGCGTGCCCACAGCGAGGTTATTTCAGTCATTTTGAAAACCATCGCATTCTCTGAATGAGAAGAGCAGTGGGACTATTTAGCCTTATACCCTAGAGGTCAAGCCGGATTTGTGCTTATTGCCATATAAAGGCGAGAAAAATCGGGGTCTTGCTATAGTCCCTATTTTCTACCTATGCTGTGGAACCAAAATAAACTAATATTCCACCACCAAAGGCAAATATGGAAGCGAGTATATATTCGCCAGTATAACTCGTAGTAGCTATTCCCGCAGTAAGTTTGGCTTTGATTGGCTGCTCGTATTAGAGGACTAGTATTTTAATTGTTTTTCTGTAGCACAGAGGGATTATATTTCACTCCATGATTAGAACACGATTATTTTCTCATATTCCATGAAAGATGAGACCTGCTATGATGACAGCTATGGCGATCAATGAGTAACCAATTATACTTAATCAGACCAATAGCATCATGGGCGGATCTACCACCGTGAATGAAGAAATTGTTATGATTACAGCCTCCTGAGATTAGTCGACTGTATGCTTCGCATGCGTTCATTTGATGTCTTATCGTAACGAATAATTGCTGAAGTGCAAGACGAGTCAAACTACCTCTGGACTCTAGTTGATCCCACGATATAATTTTTAAATGAAATTAGATACTCCGATGCTTCTAAAAAATATTTCTAACCAAGGCTCTCAGAAAGTAGCTATATCTGAATTCGAGATTAAGTCTGATGAGCATTGGGCGGTGTTAGGTGGTAATGGGGCAGGAAAATCTACTTTCGCTGCTATGCTAGCTGATGAAGTCAAGTTAGGTGACAAGCAGAGATTCTCACCATTCGAGAGAGTTCAATTGGTCTCTTTTGAAAAAGAGCATGGGCTATTAGAGAGAGAATTTTACGAGGATGATAGTGAATTTATAAATAAGGTAGATAATGGACGAACTACCTACGAATTGATCACAGAGCATTTACGAGAAGGTGTAGATATCGATTCTATTATAGAAACCATGCAGTTGGATGCTTTTTTGCATACTGGATTTCGCATTCTTTCCACTGGAGAACGTCGCCGACTAATGATAGCAAGAGCTCTTTCTGAAGACCCGCAAATGTTAGTGCTTGATGAGCCATACGATGGACTCGATATCGCTTTTATTACTCATTTGAAAGGAGTCATCGCAGAGCTAAGTCAACAAATCCCAGTAGTGCTTATTGTAAATCGAATATCACATTTAGAAAGTCATATTACTCACCTAGCCTGTCTACACCAGATGGAGCTAGTGCTCGCTGGATCACGTAGTGAAATAGAATCCAACAAACTCTGGCATCAACTTCAGGATATGAATAGCACTCCGCGTCCTATGCCATCAGCATTGGCTGGGTCTGAAACGTTCATCACCGATTCTAGTAAGCCATTGATCGAGATGCGCTCTGTCGATGTCGGCTATCATACTAAGCAAATTATCAAAGGGCTCGACTGGAAAATGATGCCTGATGAGCATTGGAAAGTCAGTGGTCCTAATGGATCTGGGAAATCTACTCTGCTGGGACTCATCTCTGGTGATCACCCACAATGCTTTGGCAATGAGATCTATATCTTCGGCAATCGTCGCGGGGAAGGGGAGTCTATCTGGGATATCAAGCGTAACATGGGGCTGATGTCCACTGCGCTTCACCAGCAGTATCGAGTGAGCATTACTTGTGAGAAGGTTTTGCTGTCTGGCTTCTTCGATAGCATTGGCGTTTATACTATGGTTACTGTTGAGCAGCATAAAATTGCCGCTGAGTGGTTGCAATTCATTGGTTTGGAGAAATATGCATCCAGCTTATTTAAAAGCTTATCCTTCGGTCAGCAGCGTATGCTCCTCATTGCTCGTGCTCTCATTAAGCGTCCACGTCTGCTTCTCCTGGACGAACCATGCCAAGGACTCGACCCTATCAATCGTGCTTTGATTATCCAGCTAGTCACTCAGATCGCTGACGGGAATATCGCTCAGATCATCTACATCTCCCATGATGCAGAAGACCATCTCCCATGCTTAACGCACGAGCTTAAGTTTACAAAAAGGGATACTGTCGATGAACAGATCATTCCTGCTTATGCAATCAGTGAGCATTGTTTTCACTAAAAATCCCCACAAAAAAGCTGTTCCTGTGGAGAGAAACAGCTTTCTAGAATGAAATGATTTATATTAGGATTATGCTCTCTTACGACGCACGATAAGTCCAAGTACTCCAAGGCCAAGAAGAACTGCCGATGAGGGCTCAGGAACTTTTGTTAGATTGAGATTATCTACTACTACGAAAACTGAAGGGTTTGGTGAATCATCACCCACAGTAGCTCCATATGCAATAGCTGTTGTTGTAGCAGCCGCGGTGAATGTGTGTGTAAAACTACCCCATTGACCTTCAGATTGTGTCGCTACAGCAACTCCACCAACTAATACAGCCGCAGTAGCGCCATTACCTGCAAGGTTGGAATTACTTTCCGCATTGCCTAGAAGCCCACTTATAGTATAGCTTTGTCCTATTACTGTAGATACAGATTGAGTAACAGTTCCTGCTGAATTTGATATATATAATCCAAAGTGATCTAAATGAGCAGCGGTAGTAATGTTAGTTAAATTTTCATTGTTCTCGAGCCAACCACCAGTAAAAGTAGCGGTGCCTGCCCATTCACCAGCAAATCCACCACTCCCAGTCCATCCAGAATTGTGTTGTTTCAGAGCGCCAGAGGATGCAACTATATCTTCAAAACTTGCGTTTACTAGAAGATTAACTTGCGCTGTTGCAGTGTTTACAGCTACTAAAGCTGTTGCTAAACTCGATAATAAGTATTTGTTTATTTGTTTCATAATTGGGGGTGCTTTATTTAGTTTTAACTATTGTATAAATCTAGAGTCAGACTTTGCAATTTTAACAATTGATTGTCAAATATGATTAAATTACTTACAGTTGGATTAGCTAATATAAACTATTATTTAATTATGATGCTTAATTGTGGAAACGAGAATTTCTAACTATTAATAAAAGAGAAAATTATCCTGTGTTGCAAAATAGAAAATACTATAAATAATTGTATTACAGGTTGTAATATGTTTTTCAATTAAATATTTAGTAGTATTAAGGATAACATGTTCAATCTGAAATCATGGCTCATTATTTGTTTTTTTTAATAAGATGAAATAGGGTGCGAAATATATTTATTTTTCTAGAAAATGAATGCTGTTTATAATAAACTTCCCCTAAATAAATACCAATATGAGAAAAACTGAATTTCTATCATGGGATGATAAACTCTTAATTCCAGAGAATCCAACAGTCAGTGAGGGTATCTCACACGCTGGCGCTGCTCTCACTGATCAGAGCCTGGATCTATGGCATCCAGCAACCATCTGGTCTCACCAATTAGATGTCAGCCTCTTTGGTCTGAATCCTGATCTTCATCACCTATCTGCGATCGTTTATCATTTACTAGCAGGTTTAGCCTTATTTTTCTGTTTGAATCAAATAAGGCTTGGCTCGAAGGCTAAATCAGTTCCTCGTAGTGCAGTCCTGATTACAGTGTCCTTATTTATCTTCCATCCTATGCACGTAGAGTCATGGGCGTGGCTTTCTGAGCGGAAGGACACACTCTCCGCTATTTTTGGCTTTCTCAGTCTAGGATATTGGTTGAAGTACCTTAATCAGCGAGAACCACGCTTCTATTATATAGCCCTGGGCTTGTTTGCACTAGGGCTGATGAGTAAACCTATACTGGTAGTCTGGCCAGCGGTCTTCTTTATTTCCGTATTTCTTAATAGATCTGAGAAGCAGAAGGAATCATTACAGAAGATCGTGCTGAAACTTCTGCCCTTCGCAGCTCTCGCAGCTCTTACTGTATTCATTACATTGTCGATTCAACATGCGGATCATTCTAATAAACTTCAAATCCTACAGTCCAGAAGCTTTGGGGAGAGAATTTACGTAGGAACGAACAATCTAGGGCTCTATCTTTATAAATTAGTGATACCTACCAAACTAAGCTATTTCAATGTTCCACTTGTGGCTATTCCTTGGAAGGGTTTCTTTGCTAGTCTTTCTGCCCTGATAGTTGCTGCTATCGTCTGCTTTAGATATAGGCATACAGTACGGATTTTGAGCTGGGGGTTCTGTTATTACTTAATTTTGCTCATTCCTGTTTGTGGGTTTATCATGAGCGGTGAGGCGAATGCTCCAGACCGTTATTCTTATTTATCGTATCTCGGTCCATTTTTACTTATTGCTATAGGTTACTATCAACTCACCAATAGATGGGGTAGTTTGGCTAGAAATACTCTGGCAGTTTGTATCTTCTGTCTGTTGCCGGCTTGGTTTAGTATCCAACGATCACTGGATTGGAGGAATATGGAGACTCTCACTGCAGCGACTTTGGAGCACAGTCCTGATCATCCTTATGCTCTGATGCACTTGGCTAAGGAGAAACAGCGTAAAGGAGAAATTGAGAAAGCAATTGCTCTTTATGAGCGATCATTAAAATCACTTCCTAATAATCGATACAGCTGGACGACTGTAGGTTTACTATACGAGCAGCTCAGCCAAGCGGATAAAGCTGAGCATGCTTTCTTGAAGCAGCTGAAATATAGACCCGCGAATTCTACTCCATTTCTCGCTCTAGCGCAGGGTGCACTGAATAAGCAGGATACTCCCAGAGCGATTGATTATCTAAAACAAGCTCTCGAATTATACCCAAATGATAAGGAGGCTAAAAGAGTCCTAGACCAGCTTACTAGCGGGCTGTAGACCAGCTTACTGGCAGGCAATAATATTCTATGTTGGTTTGTAGTTGAGCAGTGAGTCTGGGATGTAACCAGATTTCATGTTAATTAGTTAATCAACTTCTTACTAGAGACCGAAACTTAGTAATACACCATTGTCGGTTACGTTCATTTTCTTTAGAAATCCAAGCCCTGCACTATTTCCTAGTGTGTAAACAGGATAGCGCTCAAGTAGGTTTTTACCTATTAGGTTGGCAACTTCACGAAGTCCAGATGTTAGTTGAGTTGGGACTCCGTTTAGGCTAAAGTCCTCCAGTACTGAATCTTTTAGGAAAACTCCACGTGTCTTAGGGTCATATCGTAAGCCACATGCTAGCTGGCATCTACCGCCGAGCTGTCGCCCCCCACCACTTAGTCCTCCTAGTGTGGTGAGTCCCACTCGCACCTTTTCTGCATCAGGAACCATGCTGACTACTGGGTCAGAGAAATTTAAATCCACTAGTCCTTGATAGTTTTTTTTGTAAGGGAATTGTGGCGCGATTTTGCTCATCATTGTCTGGGGTTTGATGAGTATGGTAGGCATGAGCCCTGACCCTAAGCCGATGTTTCCTATCCCACCGATGTCTGCACAGCTATTAAGAAGTGTTCCTGCACCTAGTGAGCCTAGAGCGAGAAGAAATTGTCTTTTTGAAATAATGTGATTAGTGTCCATGTGAGAAGTTTATGCAGGATCTAGAGAAAAGTAAATTTTAGGCGACTATTTCTAGCGCACCAGACTTGATCGCATCCACTTGGAATGCTTGCATGAGTTCTTTATCAGCAGGGATTCTAGCTAATGGAGATTGGTGGCGCATGGTGGCGTTGTGCCAGAGGGTGAAGTGGTTGTTGTAGGTTTCTTTGTAGCTTTTTAGAACGCTTGGTTCGATCCTATGGGGAGAGCTATCGCCAGACTCGGCGTCTACGAATTCGTAGTTGCCAGACCACTCAGGATTCGCTTCGGCTTGGCTGAATGGAGCTAGGATGATGAGTGAGCCTTGGCGCTGAGTGCAGTGGCGAATCAGTGGTGCGGGGTCTCCCAGGAAAAGTAAGTCGCTGATGAATACGCGGATGGTATTAGCTCGGAAGGGGACTTTGTCTATAGATGGAGATTGGTTCGGTGAATCGTCTTTCATCGACTCCGCTATGCTGAACCATTGATCAGTGAAGATGGTTTCTATGGGTATCGGTCGGTGGGCGCTTCCTTTGATGAGGTGGATACTTAGTGCGGCTCCTGCTTTGTGGGAAGAGTTGATGATGGTGTAGAATATTTCCGCGACTCTAACAGACTTAGATTCGTCAAAGAACATCGAGTCGGAGACATCGAGGACGATGTCTACCATTGGTCGCACTTCCTCACGGAATAACTTCATGGTATAGTCGCCAGTTCTTGCGTAGGCTTGCCAGTTGATGTGGCGTGGGTCATCGCCCGGGGCATAGTTTCTGTGGTCTTGGAAGTCTAGGGATGATCCAGACCCTGCACCTGAGAAGTCACCAGCCATTCCTTTCCAGACCCGAGAGTGTAGCGGTAGCGAGATGCTCTCTGCACATACTGAGGCACTGGCTCTAGCTGCTTTTAGCGTCTCGGGGGTCATGATTAATCTTTAGAAATATTAGCTAAGATGGATTTAGCGGCGTTCTCATTTTTTCTAATCGCGTTCCATTCAGGGAAACTACGGATGAGGCATATTGCCCAGTTTATGGCTAAGCTAATAATCGATAAGGCTAGGATGAACTCATAACTATAACCAGAACTACGACTACTATAAAATGAGGATTTAGCATCAATTATAAGGTAAAACTGAACAGGAGGAAGCCAGCATAGAAATAGTGTGATTCCCTTTGTATTAGTGATCGAAATCACAGAGATGGTGACTAAAAATAGCACTGCACTGACCAGCAATACTGCAACGTAGATAGTGAACAGGTTTTGGAATCTATTGAAAAAGAGCTTTGTAATGGCAAGAGGGAAGAGTAGCCAAGAGAATGTGGTGGTGATAGTCAGGAATAGGGCTTGGTCATGATCTGGAAGAAAGAAAATAGTTCCGATAGTGATAAAATAGAGTAAGATACAATACCAGATACCTGACTGCCAACCTGGATAGAGTAGATAGCGAGATTTACGAATCAGTGCTCCACGGCTAATGAAGGATGCGCTGATATTGGGTACGAGAAACGACGCTTCAGTGAGACTAATGACGCAGACAGGGATAGCTAGAAGCACTATGATTACTGGTAGGATATCTATTAAATTAGGTGGCGTAAATAGAAATACTCCAGAGGTGATTAACATAAGCAGCAGAGCGATGAGTCGCCTAGGTGTGGCTCTGTTTTCTGCTAAGGGAGCTATGTAACTAGCTCCGAAATCTATAGCTAACCAGCTAAGATAGATAGCACTCATTAAAACGATAAGGTAAAAAGAGGTATGCATCGTAGTTGCAAATCCGCAGATATCTAACAGATCTTGGTAATTTCTTCTAGAGTCAAACAGGCTTATGGATATTAGAAATACACTAACTGCTATAGCTGCGCTTACCATGCCGCGGAGTATGAATGAAGGGATTGCTGAGAGTCCTACAGTGATAGCGGTAAAGCTAGCGGAGAGTAGAAATATAGTGATGAGCACCATGATCTCTCTGTCTTCGGCCCATTTTTCACCTCTAGTCGCAGAGGCATGTATCCGCTGGTAGGGAGTCGGGAAAATAGTGCGGTGAGCTTAGCTGTTGTCTTTGCGCTCTTATCATAGTTGGTGTTGATCAGAGGAGCCTGTGCTGCGGCGAATGAGCACAGTAAATTAAGTAGGGTGAGTAGAAGAATTATTCTCATTACGATAAAGATAGATGATTAAGCGTTTTTTAGAGTCTTCGTAGTGGCTTTATTTTGAGCAGGGACTTCCTTGATCAGCTTCTCAATGACATCGTTCGTGGTGATGCCTTCGACTCTTGCATTGTAGTCTAACAGTATGCGATGGCGCAGCACAGCGGGAGCCACGTAGCAGACGTCATCGAATGATGCATGTGGGCGCTCGTGGATCAGAGCTCTGGCTTTAGCCGCTGATGCTAGAGAGAGCGCCGCGCGGGGACTAGCACCATACTTGATATTAGCTGCAGACTCAGACTGACCTGGGTGCGTGGCATCTACTAGACGGGCGATGTAGTTAGCGACAACATCAGGTAGATAGATTTTTCTTACCAATCTCAGTAAGCCTTCAAGAGTCCCAGCATCCATGATAGATTCGACATAAGGTTCAGTGCCTAGCTCGCGTGAGTTCACAATTTTCTCTAGAGTTTCTACAGAGTTTCGTGTGACCTCTAGCTTGAATAGAAAGCGGTCGAGCTGAGCTTCAGGTAGGGGATAAGTGCCTTCAAGTTCGATCGGATTTTGAGTAGCAAGCACGAAGAATGGTTGTGGAAGATCGTGAGTAGTTCCCAGCACGGTGACCTTACGTTCCTGCATCGCTTCCAGCAGAGCTGACTGTGTTTTTGGTGAAGCACGGTTGATCTCATCTGCCAGCATGATGTTAGTAAAGAGTGGTCCAGGCTGGAACTTGAACTCGCGTCTGCCATCGACTTCTTCGAGTATAGGATTACCAGTAACATCACCAGGTAGCAAGTCAGGTGTGAATTGAATACGCTTAGTATCTAGACCGAGTGATTTAGATAATCCCTTCACTAACTCAGTTTTACCAAGCCCAGGAAGACCCTCTAACAGAATGTGACCTCTAGCAAGTAAGCCTGTGATCACTAGGTCAATTAACTTCTCTTGTCCGAAGAGGACTTCGTTGAGCGCAGCATTGAGTGAGTGGATGTGCTTGGCAGCATTATGAACTTCTGTTTCCGAGGCGTATTCCATAGTAGATTTCTAACGTCTTATAGACTCTTAAAACAGAATGATTTTACGATTCTGAAATTTTGTATTGTGTCGGCTATCTATTTCATTGAAAATGATTGCTATATGCGAATTTTCACATTCATACTCCCTATTGTAGTGGTAAGCGTTTTAAGTTCTTGCTCCAATATTTCCACAAGTCCTAAACCGACATTCACATCAACTCAAGCTGCCAAGATCAATGCCCCAGCAGAAGCAGGTGCGCCTGAGGGTAAGTTAGAGATACTTGAGAGGAGAATTGCTGCGAGAGTCGAGCTATACAGGAAGAATGCTGGGCTTAAGCCGATGAACTATCACTCTAGAATGGCGACTCTAGCGAGAAAACATAGTGACAAACTCAAGAATAAATTCATAAAGCGTGGCAAACGTGAACTAAATCACGATGGATTCGGAAGTAGAGCTAATAAAATAGTCCTCGACTACTCAATGTCTAGAGCAGCAGAAAATGTAGCTTTAATCTATGGGCAGAATGGAGATGTAGCAGCAACATTTAGCCGTAACTGGATGAACTCGCCCAAGCACAAGAAGAATATTCTAAAGAAGTGGAACTACACGGGGATAGGAGTTTCTATAGCGCCAGACGGGACTATCTATGCCACTCAGCTATTCGGGCTAAAAACTGATTTCACCTTCTAACAAAAAATTCCAAGATAAGTGAAGTTCACTAATCTTGGAATGCGTTAAAACTTATGTGAGCTTACTTCACCACAGTTGCATTAAAACCATTGCCTGCAGATTGCACGGCTTTGATTAGTTGTGCGTTGGTTACCTTGTTGCGATCTATCAGAACAGTTGCTGATTTTCTAGTAGCAGATGCAGTGGACACGCCATCGATATTTGAAAGTGCAGACTGCACTTTCGGTGGACAAGCGATCATTCATTTAAGACCTGTTAGAGCGAGTGTTACAGTCTCAGTCTTGGCATTAATAGCCATCGGCTTAGCTGTAGTGTCAGCAGAATTACTGCATGAGATCACTCCGAACATAGAGCAGGACACGATGCCTGCCATTATTAGTTTGTGTGTATTTTTCATGGTTACAGATTGTAGGAGAGTTCAACGATACGTTTATTCCTACTTTTATTACTTAACCATATTTCACATGCGACAGAAACTAAAATATCTAGAGAGCTGAGAGACTATCCTTCATTTTCGAAAGAGCGTCTCGCTGCTCTGATGATGGAGCATGTGCTGTTTCGAAATACTGGATCATGCCGAGCACTTTCTGAGCATTCATTTCTCCATCGAAATTACTGTCTGCGATGATTTGCGCCCAGCTGGTTAGAATGAGGCTGAACTGGACGTCTTGCGGTGCTTTAGGCCACGCTAGGTTACTGTGCTGGATGCTGAGAGCATTGGAAGCTATCGTTCCAGGGCTGTCTGCGCTTTCAGCATTGAGAGTGACTGCTAGGACATCATCTCCAAGTTGTACGTCTGAATTTAGCTCAATCTCATACATTACGAGATGGCTGTAGCCTGGTGCTAGTTTCACCCTGGCAGGTGCAGTCATAGCTGCGTCTGGCTCCGTGGTCTTGGCGTAGCCGAGTAGTCTATAGCGAGAGACTGCCTCACTCATAGTGATGGCTGCTTCAGCGTAGCTATCTATCTTGCTACGGTTCTGCACTAGAACGACTGCGATCTGATGATTCGCGCTCCATGGGCATTGCACGAGTGAAATGCCAGAGTGGATATTCCCGACTTGAATGTCGGCAGGATTGCTATAATGGAAGTGGTTTAGAATTTCATCGATACGAACTGCGTTCTTACTAGGCCTTACATTATCAGGAGAATTAGAGTCAATGTTATCGATCCACTGCTCCATCCATTTCCAGCTAGCATTACCACAGACCAGAGGAAGTCTGGTCATGGCTTTATCAGCTCGTGATTCCCAGCCATTTTCTGAGAGTTCAGCTAGATTTAGACTGGATTGAGTTGCTGCGGTTTTTTCGATTTCTCCACGCAGAGCAGCAGGGTGATGCATAAGTCCGTCACCCATGGTTTCGACATTGTGCTTGCTGGCATTATCAAAGAGTACGATATTTGAGCCTACTTGTGAGGCTCCAGAATTAGAATTAGAATTAGAGTTAGAAGTCTTATCCCATCGTGATTGATTCGGAGCGATTGGTGATAGCATGTCGTCCTTCTCGATTTTCTGGAAATTCACTTGGCTAGGAAGGTCGTCTCTACCAGCCATGTTATTCAGCACTGTGAATGTTACGGCTAGAGCTGCTGCAGCTCCTAGGGTGACGACTACTGGACGGAGCCATTGCTTTTTGTGTATGGAGATCACGTCTGCATTAGTAGGGTTTCTGCCTGATTGAAAAATAGCAGCACGTTGCTTGGAGCTGAGTTTTATTTCATCTTCTTTTCCAAATGCTTTGGTAAGAGCTAGTCCTAGGTTATCGATCTGGTCGACTTCCTTTTGTAATGCAGGATTACCCTTTAGCTGTTTAGTTACCTCTGCTGCTTCATGGCGTGAGAGTTCACCGAGTGCGTAGGCGGTGAGTTTAGGGTCGTTGTCTTTGAGTGTGTTTTTCATCTCGCTAGTTAATTTGAAAGTGGGTTTTGTGAAAGTGGGTTTTGGGAGGGAAAGTGGGTGTTGGGAGGGTGAAGTTTGTATTTAATTAGATTAAGTCGGCTGGCATCATCTCGCGGAGTTTCTTGAGTCCATTGTGGAGTAAGAATCCTACGTTGCCCGATGAGAGTCCTGTTTTTTCGCTGATTTCGTCGTAGCTCATGCCTTGCTGGAATTTCAGCATGATGACTTCTTTTTGGTTGTCTGAAAGTCTATCCAGGATTTCTAAGAGTTGCTCGATTCGTTCGTGGTGGTCTGTGGCTGTGTCTGGTGCTGGCAGTTTGCTGTGTTCGAGTCCCAGGATTTCATCATCCACACTTACCATGCGCTTTTCCTTTCGTAGGACATCGAGCGCTCGGTTTCGGCAGACTGTATAGAGCCATGATTTCAGCCCTTTTTTTACCTTCTCTACATCTTGTTTATAGAGCCGGATGAATGTGTCCTGTACTACATCGCGTGATCTCTCTAGATCTTTAAGAATCGTCATTGCATAGCCGATTAGTGGAGATTCATACTCTTTCAAAGCATGCTCTACTAATTCATCAGCTGTGGTGATCATCTCTAAATTTTTCAATTTGGTTACGTTGGGATCGCCCATAGTGTGGACTATTCACTAGCAGAAACGTGTGGGAAACGATTTTCTTAGGTTTTTTGTTATATTTCTCTAAAAATAACGCAAAAAAAGACCCCACGGATTACCGTGAGGTCTAAAGATAAAATTGTATGCCTATATTACTGACCTTGCTGTGGATTGACACGTATTACGACGCGGCGGTTCTTAGCTTTGCCAGAAGAAGAATTATTCGATGCGATTGGTGAAGATTCTCCTGCACCGTATGTATCCATACGTCTTGAGATGACACCACGAGAGTTTAGGAAGCCAGCCACTGAGCGAGCTCGTGCATTCGAGAGATTCTGATTCGATGATGCAGAGCCATCAGAGTCAGTATGACCTGTGATGCTGATTCTAGTTCTAGCGTATTTCTTTAGAACAGAAGCTACTGATTGGAGTGTGTCTGCAAACTGTGGCTGGATATCTGCTCTACCTGTGTTGAATGTCACATCACTCGGCATGTTGAGAATAATGTCATTTCCTACACGGGTAACACTTACTCCAGTGCCTCGAAGTTGATTGCGCATTAGAGCTTCTTGAGTGTCCATGTAGTTGCCTATGCCTGCACCTGCCGCTAGTCCTGCGATAGCTCCTTTTACAGCATATTCGCGTGATTTGCCGCCTGATCGAGAGTTGCCGATGAGTGCTCCTAGAGCAGCTCCACCTAGCACACCCATGGTAGCGCCTTTGACAGTATTAGATGTTTTTTGTTGACCAGTATATGGATCTACAGATGTGCAGCTAGTGAGTGAAAGAGCGGCGAATGAGAAAATGGAAATAATTTTGTGTTTCATAAGTTCAAGTTAGTGGTTATTTTTCTTAATTACAATCTTATGACTATGATTGATTTAAATTAATTCAATTTAAAAAAATAAAAAAGAGCCAACCCTTTTCCGGATTGGCTCTTAGAAATTAAATAGTCTTAAAGCGTTTTAGACCTTAGGAACTTGAAGATTCTTCTCTTCGAGGAACTTTTCTACCCAGGCGATGTTGTATTTACCTGCAATGAAGTCTGGGTGATTGATAATCTCGATTTGGAATGGAACCGTGGTTTTTATACCAGTGATCATGAACTCTCTGAGCGCACGGTTCATTCTGGCAATCGCGATCTCACGAGTAGCGCCTGTGCAGATGAGCTTGGCGATCATAGAATCGTAATACGGTGGCACTGAGTAGCCTGAGTAAACGTGTGTGTCCACGCGGACGCCTTTGCCACCTGGAGCATACCAGAGATCGATCTTACCAGGGCTTGGTGCGAAGTTGTTGTATGGGTCTTCTGCATTGATGCGGCACTCGATAGAGTGTCCACGAGGCTCTGCATTTAGCACGTGGTGTGAAAGTGGCTCACCAGATGCTACACGGATTTGTTCCTTGATAAGCTCACAGCCCATCACTTCTTCAGTGATCGGGTGCTCTACTTGGATACGTGTATTCATCTCCATGAAGTAGAAATTTTTACCAGTAGAGTCTACGAGATACTCGATAGTTCCTGCGTTTTCATAGCCGATTTTTTTGACTAGTTTCACTGATGCATCGCCCATTGCTTTCCTGAGTTCAGGAGTGATGAGTGGGCTAGGGCATTCTTCGATGATCTTCTGGTTTCTGCGCTGCATGGAGCAGTCACGCTCGTTGAGGTGAATAGCATTGCCATGTTCGTCACCGAATATCTGGAATTCCACGTGGTGTGGATTGATGACGAGCTTCTCAAGGTAACATGCACCATTTCCGAAACACGCGATGGCTTCTTGACTGGCTTGGTTGTAGAGATCGATGAAAGTTTCTGCACTTTCGCAAGGGCGCATTCCACGACCACCACCACCTGCGGTAGCTTTGATCATGACAGGGAATCCCATTTCAGTCGCAAGTTTGAGACCGTGCTGAGCATCTTCTAGTATGCCGTCGGAGCCAGGTGTGACAGGCACTCCACTAGCTAGTGCGGTAGAGCGAGCTGTGTTCTTGTCACCCATCATGGTGATAGTCTCAGCACGAGGTCCTATGAATTTGATGTCGCAGCTGTTGCAGATATCTACAAAGCGGGCATTTTCTGATAGGAATCCATATCCAGGGTGAATCGCGTCTGCTTCAGTGATCTCAGCCGCAGCGATGATTCTATCCATCATGAGATAGGAATCTTTACTAGGACCAGGTCCTATACATACGGCTTCATCAGCCAGGTGGACGTGCATTGAGTCTACGTCTGCCTCTGAATAGATGGCTACGGATTCGACGCCGAGTTCACGGCATGCACGGATGACACGGAGAGCAATTTCTCCACGGTTTGCTACAAGGACTTTCTTAAGCATAGTCTATAGAGAATACGAGCCACTATATATTTAGCGACTCTGTAAGGGGTTATTTAATGTTAAAGAGTGTGTCACCATATTGGACAGGAGTGGAGTCCTCCACAGCGATAGCAGTAATGGTTCCGCTTGTCTCAGCTTTGATCTCATTCATGACTTTCATCGCTTCGATGATACAGATAGTCTGACCTTCACTTATTGTATCGCCTACTTCTACGAAGTTAGGAGCATCTGGTGATGCCTTTCGGTAGAATGTACCAACCATTGGTGACGGGATAGCTTCATCTGCTGATGCTGCTGGAGCGGCATCTTCACCTGCTGGCGCTGGAGCGCCTACTGCTTGAGCAGCCACTTGTTGTTGGGGGGCTGCCATCATTTGTGGAGCTGGCATAGCTGCTCTGATAGCGTCTGCGTCGAGTCCTTTCTTGAGCTTCAAATCGAAGTCTTCTTTTTCGAGATGGAAGTAGGAGAGGTCGTGCTCATCCATGAGTTCTACGATTTTCTTGATGTCTTTGAGGTCCACGATATTTATTGGTTCGAGTTGTGTGAAAGAGCCTTGGTTGGCTAGTGTTGATTTAAAATGGTCTTGAAAGTAAGTTAGCGTTTAGAATTAATATCAGTCAAGCGTGATTGCTGATAATATTTGTTTCTTAGACTAGTGATTATTCACCGTAGCTTTTGAATTTCTCATAAAAGACGTCCCAGCATTCTAGAAAGCCAGTGGCGAAATCTTCTGGTCTAGCACTGATCCAGTCATTTAACTGATCCATACCGAACCATACCACGTGTTCTACTTCGCTACATGGATAGCGCATAGCACCATCATGCCTAGCGACATAGAGTCCGATGTGTTCCCAGCCTGTTCTCTCGCAAGGATTGATTTTTGCAATCTCTTGGACATCAGCATTAATGCCGAGTTCTTCCTCTAGCTCACGGGTTGCACACGCCTCGTAGCCTTCTCCCGTTTCGAGGTGACCAGCGGCGCTACTGTCCCATACTCCTGGGAAATTATCTTTAAGTATACTGCGTTTTTGCAGTAAAACCTCTTTCTTCTTATTAAATACTAGTATGTGAACTGCTCGGTGTAGTAGATTTTCTGCATGTACTACGCTACGCTTTTCTTGGCGGACTACTTCGTCAGCTTCATCGACTACATCTAAGATCTCATCCCCGCTTTGTGGTAAGTCTTTAAGCGGGTGATCATCAAAAGCTCGGGTAATTTCGACCCATTGATCCAGAGAGATCTCCTCTGCTCTAACAGTTTCTTTTAAACCTAGAGTAGGAGCTAAAACAGCCCAGTCTTGGGTATCTGGTAACTGTTTTTTGACTTGTTTTCTACGCTGGGAGAAGCCTCGGCGGATTAGTTCATCAAACAGTCTTTTATCATAAATAGGAAAACGATCTTTAGCTACAGGAACACAGGTCATTACGGTTGAGTCGATCAGTGGACGAGGGTGAAACGCCTCTGGTGGCACAGTCTTAGCTGGCTTACTATGCCACTCGCTCTGCATTCTGAGCGAAAGCACACCATAGGCTTTTGTTCGATAGTCAGCTACGATTCGATCGATAAATTCTTTCTGCAGCATTAGAACCGCCCGCACTACTGGAGTAGGGGACTTCATGAAATTTCGCATTATGGCGCCGCCTGCGCTATAAGGAAGGTTACCCAGAAATTTGATGGGAGCTTGCTTGAATAGATTTCTAACATCGAAACGAGCACCATCAAAGTGGTTCACTTCAACACTGTCTTCATCAGCAAATTTCTTTGTCAGGTGCTCCGCGAGTCTAGCGTCGAATTCTACTAGAATGATCTTCTTCACTCTCCCCACGAGGTGCTCAGTGAGCGCTCCTGTTCCAGGACCCACTTCTACCACTGTATCATGAGCTTCAGGTTCAAGCTGCTCGACGATCCATTTTGCGACATTCGCATCACAAAGAAAATTTTGCCCCAGTTTCTTGCTTGGGATCACCCCGGCATTGTCTAGCACTTGTTTGATTTCGGTCAAATTCATCTGTCTGCATCATGCGTGAACAGGGTGCTCTAACCAAGCCTAGATTCTAAAAAAATGGCATACATGATGAATTGGTTGCTAAATAAAGCGCGCCTGAATAAGATGGAGTAAAGATAACGCAACCTAATATCACCATGAACGGTCTCTCTTTCATCACATTCTCTACTACTGTTGCCCTTTCAGCACTAACCTATGCTTTACCTGTTGAGGCGCCTGCTAAAGTAGAGGTGATTCCGTCATCGATAAGCTTAGAAGGACACCAGGAGAAGACTTTCTTCAACGAGCCAATATGTCGCTCGGCATCAATAGGAATATCTACAAACTTCGGATCGCAAGAATCTGGTGTGATCATTTCTAAAGAGGGAATTATAGTAAGAGACAGCCGTATCACTAGCCATGCTGTCACTAAGAAAAGTGTAGAGCAAGCTTTAGAGAGAATAAAGAAAGTTAAATAATATGAAATCATCATCACCACTAGATCGTTTCGGAGAAATTGTCATCCACAACCTCCGTGATAGCCCCATAGAAGCCGCTGAACTATTGATGGCAAATCGGGTAATAGTTGATAAAGATCCCCAACTATTAGCAATGCAAGACCAGCTAGCTCAACTTGGTGAAAGTCAGAGAGAGCTGATTCGACAACTATTAGATTACACTAGTACTGTAGCTATCCACGATTTTCTATCTGAGCTGCAACATGCTGCCGAAGATAATCTAGAACTGATCATCGATGATGTCGAAGTGATTGAAGAATCCGATGGTATTCAGAATGAATTATTAGAGGAAGATGGCTGGATAGAGCGCTTTAGTCGATATAACACCATGGATTAGCTCCCCCCCAATTTGCCCGTGGTGACAGTTTGTCTCGCTGGGTTGCGACACATTGTCGCAGGATGCCTGTATTTAGTAAATGGTAGTTTTGTAAGTCGTTGAATTTAAGTGAAAGTTATACGCTGGCATACATTGTGCAATAGTGATGGCACACATAAATTTCAAAAACGAAAATAACAAACACAACAAAAATTATGGCTAAAATATTAGGAATCGATCTTGGAACTACTAACTCATGTATGGCTGTCATGGACGGCGGTGAAGCAGTGGTATTAGAAAACTCAGAAGGCGCCCGCACTACCCCATCAGTAGTAGCATTCACCAAATCAGGTGAGCGTCTCGTAGGACAATCTGCAAAGCGTCAGGCTGTCACTAACCCAACCAACACTATTTTCTCAGCGAAAAGACTCATCGGACGTAAGTTCGACGAATTAACAGCTGAAGACAAGCGTCTCCCATACACAATTGTAAAGGCAGATAATGGCGACGCGCACATCGAAGTGGATGTGGCTGGTGAGAAGAAAGTTTATTCCCCACAGGAAATCGCAGCAATGATCCTCGGTAAGCTTAAGGCAGATGCTGAAACTAAGCTTGGAGAAACTATCTCTGAAGCAGTCATCACAGTGCCAGCTTATTTCAATGACTCACAGCGTAACGCTACTAAAGCAGCGGGTGAAATCGCCGGACTTAAAGTTCGCCGTATCATCAATGAGCCTACTGCAGCTGCACTCGCATATGGACTCGATAAGAAGTCTGATGAGAAGATCGCCGTGTATGACCTCGGTGGTGGAACATTCGATATCTCAGTCCTCGAAATTGGTGACGGAGTATTCGAAGTGCTCGCAACTGACGGTGACACTCAACTAGGTGGTGACGACTGGGACAATGCTCTCATCGACTTCATAGTAGGAGAGTTCAAGACTCAGGAAGACATGGATCTCAGTAAGCAAGCTGATGCACTCCAGCGTATTAAAGAAGAAGCAGAGAAAGCTAAAATCGCCCTCTCATCTTCTGAGTCATACGACATATCACTCCCATTCATCACTATGAATGAGACAGGTCCTAAGCACATTCAGATCACACTTACTCGCTCAAAACTTGAGTCACTCACTGACAAACTTTTCGCAAGAACCAAGCAGCCAGTCATCGACTGTCTCAAGGAAGCTGGCGTAAGCTCATCAGAGATCAATGAGCTAGTCCTAGTAGGTGGAATGACACGTATGCCGAAAGTAGTAGAGACTGCCAGAGAACTCGCAGGCAAGAAGCCTAACCAAGGTGTAAACCCGGATGAAGTAGTAGCACTCGGTGCAGGTATCCAGGGCGGTGTTCTAGCTGGAGACGTCACAGACGTTCTTCTACTCGACGTAGCTCCACTTTCACTCTCTATCGAGACAATGGGTAGCGTAGCAACAGCAATGATCGAGCGTAACACAACGATCCCAGCTAAGAAGTCACAGACATTCTCAACTGCTGCGGACAACCAGCCAGCTGTGGACATCCGCATCTGTCAGGGAGAAAGAAAGATGTTTGAAGACAATAAGATCCTCGGCAACTTCCGTCTAGATGGTATCGAGCCAGCACGTAGAGGTGAGCCACAGATTGAAGTCACATTCGACATCGATGCAAACGGAATCCTCCACGTCTCAGCGAAGGATAAGAACTCTGGTAAAGAGCAGAAAATCTCCATCGAAGGCTCAAGCGGACTTTCAGACGAAGAAGTAGAAAAAGCCAAGCGCGATGCTGAGGAGCATGCAGAAGAAGATGCAAAGCGTGCAGAAGCAGTCACTACCAAAAACGAAGCTGAAGGCATGGTAAACCAACTAGAGAAGCAGATGGAAGAAATGGGCGACAAAGCCCCAGAAGACCTCAAGGTAGAAATGCAAGGCAAGATCGATGCAGTCAAGGAAGCCCTCAAAGAAGACGACCTAGACAAGATCAAGTCAACCAAAGCAGAACTCGAAGCAATGCTAGAGCAGTTCCAACAAGCTGCTGCGGCAGCAGGAGCAGGTGGCGGAATGCCAGACATGGGTGGAATGGGTGGAATGGGCGGAGCTCCAGAAGCTGAAGCTGACGACGCACCGAAAGAGCCTAAGAAGGCAAAGGGTAAAGTCGTAGATGCAGAGGTAGTAGAGGAAGAGAAGTAATCTATAAAGTAGCTGGTAGCAATGAATCAGAGATTCATTAGCAAGCACCTCATACGAGCAAAGCGAGTGCTACCCGCTACATGCTACTTGCTACACATCAGAACAACCAAATAACAACATTTAAACCAACAACCACAACACAACCAACAATATGATAACACCACTAGGACAAAGAGTGCTTTTAAAGCGCATCGAAGCAGAAGAAGTAAGTGCAGGCGGGATCGTTCTTCCTGATTCAGCTCAAGAGAAGCCTCAAGAGGCAATCGTAGTTTCTCTCGGCAAAGGCGGAAAGAACGAAGACGGCTCAGTATTTGAGTTCTCAGTAGCAGTAAATGACAAAGTGCTCATCGCAAAATACGGCGGCACAGACGTAAAGATCAACAATGAGGAACACCTCATCATGTCAGAGGCAGATATCCTCGGCATCGTAGGATAATTTAAATCTAATATAATAATAACCAATATGGCTAAACAACTAAAATTCGACGAAAAGGCAAGACAGTCACTCCTCCGCGGAGTTGAGCAACTTGCAGCAGCAGTTAAGGCAACACTAGGACCCGCAGGTCGTAATGTGATCCTCGACAAGAAGTTCGGTTCACCTACAATCACCAAAGACGGTGTATCTGTAGCAAAAGAGATCGAGCTAGAAGACCCTTACGAGAACATGGGCGCACAGCTCATCCGTGAAGTATCTTCTAAGACATCAGACGTAGCCGGTGACGGAACTACTACAGCGACTGTTCTTGCAGAAGCTATCTACAAAGAAGGTCTACGTAACGTGACAGCAGGAGCTAATCCTATCTCACTCCAACGTGGTATCCTCAAGGCTTCTGAAGCTATTGTGAAGCAACTCGCAGAAATCTCTAAGCCAGTATCAGAGACAAAGGAGATCGCACAGGTCGCTACCGTTTCGGCTAACTGGGACGCAGAGATCGGTAACATCATCGCAGAAGCTATGGATAAAGTCGGCAAAGACGGAACCATCACTGTAGAAGAAGCTAAAGGCATCGAGACAACTCTCGACGTAGTAGAGGGAATGCAGTTCGACAAGGGCTACCTTTCACCTTACTTCGTAACAGATGCAGAGGCAATGAACTGCTCACTCGACAACGCACTCATCCTCATCCACGAGAAGAAAATTTCTAACCTCAAGGACATCCTCCCTGTGCTAGAAAAGACTGCTAAGACTGGTCGTCCACTCCTTATCATCGCAGAAGACATCGATGGCGAAGCTCTCACAGCTCTCGTAATTAACAAGCTCAAGGGTGTTCTAAATGTAGCAGCTGTAAAGGCTCCTGGATTTGGTGACCGTCGTAAAGCTATGATGGAAGACCTCGCTATCCTCACAGGTGGTAAGTGCATCACAGAAGACCTCGGACTTAAGCTCGAAGACCTCGAGATCGAAGACCTCGGGTCAGCTAAGCGCATTGTTATCACAAAGGATGACACAACTATCGTTGAAGGTGAAGGCGGATCAGACGCTATTACTGGACGCGTAGGACAAATCAGACGCCAGATCGAAGAAACAACATCAGACTACGACCGTGAGAAGCTCCAAGAGCGTCTTGCTAAGCTAGCAGGTGGTGTAGCAGTGATAAACGTAGGAGCAGCTACTGAGACAGAGATGAAAGAGAAGAAGATGCGCGTAGAAGATGCGCTTCACGCTACTCGTGCAGCTGTCGAAGAAGGAATCGTTCCTGGAGGTGGCACAGCTCTCATCCGTGCACTCGTTAAGTGTCAAGAAGCAGGTTGTTGTGACCTAGCATCAAATGATGACGAACTAACAGGCATGGGAATCGTATCTCGCGCTATCGAGTCACCACTCCGCCAGCTAGCTACAAATGCAGGACGCGAAGGCGCTCTCATCGTAGACAAAGTAAAAGACGCAACTGGTAACATCGGTTACAATGTAGCGACTGACACCTACGAAGACCTCATCGAGGCAGGCGTAGTTGACCCTACTAAAGTAACACGCTCAGCACTCCAGCACGCGGCATCTATCGCAGGACTCCTTCTCACTACAGAATGTCTCATCACAGACATCCCTGAAGTCGAAGCAGGCGGCGACGGCGGTCACGACCACGGGATGGGCGGCATGGGCGGAATGATGTAATGTCATTCGGTCGCGGGGCTACGTTATTGGTCAATGATCAATAGTCATTGGTCCAGCACGATGAAGCCTCGCTAACCAACCAAAATCTCAAAGCCGATCGTTAATTCGATCGGCTTTTTTATTATCACTTGGATTCAAGAAATAAACGCAGCTTTTACTGAGATATAAGCAAGTAGTATAAATTAAGAAAGAGAAAAGGTTTGATTAAAACCCCTTCCTTTCTAGATCAGCAATAGCTTTTAATACGTGCCCGTTCAAAAATGCATATGCATCTCATTATGTCTGAAGAAAGATATGCTACCGGCTACCGGCTATTAGCTAGCTGAATCTGACCACCATTAAGTCGCCATTCACACTCTTTATGAGTGACTAAATAAAATATTAAAGCCGGTTTTTAGCAGGTCGGCTTTTCATCTCATAAAATTCTAGAAGGAACATAAAAAAGCCTTCCCTGAAAATAATCAGAGAAGGCTTGGTGAAATTAATCTATGAAGCGTTATTAAAACTTATAGCTGATACCTGTAACGAATCTGACGTCGTTTGAGTCTCTGCCTGCAGCAGGGATAGCATCGTATTTGTTTTGGACGGATACTTTAAGGCTCAGGGTCTCTGTTAGTGTCGTTTCGACACCTAGCTCAGCTATGAAGTTGTAGTTATCGAAATCATCTACTGGTGAGAAGAGTGTGATTGATTGATAAACCTTTGTTTTGTCGTTGAACTTGTGCTCGAAAAATTCTCCGATATAGAGGTTTGCATAGTTGTTATCAATACCGCCTTGCTCCTCGAATGTGTAACCAAGTCCACCTTCTATTGTAAACTGTGTGGTTTCATTCTTAACTACATAGGTTCCTGCGATAGCTGTGAGGCTAGTACGGTAGTTGAGGTCGGCGATGTCATCGCGTAGAAAGTCAAAGCGTGCCCCAACGTATTGCTTCTCATTAAGAAGGTGCTTCCAGGCTGCGTTTGCTAGGATCTCGTCATTAGTGGCATTGCTTTCCGATTCACCATAAGTGTAGAAAAGGTTGAGGAGGTATTCGTCTGATTTTTCTTTGAGTGCAGATTGAATTCCTGCTGTGATAAGGGTTGATTCACTGTTACCTTTAGTGATCGAAGCTCCTAGGTCGAAGCTGTTTTCCCATTCAGCTGATTTGGACGATAGTGATAGCAGACTTAGTGCGGAGGCTGTTGATAATAAGATTGTTTTCATTTTAGTATTTAGTTTGTTAACCACGTTTTGTAGTTTTAAGCATGTGCCTGATAGGTTGAAGTATGATGAGTGTAAAGAATTTTAACTCTCAGTCAGCCTGAGTATAGGTTCAGGTAACTATTAGCGATTTTTATAATTGGTCTTATTCATATTTGCAAAAATAGTGCCTGATTTTAGTAGTGTATTGCTTACTGGTTTATCTCTTCTGCAGTAGTTAAAGGTAAATTCTATTCTACTATAAATCTAGAACTCAATAATACCTCGACATAGAAAACCTCAGATTATAGGGTTCGGGATTGTTAATAGATTACTATATTCTTTAGCAGTCATATTGGATAAGACTCCAGTGTATGAAAAATCCAATTTAATCTATACTATGAAAAAAATATATAAAGTAGTTCTAGCTCTAGGTGTTTCTACTCTTCCTTCCTTAGGTCAGTTAAGAGGCGGATTTAATACAAATTCTTTAGCAGCGAATGATGATGGATCCACCGGCAGTATCCCTCTTGGATTTAATATAAATTTTTTCGGAGTTGAGAGCAATTCAGCTTTTTTGAACAATAATGGAAATATTACTTTTGATGCACCACTAGCGACATTTACTCCATCCCAGACTTCTCTTCCGACATCGCAGATTATAGCACCATTTTTTGGAGATGTTGATACCCGTGGTGCTGGTTCAGCCCTCATGACATACAGCACGGGAACTTTATTTGGCAGAAATGCATTCGGTGTTACTTGGGATGGTGTCGGGTACTTTTCCTCAGGTGTTGATAAGCTAAACAGATTTCAACTCATTTTAGTAGACCGTTCTGATTTGTCCCCGGGTGACTTTGATTTTGAATTCAATTACGCAGGAATCGAATGGGAAACAGGAGGTGCTAGTGGAGGCATAGATGGACTGGGCGGAGATAGTGCACGTGTGGGATTCTCTAATGGAAGCGGATCAGATTTTGAAGAGTTTGAGGGATCATCTGACCCAGGAGCATTTTTAGATGGAGGTCCTAATGCTCTCGTAGAACTTACCAATGTGAATAGAGCTGGTAGATTTTTAACAGTAGTGCGTAATGGTGAAATCACAGGCATTATTCCTGTCACAGACGAAAGCGTGGCTACTACTCGTGATAGCACTAGTTTATTAGTGAATAATATGACGAGAGATCTAAATGGTCGTTTATTCAGAGCGAGATCTGGGCGTGCCGATGAAGGCGATCTATTTGATTCTAAAAAATTAGAGGTATTCGGCTCTTATGATAGTTTTACGCATACTATAGACCGGAGGTCAGTTTCTAATGCAGGCGGTCTGCTTTCAACGATCGTTCCTGAATCAGAGTTAAATGCAGAGACAGCAAGTGCTGGTCTAGAATACCTTGTTACTAAAAACTTTACTCTAGGTGGGGCTGCATTATTCTCAGATGGTGATGTGAGTCATGAAGATGGATCTTTTGATGCTGATATAGAGGCTCAGGGAGTTGCTGCTTATGCGTCACTGTATCTTGAAAATGTAGGTCATAATACGGACTTATATTTTGATGTCATGGTGGCAAATATTAAAGGTGATTTGAATACGAAGCGTCTCATACTTCAAGATTATGATCTATTTTCTTCAGGTGATACTGAATTTTCTTCATTTGAAGGACAAGTAAACATGGGAGCTATATTTGGAGCTGGAAGTATTCAACACGGTCCTTTTGGGCAGCTAAAGATAGTAGACGGAAGTATTGATGCATATACTGAGACTGGCAGCGCTTTTGCTGGTTCTAAGTCTCCAGAGATTGATTTCAGGAGTACAAAGTTAAATGTTGGCTACCAGATTACTAATAATTTAAATACTTCGGCAGGGAGGTTTACCCCTCAGATTCGAGTGTCTTATGAGCAAGAGCTCGAAGATCAGGAGACTACTATTAATACTTTGTCTTTAGCTGCTCCTCCAGAGTCAGCAATAGTGTTAGGCGCAGGGATAATGTACGATGCACAAGGGGGAATGTTCGCAGCAGTGAATTATGAATACCGCCACTATGATGAGGGTGCTGATTCTAATTCCATAGGTTTCCGTCTGGGATTTGAGTTTTAATCATACAGTTGAAATCGCATTTTCCTTCTCAGTGTTAGTAGAAAAAGTAATACCTATAGACTTTAAATAGCCTTGCGATTATCAAATCATGGTTGCTAGATCTGTTTCACATGTTTAGTTTGCCGTCTTAGATGGCAAAGTTACCTAAGAATAAGAATCCTAAGCACACATCGACTCCGCTCACCTCAGGTCCGTTGCCTGCGCATATTCGTCGGATTGCATTACCGATGAGTATCGGCTTCTTCTTTAACACCATGTATAATGTGGTGGACTCGTTTTATGCTGGGCAGATTTCTACTTCTGCTCTGGCAGCTCTGGCACTTTCGTTCCCTGTGTTCTTTATTATTATTGCAGTGAGTGAGGGAATTGCGCGAGGTGCATCTGCTTTGATAGCAAATGCGATTGGATCAGGGGATGGTGTGAAGGAGCAGGAACTCTCGGGACAGGTGTTCTCTCTAGGTTTGATCTGTGCAGCGGCTCTGGCTGTCACTGGCTTACTGATCGCAGAACCTTTGTTCCGCTTAATGGGGGCAGAGGGGGATTACTTAAACCTAGCTACAGACTACATGCACCCACTTTTCTGGGGAGCAGTGTTATTTATTCTTGGCAGTATGAGTAATGCTATTTTGCTGGCGCATGGAGACAGTAAGACTTTTAGCAAGGTGCTGATCACTGGATTTTTCTTAAACTTAGTGTTAGATCCATGGTTTCTTTATGGTGGATTTGGACTGCCTGCGATGGGGATTCGGGGTATAGCATTAGCTACTGTGCTGATACAGTTTTTAACGACGAGCTATATGCTCTCAGTGGTGATCCGCCGGGGTTATATCACGAGTCGTTGTCTCAGCTGGTTTATGCCAAAACTCAGAATCTATAGAGAAATACTTAAGCAGGGCATTCCGACTAGTTTTAATATGATGGCGATTGCTCTAGGTTTCTTTGTTACCACCTATTACCTCAAAGATTATGGTAAAGTAGCTGTGGCAGCCTTTGGAGTAGGTACTCGGATTGAGCAGATTATATTGCTCCCTGCGATTGGTCTCGGCTCAGCTATTGTTTCTATTGTAGGGCAGAATAATGGTGCTGGTAAGCTAGACCGAGTGCGTGAGACAGTCGCGCTCTGTGCTCGTTATGGACTCATCATGATACTGCTAGCTTCTACTATCCTCTTCATATTCGCTACACCAATGGTGCGTATTTTCACGGATGATCCAGCAGTGATCAGCACAGGATCTACTTATGTACGAATCGTAGTATTTACCCAATGGGCCTATGTGGTCGGATTTATCTACATCGGCTTCCTGCAAGCAGTAAAGCGTCCTATGTATGGCTTTGTAGAATCCATCATTCGTAAGATCATCTTACCGATGTCAGTCTTTTACCTGCTAGTTACTATCTGGAAAGTAGAGCTGATCACATTCTGGTGGGGAATGGTCGCCATCAATATTATAATGGCAGTTGTGACTTTGGTATATGGGCGAAGTGTGCTTAAAAAGATAACTGATCAAGAGACCTAGACATCCGTCAGTCTTGACAAGCAGGGTAAATGCTGGCTTGAGTGCTCGGCGAAATAGTAAATTGTATGGCAGAAAGTTTTTCAATATCGAGTCTGAATCCGGCACAGCGTGATGCTGTGAATACGATAGACGGTCCAGTGCTCATCCTAGCGGGTGCAGGTACAGGGAAGACGCGCACAGTGACCTGCCGTATCACCAATATGCTGGAGAAAGGGATTCCGCCTTCTCAGATCCTAGCTGTGACATTCACCAATAAAAGTGCCTCAGAAATGCGTGAGCGTGTCTGTGCCATGGTGAGTAAGAAAGCGGGCAAGGAACTCACCGTCTGTACCTTCCACTCACTATGTGTACGTATCCTACGTGAAGGAATTGAGAAGCTAGGGTATAAAAAGAATTTCACGATTTATTCAGGTAGTGATCAGGTAGGCCTGGTGAAACAACTGATCGTGAGGAAGGGTGGTAAGGATTTAAATCTCGATGCGATGCAGGTGCTGAGCATGATTTCTAAGAACAAGAACGATGATCTTGCTGCTGACTACCATGCTGACGAGCTAGTCAGTGAAATAGCGAGAGCTTATACTGCAGAACTGAGAGCACAAAATGCAGTAGATTTCGATGACTTACTTGTGTTAGCAGAGAGACTACTACGTGAACATAAAGATGTGCGTGAGGTGCTGCAGAAACGCTACCAATACGTAACTGTAGACGAATTTCAAGATACCAATGGTCTCCAAATGCGCCTGCTTCAGAAACTAGTCGGAGCTCCCTACAATGTCTGCGTAGTAGGAGATGATGACCAGAGTATCTATGGCTGGAGAGGGGCAGATGTCTCTAATATTTTGCAGTTTGAGAAGTTTTTTCCAGACCCGAAAGTTATTCTGTTAGAGATTAATTACCGTAGTAGTGCTGCTGTTCTGCACACGGCAAACTCTCTGATCAAATATAATATTGGTCGCCGAGAGAAGGAGCTAAAGCCCTTTCATGAAGGAGGTGCTAGACTACGACTTATCAGTATGCCAGGGGATGAGGAAGAGGCAGAATTTATCGCTGAGGAGGTCCTGGATAGGCATCAGTCACACAAAAAACCTTTGGAAGACTTTGCTGTATTATTTAGAACGAATCAACAGAGTAGAAATCTAGAGACTGCGATGCGCACACTAGATATACCTTATCGTGTGGTTGGAGCTCAGAGCTTTTTTGATAAGAAAGAAGTCCGTGACGTAATGGCTTATCTGCAGGTGTTTTATAACCCGATGAGTGATGTGCCATTGCTGCGAATACTCAATGCCCCTCCACGTGGAATAGGACAGGGCTCGATCTTGTTGATCACTGAAGCGAGTAGAGAGCGGGATATCAGTGTCTGGGAAGCGATGGGGACAGAGGAGGTTCTTGAGGAATTAAGCGCTAAGGTACGTGGATCTGTGAATGTATTTACTGAGATGGTAAACAGTTTTAGAGATAGGATGCTTGACCGTAATAGTAAGGAAAACATGGGAGAAATCCTGAAGGAATTCTTAGAGAAGATCGATTACAGTTCATGGGTGCAACGCGGCTGTAAAACCGATGCAGAGAAGGAAAAACGTGCTGAGGGAATACATGACGTCATCGACTACCTCCGTGATGCTTCGCGTCAGGGCAAGACCCTACAGAAGTTTCTAGACAGCATGGCATTGCGAGAAGATCGCAATGATGACGATGATATCGAAAAACAAAAAGGCGTTTGTCTGATCACACTACATGCTTCTAAGGGATTAGAGTTTCCAGTGGTTTATCTCGTAGGTTTAGAGAACGGAATTTTACCTCATAAACGAAGCCAAGAAGAGGGGACTGTGGATGAAGAACGACGTCTGCTCTATGTAGGCATTACCAGAGCACAAGATGAGTTTACGATGTCGTATTGTAATTATCGTAGTAAATACGGTGAGCGCGTGCATTGTGAAAGTAGTTCGTTTATAAAAGAACTAGATTTCACCTATATTGATGAATCGGATTACGAGGATATCATGGGTGCAGAGGCTAATGAAGAGGAGCGCGATAGCTTCTTTTCTAGTCTGAAAGATATGTTAGATTAAATAAAGCAATGAGCGATTCTTACCAAATAGTAGATATTATTCTCCCTCTAGAAACGTCTGAAGACGAGCAGGCCAGACGTAAAAAAATATCAAGAAAACTACGGATCAAACCAGATCGTATTATTGAATTAAGATTACAAAAACACTCCATTGATGCTCGTAAGGCGCAAATTCTGATTAATCTTAGGTTCGAGGTAGGCATTGATGAGAAGCTTCCTGAGTATGACTCTCCACAACCTAAATATAATTCAGTTCCGCAGGATGCTAAGCAAGTAGTGATAGTGGGTTGCGGTCCTGCTGGTATGTTTGCGGCTCTACGTTGTATAGAGCTAGGCATGAAGCCAATCATTCTAGAGCGAGGTAAAGACGCGTCTGCTAGACGGTTCGACCTCCGTCCTATTATGAAAGGAGAAGTGAACCCAGAGTCTAACTATTGCTTCGGTGAAGGTGGGGCGGGGACGTTTTCTGATGGTAAACTCTATACTCGTGCCACTAAACGTGGACCGGTCAGGGACGTCTACGAGACACTCGTAGCACACGGGGCACCAGTGCAGATAATGACAGATGCTCACCCTCATGTCGGGTCCAATCTCCTGCCAAATGTAGTCAAAGCTCTCCGTGGATCCATCCTCGAAGCTGGTGGAGAAGTGCATTTCGGAGCTAAAGTAGTTGAGTTCTTATTAGACTCTAGCGGTAAGAAAATGGCTGGTGTTACGACTGAAGATGGAAAAGAATTCACAGGGGCCGCAGTGATACTAGCAACGGGACATTCTGCTAGAGATATTTACAAACTTTTAGATAATAAGAGCATTCTGTTAGAGCAGAAACCATTCGCAGTAGGAATGCGAGTAGAGCACCCACAGCCGCTCATTGATAGTGTTCAGTATTCTTATGAGCGTGGGATCGAGAGACCTAGAATTTTACCAGCTGCTAGATATAGTCTAGCGACTAAAGTAGATGATCGTGGAGTGCATTCATTCTGCATGTGCCCTGGTGGTTTCATCGTTCCAGCAGCTACTGAGAATGATGAGGTGGTGGTGAATGGAATGTCGCTAGCCAGACGGGATTCTCCTTATGCTAATAGTGGATTAGTCGTCACAGTAGAACCCCAAGACACACTCAGTTTCCAGAAAGAACATGGTGTGCTAGCAGGTATAGCATACCAACGTGATCTAGAAATCAAAGCCAGTGTAGCTGGTGGTGGAGAGCAGAAAGCTCCTGCTCAAAGAGTGGGGGACTTTATCAGAGGAAAACAATCTTCAACTCTACCTGAAACTAGCTATTTTCCAGGGTTAACCTCAGCAAGACTGGACGAAATTTTGGCGCACGATATTAGCTATCGTATGAAGATCGGACTAAAGAAATTTAGTAACCAAATTCGAGGTTACGATGGAGAAGAAGCTAACCTGTTAGGCTTTGAAACCCGAACTAGTAGCCCAGTAAGAATCCCTAGAGACCCAACTACGCTGCAGCACCCAATAGTAGAAAATCTAATCCCATGTGGAGAAGGAGCAGGCTACGCAGGTGGCATAGTATCTGCGGCTCTAGATGGCATGAAGTGCGCCGAAGCTGTTGAGAGGTAATATGACCGCGTAAAAGGTACTATATAGACATAGTATTATATCCACCATCTACTAGGAACTCAGAGCCAGTGATGAAGCTACCTGCTTTGCTAGATGCTAGCAGTAATGTAGCACCAATAAGTTCATCAGGATCACCAAAGCGCGACATAGGAGTCTGTCTAAGGATTTCAAGGATGCGTGACTCGTTTAATGCTGTTTGGTTTTCTTCTGACGGGAAGAATCCAGGAATAAGTGTGTTTACACGGATGTCTTGATCAGCCCACTCACGAGCTAGATTTTTAGTTAGATTATGGAGAGCAGCCTTTGATGCAGAATAGGCGATGGAGCATGAAATAGGAGTTAGCCCAGCAACAGAACCGAGGTTGATAATCGAAGCTGGAATATTCTTTTCGATGAAATATTGGCCGAAGACCTGACAAGCTTGGAAAGTCGAGGTGAGGTTTATGTCGAGGATGGTCTGGAAGTCTTCGGTAGGGATTTCGAATAGAGGTTTAGCAGTGTTTACACCGGCTCCATTGATAAGAATGTCGATCTGACCTGATCGCTCGATTACGATGTCTAATAGTGCGTAAAGCGAGCCTTTCTCCATGAGATCAGTGGCTACGAAATAGCCTGATCCTCCAGCAGCTTCGATCATGTCCATACGATCCATAGCTTTGTCCTCATTGCGTCCAGCCAGCACGACTTCTACTCCTGCTTGTGCTAGTCCCAGAGCCATGTGTGAGCAGAGTTCACCAGTACCTCCGATGATTACTGCTACTTTACCCTTTAGGTCATATAATTTTTCGATGTAACTCATGTAGCGAATGTGGATGGTTAGTCAGGCTTCGTCAATTTAGAATCATAGATTCTGAGCGATTAGTACAGAAAAAAGCAGTAAGTATAAACCTAAGTACTAGGAGTTATACTAACTGCTGATAAGGAATTGATAGATTAGGAATTATAGTTCCATTTTTAACTCAGCATATTCTTTTCTGAGTTTATCAAGTTCGCTCTCATGGTTCGCCATGAGTTTGTGGAGTTCTCCTAGACGAATGAGAGCTTTATCTACGTCGATATTACTTTTCTTTCTTCTTGGGGAGGGTGAGCCTGCATCTCGGAGCCAGTTTCCAATAGTCAATTGTGACACATTGAACTTTCTAGATGCAGCAGCTGCTCCACCTCTACCATATGCGGCATTATGTTTATCAACAAATGTGAGAATTTTAACTTTCTCACTCGCGCTATATCTCTTACCACGCGTTGATACATTGTTTTCGGTTGCCATAGTATTTATAATTATTGTAGTATCTCCCATTCCTCAAGTATTTATTTACATCTATTTTAAATAGATAAGTCACATAACTATAGATAGTAACGATATATCGTTGAAGTAAGTTTGTGATAACAAAAAATGCACCTTCGGAATGAAGGTGCATTAATAAATATGTATCGAGCAATTTACTACTCAGATTGAGTGAAATTACTCAGCTGCATCAGCAGTTTCTACTTCTGTGTCAACTGCGTCTTCTTCTGAAGATTCAGGAGCATCTACCCACTCAATGAGAGCCATAGGAGCTGAGTCACTCACACGAGCGCCAAGCTTTACGATACGGCAGTAACCACCTTGGCGGTCTTTTGCTGCTGGAGCGATGTCGTTGAAGAGTGTCTTCACTATGTCTTTATGGCGGAGGAATGCTACTGCTTGTCTGCGAGCGTGGAGGTCTCCGCGCTTGCCAAGTGTTACCATTTTCTCTGCTACTGGGCGGAGTGCTTTTGCTTTTCCAAGTGTAGTGCGGATCTTACCGTGCTCGATAAGGCTGCATGTGAGGTTTGCGAGAAGTGAGCGTCTATGTGCTGAACTTCTTCCGAGTTTTACTGTCTTTTTGCGATTTCTCATCGTGATTGTTTTCTATTATTCGTCGTTTAAGTTTTGTGCGATAAGATCTGCAAGACCTACCGGTGCTTCGTCCTCTACGCTGAGACGTGGAGCCACAAGTGATGGCATAGGTCCAGTGAGGAGTGATGGATCGAGTGACATTCCGAGTCCGAGCCCGAGCTCTTGGAGTTTGTCTTTAATCTCGTTAAGTGACTTCTTACCGAAGTTACGATACTTGAGCATTTCTGCCTCTGATTTGAGTGCTAGCTGACCAACAGATGTGATGTTCGCATTGTTTAGGCAGTTTGCTGCACGCACTGAGAGCTCGATCTCATTGACGCTCATATTGAGGAGCTTCTTGAGTGCTTGATTCTCTTCTGATTGCTCAGGTGCTGCGTTTTCAAATTCTACTGCATCGTCATCGTAATCTACGAACACATCGAGGTGATGGCGCATGATTGATGATGCCTGAAGTAATGCTTCAGCTGGATCGAGACGTCCGTCTGTCCAGATGTCTAGCTCTAGCTTATCAAAGTCAGTCATTTGACCCACACGAGTCTGACCTACTCCGTATTTCACACGTGTTACTGGTGAGAAAATAGAGTCGATCGCGATCACACCGATTGGCATGTCAGGACGCTTGTTCTCGTCACCTGTGTTGAATCCACGGCCTACTTTGATTTCAAATTCGCAGTCAAACTTAGTCTTACGGTCGAGTGTACAAATGATCTGGTCCTTGTTCACTACTTCGTAGATATTGTCCTCTGTGATGTCACCAGCTGTTACTACGCCTTCTTTCTCTACCTTGAGAGTAAGGACACGTGCATCTTTATCGTGGTGCTTGAATTTGACTTTCTTGAGGTTGAGGATGATGTCAGTGACATCTTCCACTACACCTGCTAGAGATGAAAATTCGTGTTGAACTCCTGCGATTCTTACTGATGTAATAGCAGCTCCCTCAAGAGATGAGAGTAGAACGCGGCGGAGTGAGTTTCCGATAGTGTGTCCAAATCCACGCTCGAAAGGCTCGGCGGTGAAGTGGGCGTATGTGTCGGTCTCTGTGTCTTCGTTTTTAACGAGACGGTTAGGGATTTCAAAGCGATCAAGATGAATTGGCTTGTTCTCTTCTACTTCTTCTTCGTTTACTTCTTCGTTGTTTGTTGTGTCTTCAGACATAATTTGTATATGTATAGTCGGGTTTCCGCTCTGGCGAGATTGAATAGCGCCGCTACCATAGCATTGCTCAGAGGACCTACGACTGGATTGACTTCTCGCGGGGGTGGCGAACTAAGGTGAAAACCCTTTTAAATGCAATCATTTTCTAAGAAAAAAGGACTTAATTTCAGTGAATTGGGCTAAACTGATTAAGGTAGGCTAACTACTTAATGTTTTTCCGCATCCCAATAGCCTTTCTGCCAACGCATGTGCTGGGGTGGGACTAGGTCTAATGGCTTTGGTTTGGGTAGGAAATCTAGGGTGAATGCTAGTGGCTGGATGCCTTGTCTTGCGTTACGTGTGTGTGGTCCTTCGCCAGAGTGTTTTCCATAGGCGGTCATGGTCCAGGTTTTAGGTCGCGGGGAGTTTCCCCTCTCTAGGATTAACTTCCCTTGGAGTGTGCCTTTGAAGGTTCGTTTTTTGTCAGTGGTTTCTAGATTAAATTCACCTCTGATATCGAAACCGTCATGAACCTTAATAAATTCAAAAGTAGCTTTTTTTATCTCATTATTTTTCCACGCTGGACCTTCGCCTCTGGTGTTATCATTAAGGTGAAACCGAGCGATTCTGTGGGTGAGTTGCTTTGGTAATTGTAAATGCTCGAATGTTTCTAATTGGTTCAGTTGATTAGTTAATGTGCTCCATTCATTCTGCTTTATCCAGAGGTGATCGAGAGCAGCTAAACTGCCTTTTTTACCTTTGCTATCCCATCTAGTTATTTTGCCGGATTTTTCAGTAAGGGCGCGTGATTGGACTTCGATAACTAGATCTTTAGTAGGGTCGATAGGTCTAACATTTACCTTATAATCATCACTAACCATAGCTTGGATCGATATTTTTCTTTCTTCTGGCTTCAGCTTATTCCATTTTTCCATACCTTCTTCCATGTTGGATATAAATTTTACTGGATCGCTGGTGTTGATATATGTGAGCACATTCCCATTTGCTGAAACTAGATACGAGCCTTGCTGAGAGGTCCCATTTTTACCTTTACCTGCTTTTTGGCCAATTTCACGAAACCATACTGAGGCCTGGTCTTTGGCGCGTCTGCGATACCAATCATCACTGACGACTGAAATACAGTCTTCATTAAGCCACTTGATCACTTTGGGGTTTGAAAATATGAACTCACGGTTCAGCACTCCGTTATTTCAGGTGCAGCCCATCGGGTGACCGTCCATTTCCCAGATGAAGATAGGTTTACCTACTTTGCCTGCAAGTTGCCTAGCCTCCCAGAGGTCAGTGTGCCAGTCGATCTGGTCTTTCCAGATAGTTTCTTCTTCAGTCGCTTTTACAAGTGAATGAACTTGATCAAAATTAATAGCTTTCTGTGAAGACTGAGCAGATAATTCTACAGTGAATATTCCTAACAGAAAGAATAGTGATTTCATTGGTTTAATCTCTCAATTATACTCACACATGTCAAATAAACTGTGATGAATAGAGTAACCTTTAGAGCTTGAATTAAGAAGTATAACGAAGCTGAATTTTAGCTGACATCCTTTTGAGTAATAATGAGTTTTACTCCTCCCTCAGATGGCTGAATATTTCTATTTCTAAATTTTGCGTAGGTTTGTGTGAATTCAGCTCCAAATAGTAGTATGTTTACCGTGTAGTATATCCAAAGCAATAGGAGGATAAATGCCCAGCAGCACCATAGGCTGACGCTGTTTCCTCACGCCCCAAATAGATAGCTAGAAGGAATTTACCTACAGAGAAAAGAGAAGAGGTCAGAAAAGCTCCAAGCCAGACATCTCTCCATTGCACTTTTGCATCAGGTAGAATCTTAAATACCATCGCAAAAAGTAGGGTGATTATCCCGAGCGAGAGAATGAAGGAGATGATCTGCCATACGACTATCGGCACAGTCAAGACACTGCCGAGCCAGTCTGTAGTAGCTGCTAAGGTAGCTGAAAGAACTAGCGAGATGAGCAGCAGAAAAGCTACGACGAGGACCATAGAAAATGAGAGTAAGCGGGCTTTTACAAAATTAGAGATGCTCCGATTGGGATCTGGACGCACTTCCCAGACTACATTCATAGCATCCTTAAGCTGAGCGAAAACCCCAGAGGCTGTATATAATAAGATGATGAACCCGATCACGGTCATGAAAATATTGTTGCCACTTTTCCTAGCGCTATCGATCATTTCTTGGACCGCTAGTGCGGAGTCTTGCCCGATAGAGCCTTGTAGTTGACCTTCGATAGCGCCTCTAGCAGCTTCTTCACCAAAGATAATACCCGCGACAGATATTGATATTAGTAAGAGCGGCGTAAGTGAGAACACCGCATAATAAGAAAGAGCTGCACTCAGCCGCATAGCATTATCTGAGTGAAAGTCAGCTAAGGTTTGTTTCAGTAATGTGTATGCGGTTGAAAATATCATATGTGAATGAATTAGATCATACTATTGGCACATGATGATCTTCTATTCAACTATGGATGGAATTTGAAAATAATTACCTTGTTAGAAATCAATCTCGTCTGTGTGCTCCAGAGTGAGCCACTTGCCCATCTTCTTTTGGATTACTTTGAAATGGTGAAGTTCTTCTGGGCTGATGAGTGAGATGGCTTGCCCAGGAGTTTCAGCTCTACCTGTTCTACCGATGCGGTGAATGTAGTCCTTCGGTGAGCGGGGGAGTTCGTAGTTTATCACACAGGGAAGCGCGCTGATATCGACTCCGCGGGAGAGTAGATCGGTAGCTACTAAAATACGTAGTTTACCTGCTTTGAAATCTTCTAGAGTCTCTTTTCTAGTCCCTTGATTGAGCTTGCCGTGGATTGATTCGGCATGGATTCTATTGCGGCGTAGTTTATCGGCTACGTGGTCTGCTTGATAGGCTGATGATACGAAAATGAGTGTCTGCTGAAGCTTCTGAGATTTTATCAAATGCCTGAGGAATGGTCCCTTACGCTTTGTTTCGACTAGGTAGGCGCGTTGCTGAATAAGGTTTATACTATCTTGCTCAGAAGCTATCTTGACGATTACTGGTGAGGAGAGGATAAGTTGATTAATAGAGCTAAGGTCATCGCTTAGAGTAGCGGAGAATAATAAGTTTTGACGTTTTTGTGGTAGTAGAGCTAAGATACTGTTTACCTCTTCTTTGAACCCAAGGTTAAGCATCTTATCAGCCTCATCTAATACAAGTGTGGAGGTCGCGCCTAGCTTAACTGCATTCTTGCTTTCTAGTTCTATGAGTCGGCCAGGAGTTGCTATGAGTATGTCCACATTTCGTAGAGCCTGCATCTGTGGATTTATTGCTACTCCACCAAATATAGCGAGAGACTTGATACGGTCTGGTAGTTGATGAATAAACTGCTCAAAAACAGCCTGCACCTGTTGCGCTAGTTCGCGAGTGGGGACTAAAATGAGAACACTTGGTCCCTTGTGATCATCATTCCTCCGGGCTTGAGGCTGGAGTAAGAGGTGGAGGATAGGGAGCACGTAGCTTGCCGTTTTGCCTGATCCTGTTTTAGCAATTCCTAGCAAATCCTTCCTATCGATCACAGCAGGTATAGCCTCCGCTTGGATGGGATATGGATCAGTGTAGTCTAGCTTAGTGACAGCATCGACGAGTGAAGGGTGTAGTCCTAGAGATTGGAATGACATAGTGAGAGGGAACGTTTATGAATATGGTGTGATAGTCGAGCTTTGCTTCTATCGAAGCTATATTTACCTACGCCAGAGATAGGACTGCTTAGAGTCGATGACTCTGCCACCGAGCACCAGCTCGGCTTTCCATGCTAAGACACGGCCATTCTCGATATATTCTTTGCCGATGATCTGAAAGTCTATTTTACCACTCTTCACACCAGCGGCGTATTGCTTACTGATTAACTTAAGCTTAGATGCCGTGCCTGCTTGGCGATAGCGAAAGATAACTAAGGCGCCATCTGTGGAATTTCTCGCTAAGTATTCCTGTCCTTTTAGGTTCCAGCGCACTTCATAGTATTGACCGAGCTTGGCATCGTGTTCCTTCATTGTCACTGCTCCATAGAGACGCTTTTGCTGGTCTCCGCGAACCATAGGCACGTCCTGTCTTTCGATCTGGTAGTTACGGAGCGTGAATTTATCCACGGTGAGGTTTTCTACCTTATTCGAGCAACTTACCCCGACGAAGCAGAGACAGGTGATGATGAGCCATTTGTGCATGGGCTTATTCAGACATTGAATGACGATCTTGCCAACTCCCAAACTGTCTACGGATATAAAATCTGTTCAAATCAGATTTAGATGCTACAAAAAGAGAGCAAAACTAGTATGGAACCCACAGTCATCCAAGCGATTCAGGAAAAACTGAATCTGTTCATTAACAAGAAAGGCTTACGTAAAACGCCTCAGCGTGATGCTATCGTGGCGATTATTTTTTCTAAAGATGAGCATTTCACAGCAGAAGAACTCTATGATCGCGTCAGAAGAGCTAACTCGAATGCGTCTAGAGCCACACTATATAGAACGCTTTCATTATTAGAGGAAGCGGACTTACTCCATGAGATAGATCTCGGCGGCGATCAGAAAACTTACGACCCTAATTTCATCGACTCACCATCACATAACCATTTGATCTGTATTGATTGTGGTAAAGTGGTGGAATTCGAGGATGATAATATTGAAATTTTGAATGACTGCATTACTCGTAGATTAGGCTTCAGACCAGCTAAGCAATCCATCCGCATAGAGGCTTGTTGTGAAACTTTACGCTCTAAAGGAGTATGTCAGGACTTAATTCAGGCTCGGCTTTCTAGTAAGCGTTTTAAAAAATAGGTTCATGCTTTCCACAACCACGAGTAAGAGCACGGGCGTGAATAACTGAGTTATCCCTCTATTTAGCTGAAAACTTTTGTGATGAATCATATTCTGAGGAACGGATAGTGACTCTGTGCTAGCTGTCGATAAGTGGATTACTCAGCGAGGTCAAACAGTCTCACAGAACCCTGAGGTTGATGAAGACCAGTTAGATTTACTTATAACATTTTCAGCGTGATTGTTGGGTTGCAGTTTTTTAGTTGGTGAGTAAACTTTTCTTAATGAATAGAGTCGCAGTTATCAATGTGGTAGGTCTAACGAAGAGCTTACTAGGGGAACATACGCCGAGGATTAATTCCTATCTAGAGGGGGCAGTATTGTCTAGTTTCAGACCTGCGTTTCCTGCGGTTACTTGCACGGCTCAGTCTAGCTACGTGACAGGGCAGCCTGTTTCGGAGCATGGGGTAGTGGCAAATGGTTGGTACGACCGTGAGAATGCTGAAGTGAAATTTTGGAAGCAGAGTAATCACATCGTCCAAGGTGAAAAAGTCTGGGATATATTACGAAGAGAAAACGATGGCTTTACCTGTGCTAAACTTTTCTGGTGGTATAATATGTATTCCACTGCTGACTGGACCATCACTCCGCGACCGATGTATCCAGCGGATGGGCGAAAGGTGTTTGATGTATACACTCAGCCAATGGGAATGCGTGAAGAGGTGAAGGCGGACTTAGGAGAATTTCCATTCCCTGCATTCTGGGGGCCAAGAGCCGGGATAGATAGCAGCAAGTGGATCGCAGATTCGGCGATGTGGGCTGAGGATCACCATGAGCCTACATTGAGTTTGGTCTATCTCCCGCATTTGGACTATTGTCTACAGCAATACGGTCCAGGTGATGAGAGAGTGAATGTCGAGCTGACTCAGATTGATAATGTAGTCGGAGGCTTAGTTGATTTCTACAATGATCGTGGAATAGAAGTGATCATTCTTTCTGAATATGGAATCTCAAAGGTGGATCAGCCTGTGCACTTAAATAGAGTGTTTCGTGAGAAGGGCTGGATTACGATTAAAGATGAACTAGGGCTAGAGCTGTTAGATTGTGGCGCTAGTAAAGTGTTCGCAGTTGCAGACCATCAGGCGGCACATATTTATGTGAATGATAAGTCATTAATCGATGAAGTGAAAAAGGTTCTGTTAGAGACTGAAGGTGTAGAAGAGGTCAGAGTGGGTGAGCACGATCGTGCCGGTGACTTAGTGGCCATCTCCAAAGAGAACGCATGGTTCACTTACTACTACTGGCAGGATGATCAAGTAGCTCCTGATTTTGCCCGCTGCGTAGATATTCACCGCAAAGTCGGCTATGATCCAGTCGAGTTGTTCCTAGACCCAGAGCTGAAATTCCCAATGCTCAAAGTGGCTAAATTTCTAGCTAAAAAGAAGCTAGGATTCAGAGCTATGCTAGATGTAATCCCATTGGATGCTGATTTAGTGAAAGGCTCCCATGGAAGAGATAATGTAGTAGAGGGTGAGCAACCAATCTTTGCTACTTCTAAAAAATTAAATCTAACAGAAGTATCAGCCGCTGAGCAAGTTTGTGAAAGGATTATAGAAGCTGTGACGAAAGATCTAAAAGAAGGCTAGTTTAATTCCAGCAATCAGAGCAAACAATAGCACCATCTGTTCGAACACTTTCTGCGGAACCTTAGAGAGCAATTTCTTCCCCCCGAATATACCTAGAGCGAGAACTGGAATCATTCCGAGATTGATAAGTATAGTCTCAGAGCTGATGAGATTTAGATGAGCATTCAGAGGTAGTTTTAGAATATTGATCACTAGGAAGAATCTCGCACATACTCCGATGAGTTCCATCTTAGGCAAACTAATCGTGAGAAAGTAGAGCTGAAAAATAGGTCCCGCAGCATTTGCTAGAACAGTAGCAATACCGCCAGAGCTAGCTGCAAAAAGTCCAAAGCTTTTGGAATGAGCAATTGCTTCGATTTGAGATTTATAAAGTGTTCTTAAAACCTGTAGAGCAGCCATGGATAGAATGATGTAGCCGATGACTTTTCTCATAACATCATTTGGCAACCCAGAGAGTAGATAAAATCCAATAACTATACCCAAAATAGCGGGGGAAAAGAGTGGCCAGACCTGTCTCCAACTACCATATTTACGGAATGCAGGATAGACGATGATGTCTGCAACGATAAGAAGAGGTAAGGCTATCCCTAGTGATTCTCTGGCACCAAAGGTATCAGCCAGAATAAAAACTGCAATCAGAGATACTCCTGAAAAACCAGCTTTTGAAATACCAATACAGAGGGCGGCAAGAGCGAGAAGAATTATGGTTTCAATGTTCATGAGGCTACATAGATATTGGCTACATTATTAGTAATGCCTTAAAAAGCGCAAACCCGCAAGTAGTTGTAGCTACTTGCGGGTTTAAGTTGTTGTTCACCCAATGAACGGCTACTATGAATTAGCCTACACAAAAATAGACAGAGAAAATTAGAATGCGTTCAAATAAAATGTGGATTAAATGTAAATTTCATAACTCTCTAATTTTCAGTTGCTAATTTATTTGTGAGCTAAGTGGCTAGATCTCAAAAAACTTTTATTTAAAATAATGAACATAGATTGCCTACTATTCGCGATGTGTGATAAAGAGATGTCATGAAAATCGAGATCATCAATACTGGCTCTGAATTACTGCTCGGCAGCACACTGAATACGCATGGAGCATGGCTGGGTCAGCGTCTGATAGAGGTGGGACTCAGGGTCCAACGGCTCATCACAGTCCCTGATGGTGAGCCAATTCGTGATGCAATTAAAGATAGTATTGCTGTCAGTGATGTGGTCATAGTGACAGGAGGTTTAGGTCCTACGAGCGATGACATTACCCGCGAGGCTACTGCTGAGGCGCTAGGTGTAGAATTAATAGAAGACGAGCATGCGGTGCGCTGCCTAGAGGCATTTTTTAAGAAGATCAACCGCCCGATGACTCCGTCTAATCTGAAGCAAGCTCAGCACCCTTGTGGAGCTGACGTGTTACCAAATGATCGTGGGACAGCACCTGGAGTTTATGTTCCGCCACGTTTAGGCACGACGGGTGAGAAGAAGGGGTGCGCGATATTCCTGCTGCCTGGACCGCCACATGAGATGCATGCTATGTATGATGCTGAGGTGGCTCCTAGACTCAGAGCAATGATCGACATACCAGCGGATTTTGGTGTTACAGGTATTAAGTTTTCAGGAGTAGGTGAGAGCAGATTCCAAGATGAGCTGGATGCTAAGTTAGAGGCAATAGGTGGTGACGCCAAACTAGAGGTCGGCTACTGTGCTAGACCTGGTGAGCTAGACTTACGCCTCATAGGTGCTGAGTCATTACGAGAAGAGGCTGCTCAGCTAGCAATAGATACTTATCCAGAATCTTACATTAGCAGGAATGGCGATTCTTTAGAAAAAACAGTCGTAGATTTATTGGCTAAAATGAAGCTTAAGCTAGCTCTAGTAGAGAGCTGTACCGGAGGTCGTATAGCAAGTAGAGTGACAGATGTTTCAGGCTCTTCAAAAGTATTCACCCATGGGTATGTAACTTACTCTAATGAGGCTAAATCACAGCTACTAGGTGTCAAATATGAGACGCTTGCTAAATACGGAGCAGTAAGTCAGGAAGTAGCGGTGGAAATGGCACAGGGTGGTTTAGTGCATTCTAAAGCAGATATAGCAATCTCAGTAACTGGCATAGCAGGACCTACTGGAGGAACAGAGGAAAAGCCCGTTGGCACTGTATGGATAGGAATATCTAGAATCCAGGATGGAGAAATGCATACATCTGCTGTGCAGAAATATCAGCCACAGGGTAGGGAAGTGTTTAAGCAGGTAGTGAGTCAGGCTGCTTTCATGCTTATTTTAAATTCTCTGAGAGCTAAACGCAAAAACTCTTAGGATGCTTCTAAGGGTTGAATGCTATCTACAAAACAACGATAGCGGATGTAATCTTTTGCAGCATTCGCTAGTATGGTGAGGTCTTTTTCATCTCCATAGCTTAATATGTCAGCATGAGAACTCCATACTTCATTACAGATGTAGAGCTGAACTCTGCCTATGCCTTTAAAATCTAACAGGTAGGCATACTTGAAGTCTTCCCCTGGGAGGAATCCAGATACAAAGCGCATAAACATGTTAACCAATGAACCGAAAAATGGCTCTTTCGCTCTTCCCTTCATCTCACCATAGCTGATAATATCACCTACATAGTTCTCCTCTACTGTGAGTTCGTAATCTGTTTCTGGTTGAAGAGTTTGAATATGATTATCCAGTTTCCAGCTAGACCATTTTTGTTCAGCGAATATAGCTTTGCCTTCGATCATTAGAGTAGATAATTAAATAATTATTGCTGTGGGTATGAAAATAATAAAGCTTAACAATTTAACGAAAAAGCGAGCATCTGATTAAAGATGCCCGCTCTAAAATTAATAATCCTAGTTAAAGGAGTAGGGTGTATTAAACTTTAACAAGCTTTTTGTCTGAAGATTTAGCTTTAGACACAGGAAGTGATGACGGAGCGCCAACTATAGATTTACCTACGAAGATAGCACCTGCTTCGATAGAAAGTGTACCTGCTTTGATGTCTCCTACGAGCTCAGCATTTGCTCTGAGGTCTACTCTGTCAGTAACATTGATGTTACCGTGGACTTTTCCGTAAATAACTACGGAGCGGGTGTTGATCTCAGCTTTTATACGTGCGTTCTCGCCGACAGTGAGTGATCCGTCAGAGATGATTTCACCTTCGATGAGTCCGTCTACTACCAGATCATTAGCAAATTTTACTTTGCCTTTGATTTCTACATCTGAACTTAGAACGTTTCTACCGTGTGTGGCTGCAACTTTCGAAGATGGTGAGGAAGCAGATGCCGCTGAAGAAGAAGCCGCTGATTTAGCAGGTTCAGATTTGCTAGGAGCATTGCCTTTTACAGCTGGTCTAGAATCTTTGTCTGTAGATTGTGAAGAGTTGTTGTTAGATGCATTATTACCTGCTTCTTCTTCGTTATTGCTGATATATTTTTTGAATACTGACACGGCTATGTAGTTGGTTTATGGTTAATGATTTGTTAGTTATTTTGATTGTTTGGCGATATGAATAATACTATTTTAGAATCCCTTTAAATACTGCATTCATTAATTATTAGGAGACCAACATGACTATCTGTTTGATTCATATCTAAGCACTTATATAGTATTCGCGATGACTTGTGAATGATTTTCTTTAAAAAAATTAGTCACTTAGATCGTATAATTTAGATATGTTGATAATTAATTCATCTAGATGATTTATGGTTTTTTTGGAGCTTCAGGGGTAACAGGGGCTGGTGTTACTGGTGTTGGAGCTGGAGTTTCTAAGATCTGTGGTTTAGATGCCCTAATGTAGTTTATCTTAGTCTTAGCTTCATCTACGAATGCGTGTTTTGACTCATTAAAGTTTATCGCATCATTGTAGAGTTTTTCAGCATGCTCTTTATCACCTTCTGCTAGAGCTATATCTCCGAGTGAAATCTTCGCTTTTGGTATGATAAAGTCTGCATTTTCTCCGTCTATCAGAGTGTCTAGAGTCGCTCTAGCTTCAGCTGTCTTGCCTGCATTGATCTGGTGTTGAGCTAGATTAAACTCAGCTAATGTGAGCATGGCGTGCTCTGGATAGGTGCTGATAAAGTGATTATATGCTTCTATAGCATCATCATCAGATGTTCGCATAGTAGCGATGATATAAGCAGCGGTTCCGGCAGCTGCTCTATCTGGATATTCTGAGATTACTTTACTGTATTCTTCTTCGCTACTAGCTTCTAAGAGCAGAGCTCCTGCGTTCTCTTCTTGCATTGAGTTATAGCCTTTCAGGAATACATAGGCGATGACTGCTATGAAAACAAGAAACGCTAAAATAAGGAGCTTTTTTTGATTTTTTTCGAGGAATTGATCAAACTTAGACGGTCCATGATCAATCTCTGCAATAGGTGTAGGTGTATCTGACATAATCTTGGGCTCGAAATAATGCTCTAAGACGGTGAATGCAAGCAATAAAGGGGAGTTGAGAGCATTTTCTTATACTTTTTTAGATTAGCTGGATTTTTGACTCGTTTTTCTATTCTTTAGGTGTGTGTATAGCCTCATGAAATCGAATGATACATCGAATGTGAATAAACTGAATCAAGCGAGATTATATGGAATAGTAGATTTAGGGTATACCGCAGAGGCTGACCTAGTATCCACTACTAAGAGTTTGATCTCAGGAGGAGCGGATATTCTCCAGCTTAGAGCGAAAGGTTATAGACCTGAGCAAGTAGAGAAATTCGCCATTGAGCTACTGCCATATTGTCAACGCAGAGGTATTCCTCTCATCATCAATGATTTTCCGGAGGTAGCTTCTAGAGTAGGAGCGGATGGTGTGCATATTGGGCAGGACGATGGTTCACTGCAGCTAGCTCGTAATATAGTGGGTGATACTATGATTGTAGGTAGATCCACACATTCTAAAGAGCAAGCAGTGGTGGCGCTTGAGGAAGGATTTGACTACATCGGCTTTGGTCCATTATTCCCTACCCCCACGAAGAAGGGGCGCCCTGGGATAGGGATGGACGATGTTTTTTATGTGGAAAATAAGATAGGATCAGAAATACCTGTATTTTGTATTGGAGGAATCACCCGAGCTAATATAAAGACAGTTATCCAAGCAGGAGCCAGCAGATTAGTAATCGTATCTGATCTACTTACAGCTGACTCTATAGAGTCAGCCACCAGCGAGGCTAAATCAATGCTCTAATAATCATCTACCCTATATATAAATATCATGTCAGTAATCATCGGAGGCACTATAGCCATAGACAACGTCAAGACCCCCTCAGCAGAAGCGAAAAATCTTCTTGGAGGTTCAGCTTCATTTGCATCACTAGCTGCTAGCTATTTTACAGATGATGTTCGTCTTGTGGGCATCATCGGCAAGGACTACCCACAGGAGCATTTAGATATGTTAGAGAGTCATAATATCTCCCTAACAGGTGTTGAGCGTAGTGAGTCAGCTTCATTTACTTGGACTGGAGAATACATGGAAAACATGAATGACCGTGTCACTCACGATGTAGCTCTCAATGTATTAGAAGGCTGGTCAGTAAAAGTCCCTGCAGAGATCGCAGATTCACAGATCGTAGTATTGGCAAACATGGCTCCTGAGAATCAACTGCAAATGTTAGAGCAGTGTAAGGGTAGCTTCGTCATCGCTGACACTATGGATCTTTGGATCAATATTACTAATGATCAACTCCACGAGGTATTACAAAAAATCAATGTGTTAGTTCTCAATGAATCTGAAGCGCGAGAACTTGCTAAAGAGTCAAACCTCATCGTAGCAGGTGACCTACTGTTAGAGAAAGGACCTGAATATGTGATCATCAAGTTAGGTGAATTCGGAGCTGTATTATTCGGACCAGAGGGTAGAATGTTCAGGCTTCACGCTTGGCCATTAAGAGACCTAGCAGATCCTACTGGAGCAGGTGATTCATTCCTCGGTGGTATGGCTGGTTATTTAGATCAGTTAGACACTGAAGACTATAGTTTTGCTGATATTAGCAAGGCTATGGCACGTGGATCAGTAGTCGCTAGTTACACTTGTGAAGCATTCTCTACTTGTAAGCTTCAAGAGGTGACTAAAGATGACATAGAAGCTCGATTAGAAGAATTGAGAAAAATGGGTGAGTGGTCATAGTAAATCTGTTAATAGCTCTCACCGCTCAAAATCATTTATAGATAGATTATATCATGCACATTTCCGATATCCTTAAAGAAGGTCAGCCATCACTATCGTTCGAATTCTTCCCGCCGAAGAGCCAAGAAGCATCTAATGATCTCTACGAAGTCATCGCAGAGCTAGAGCGTTATAAACCTTCATTCGTCTCCGTGACGTATGGGGCGGGAGGGGCGACTCGTGATTTGACACATGACCTAGTCATCAAGATTAAAGAAACGACTGGCACTCCACCAGTCCCTCACCTTACCTGTATAGGGCATACTGAAGAAGAAATTGAGAGTATTCTAGTGCGCTACGCAGATGCAGGAGTAGGAAACATACTAGCCCTTAGAGGTGATCCACCTCATGATCAGCCTAACTACGATCGTTCGCAGGATGATTTCAAGTTTGCCTCTGACCTGGTTCGATTTATCAAGAAGTTTAATAAATCAGGCAAGCATCCAGACCCTAGAGGCTTTGGTATAGGAGTAGCAGGTTTCCCAGAAGGGCATCCTACTACACCGAACAGAGTTAAAGAGATGGCTTTTCTAAAGGAGAAAGTAGATGCAGGGGCAGACTATATCTGCACCCAACTCTTTTTTGATAACCATGACTTCTTGGATTTCCGTGAGCGCTGCCTTCTAGAAGGTATCGACATTCCTATTATCGCGGGCATCATGCCTGTGACATCACTCAAAGGTATGAACCGCATGGCTGAACTAGCTGAAGGAGCACGCTATCCAGCGAAGCTAATCCGAGCACTACAGCGTGCAGAAGGAGATACAGGTGCAGTAGAAAAAGTAGGTATTCACTACGCTGCACAGCAATGTGCAGAGCTACTCGATGCAGGTGTAGCAGGAATCCACTTTTATACATTGAATAAAAGTAAGGCTACAATGGAAATTTATTCAAATTTAGGCTTGTCTAGATCTTAAACCTACTCTAATACTCCCACGCGTAGCGGTAATCGCTACACACCTACAGTAATATAAGCGGGTATAGCATAGTGGTAATGCTCCAGCCTTCCAAGCTGACTAGGAGAGTTCGATTCTCTCTACCCGCTCCACTGCTACTGTTAGACTTTCTAAGAACTAAGCTCAGCACTTAATATGCTGAGCTTTTTCTTTGTAGCGTTATAAAATCTCTGAGACTTTACCATTGCTGATTTTTTTGGTTTCTGACAATGATGCGTTTGAAATGGGAATGTTTATAGGTATTATTTTTAGTCTGGCTATCGTATTATATGTTATTCAGATGCTGATCAAAGGTTATTAAGAAAGCGCGTCAGAGTACAGAGGCTCTGACCCTAAAACTAGCTTAAAATTAAAAGATATCTGTACCAAAGCATCTAAAAAATCGACTCTCATACCGCCGAAATCACAAAAGCAAGACAGGCTTAAACTCCAGTATTGCGAAGAAAAGCATTTCGATAATGTAGACCAGGCTGCAATAGTAATAGGTGGTCTAGATGGGCTCGATGAAAGAGGATACTCTGGTGAAACTCGGAGCTTATCAGAGAAAATCTTAGTAGAACTTAACGAAGGCTACTCAGCTTCTACCGTGATCCGCGATATTCTAGATAAGAATTACCAAGGGACTAATACTCAAAAGAAAATGATTTCTGATCTATTAGAGGAATTTGAGGGGCTCAATGAAGTAACGGAGAAGGATCTCTGGCATGTAGAGCATGCTTGGGAGACAATAGCGGAACGTCTAGAAAGGATCGATAAGAAGCATAGAAATATAAGTCTCAAGATACTAGAGTATGAAAAGCTGAGTTCTAGAGACGGAATGTTTAATCTTAATGGGGATGAATGGAGAGAAATTCTCTCAGCGGATATAGAGTCGATTTTTACTCAAAGTAAAGGAGACCCAGTTGGTGTGATCAATCAATCAATGGAAGGCATAGAGAAACTTCTGGGAGATGCAGAGGCGGTGCTAGGGCGTATAAAGCAAGATCGTCAATTTTTCAAAAACTGGATGCTTAATGAGCAGGGAGAACTAGAGAAACATGGGCTTTCTGATAGTTGGGTGGTTAGTGGACTAAGAGAGGTAGAATACGATTTATTCCATTCTGATCAAAACTATGTAGACCCTCTAAAATCTAAAGTTTCAGATATGACTAGTCTGATCACTGATCTAGAGAAACTAGAGTCAGAGTCCAGCACCCATTTATTAAACCTGTTAGACGAAGCTGGGCATAAGATTTCTAAAGACTGTGGCATTTCACACGAGGTGGTATTTCATAATCCTGAATACGAAAGGGATATTCAAGAGGTAGATGAAATATTAGCACTCTATCATAGAGCACTAAAGCGAGGGAATATAGATTACGCTGTAAAATGTAGAGATAATGCAAGTCAGCTTATACAGGAAATAAAGTATCGGATAGAGCAGACGCAAGTAGTCGCTCTAAAAGGGCAGCAAATGCACTCTGATCTTAAAACCAAGTTTGAGAAAATAAATGAAGAACTAGATGTTGAAGTCACATCATTCCAAGTAGTGTTAGATAGGACTCTACATTCTATTTTTCAGCAAGATGCACTGCAATACATAGAACGCTCAGGAGAGTTGAAGATTGATCTGTTAGCTAGACTAGATAGAGTAGAGCGGTCTTTAAACAAAGGGCAGTTCACAGCAGCACTTAATGGTATGGAGCATATAGACCTGAAGCTAGAAAGTATGCAAAATACTACCAAATACTTAGCCGGATCTCGTTTAGAAATGGATGAAATGGAGCAAAGTAATCGAACTGTACTAGAGGCTGCTGAGAAGAGGTTTTTAGAGATAATGAGTAAGAAAAATCGTGTTTATGTAGGGGATGGAAGTGATATTTTATTCAAAGAGGTAGAAGAGAGTATGGCTGCTGCGGATGAGCTGATGTTTAGTATGAAGAATGAGCAGAAAAAGGCTGATCCAAGAGAGCTCGCAGCGAAGGTATATCGTATCCAAGTGACATTAGAGTGCCTAGAAGACTCATTAGAAGAAGACAAAGAGCTTCACGAATTTCTACAACAAAAGGTAAAAGATCTGGATGAGGTAATAGATAAAGTTCAAAAGAATCTTAAACAAGCTGCTACAGATGGAATAGAAGACAGCCCTCTCACTAAAGAACTGATAAAGAGCCTTCAAAAGATGCTAACAGGCTGGCCTAAACTAAAAGACAAATTAAGCGACCCAGACCAAGACTGGAGCCAACTCAGGTTTGAATACGATGTCTTCTTCCACGGTATGGATTCCATCAATGTCAGACTTGAGCAAGATCTTAATTTAGCAGAGGAGGCTTCAGAAAAAACAAAAGAGGTATCCGAACAGCTACACAGAGTCTCGGGCTGGAGAGGGGGGAATGGCATGCGTGTGGAGCTAGTGGAGTGTTCTAAGATAGTTCACAATGCTATGTGCCTGCTTAATGCTGGAGATTACAAACAATCATTAGTGCAGGCAACTTATGCCAAGGGTGAGATCGCCTCAGAGCTTCATGCCGCTAATAAAAAAGACATTGAGATCCAAATACGTAGTTCCCGTATTCGTAACCGAACAGTGGGAGGAAGATTACTTAAATCTTCCAGAGAGGAGGACTATTCATCCGAGAGCCGCATGGAATATACTGCCGAATATTAAAGATGCCTTAATATGGATTTGTGAGACTAAAAATAGTGGCAAAAATGAATAACAGAAGTTATTCTTAATACTATGAAGCGCGCAGTTAAAAATTACCCAGGTCTCTACAAAGAAAATTATGGGAAGTCAGGAAATCGATACAGGATTCTGATCAATCATAATAAGCAACAGATCCAGGAGTATTTTAGCTTCAGCTATCCAGCGGATCAGAACAAAACAAAGCTGGCTGCGATGAAGAGGTGGAGGCAACTAAGAGAGAAATATCCAGTCCTTACTAAACGAGGCTTCCGTGAACTTGCCAGACGGACATCAGATTCAGGGTTAATCGGAGTCAGGCGCATCATTAAGACTAATAACGAGAATGAATACGTATTCTGGGCGAGTAGCTGGACGGATAAAAAGGGTAGGCGTAAAACAAGAAGTTTCTCAGTCAATCAGTATAGTGAGAAAGGAGCCAAGAAGCTAGCTATCGAAGCCAGAAATAAAGGGTTGGATGAGATGTCATAGCCAGGTTTAGCTATTGGAGAGCTTTCTCTAAACAGCTTCTAAATATACCATTGGTTTTGACTTAATATTGAATAATTTTGCAGAGAACTTATTAGAGCATTTTTCTATTTCTACATCAGCAACTTTAGTAGAATCTAGCTGAAGGTGTGCATTGCCTTCTTTAAGGGCTATTCTACCAAACTGAGTCATTAAACTTTTAGCTTCAAGGTTACAGATACTAGAGCTACCTCCTGTAAGAGGAAGTGTGCAGATGATCTTTTTTCCTTGAATTATCTCACGATTAACAGCTTTAGCCACCTCTGCAATCTGTTGATTAATAATGAAATTTTTTGCAGAATGCAGAGAAGATTCATTATCAATGGTATGTTTGATTCTTGAAGACTCAAAGAGCTTTAAAATACACTCAAAACAGTCCCAATGACTCTTTGGCGTAAGCGTAATAGTATGAAAAACTTCGCCAGAAGTAGAAGTGAAACTAAACTGTGCTTGCCGCAGCTCAGCATTCACTTTAACGACACCTTTTTGCCAAGTTTCTAGCCTCCATGGTTGACTACCATCTAGTGTGGACGCCCTGTCTTCGGTTGCAGTTGGAATGAGTCTAGGATAATCGCCTTCAGTAGATATAGTGGCAAGTGAGTTCTGGAAATGCTGTACTACATTACCGATGGTGTGCAGTCTGTGCATCATGCGTGACCAAGTAGGCTTTAGAATGTGGGTCTGTTTGTATCCTGAATGCATAAGTAATAAGTGATTGTTATTTAGTAGCTCGCAATGCCAAAACACTCTTATGAGATGATAGAAAGAATTTTGACAAACTGAGCTAAATAACTACTAATGCTATTGAGGTTCATTATTAATAATAAATATAATGTTTTTACTATGTGTCGGTTTTAGGTATTTTTGTTAGACTTCAATCTTTCGTTAATAAATTCGTATCGGTATAAGCAATCATTATATATAAAGCTTACAGAAATTAGGCTCAAGAATGACGAATCGGATTTTTCAATGAAATTTGGAATAAAGGCATACTCCTAGAAGATTAAAAAGGTATTTATATATCTACGATGTATGTCCATCTAAAGGAATCATCAAGGTCTGGACCAAGAAGCTTGGGAAATCTTACTAGACTCTTCTAGAGCAGAGATATTACAACTAGCTTTTCACCACTCCTACCTTATAGAGGAATTAAACGATGGCAGCTTCTTTCCACGACAATACAAAACTTGGGCTATTTCTACCTACTATTGTTCTATTCATTCTCTGAGTCACTGGTCTCGATCTCTTCGCTATTAAGATTTTAATCCCACGAAGAAATAAGAAGTGTAAGCTATTTTTATTCAGTTACTTGAAATGTATAATCTAAGTCACTCAACTAGGTGAAATTATTAGAATATCTAAATAACAAAAAAAGAGCGGTAGGGATTAATCTACCGCTCTTCACACCTACGATCCCAATCGTAATATAATTATTATATTATCATGGTTTCTATTTTTATGAGGCCATTACTTCGCTCCCAGTAAAGAAGCGGGTAGTGGCTGATCTTTTTTTCTCAAACTTTTACGCATCTTGGCAAGGGCAACATTTTGTAATTGTCTGATTCTCTCCCTAGTTACGCCGAATTCTACCCCGATTTCTTCGAGTGTGAGTGGCTTCTGTCCGTCGAGTCCAAATCTTGCTCCGATGATGCGAGTCTCTCTCTCGTCAAGTGAGTCGAGTAGGTCGTCTAGCTGTCCGTGCATGTCATTGTTTTGAAGAGCAAGTGCAGGGTCGAGTGCTTTTTCATCACCGATGATTTCGCTGTAGTCTGAACTGTCTTCATCACCGAGCGGTGCATCAAGCGATGCTGGGCGTTGTGAAGCCTGCTTTAGCATTGCGAGCTTATTACGTGGAATTCCTAGCTCTTCTGCTAGTTCTGAATCCGTAGGGTCACGTCCTAGTGCTTCTGCTAACATATTGGAAATTCTGCGCATTCTTGAAATTTTATCTACCATGTGGACAGGTAGGCGAATCGTCTTACTTTGATTAGCTAGAGCACGCTTGATGCCTTGCTTGATCCACCATGCTGCGTAAGTGCTGAGCTTACCACCCTTTTCAGGATCGAAGCGTTCTACTGCCTTCATGAGACCAATATTTCCTTCTGAAATAAGGTCGGAGAGAGGAAGTCCATAATTGGAGTAGTCCTGTGCTATCTTAACCACGAGCCTTAGGTTGGCACGGATCATAAGTGAGCGAGCGTTCTTGTCGCCTTGTTGAATTTTATCTGCTAGCTCTACTTCTTGCTCTCGCGTTAGTAAGTCAGTTTTAGCTATCTCTCGTAGATAGATTCTTAAACTGTTATTGCTGTCTGTATTATTCATTTTTTTGTCTCTCTATTTTGTTGTGGTAAGTTGTGTCTATGGTCTGTCTGTTATCTGGTTAGCGGTGGTTACTCGTGAATTTGTCTTTTTATTACTGTTCACATTGTAAATACGTAATGTTCTCTTATTTAGATGCACCAAATCGTGTTTTCTTCACTTTAATTTGACATATTCTATATCTATGTTTCTTCTTTTCTCTGTTTAAGTGTGTTATGAGATTATATTTGTTTCTGCATAGAGTGATCTTATGAATATATTGGGATTACAACAGAAAGTATGCCAGTCCTCCTATTATAATTACTCTCTTATTTTATAACGCTACGAAATCTGCTTTTTATCAAAAATAGAGAAAATTCTACTTAATGAAAATTAAGCAATTTGTAAAATCGATAACTCAAGACACTCTAACAGAGTATGATAGCTATAGCTTGATAGTCACTGCAACACCTACGTCTACTCTGTCATATAGGTCGATGATGTCTGCATTATTCATACGTATGCAACCACAAGAGGCAGGAGATCCGATTTTTTCTTCCTGATTAGTACCATGGATATAGATGTAGCGTTCCTTTGTGTTCGCGTTTTCATCATCAAGCCCATCGAGCCAGAGAATCCTAGTGAGGACATGATCTATATCTGATGACTCTGCTGAATCATACACACCTACAGGAAGCCTACCTCTAAATATCGTAAACGGCTCCGCACCGTGACCATGCTTCTCAGCGATAGTGAAATTTCCAATGGGGGTGCAGTAAGATCCTTCCTCAAAACCAATACCATTGGCTGCAGTAGAAATAGAATAAGAATGCACAAAGCCATATTCATCAGTAAGGTTAAGAGATTGCTTACCCACCGAAATGCTAATGCTAATGCTAGCGTCATTGATATTGTTGTTTATCTGGTCGATAGCTAAAATTGAATTACTTTGTATAGAATGTCAAACTGTGCGGACTGCTAATTGACTATGTTTATTTGAGGTGCGATATGTATATCAAATAAGATGTATAATATTTGACAAAATTAAATTAATTCGATACTTCAGCGATTATGGAAATGAAAGACATAGTTATCCAGTTTGGAGCATTAGCGCAGGAATCTCGTTTAGAGATTTTCCAGCTGTTAATGACTAATGGAGAAACGGGGTTATTTGCAGGTGAGATATCTAAAAATCTAGGAATCACGGCAAATACACTTTCATTTCACTTGAAGGCACTTCAGCAGGCTGACCTGATAAAGTCAGAAAGACATGGGAGATATATAAGTTACTCGCTAAATATCGAAGGCTACAAAAGTCTCCTTAAATTTATGACGGAGGATTGCTGTAAAGGTAACCCAACTTTATGCGCAACTGATGTAGAGTGTTGTTAGAAAAAATTATCACTAAATAATAAAATGATTAAAGTAGGTATAAATGGCTTTGGCCGAATGGGACGACTTGGTTTTCGCCAGGGATTCGATCACTCTGAATATCAAATTGTTCAGATCAACGAGAAAGCAGGAGTCGCTGAGACAGCTGCACATCTTCTGGAGTTTGATACAGTGCATGGTCGCTGGAGAAGAGAGATAGAATTTAGCGATCACTCTATCACTGTGGATGGTCAGGAAATAGCGGTGACTCTGGATGATACGATTGAGGCTGTCGACTGGTCTGGCTGCGACATCGTGATAGAAGCTTCAGGTGCTTATAGAACAAATAAGGCTCTCCAGCCATACTTCGACCAAGGAGTGAAAAAAGTAGTAGTCGCCTGCCCAGTAAAGGAAGACGACGTTCTGAATGTAGTGATGGGCTGCAATGACGACCTCTATGATAAAGACAAACACCGTATCGTAACTGCTGCCTCTTGCACCACGAATTGTATAGCTCCTGCTATCAAGGTCATCCATGAAAATCTAGGGATCGAGCGAGGAACGATCACCACTCTCCATGATTTAACCAATACCCAAATAATAGTAGATGCTCCGCATAAGGATCTACGACGTGCGAGGTCAGCAGTGAACTCTCTGATCCCCACATCTACTGGCTCAGCAACAGCTATCACACTCATCTATCCAGAGCTAAAAGGTAAACTCAATGGCTTAGCTGTTAGGGTGCCTCTGCTCAACGCTTCATTAACCGACTGTGTCTTCAATGTAGGTCGGGCTACTACTGTAGAAGAGGTAAATTCTCTACTTAAGAAAGCGTCTGAAGGAGAGCTGGAAGGTATTTTAGGGTATGAAGTGAAGCCGCTAGTCTCTGCGGATTATACCAATGATGAACGCTCAGGCATCATCGATGCTCCCTCCACGATGGTCATAGATGGAACTATGGTGAAAATTTTAATCTGGTATGACAATGAAATCGGCTACGCTCAGCGTATGATGGAGTTGACTCAGCTAGTAGCAAAGTCACTTTAAAAAGATCTAACAACTCTTATGAACCAGATAAGTAAAAGCACTTATACTTTAGTGACGTTAGCCTACTGGGTATTCATGCTCACAGATGGGGCTCTACGCATGGTAGTATTGTTCCGCTTTCATGAGCTGGGATATTCCCCAGTGCAGTTATCGTTTCTATTCCTTCTATATGAATTCGCAGGGATAGTGACTAATCTGGTTGGAGGCTGGATAGGTGCAAGGTTCGGATTGAGAAAGACGCTATTCTTAGGGCTAATGTTCCAGATATTAGCTCTCACAGCATTGAGCTTCTCTGATGCAGGATGGTCGCCTCTCTATTCTGTCTTGTTTGTAATGGCTGTCCAAGGGTTTGCTGGAATAGCGAAAGACCTTACTAAAATGAGCTCCAAGAGTTCAGTGAAGTTACTAGTGTCTCCAGCAGATGAAAATGCTGAGTCGAAACTCTTCTTTTGGGTAGCGCTTCTAACAGGAATTAAAAATGCCCTCAAGGGAGTAGGTTTTTTCCTAGGGGGAATCTTGTTTGCTGTGATGAGTTATCAGAACGCATTGTTATCACTGGCTGGAATGCTAGTAGTTGTATTAATAATATGCCTCGTCTTTGTAAGAAGCGAATTCGGCAAAATGAAGACCGTTCCTAAATTTAAATTTAGCCAGTTGTTCTCTAAAAGCACTGCAATCAATCGGTTGTCATTCGCCAGAGCATTCCTATTTGCTTCCAGAGATGTTTGGTTCGTAGTTGGTCTACCGATTTTTCTACACACTCAGCTAGGCTGGAGCTTCCCGCAAGTCGGAGCGTTTATGGCTTGCTGGGTCATCGGCTATGGATTCATACAGGCAGGAGCTCCTAAGATAGCCAGAGCTGATAGGGGGCTTAGGTCTGCTGTTGTTGCAGCAAGGTTATGGGGATTCCTCTTAGTTGTAATCTGTGCATTAATCCCGCTTGGTCTCATATTGAATATCGACGCTTCCTACGTGCTATTAATAGGACTCAGCATCTTCGGATTTATTTTTGCCGTAAATTCTTCGATTCATTCCTACCTGATTCTTGCCTACACCTCCGTAGAGGATGTTTCGCTGAATGTCGGCTTTTACTACATGGCAAATGCAGTTGGTAGACTAGCGGGGACATTACTCTCTGGGGTGACCTATCTGTGGGCTGGTCTAGAAGCTTGTCTTTGGGTGGCAGCCCTACTTTGTCTGATTTCAGCTCTCACAAGCTTAAGGTTTCCTGAAACTGAATAGACTATAATTTATGAGAATTTTGCGTGTTTTTCTCAGAAATCTAGCTAGAACTTTGTATCACATGAAAGTAATCGCAATCGCAAACCAAAAAGGTGGTGTAGGAAAAACAACCACCGCCATTTCACTCGCAGCAGGATTAGCGATGTTAGGTAAGAAGGTGCTTTTACTAGATTTAGACCCTCAAGCCAATGCCACATCTGGCCTAGGTCTTGAAGCTGACAGTAGTATCTATTACCCATTGATCGGCGAAGCGAGTATTCTAGATAAGGTAGTCTCAACTCGTATCGATAACCTCTATATGGTCCCATCTGGAATGGATCTGTCAGGTGTGGAGATAGAGTTAGCTCGAAGAGATGACCACCTCACATTCCTAAGAGAAATGTTAGCAGGTGTGCGTGATAGCTCAGATTTCGACTACTGTCTCCTAGACACTCCACCTAGTCTCGGAGTGCTCATGACATCCTCACTAGCATCCGCAGATGAGGTACTTATCCCGCTCCAGTGCGAGTACTTCGGTCTAGAGGGATTAGCCAAGATCATCCACATCATTTCCCAGATCAAAGAAAGCGGTGCCGCTCCAGATCTGCTTCTCAGCGGTATTATCATGACCATGTATGATGGAAGAACAAACCTTTCACGACAAGTAGTAGAAGAGGTCACCAAACATTTTCCAGAGCACGTCTACGAACGTGTAGTGCCCAGAACTATCCGCATCAGCGAAGCGCCATCATTCGGAAAAACAATCTTCGAGCACGAGCCAAGCGGTGTTGGAGCTAGAGCTTACTATGCCATTGCCCATGAGTTTTTAGAGCGGCATGGTGATGAGGAGGATAATTAGTTTCTACCAGCTAGGGTGGCTTTGACCCTACTGAGAGCTTCGCTCCGTCATCGGTTTACTCGTCAAAGGTCATCAGTCCAGCATGATGAAACCGAAGAAAATATGTCAGCCAGAAAAGACTCAAGATCAATGACTAGTGAACCCATGACCTCTGACGAGCCACAGGCTCAGAAAGGGTCGAATGGCTCTCTTGGTAGATACTCAAAAAACCTACAAAAAATAGTTGCTTAATCTTCACCGCAGGCATAAACAACAGCCGTCAGGAGCTGTGGAGTATTGGCAGATGAATCCCGCCAGGCCTTAATCGGAGCAACGGTAATTTGTCCAGTATTGCCGCAGTTTCCTGGCACTTTTAGTTTAAAGAGCTAGCTCGAATCGATAATTAATTTACATTTCGATATAGCGAGAGATCCACAAACACACTGCTGTGATCGCTATCAAGAGGAGCACGAGAATAACACCATTCTTAGCTTGGTGACGTCGTTCATTCTTAAGTTCACCACGGCTGAGGCGGTCAAAGAATTCTTTCTCTCTACGTCTCTCAGAAATTTCATCCGGAGCAGGGAGTGTACGGATACGGTCGTCTTCTTCCTGTTGGAGCTTATCAGGCGCCTCGTGGATAAAGCTTTGTATCTGCTTGATCTTGTTTTGTAGCTCGACGTCCTGTCGCGCTAACTCATCAAGATCGAAACTCGTCTGTTCTGGTTTCTCTGACATGGAGGTAAGTAAGATCTACTTCACAACGTAAGCGATCAGTGCTAGCAGACCTATTACAAAGATAGGCATATTGAATGCTAGACCTTGCTTGAGCATTGCTTGAAATTCACTCTTAGGGCTACCGCTTTTACTTGCTGCGCTAGACTTCTTAGATGGCTTGGAATTACCTCCAAATACATTAGAGTGTGAACTGTTAGTGAAGTAAGCGAGAGCTTCGTCGAACTCATCTTCAGCGTGATCTAGCATAGAGATAGCGCGATTGAGCTCATGCTTGAGATCATCCTTAGACCAAGAATCGTGATTGATACCATCGATTTTCTGGAGGTGATCTGCGAAGCACTTACGTGTCTGCTCTAGATCTTCCATTTCCTGACGCATATCAAATAGCTCACGGTCAACAGCAGTAATAGTGCCTGTTAGACGTTCAGTAATGCTGATCTGACCTTCTAAAAATTCTTCTTTGCGTTCAGTTAGCTCCTGTAGCTCACGCTTCTGTCGTTCCACAACTTCTTGCTGATGCTGCAATTGCTCTAGCTGCTGTTGTGCTGCTACTAGCTTGCCCTCGAAATCATCTGTAATAGGCGCAACAGCTCTATACGAATCCATCATTTCTAATTGAGTTTCGTTCACTTTAATGTGCTGCTTTCTTGTGTTCTGTAATTTAGCCATATATCTGTTCGTTGTAGTTGCGGAGATTTAATCTGAAATATAATGAGAAAATACTGATGTAGCAAGGATTTAATTAATTAATCTTGACTATTCTGTTTGTTTTAAAATCAGTATATTTTTACATGTTCTTAAGAACGCTATTCGCTGCAGTTTTTCTATTTTCAATATTTACCATAAATACTCACTTGCGTGATGGAAGAGTAGTGCTATTATGTCCACATGCTAACACAGACTATTGAACCAGCCGTAAAAAAAGTGTCAGACTATCTGAGTGATGAGATCATGATGCATCCTGAGACAAGAAAGTTTCCGCCATTCGATGTAGTGCGTCTATTGAGTACTGTGTTTGAACCTACTCAGGGCTGTAAGGTATGTATTCTTACAGATTTTAATGAGCCCCAGAAATGGATGAAGGACTTTGCTTTCCTTGATAGCGACGGCTTTGAAGTGCAAAAAAACGCGATCAAGCATTTCTACGAACCATTTAAGAATGGCGTGATGGAAGAGCTTGGAATGACTGGAGGAGAGATGTTCGCTTACTACTGCACCAATGGTTCTAATCTCGATATGAAAGACGATGTCTTTGACTCAGATGGAAACCACCTTTCGCTCGATAAAGATATTTACTCAGAATATGATATTGTTCTCTGTATCACAGATTGGAGCGCGACAGCACCTCTAACAGCAAAATGTAAAGAATTCGGATTCCGTGGTGCTACTATGCATGGGATGAACGATGTGATACTTAATTCAGGTCTGGCAGTAGATTACAATGAAGTGGCAGCTGATGCTGAGAAGATGCGTCTTGCGATGACTAAAGCAGACTCTATAGAAATCGATTTTGCGCTAGAAGATGGAAGGGTCCTCACAGCATGGCTAGGACTAGATGGTCAAGAAGCCCAGAAATCCCAAGGTCTTTGCAAGGGATTAAAGCCAGATGTTGCTAATCTACCAGCGGGAGAAATCTACTATGTTCCAACAGATGCAAGGGGAGAATTCCCCATGAAATACGACGACGGAACGCTCGGTTTGTTGACTGTTACAGACAGGACGATTATTAAGTCTACCTTATTAGAAGGAAACCAAGATACAATAGATGCACATAACACCAAGCTTGCAAACGACCCTATGACAGGAACTCTGGGCGAATTAGGCTTCGGAACTCAGATTCTCCCAGTGTCATTTCAAGATATTCAGGATGAAAAGGTAATTGGTACTTGCCATTTAGCCACTGGCAGAGATGATCACTTAGGTGGCGACATTGTCCCTGAGATGTTCAAGACTCACGAGAACAGCACTCACGACGATATCCTATTCGCTCCTCACAAGACTCCGAACTTTAATGTAAAAGAAGCTAGGATGAACAGAGGGGGGCAAACAGAAGTCATCATCGAAAATTTCAGACCAAGTGAATTCGTAAAGAATGCGCTACGGTCATAAAGATTGTTCATTGGGGGATGAACTGGCTCCGGTGCTTACTAAGGTTTTTATCCTTTAAGTGCCGGAGCGATTTTTTTTAATACAGTATGATTTATACAATAACCCTTCTAGCCATCAAATCTCTACTTTCTTTTGGAAAACCATGTCCATCAGTCTCTGCTACTAATCCAGCTGCCCCTGCTGTGGATATCTATAAACTTATCAAAAACTATAATGTCAGTATACGAAACCGATAAAATCCTAGCCGATTACTTACTAATGCACTTCGGCACTCATGAACAACGGATGCCCTGGGGACTGGGACGACTGTCGGCTATTGATTTCCCAAATGTGACAGCAAGTTACTTCTCTAACAATAGAGTAGATCTCACACTTGACTTGGGCTGTTCAGTAGGTGGCTCCGCATTTCATCTTAGCAAGAGTTCTAAGAAGGTCATAGCCATTGATCTGTCTAAGAAATTTATAGATGCAGCAAATGTTCTTAAAGAAAAAGAGAAGATGACCTTCGAATACCAGGAAGAAGGAGAAGTAATGACTACCACAGAGGTGACAATACCGAATGGAGTTGATACTTCTAAAATCAGCTTTGCGGTAGGGGATGTGCTGAACTTACCAGATGGATTCAAAGGCTTTGACCGTGTCCATGCAGCAAATCTGATCTGTAGGTTACCTGATCCAGTTAAATTGTTAGATAGACTGGGTAGCTTACTTAAAAAAGATGGTGAGCTAGTATTAGCCACTCCATTCTCATGGCTAGAAGAATACACTCCTAAAGATAAATGGCCACAAGGGGACAGCTGGGACTGGCTTCAAAAGCATTTATCTGATGAGTTTGTCTGTCTTGAGCATAACGATGAAATATTTACTATCAGAGAGCACGCCCGTAAATTCCAGCTGGGAGTTTCGAAGGTAAGTTTATGGAGAAAGAAGTAATCACTCACCTTAAGCTTACATAGATTCCCCCGAAATTATGGATGAAAAAGAACTTAAACCCACTAATGGATTAAAGCAAAAGGTCTGGGAACTTATTTTCGAAGCAGAAACTAAGACAGGTAAGCTTTTCGATATTATTCTCCTCTGGCTCATCTTTTTTAGTGTGCTGGCTGTGGCGCTAGAGACTGTAGATGCTATTGCATTTAAGTATGGCGAGTTGTTAACTATCGTGGAATGGGCATTCACCATCATATTCACGATTGAGTATTTAGTGAGATTATGGGCATCACGTAAACCTCTCCGCTACGCGACTAGTTTCTTCGGTGTGATTGATTTGTTGTCCTGTTTACCTACCTATTTAGCAGTGATCTTCGCTCACACTAAAGGTTTCGCAGTGATCCGAGTATTTAGATTTCTTCGTGTATTCAGAGTTTTGAAAATGGTGCATCATGTTCGCGGAGCCAATGTTCTTATAGATGGCTTACGTAAGTCAAAAGCTAAGATCACAGTATTCTTCTTCTCTGTCGCAGTCTTTGCCGTGATAGCTGGGACGCTCATGTACTTTGTAGAGGGCAGTGAGCCTGATACTAATTTTACCAGTATTCCGATGGGCATTTACTACGCTATTGTATCCATCACTACAGTAGGTTTTGGCGATATTAGTCCAAGCACAGATTTAGGGAGATTTATTACCAGTTTCATGGTTCTAGCAGGCTATGCTATTATTGCTGTGCCTACTGGTATAGTCAGTAGCGCTCTAGTGAAAGCTGATAATCAACCAGACGAAACCTCTGATGCCTGTCCAGGATGCGGAGTTCACGGTCATCTATCTGACGCTAAATTTTGCCGTAAATGTGGTGATATGTTAGACTAACTTATTGAGTTACTTTGTATGGCTTTTCAGAAAGCCAATTGATGAGCATTTCATCGTGAAATAGTTTTCCTACAACACGATACTTAGAATCTGAAAGGGGGTTCTTAGAGTTATAAGATTCCGCCACCACACAGCGATCTGGTCGATAGTAGGATGAGTGGATAAAAGTAATACTTTTTCCTTTTACCGCGACAAAACCGACATGTGTATCTAGTCCGATGATGTAGATACCATCTCCAGTCTCCTCCAGTTTTTTCTTCACACCTGATAAAGGACGACAGCTTGAAATATCTATATCAGAACGTTTCACAAATGTTGTGATGATTCGCTGTGATGGTTGCTGAGCTAATTTATAACGATCAATTTTGAAGCCTATATGTTTAAGAGTCGTGGAGACGAAATACCCACAGGCTATCTTCCCTTTCCCAGGTCTATTAGAAGTGCCATTAAAATCCCATGGAGTTCCATACCATGCAGGGAAAATATATTGAGTGAGTTCTTTTTCTAGTTTCACTCTAATCTTAGCAAGTAATTTTTTCTGCTCCTTGGGTGAGCTAGTTTTATATATTTTAAGTTGTTTTGAGTGGTAATCCTCTAGTTTACCGAGACGCTCAGTATACTGATTTCCCTTGAGAGTGATATCTTCTTGGCTGATATTAGATTGCAGAGCAATGGATACAGCGTTCGTGAAGAAGCAAATGAGTGATAGATAGAATAGATGTCGCATAACTAGACAACGCGGAAGATCTAAGGTTTATTTCACACTTGAGTGAGGTTTTACAAACACTTTACATTAGATCAATTCATCGATTTAATCGATTCTAGTAATGAATATATCAATTTGAACGATTAGCTATTTATGACTAGCATGTCAGTATGTCGCCGATGGAACAAGAGAACGAGACTCAAACTGAGACCAACCATAAGGATACCACAGAGATTTTGCACGCCCCAAGCTCTGTTGTTGAGATTGATGAGGTCCATGAGTCTGATTATGTGGATAAGAAGGTGGAGCCAGCGGATGAAAGATCATTCTGGACGATGGTTATCCTGGCGACTCAAAACGCATTCAATGATAAAGCAGCTCAGACAATGCTCATCGCTCTGGGAGTTTTCCTAGCCAATGCAGCCTTTAAGCTGAAGCAAGGCGTGGGCATGAGTTTAGAAAGCCTATCTACTGAGAGTGCCAAATCCAGTGCCTGGATATCGCCAGCCTTTGCTATTCTAATTTTGATCCCCTTTATTTTCCTGGCACCTCTAGCGGGCTGGGTCTCTGACAGGTTTAGTAAAACCAATGTCCTCAGATTTGGAGCATTGATGCAGATGGTTGTCCTCGGATTCATATTTTGGACGATCCAGATCGAGCACTTTAACCTAGCAATCGTAGGTTTCGGTTTATTAGCACTCCAGTCAACTATCCTCAGCCCAGCTAAGAAGGGGATCGTGAAGGAAATGGTAGGCAGTGAAAGACTGGGATTTGCCAGTGGTGTGTTAGAGCTTAGTTCAGTTTTAGCGATCTGTGTAGGTCAGATAGTAAGCGGGTTTTGGTTCAATAGTCGCCTAGCCGAGAGTGACTCTCCTTGGCTGGCTGTTAACTGGCCTATACTGCTACTATTCATCTTATCTGTCCCCGCATTTTTAGCATCATTTTCGCTAAAGGTATATCCATCACCAGGTAAGCGTCCATTCAAACCGAGTATCATCTGGGAGCATGTAGGGCAGATGAAGGATCTCCTTGGCGACTCTAAAATCCGACTCAGTGCGCTCGCAATTGCATTCTTCTGGTTCGTGGGAGGCTTTATTAATATCGTAGCTATTCAAGTAGCAAACCAACTTACTTCAGGAACTACGGGTGGCATGGGTGTGGAGCTAGCCTATATGCTGTCAGCAGCTAGTGGAGGCATGATTCTAGGCGGTACACTTGCGTCGTATAGTTGCCGTAGATCGATTGAACTTGGGCTAGTTCCTATCGGCGGTATTTTTATGGTGGCAGGTAGTATAGCCTTAGCATTCTCTCCAGTAGAAGGTGCTTGGTTTAAGTTATGGATCGGATTTACAGGCTTTGGCGCAGCTATCTTCTTAGTGCCACTTAATGCATACCTACAGGACAATTGTTCAGAAGAAAAGCGTGGTAAGGTCATAGCAGGATCAAACCTTCTAGATTGCTTTGCTGGTGCTGGTGCGGTAGGTCTATTCATCTGGCTCTCAGCTATCGATGTGCCGATTTCTACTCAGTTCATCATCCTAGCCGTACTTAGTGCAGGAGTGACTGTCTATGCTACTAAGATCTTACCTCAGCATTTCTTCCGCTTCACGGTACTAACCTTTTTAAGAGTATTCTATAGAAAGAAAGTCCTCAACGCATCACGCATACCTAAATATGGTGGTGTTCTTATCGTACCTAACCACATCAGCTACATCGATGCCTTTATCCTTACCTCATCGAGCACACGTCCTATTCGCTTCCTCATGACTGATGAGTATTTTAAGAAACGCGGTGTCGTGAGATTATTCCTTACTTTATTCGATACCGTCCCCATTTCAGAAAAGCGTGCCAAAGACGCTATCCAGAAAGCTTCAGACGCCGTTCTAGAAGGTGGGGTAGTCTGTATATTCCCAGAAGGTCAACTGTCCCGCACTGGATCTATGAATGAGCTCAAGCGAGGCTATGAAATGATCGCTCGAAAAGCCAAGTGTCCAGTCATACCCGTCTACATGGACGGACTCTGGGGATCTATTTTCTCATTCGAGCGAGGTAAATTCATCAAAAAATGGCCATATCGATTCCAATATGGAGTCACAGTGAATTGGGGTGAACCGATAGAATATAGCGAGGCTAATACTACTAGGGTAAGGCATGACCTGATGGAACTAGGCATGGATGCATTCAAGGAAAGAGCCCAGCTGGAGAACCCAGAAAAGACAATTAAAAAAGCGAAAGTCAACATTCTAGCAGGTGATATAAATGCTTGGGAATCACTACTAAATTCAGCAAAAAAACTCTCTGAATCCGAGCAATACAGATTGATCTACAATGGTCTCCAACTCTCAGAGTTACATGCTATCTGCCGAGGTGATATAGTAGCGATAAGGCTGGATGAGTTAGAAGAATTAGCACTTAGTCTGGGAGTTCTTTTCCCAGTATTAGCAAAGTTGAAGCTAATTATTATCACAGAATCTACTACCAAATCAGAACTTGAAGAGTGGGATAGCAAATATGATATTTCTAGTTATATCGGAGCTGAAAAGCTACTTGAGCAGCTCAAGCAAGCACCAATCAAAACACCAGAGTTCTACCACCTAGGCGCAGTAGAAGTCAGCGAAACTCACTATCCGGTATATGCTGTGGATGGTCTAGTCGTAGCGATGTCCATGCCTCATCCTGTTGCAGTCACAGCCACTAACCAATTTCAGTTAGGTTGGAAAGAGGGGAGCTATGGTAGATTACTTCCTGGATATTCTCTAGGAAGCGAAGATGCTCAAGATGAGAGAAAATCTGTTTATTTACCGAAATCTAACTCTCCATTAACTCAAGTGATCATCGATAAAGAAGGCTTTGTAATGGTTAAGTAACAGATTCTTAAAGATCCTTAAGATATTTTTAGTCTTTGCTGACTGGCATAGTAGCCCTTTGCTAGGTACTCAGATATCTTCTGAGCGGTATCTCTTTTTATCAAAGCTATCTGTATTTCTAGTGATGACGGTCATTCTTTCTTCAAGTTACCATGCCTTTCGATCTTAAATCGTCTAGTCTAGTCTCGTCTAGTCCCATCTAGTTTAATTTTATTTAAACCAATATCGGAACTATTCTCGCATGTAATTTTATAAATCCTGTTAATTCTATCAAAATAATAGCCAGCCTAATCGCCCTGAAAAAAAGCCAGAGTTGCCCCTGGCTTTTAAATAGTTTGTTGATTGAAGATATGATTACATTCCTCCAAACATGCCCATAAGACCTTCGATCTTAGACATCATCTCTTCCTTACTCTTTACAGATTCAAGGCTCTTGATGCTAGATTTTACCATGCCGAGACCCATGATTGCCTTCTGCTTGTCTCCTGGTGACATTTTGCCCATTTCGTCGATACCTTTGTTAGCTTCTACTATCATTTCAGGCCAGTCAGTAACCATATCAGCAGGAACCCAGCGATCGTCTTTTTTAACGAGCTTGATGTCTTCACCCTCGCCATCAGCTTCTACGTTTACCTCGGCAGAATTTTCAGACTCAGATAGGAGAGTGATCTTAGCTGCTTTCATTTGCTCAAAGTCTTCTCCTGCTAGTGAAGCTAGCTTAGAGAGTTCATTAGTGTGCACTTGAAGCTCTCCGAGAAGTTTGCCGACGTTTAGCTTCTTTACGCCTTCGATGTCTTTGGCGTCTGAATTAGCAAGAGTGTGAACTAGACCTACTATAGAGTCATAATTTTGCTCGATTTTAGCAAATGTCTCAGCCTCTTCTTGAGGAACTTTCTCCTTCAGGATCTCTAGAATCATTCCTTTCTTGTTTTTTAGTAATTCAGATGCTGACCCTAGAGTGCTCATAGCTTCATTATAAACTTCCGCATCCATCTTCTCTCCGAATTTATTAGCGAGTGAGTTAATGTCGCCTTGGTAACTTTCTGGAAATGAATCCCAGAGGCTAGCTACTCTGCCTTCAGTAATATCTTTTCTCCAGTTTTCTACTGCTTCAGCCGCCTTAAGGTTGTCTTTATTGATTCCAGTGTCTCCGTTTTCTGAATCTTTATCACCACAGGATGTGAAGAAGATAGATGTTGCCGCTAGGCTTGATACGATTATATGTTTCATTAGGATAGTTAGGTATTAAGTTAAGTGTGAACAAGTTGGCAAAATAGATCCATGGGGACTCAACCACTTACAGATGCGATATATTGATATCTATCGACCGACAAGCCTAATTCTTGATAATATCATACGTATGTTATCTTTTACGCTTCCTGTTATTACTTTTTTTATCATTGCCGCGTTTACCGCCTGAACTATTCGCTGACTCTCTACTACAGACATAGATACAATGCATAGCACGCTTAGATTTTTCGTGCTGTTTTGCTGCAAGTTCTTCAACATAGAACCCTGCCTGTTCTAACAGTTTTTTAAACTTAGGAGCAGGCTCTGAGAGCCAATAGGAAACCTTTCCCCCAGGAGTTAGAATATTAAGGATTTTTTGCAAAAATGTAGGAGTGTATAGACGCGCGTTTTCTGAAGTAATGAGATCATCAGGAGTATTATCAATGTCTAACAAGAGAGCATCATAGCTAGCATTCGGCTTATTAGATAGTAGATCAAAGAGGTCACCTTGGCTAATCAATGTGCGAGGATCTTCTAGTAGTGGACCATTATACTCTACTAGAAACGTACGGTTCCATTCGATCAAAGGAGGCATCAGCTCTGCAACCTCCACAGTAGCAGGTCTACCCACCATTTCTAAAGCACGTTTTAAAGTAAACCCAAGCCCAAGCCCTCCGATCAATACTTTAGGATGAGCAGGTCTAGTAGTAGCCCCCAGCTGGATATGTTTACAACCAACCTCTGAAAGCATCTGCTCAGAATAAGTATGGTTTGTGCTCATCAGCTCAGAGCCATTATACTTAAGAAAAAATTCCTTCCCTCGTCTATGAAGCGAGAACACTGTTCCATCATCTATCCTAGATTCTCCTAAATCTTCATAAGGTATCATGTCTAAAAGCTTCTGTTAAATTTGGAAATGAGCAAGCATAGATCAACTAAGTTAGCTATTTTTCATGCCTTATTTAACGGAAAGAAACCTCAAAGGTTGGACTGCTCTTCTGGGTAGAACTTGGACAGTTGAAGGATGCTGACATGTTAGCGATGTTATCAGGGCTTCATCTAATGATCTATATCGCGCTTCAGGTCTGAGCCTGAGCCTGTGTAATGATTGTTTGATTAATCCCGCTTTGTAATCTCGTTTCTATATTAAAACTGTGCTAGCTGTTCAGGAAATGGGCAGTCGGCGCAGTCGCTTGTGTCGGCAAGGCAGAAGTCAGAATAGATCTGGATTAAAGCTTGATGCTGCCAGGCTTTTTTGAGGAACTGTTTGGCGTCTTTTCTATCTCCGAAGAGGCGGAAGTGAGCACGCTTCACTTTCTCGTTAATCGCGGGGGGAGGTATCTTTTGGTAGGCTTGCCAAGCTGTTGCGGAGGTTAGCTTTTCGTTGATCTGGAGGGGGAGTAGGTGATTGATGATGAATTCGTGGATGCGGTCCTTGCCTATCAAGGCTAGTTTTTTCTCAGACGCTTTAGATGTCAGAGTATAGTGATGATTCCAGTGCGAGTCTGTAAGAGTAGTGATCCATTCTGTTAGAGCTGTGGCATTAGTGCTGAGTTTCTTGAATGTTGTCCAGTGTGTCGCGATGGCTGAGAGTGTAGCAAGTCGACGTTGAGGATGGTTGATCGGGCGGTTGCCGTGGAGTGTCCATGCGATCGCCCGATCCTCAGTAAGGTCGTAGTCTGAGCGAACTTTCCACCATTCTTGCCAGAGTGACTCTAGCCAGAGCTGAGACTCGGGTGGCGCTTTAGTATGGATGTCTGGATGCAGGAAGCGCGCTGTGCCGAAGATGATGGCACTCAAGTTGAGTTTGCTTTGTTTGCGCAGTTCTTTGATCGGGAGACGCTGAGCTAGGACGGTCATCTGAATCTTATTCGGTCGGTAGCCGAGTGTCTCTGCGAGCGCAATCCAGAGAGCCTGATCCGCTCCGTGAGATTCCTTGATCGAGTTGAGTCTTCGAGCTTTGACTTGGCATCTGTGCTTTGCTGCCTGCTCTAACAGTTGGTTGATTCTTAGGAGCGAAGTGTGAGCTAGTGGCTGGTAACATCTGCCTAGATGAGCAGGTGCGCTGGAGTAGATGGGAGCTTGCAGAGCGGTTTGGATCACGGACTCAGGGATGACCACCTTGAGAACTTCCTTATGATTGCTAGTTCTTGTGAAATGGGTTCCTTTAGGTTCTCTGAAGATGACATGGAGAATAGTGTCATCAAAGCTCGGATTAATGTCGTGTCCGTGACTTTCCCAGTCGCTGGACTGGGTATCGATCTCTAGTGGACCAGAAAGTTCATCGTCATTGATACTGACAGATGCGTGGAGGAAGTCTGGACCTGCTGAGCGATTCCAGAATCCGAACTGACGGATGTGGACTTGCTTGCCACAGGTGGTGATGAAGTCCCTGCCAAGCTGACCATTAAACCATATCGACTGGAGCTCCAGCTCGCTAGGCAGAGGGAGTGATTCAGGCGTTAGCCGATTCTCAGCTGAGTTTTCATGGAGCAGACTGAGAGGTCTGATCGAGTCTAGCAATGATGCGTAGGTCTGCTCCATAATATTTCTAATTCCTACTTAGGGATTTGTTTGTTAGGCTTTGCTTTAGGTGGTGGAGGCGGAGAAAGAATATTCATGATAGAGATCACGGTCTTTTCTTCAGGAGTCCCCTTGATCTCTTGTTGGAGGATTCTTGCTGCTAGGAGAGCTTGATCTTTCTTGCTCTGTTCTATGAGCATACCTATGATGTGGAGCTTCACTCGTGTCTTGTCAGCATCACCCAGGTAGAGAGCATCTGCGGAGGAGAAGAAGAGCCCTGCTTCCTGATCTTTTCCTTTAAATTTCTTTAAGAGACCGATGACTTCATAGTAGCGACCTTCTTTTGTTTTCTGTGCGGCGGTGCGAAATTTTCTAGAGAGTAAGTCTTCATTATTCAGCCATTCCTTTATTCCGATTTTGACTGCTTGGTAGAATTTATCATTCTTATCAGTTAGCTTAGGTCTTACGTCGCTGCCATTGATCTTATATGGCTGATAGAGTGGGTCACCGATGACCACGCTCTGCCATGAATGTAGAGGCATAGACATGGAGGCAGCCTCTATGAGTGAGTAGCCTTTTAGCAAGCGATCGTGTAGGATGTCAAAGTGATGTGTGCCTCCTAGATAAGGTTCGTAGACATTTCCCACAGTCGCTGCAGCACCTGCCGCCATGATGGGACCAGTCCAGTGAGCATGAGATTTTCTGAGATGAGCTGCGCTAAATGAATGGAGATGCATCGCCACTGCGCCCTTCTTTAGTCTAAAGTTAGGGTTTAGAAATGGTCCATTCTTGTGTGTGGTATACCAGCCGAAGTAGAGTGCTACGTCTCTCATCGGGTAATTTGTTAGATAGGTGTCTTTGGTCTTTTCAATCGTGGTAGGTATGCCATTTTCCCATGATTGTCTCTCGATATTCAGGAGCCAGTTATCGCCTAATACATAGCCGCTGCCCTTCTTAGCCAGATCTAGGTAACACATGCCTAGGAGCCCTGTCTTCTCGACCTCTATAGCATCATCGATCATGCGCTTGCAGGTATCTAACTTCTCAGCATCTATTCTCCCTACTAGCATGTAGTAAGGAAGATTTGCTAAGCGGAAGGGGATGTCTTGCTTGAAGTATTTATTACCATGCGGCATGTAGAGTGGGAATCCGTGGACTGAGAGAATAGCCAGCTCACTGTCCACCGAGGCGCAGTTAAATTTAGTGAATGCAGCACTAGCTTTCACTCCTGCCGGAACCTTAATGCTGTGGTCTTGCTGGATACCAAATGGGACGCCGCGCATACATACCATTACCTTTATCTTATTCTCGGTAGACAGCTGGTAACCCTCTTTAGCTAGCTCTAGTTTCCACCAGTCTTTATCTGTAAAGTATTTGCGTAGAGGATCTTGAATGGTGGATATATATTCAGCACGAGATATCTTATCTTTCAGCGAAGTCTCTAGCCCTATCAGATTCTCAGCAGGTATATTACGAGCCTTGGCATAGTATTCAGCGAGTTCTTTAGAGTCTGGATATTTAGAATTATAGACAACAGCTACAGAGTCAGGAGCGATGGAGGGTTGACCAGCTAGCGACCAAGATGATGCTGCTAAAGAGATGATGAAAAGGAAAAGATATTTCATAGAGTGAATTACTATTAAAGGGTTTGGGTGTCGTAGGCAAATTTTATATTGTCTGGCAATGTTAGAGCCGCACTCGGGACATCTATTTCATGCGATAAATGAGTGAGCCAGGTCTGCTTAGCGCCGATCTTCTCCGCAGCCTCGCAAGCTTCACCTATACTCATGTGGGTAGCATGTGGAGCCTCACGCAGAGCATCGATGATGAGGTGGTCTAGATTCTCTAACAGAGAAAATGTATCTGGCTCTATACTCTTAGCATCAGGGATGTAAGCGATAGACTTTCCAGCATGGTCGAAGCGATAACCAATAGTCTCCACACTACCATGAATCACAGGCAGGGGAGTAATAGTAGTTTCCCCAAGCTGAAATGCCTCTGTGATAGGATGAGACTCTGGCTGGATATAGCCCTTGTAAGTATTACCCACTGAGAATGCCCAGTCATACACCCTCTCTAACTCCGCAAGACATGCAGGCGTAGAGTAGAGAGGCAGCGGATCTTCACGATGCCAGCAGAAGGCTCGGAGTTCATCGAACCCAGCAGTGTGATCCAGGTGTTGATGAGTGTAGAGCACCGCATCGACCTTTGTTAGATTATGTCTAAGAGCTTGCTGACGTAAGTCTGGACCTGAGTCTACTAGGATAGAATGAGTGTCTGTTAGAATATGAACCGATGAGCGCATACGGTTCATCATCGGGTCATCAGAAGTGCACGTAGAACAGCTACAGCCGATCACAGGGACGCCGACTGAGGTGCTAGTGCCGAGAAAAGTAAGTTTCATTATGATTCAGATTGAGACTTGGATTTATAAAAACGACTTTCAACAAAGTAAGGAAAGATGACGCCAACAGCATAGCATACCAGATCACTAGCCTTATAACCAAAACCAAGAACTAACCCACCGAACCTAGTCTGGCGAATACTATTGATCCAGTCCTGCTGGTTCAACTGTGAAAACTCGATCGCAAAGCTAAACGCAAGCGCATAGGTAGCGACCTTTAGCAACGACCATTTAGGGAACATCACACAGAAGATTAGATACACCATCGTAGCCCAGAGAACATCACCAGCATAAGTAGCGATGAAGCCTTCCTTCCCAAGCATATAGCTAGAACGAGTGAATAGCCCAAGCGTCATCGTGATGATGATCAGTGCGAGGTAAGTAGGGCGATTCCTTGACATGCTCACAGTCTTTACGTAGGAGCTAGAATGTAAAACGAAATTTACAGGGAAAGTGAAAGAGGGCGATCAAGCTAGGGAGGGCAATTAAGAAAAAAATTAAAAAGTTACCGCAGATTACGCTGATTTCACACAGATTTCTATGGAAAGCGTTCTTAAATTCATTAAAAGACACGGCCCAATGTTGGAAGTTGCTACTGATACTCATAAATCTTCCAAGTAGATCTTTTTTGTGCTTCAAAAAACTAAGAGAAATCAGCGCTAATCTGCGTAAATCAGCGGTTCTTATAAATTCTAGTCAAGAAATTCCCTAGCTTGTTTGTCGTGGGAAAGTGAAAGAGTGAAACCTATTGTTATAGACTAAATACTTATAATGGAATAAAGTTGAGCTTATGAATGGCGAAATGTGTTGTCTAAAGCGAGTTTGACAAGGGCTAGGATCCTAGCTAAATGATGATATGGCTAATAATACAATAGATGCACATGACCGAGATATGGTAAATTACCGTGTTGGGGCTCTAGCCAAGAAAGCATTCAGAGCTGCTTACGAAGAAGCTCTAGCAACTGAGGAAGGGGTGGCAGCTGTAATCGACGGAGTTCTCTATCAAGTATTCAAAGATGGAACTAAAGAGAAAATTAAGGATATTCCACCTAAAATTAAGTTAAATCTTAACAAAGAATATAGACTTAGAGATTAGCTACTAGAAGCTAGTAAAAATGAAGGCTATTTGGGTTGTGTCCTGCGGGGCTTACCACGAATTTTGCGAATGTAGAGTCTTCTCTGAGACTGGTAACTGACAACTGGTAACTTTGGACTTATCCAAGATTACTCCATTCGGAGAAAGTTGCGGCTTGACCAATTTTGTCGCCTTCAAGATCATAAACATTCCAGACCGTGGCTTGCTCGATACGGAAGCGTTTTCCTGTTGAAGAAATCCGCACCCCTGAGTAATCGTCAATATACCCTTTAGCGGTGACGTTATGGAGTAGTTTTTCTCTCTCTTCTCTATTGGGAGCTTCAGCGGTGTAGCGAGACGGGGTGTGGGTAAACTCATCCCAGCTCATCTCAAAAAGCTCCAGCGCACAGCGATTGCCGTAGTTTAAAATCGGGTCGTGTTCCAGCCCATGCGATACTACGATAAACGGAGCATCATTCACCAGCTCACCCATCTTTGCGGCGTCATCGGTCGGCTCAATCAGATGTCGCCCCGTCAGCTGACGGTAGCTGCGTAGCAAGTGAGAGACATGAGGCGACAGATACTCGTTGCTGGCGCTTGGTTCAGGGAACTGGGGCATTAGTATGAGATAGAGCGATTAAGCTGGGGATTTTTTTAGACAGAATTAACAGAATTTACAAAATTACATATGTGAGTATACGCGAATAGTTCAGTTATCGGACTAAATAATTTGAAATCAAGTGATCCGAGATGGAGTCGCTTCATCAAGCAGGCAAAATTTTGTTATATTCTGTTAATTCTGTCAAATAAGTAGCTATCAATCTAGGAAATATTCCTAGCTTAATCGCCCTGTAGTATCAGCCTACTTTTTCTGTTAGAGCGGTTCCGTTTATAGTGAGTCTATCAAACCCATGCTTCATGAAGTTACGGATATTCTGGTGTCCAGATCCATTAGGCTCATTCAGAACCTCCTCAAAATAGAATGCACCGAAGCAAGCTAAAGCTTCTTCCTTAGTCAATGACTGCACTTTCGCAAAGGCAAAGACCTTACACGAACCTGAGTTCTCTCCCGCTTCGTTTGTTAAATCACCATTCACAAAAGAGGTCGGTGTAAAATCATAGTGAGCTTCAATGACTTCAATGGTCTCTGAAAATGCCACATTGTTAGGGTTCTCTTGAAGTTTCGTTTTGAATTCTTTAATAGTCATTTTGATAGTAAGGTTTAAATTTTGATGCTCAAGTTCGTGTTATTCCAATTGTATTCTTTCGGTAACTTTTACGGAGAGATTAAGCTAGGTAAAACTACCTATATGATCACTACTTATTTTGACAGAATTAACAGGATTTACAAAATTATATGTACAAATATTTGAGGGTGAAGGTAAAATATACTAAAATGAATTCATTCGAGATTCTATAGATTCATAGAACTGGAAAAATTCTGTTATATTTTGTTAATTCTGTCCCAAAAATCTCCAGCTTTATCGCCTTGATAACTGGTAACTCTTTTCACCCCTCCTCCTCGATAGCGAACTCTTCAAGAATACTCCGACTCACATATTTTAATGCCGCCTCCGAGGTTGCTTTCAGGACGACGGGACATGCATGACCAGCAGCATGAGCTTCCACCCATCGCGCAGCACAAACGCACCACTTATCTCCAGCCTTTAGACCAGGAAAGCCATACTGCGGCATCGGTGTGCTCAGGTCGTTGCCGCATTCCTTACTGTATTCCAGAAAGTCACTAGTCAGCTCACAACAAATAGCATGACAACCATGATCATCCGCTCCCACCTGACACTGCCCATCACGATAAAACCCCGTCAAAGGCTCCATACTGCAAGCGATTAAATCTCCACCAAGGACGTTTTTGTTTTTTCCAGTTTTTGCCATGGATGAACACTACATGGCTTCTAACTTTATTCCATAGTCTTTTATTCGTTTAATTACCTGCTCTGCAACTTATAAATCATAGAATTGTTTCCTTTGCTATTTTTCTAGCAGTGTTGGCCGTTTATTATTTTCTCCTGCTAGGAAATGCCTCATTCATATCAAGTCGAACGTGACGAGGGTCTATGGTACTACGCAGATATTTCAGTAAGTGACTGTGACAGAATCTCAGTTTTTTACCTGATAGACATGGACATAATTCATGACCAGCAGGCTCTTTTTTTCTAGCTAGTAATTTCATAAATCGGTATATTTTCTCTTCTGTTAGATTTTGTATTGGTTTCAGGATATCCTTAAAAGCCTCAATTATACCTGGTTCAAAATGTGACCTTTCACCTGAAGGAGGTGCTTCACCGTAAGACTCGTAGTAATTTTGCCATACAAAAAATGGGATTACTAATTTATCAATGAAGTTCACAATATTGCTATCCCATGGCCAGTGTATTCGGGTTTCGCTGCGTGCACACAGACAAGCGCGACCATTGACAGGAAACACATGACGATCAAGAATCCATGGTACCTCTGCTTTGTCACATATAAGTATTGGTTCTCTTCTGGGATAGTCTTCGGTTAGGTAAAGCTTCACAGAGTATGAGATATGTTGTTCAATTTCTAAAGATCCTGTCACTAAAGCACTTCCATCATCACCTGCTGCTAGCTTTAAAGATGGATAGCTTTGTTTGAGTATTTGAGCTTCTTTTTTTAAGAGCTGAAGCTTTCGTTCTAATCGCATAAATTATTACTTCCATATGGTTTAACCATAACTGGTGTGGCTGCCACACAAGCTGCTGCGCTCTTTTTTTCTTCTGCCTCGGCATCACTGATCGAATCGTCGAAATAGGTGGTGCCATTAAATATTTTTTTCCATACTTTTAGAGCCTGTGATCGTTTACAATTTTTTCGGTCCAATTCTGCAAGATCTACTATAGAAGTAGACAAAAGCTCTCTAAATTTCTTACATGCTGGATCATTTGTCTCCGCTAATTTTTCATTGACGACTGGATGTTGCACACTTAGGTCAAAATTTAACCGTTCTCTGAAGGAGATCATTAGGTCTCTGAATGCTTTATCTAGTCTATCATTGAAGACTGAATATCGCTCATCAGCTAAAACTGATAATATGAAACCGCTGGGTAAACTATAGCTTGGACGACACTTACAATAAGCTTTAAAAAGCCGTATAAGTGAACGCATTTGTGGTTTACCAGACTCGCAACGAGCATTGAGGCAATCTTGAAACCAATCATTTACTCCTTTAGGATCAGATTCCCTCCATACACTACTAGCTAGTTCGTGTAATTCAGAGCCGTTGGCAGTAACTTGTTTTCTATAGACTGGAATGTCAACATGAGGTCCATCGTCATAATGAACGCGGATACAGTTAGTTTTTATTTCTGGAGGTGTTTTAAAAGATCCGTCATCCACCGCATTACGCACCATTTTCTTGGCATCCATTGGTGTTTTATCTCCTCCTTGCTTTCCTATTAGATCTTCTTTTAAGAAAACCACTCCGTCATCAATATCATAGCCATTGCAAGGCTCTTGAATAGTTGTCCCGTGAGCATCTGATCCTTGTCTGACATTATCATCAGGAACAGGATCTTCATTTTTTATTAAACCTTTCTTGAGTCTACTGCGATTTACATCGCGTCGATTTTTAAGGCTATTACGTTGTGTACTTTTGAGTTTCACCTCGTCTTGGTGGTAGTCTATTATGTCTTTATTACAGTCTTTCATTTTTCTTATTAGTTCTGGTTAAAAATTTGTTTCAGTATTACTCCGTCTGCTGTGTTTTTCTGCACAGCTTTATATGTTTCAGATGCATCTTTCTCTGCTAGACTAGTTAGTAATGACAATGAACGCTCAGAGGCATTATCTAGACCTAAATATTTACTTTGCTCAGCTGATACAGGACTTTGCGTAGCTCTTATTATAGTTACCTTCCTCCCCATTTTGGTGAGTTGATCACTAAGTTGACTACTCAAATGGTTTGCGGCTTGAGCTTGAGCATTCATACTTAATTCTAGAGGTAGTGCTCCAGCTCTCCATCCGAAAAGACCTTTATTCAGTCTAATTGAAGCTGGGTTTACTCCTGCAACTGGATTTGGATTACCCACAGAAAATATCATTATCTCTTGTGAGGGATCAGTCATCTTAAGCGCCTCGATAAGAGCTACAGGAGCTGGGTTGTTCATCCAAAGACCTCCATCGGCATAAACATTTGGGATGTTTCCCGAGTCTGAAGACATACGATGTAGAGGTAGATATAGAGGTGCCGCTGAGGTTGCTAGACAAGCATCAGTCAGAGTCATATTGTTATCCCTATCATACTCGCTCATATGGGGTGTTTTAAAAATACGAGGTGAATGGTCTAGCATGTTAACGGCAGTCATGCACAACGCGATACGATTTCTCTCGTATATCTCTTCAAACGTTTGTGAACCCAATAGCTCATTTAATGATAACCGTAGATTGTCGCTCGGGTGTATTGCTTTCCTGAAATGCTTAATCATCCATAAGGGTAGCTTCCATTTACTTTCAGGCATTGGTGTTCCTGAAAAAATATCGGCTCCCTTTTCTTTATATAGTCGTGATAGCACTGATGGACTTTTGTTAGCGCATAAACCAGCCGCAAGTAGCCCCCCTGTAGAAGTTCCTGCGATAAGATCAAAACAAGCTCCTATTTTATCTGCAGGTATTTTAAATCTAGCGGCAAGACCAGTGAGTAATTCTGCCGAGTATAACCCTCGGATTCCTCCTCCGTCAATTGATAGCACCTTGAAAGGTGGTTTTTTACTTACTATTTCCATTTTATTTTCTCTGTTTTGCATTTGCTCTTACATACCTATGACGGAAACTTTTCTAAATTTTCCATCGTCATTTTAAAAAAATAAGATAATATTTAGATGTGGAAAAAAGTCATGATGATAGAGTTATAGAATATGCTGAAGAGCATGACCTATCTGAGTTAATGAAAAGGCTTCTTGCTTTTGCAAATAAACGTATCCGTCTTTGTTGGTGGAAAGGTGTTATGGCTGGAGGTCTTACCGCTGAGGATATTGTGCAGCATGCTTTTTCAGAAGTCATACAAGGAAAGAGAAAGTGGAGTTCAGATCTTGGACTGGATCAACTCTTAATGGGGATTATACATAGAGAGATAAGCAAAGCCCTAGAACTGAAAGAAAATAAACTTACAGTAAATATTCCAGAGCTTAGTGATCCAGAAAGTAACACATCCTACAGTGATACACTCCCTTCTAAAGAGAATAACCCAATTGAAACGCTCATAAAAAAGGGTGACGAAACAATCTATTTAGAAATCATAGAATGTTTAGAAGACGGATCACACGAGCAACTAATCATGGAAGCCATATTTGATGGATGTAAGAACCGAAGAGAAATTATTGAGCGTAGCGAAATTAGAGCTAGAGATTATGATAATGCAAAGAAGCGATTAAAGACTTTTCTTAGTAAAGAATGGCAAAAAAAACTCGAAAACCTTCATATTTAGTTAAGACATGGAAGAAAACACTGAAAATAGCCAAAGCATTTTAGATACACTATACTCTACTGTATTTGATTGGGATGATCTTCCTGAGCTTGAACAAGCTCAAAAAGAGATCACTGAACATGATCTAAAATCTGAAGAATTATGTAAATGGGCTGATGATCAAGTTAGAGAACTAAAAGGTAAGAAACTTTTAGCACAAGCCCGAGTAAAAAGGCTGGAGCAAGAGGTAACCCTCCAACAAATAGAAGAACGCTCTTCTACTAATTCAATTGAGAAAACAAAAAAATGGCTAAGAGAAAAATTGACGCAATTAGCGAATAATGAACCTTCTCAAGCACAAGTTTTTTGTAGAAGATTTGAAGAAGCAACCGATGAAGATCTCTTTCAATTAGAAGCTGAGATACGTATGCTAGAATCTACGTCAGATAATGAGGCTGAATAAACCCAATTATATTTCAGCTCAAGCTGCCGCCTTTAGAATATGGAAAGAACTTGGTCACCCTCATCCTAGTGAGGTAGACCTATCTGATTTAGCTCAATTTAGAGATGTAACAGTCGCACAAGGAGATCTTTCTGGGGCAGAAGGACGTCTCACAAGAATGGATGGAAAAGGGATTATACGAGTTAATCGTAAAATAAAGAGAGAAGGACAAAGGCGTTTTACTATAGCTCATGAGTTGGGGCACTGGGAACTTCATAAAGATCTCAACCAGTTTACCTGTTCAGAAAATGACATGAAAGATTACTCAAGAAGTAATCTGGAAATAGAGGCTAACTTTTTTGCCGCCGAACTATTGATGCCGCCTAAACATTTTCGTTTAGCTATCAACCAAAAGAAAACATCTATTTCACTCTTGAAAGAGTTAGCTCAAGAGTTCAACACAACATTAACATCTACAGCTATAAGATTGGCTGATGACTTAAAAAGAAATATAATAGTTGTTTGGATACAGAATGATCAAATAAAATGGAGTTATTCGACACCTAAAAAAGGACTTCTTAGAGTATTACCAGGTTCAGCTCCGATATATTCGTCGTCTACATTACCTAGGGAAGAACTACTTGAGGGAATGGATTACTATGATCAGGCGAAGTGGTTTCCACAGCTCCATAATTCTCCTGAAGTGATTGAAGAATCGATCAAAATGGCTAATCTAAATTGCTGTTTAACATTGTTAGAAGTTCTCTAAATACTATTTTTAAAGTGTAATAGTTTTATTCTGGGTTGTTGTGTAAGTATAAATGATGTGAATGTTGCGTTGGTTATATTAATATTCGACTAGGGATGAGCTAATTGCGGCAGCGATCTATTTTAAACTGCTAGATGGTATCTGGTGGTTTTAAGGGTTCCTGTTTTTTGTAGGAGTCCGAGGGTGTTGAGCTTTTGTAGATCTCTTTGGGCTGTTTTTGATTCGCATTTTGTCATCTTACAATAATTTGAATTACTGAGTCCGCCTTTGAAGCCATCGCCTAGTTCGTAGTTGATGAGTCTGTTCATGGCTTTTTTTTGCCTTTCATTGAGTGTAGCTTGTTTTAGCTTTTGTCTTAGCTTGGATAGGAAGATAATCTTTTTTGTATGCTGGATCGAGGAGATGAATGTGGGCTGCATGATGGCTAGAGCATTTGATATGTCTAGTGATCGATGGTGCGTTCGGTTATCGAACATTTTGTAATAATCGGAGCGGGAGTCTTCGATAGCTCTGGATATGGCTAGGGGAATAGTGGTCTGAAGGTCTCGGCATAGTCCTATGAGCATGATGGCTCTGCCAACTCTACCATTGCCGTCTGGGAATGGGTGAATGGACTCAAAATGGATGTGTCCGCGAATGGCGTTTACCAGTGGGGTGCTGGGGTCGCTGGCATTGAACCAATTGATAAAGGTATCCATTTCCTCCTCTACGCGGCTCTTTGGAACACCTTCGTAGATGATTCTGTGTTGGTCCATTAGCTGGTTGCCTTCTATGATTTTCATGTCGCCTACATAGTTACCTGCATGCTCTAGCTCAGGTAATAGAGTGCGGTTCATTTTTTTGATGAACTCATGTGTGAGTGGTTTGCCGATGTGTTCAATGGCTAATTTGAGCAGATCTAGTGCTTGCTTTTCTTCTCGTTTTTGGGGGATGTTGTTGAGGTAGGATTCAAAGATAGAATTTGTGTTTAAGTTGATCCCTTCGATTCTTGAGGTGTAAACAGTCTCGATGATTCCTAAGTTAGACTGAGCCTCTAGTATAGTCTCAGGTGAGCATTTGTCTAAGAGACCTGTGATGCTGAGGCTATCTTTTATAAATGCTTGTTCTAGCTCTCTGAATGCTTCGGTATTATGATAAAAATGAGGCCATTCAGGTTTGCTCCATATGTATTTAGGGTCATTCATTGTGTTGAATGTCCTATAAAACACGATTTATCGGACATTTCAAGTATGAAGTCCTATAAAATGCGATTTATCGGACATTATGGTGGGACTTACGGTTTTGAAACCGTAAGTTTGGTGTGTTTTGGACAGAATTAACAGAATTGACAGAATTTTTACTTGGATTGGCAGATGCTGATAAAATCTATGTTCTAATAGGGTTTATCTCTTGTGCTGAATGTCTTATAATCGATGGGTTGTAAGTTGATTAATAGAAAATGTCCGATAAAACGGCTTTTATCGGACATTTGTGGTAGATGGATACTTACGGTTATGAAGCCGTAAGTTGGTGTTTTTGGACAAGATTTACAAAATTGACAGAATTCTGCTTGGGCTGATGGCTGGGGTTGTTGGGTTTTTATGTCGCCGCTTTCAGGGCTTGGGTTTTTGGTTGGGGGGGCTAGGGCTGCGTTGCATCGTTGATGCTGTCTTACCCTAGGCTGTTATATGTCGGCCCGTTGGGGCTTGAGGGGGCAGGGGGCTCAGGCTAGGGAGGAAAGTAAAAAATTGACCGCACTGAGAAGCAGAGACGAAGTCAAATTACGCAGATTATCGCTGATTTGTGTAGCTTATAAGAGCTTTTAGAGAATAAAGAGTCGAGCTAGAACATTGAAACCTCAATTTTTGAATACAGAGGATATGAAATCAGTTTAAAATCAGCGAAATCAGCGGTAAATAGCCTTGTTAAATTCTACGGTTGTTGTGATCTAGATAGCTCCTATGGATTCTAGAGTGAGTATTGGTTCTTGGGCTTTATTTGTTTCCTCTAAATCCAAGACAGCAGTGAGAGCCCAGTCGTTGTGGAGGTCGTCGTCGGTGATTGTTTGGGTGATCTTTAGGAGGTTGGGGTCAGTGGCTTCGGCGATGGTGAGGTGTTTTTTGTTTCTGGCTTCAGGGTCTAGGCGGATGTTGTGGTGGTTGGTGAAGTAGTCGTCTAGGATGGGGTCGAGTTTGGCTACGGTCCAGGTTTCGCCTGCTGGGTCAGTTGGCTGGAAGAGGGTGAGGAGTTCTGTTAGGTTGTCGTGGGCTAGGTATTTGACTGCGGTGAAGATCTTTTCTTGGATGTGTTTGTGAAGCTGCTTTTTGTTGTGGGTGTATGGCTTGTCGCTCTGGTGTTTTGGTTTGTTTTCTTGGGGAATGTAGTCGGGGTTGCGCATGAGTTCCCATTCGTCGATGAGGCTGGAGTCTACGCTGACTAGGTGGTCTTTGAGGTAGTTTTCTGCATCGATAATTTCTTCGGTCTTGAGGTTTTGCGGGACGGTTTGGCTGAGAGTTTTGTAGACATCGCTGAGGTGTCTGAGGAGGATGGCTTCGGAGCGTTCCATCTTGTAGTTCTTGATGTAGTCCTCGAATGACATGTAGTCTTGGAACATTTCGCGGGCGATGGATTTCGGGCGGATGCTTTCGGATTCGATCCAGGGGTGCTTGGCTCGGAAGACGTTAAAGGTATCGTAGATGTAGTCTTTCCCAGGCATAGGGTGGGTGACTTGCTCTAGTCTTTCCATACGGTCGTCGTATTCCACTCCATCTTCTTTCATCTCAGCGACGAGTTCGGATTTCATTTTGTTGACCTGAGCCTTGAGGATCGCCATAGGGTTTTCTAGGACGGCTTCTACTAGGGAGAGGACATTGAGGACGTGGTTCGGGTCTTCTGCGTCTAGCTCAGGGATGGCTTCTAGGAGGTAGAGTCCTAGGGCTTGGTTCATGGAGAAGTCGTCTTGTAGATCTAGGTGGAGTTTTACTTTTCTGTTAGTGTGCGCGTCTCTTTCTGCTGCTGGG
>CALAJT010000021.1 GCA_937923145.1 uncultured Rubritalea sp. | reverse complement strand
AGAATGCCTGAATCTAGTCTAGTCTGGATCTCATGCCCATCCCCAGCAGCAGCATACACTTATGGGATGTATGTTGATTCACCGCTGCCTACACGCGAGGCATTTTTCTTTTCGATGGTGATCCAGCTAGTGATTTTATGCTTAGCTTCAGTGACCTTATTTAAGAAAAAAATCAGCCGTGGTAGAGCTCTAAAAGCAGTTTAGTTTATAATACCGTCTTTAACGATTAAGGTGCGGTCACCCATTTTCGCTAGCTCAGGATCATGTGTGACTACTACCAGTGTGGCATTATACTCATCAGATAGCTCCATGAGCATCTGCATGACCTCGTCTCCATTCTTGGAATCCAGATTGCCTGTAGGTTCGTCTGCAAAGATAATTTCTGGCTCATTGACCAGTGCTCTGGCAATGGCAACACGCTGTTGCTCCCCACCACTAAGCTCAGCAGGTAGGTGATCTGTGCGGTGACCGAGTCCAACTCGCTCTAAAGTCTTTATAGCGAGTTCTTTTTTACTTCTACCACCGATGAGTGCAGGGATCAGCACATTTTCTACTGCAGTGAGTTCAGGTAGTAGATAGTAGTTTTGGAAAATGTAGGACATGCGTTGATTTCTTAATCTCGCTTGATTGCTTTTAGACAGCTTATAAAGTTCTTGATCGCCGATCATGATAGTTCCTTTATCCGGCTTTTCTAGACCAGCGAGGGTGTACATGAGAGTAGTTTTGCCTGCTCCGCTAGGTCCGCAGAGGAAGATTTTCTCGCCGCGTTTGATCTCTAGATTGATACCACGTAATACTTCAATACGCTTTTTACCGATGTCGTATCCACGGTGAAGATCGGTAGCCTTTATCAGAACATTTTCCATACACATTGATTAAGCTAGAAATCTCAGATAACCAAGTCACAAAAATGAAAAAAGGCTGATTTCATAAAATGAAACCAGCCTTAAATTTAGTATGCTATTTAGTAAATTTTAATACTCAGGGTAAGACCTAGAAGTAGAATCGTGTACCGATCTTGATAGTCTTCTGGAAGTCATCGCCACCAGGGAATACTTCGTCAAACGCGTAGTCAGCTCCGATAGAGAATGAGAGAGCAATGTTCTCTCTGAAGAAATACTTCACACCGAGGTCAACACCTAGTGAGATAGAGTCTGCATCAAGAGCTGTGTCTGAGTTGAGCTTAGCCCACTTCATTGAACCACCTACGAAAGGAACCCACTTGCTGTCTCTTACGAAGTTATACTCAGTGAATACACCAAGACCGAAACTTGCGTCAGACTCAACACCTGCAACATTAGTTGTGAAACCAACCTGCCAGTTATCTCTGAAGAAGTAACCGTATGAAAGGTTTACGTTATACTTGATGTCGTCTGCGTAATCGATATTTCCGCTCATTCCGAATTCCTGAACGCCAGCGCTTAGGTTTGGTAGTGAGTCGTCACCCATTTTAAGCATCTTAGTTGGTGCTTTAAGGATAGTTCTGCCTGTGTTAGCTGTGCTTTGTGCAAGTGCTCTAGCTCCGTCAGTTACTGTGTTCTGAGCGAAAGTAGGAAGTGCGAGTAATGTTGAAACAGCACCTAGTGTGAATAGTGTTTTGTTGTTCATATTATTGTGTATATAGTGTTTATTCTATGTCATTTCGGCCTAAGCTCGTCCCAGGCGGAATGTTCACAGGGTAGTATTAAGATAGCTTAGTTCATTTCGCTAGTAATATTTCAAATTATTTTCATCATTGTAGATATCTACATTCCTAGTGATACTATTCGCATGAATTCTAGAGAAGCGATCATTGCGCTGAATATGCTCCCAAAAATAGGTCCGATTAAAGTAAGGAGTCTATTAAAGCAGTTCGGAACTGCTGAAAATATATTGAAAAATTCTGCTAGTCAGCTGACTCAGGTCTCTGGTATTGGTGATGAAACGGCTAAAATAATCGTAAACTGGGAGAACCATATTGACCTAGCAGGAGAGCTCAATGAGGCGAAAAATAGAGAACTTAAAATAGTGGTCGAGTGTGATGATGACTACCCTAAAAATTTAAGAAATATGCATGATCCTCCATTAGCGCTCTATGTGTGGGGGGATCTATCGGCTAAAGATGACCATGCAATATCGATGGTGGGTTCAAGAAAGACGACAGATTATGGACGCGAGACAGCTAGGAAACTTGCTCTGCAACTTTCCTCAGCAGGATATACAATCATATCAGGAATGGCACTGGGCATAGATACATACTCACATGAGGGTGCTATTGCAGCAAAAGGCAGGACCATAGCCGTAATAGGCTCAGGGCTGGGACAAATCTACCCTCCGGGAAATATGGCACTAGCTGAGAAAATAGCGTCTAATGGTGCGGTCGTCTCTGAGTTTCCCATATCCACCATGCCTGATAAGAAGACATTCCCTATGCGCAATAGAATCGTAGCGGCTTGGGGAGAGGCGCTAGTAGTCGTGGAATGTCCTAAATGGAGTGGAAGCATGATCACAGCAAATATGGCGACCGAGATGGGCAAGCCTATTTATGCTGTGCCAGGACCAATAGACAGACCCACTTCGGAGGGATGCAATCATTTGATAAGGGAGGGCGCTACACTTTTATCAAGGGCTGAAGACTTGTTAGAAGACTTTTCCCAACTGCCTCTGGGTGATGCACCTGCACTATTTGAAAATATCCCGCAGATGATATTACCAGAACTAAGCGAGGATGAGGAGGTGGTATACGCCTGTCTTAGTGCAGAAGATATCTCACTTGATAGACTCATAGAGCAAACTAAAATGCCAATACCCAGACTACTTCCATCCCTATTAAAGCTGGAGATGAAGAAACTAATCCGACAGCTACCAGGCCCGCGCTATGTGAAGGTTAGGAAATAAACTATTTCCTGTCTTGCAACTAGATACTGCTACCTCTAAGTTAATTTTATTAAAGTAATTAGAAATTACCTTTCAAGCTTGGCACGGTATTTGCTTAGCTTATCTCAAGCCAACCATTAATTTAAAGCTATGAAAAAAATAGAAGCAATCATCAAGCCTTTCAAACTAGAAGAAGTCAAAGAATCACTCGCAGAAGTAGGTGTCCAAGGAATGACAGTTACTGAAGTAAAAGGATTCGGTAGACAAAAAGGTCACACCGAAATCTACCGTGGTTCTGAATACACAGTAGACTTCCTGCCTAAAGTTAAGCTAGAGATCATCGTCAATGACGAAGAAGCTAGCAAAGTAGCAGAAGCTATCGTGAAGAGCGCGAATACTGGTAAAATCGGAGACGGTAAAGTATTCATCTCAAACGTAGAAGAAGCAATCCGCATCCGTACTGGTGAGACTGGTGGGGAAGCTGTATCTGTGAACTAGTCGTTCATCTGTCCTTAAATTTAAAACATGCACAAAAAAGTCCTGTGGCGATTACTCATCTGGCTAGTCTTGATGGGATATATTGCACTGGACTTTCTTGTGCTTAAGGGGCCTCTACACCAAAAATTAAAGACGAAGGAAGTAGAAATTCTTCCAGATACCGAGCGTGGTATCGCAGCCCGTGTCTTTCATAAGCCGATCTATCTAAGCCAGATAGATTTTGCAGTCGACAAGATGCTCTGGGCAAAAGGTCGTGACCGCAAAAACATAGGCGAAAGCGAGCGCACCTATCTGAGGCAAGTTGCCATTAGAGATCTTGCAGATCAGTATATCCTCAGGACTAAACTCCGTGATCAGCAGGAAAAGTATCCAGTTAGCGAGGAAGAGATCACTGCTGCTGTCAAACGATTTTCTGATCGATTCGATGGTAAAGACGATCTTATCAATGCTCTGAAAGCGAATGGTATAAAAGGAGACAAAGAGCTCCGCTACAGACTAGCTGCTAAACTACAACAAGATCAATACATTGAAAAATTCACTCAAGTAGATAGCAAGCTGTTAGAAGATGAGGCAAAAAAAGCACACGCTGACTACAGACAACAATTTTCAGTTCCTGCCCGTGTGAATGTGCGCCATATTTTCTGCGCTAAGCTTGAAAATACCGAGCAGCAAGCATTGCTAAAGCTTCACTTCGCCAAAGCCCTGCTCCACCTGAGCTATCAGAGTAAAGACACATTTTCAGAACTCGCTAGAGTACTCAGCGAAGACGAGAGAACCAAACGTGATAGTGGAAAACTGGGCTGGATAAGAAAGAATAGAATTGCACCAGATTTCACCGCCAAAGTTTTCGCTGCCGAGGTTGGTATCCCAGAAATCATAGAAACCAAGCTAGGTTGGCATTTAATTCACGTAGTCGCTAAAGAACAACCGAAGCCACGTAGCTATGAAGAGGTGAAAAGCGAACTCATGCTCTCACTGGAAAACTATCAACGTAAAAATAACGTCGAAAAATTTAGAATCACCCTCCGCAAGCAACAAGCCGACAAAATAAAAATTGATTGGCAGATGCTTAAGAAGCCGTGGACAGAAGTAATTCCTAGCAACTAGAACCTACAAATTCCACTTGCTTTTCTACTAAGATAGGGAAGACTGCCGCCATGCAACAAGAAATCATTTTAGCTCGTGAAGTAGAAGCCGTTCAGATCCCTAGTGGAGACGGTATCACCTTACCACAGGGGACTCCTGTGATGATCACCCAGACTCTAGGAGGCACTTACACTGTCGCTACTCAGGCTGGATTAGCTAGAATTTCGTCCAAGGATATCGATGCTCTAGGCATTGACCCAGAAGAGCAAAAGAAGAAGGTCGCTACTGATAATGCGATGAAGGATGCGCCTCTAGAAGACCAGGTCTGGGCGCAACTCAAGGAAGTATATGATCCAGAAATTCCAGTAGATATCGTCAATCTAGGTCTAGTATACGACTGCACAATCGAAGAAAAAGAAGGAAGAAATCACGTCAACGTGAAGATGACGCTCACCGCACCTGGCTGTGGAATGGGACCAGTGATCGCAGCTGATGCACAAGCTAGAATAATGACTGTTGATGGCATAGAAGACGCCTCAGTAGATCTCGTCTGGGATCCAGTTTGGAACCAGGACATGATCACTGAAGAAGGTAGAATGAAGCTAGGAATGGTTTAATTTTAGATTACGACGATGTCAGATAAAGCGATCAAAGCGACTATAGGTAGATACGAGCACGCTAAATTTCCAGATCTTAAAATAGGTTTGGTGCAGGTGAAAACTGATACTGGTGCAAGATCATCATCGATCCACGCTACGGACATCGAGGAATTCGAGCGTGATGGTGAAGCTTGGGTAAAATTTAATTTCGTAGATGACCAGCACGAGGGCAAGAAAAAGCACTCAGAAGCTCCTCTTTGGAAAGAAAAATACGTCAGAAGCTCTAATGGTAGGAAGCAGAAGCGCTATTTCATTCATACCAAAATCAAGTTCGCCAATGGTAAAACCTACCCGATCAAAATAAGTCTCACAGACCGTGGAAAGATGCGTTATCCAGTGTTACTCGGCAGACGTCTGTTAGCAGGAAGATTTATTGTGGATGTGTCTAAAACATTCGCTCTGGGCGATGATGTAGGTTAAAAAGACAGCGCTGATTTGATACTGGCTTGACGACTTGCTGTCACTGCGGTTGACTCCCCCTGTATGAAAATTTTAGTAGTAGGAAAGGGCGGTCGTGAACATGCGCTGATCACCGCAATGGTGGAGTCAGAGACGGAGACAGAACTGTATAGTTTCCCAGGTAGCGATGCTATTTCTGAGTTAGCTCAGATCGTAAACGTGGATGGGCTTGAGTCACTCATCGAATGGATGAAGCAGAATGAAATCGATCTCTGTGTAGCAGGTGAAGAATCTTATCTAGTTAAAGGGGAAGGTCTTGCAAACCTATGCGAAAAAGAAGGTATCCCATGCTGGGGGCCGCACAAGCAATCCGCTCAACTTGAAGCGTCTAAGGAATTTGCCAAAGAGTTCATGCTGCGCCATGACATCCCTACAGGTGCAGCTACTGGCTGTGATAATGTGGATGAAGCAAGAGCTGCTATCAATGGAGCGTATCCTACAGTTCTCAAGTTTGACGGACTAGCCGCTGGTAAAGGAGTAGCAGTATGTGCTGACGAAGCGAGCGCTGAGGAATTCCTCCAAGAGGTGATGGTTGAGCGCAAATTTGGTGCTGGTCGTCTGCTTGTTGAAGAATGTCTGATCGGTCCCGAGGTGAGTGTTTTCGCTGCTGTGGTGGATGATAAATATTTAGTGTTCACTCCTGCTAGAGATTACAAACGTGCTTTAGACGGAGACTTAGGTCCTAACACTGGTGGTATGGGAGCAGTGGCTTCACGTCAGCTGGTGACCAAAGAACTCATGGAGCAGATCGATGCCGAGATCGTTAAACCAACTGTAGATGGTCTCGTCAAAGATGGTCTACCATACCGTGGGTTTATCTACTTCGGATTAATGATCACAGAAGCTGGACCAAAAATTATCGAATACAACTGCCGATTTGGCGACCCAGAATGTCAGGCAGTGATGCCGATCGTGGGTGGTGATCTAGCTGCATTCTGTGCAGCTGGTGCCAAAGGTGATCTGCAGTCAGATTTATTAAACTTTAGTGATGGCTGGTCAGTCTGCTTAGTAAGATCCTCAGCGGGCTATCCAGAGAGTTCACGCAGTGGCGATGTGATTTCAGGCTTTGATAAAGTAGAGAATGCGCGTGTCTACCATGCAGGCACTATGAAGAATGATGCGGGCGAATGGGAAACTAATGGTGGCAGAGTTCTCGCCGTAGTAGCGGGGGGAGACTCCCGCGAAGACGCAGTAGCGAAAGCTTATGAGCAGCTAGAGAAAGTTACTTTCGATGGTATGCAAAGCCGTAGCGATATAGGGACGTTCAATTTTTAACGTGAGCGATGTTAGAGATAGAGTAGCGAAGGCTATTAGCAAGCGACAGCATCTTCTAGACGAGGATACTGACGCATTACGACTATTCGATGGCTCAGGGGATGGAGTTGATGACGTCTTCCTAGAAACATTTGCTGACCGCTGGGTGGTCTCAACGAGAGAAAACCATCTTAGCTATGATTGGCGTAAATTTCTCCAACAGTCTGGCAAGTCTGTCTACTGGAAACGACTAGATCAGCACCAAAAGGAGGACCCTGCCCACATCTCAGGCATAGCTCAAGAAGTTGCCTTCATCGCTAAAGAAAGTGGAGTGAGTTATGAAATTTCTTTTCACAGCGGTTATTCTCAAGGTATCTTTTTAGATCAGAGAGAGAATCGTAAGCGAGTGCGTGATTTAGTCGAGAACCAAGATTCGGAGCAAACCGTTCTAAACACCTTCGCCTATACAGGGGCATTCTCAGTCTGTGCTGCGCTTAGTGGCGCCACCACTACGACACTTGACCTATCTCAGCCATATCTAGACTGGGCAAAACAGAATATGAGGTGCAATGAGATCGATCCTGATCAGCATTATTTCTGCAAAGGAGATACCTTTCATTGGCTTAAGAGGTTCGTAAAACAAGGGCGTAAGTTCAATGGCATCATTCTAGATCCACCGACATTCTCTAGAGATGATAAAGGGAAAGTCTTCCGTGTAGAATCACACTATGACCAGCTCATTTCTCTAGCATCTCAGTGTGTAGTTAAAGGTGGCTGGATACTGGCTTCTACGAATTGCCGAAAACTCAGTCACGAAGGATACATGAGACTCGTAAGAAAAGGTCTCTCAATGCCAGCAAAGCTAGAATCAGCCCAGATGCCAGAGGAATACACTGGCGAAAACTATTTGAAATCAATCTGGATTCATTTTTAAAACTAAGTAAGAATATAATACTATGACTCATAAGCCAATACCTAGAAAAGGAAGTAAAATTTTCAGCCTGAATGATGCACATTATCGCTGGATCGCCTACGCGACTAAGAAAGGGACTGAAGTAAGAATCTGCTATGAGGAAATCTCGGATGGTCAAATGTTGATCGCTCAGGTTCCAAAAGTCTTCGATCTGAGATGGCTAGAGGATATTGTTAACTATGCGCTTGATAATGGCTGGGACCCTTCTGACACAGGAGAAGTGTTCATTATTCGTAGAAGTAAAGACACCTACAGAATTATTTCTGAAGAATAAATGATCAAGCAATAGCAAGTAGAATTAATACTAGTCATCTTCTTTTTCCTTGCCGAGTATAGGGGAAATGATACTCTTTAAATGTAGATTATATTAATCTACATACATACAAATCACCTGGCAATAGCTGGGTAAACATAATACCAACCATAAAAATAATATGAAAATAAATACAAATAGACCATCAAGAAAGGGTTTCACACTAGTGGAGCTACTCGTTGTGATGGCGATTATTGCGGTTCTCGCATCTATCGCCACACCACTTGTCCTTAACAAGACAAGAGAAGCAGACAGAACTAAAGCAGTAGGACACGCTAAGCAGTGTCTTCTTGCATTCACTGAATTCCAAATCGAAGAGGGGACTCGTCCAGGTGCACAAATAGTTGATGAAGGCAATGTTGAAGGCGCGGCAGCAGCTAATTCAAATGACTGTTTCCGTCAGTTACTCCAAAGACTCGTAACTGTAAGATCTGAGGCTATCTTCTTCGCTCCAAGTATCATCTCTAGAGAGCCTGATAACGACATCGGCGATAGCAATAATGACTTCGCAGAAGCTTGTGAGAAAGGTGAAGTTGGATTCATGTATGTAGATGCTCCTAGATCAAGAGACGGTGCACCACTTATGGCTGCTCCATTAGCTTCTGCTGATGGTACTTTCGACTTTCAGAAGTATAATGGTAAGGCTGTTGTTCTTAAGACAGATGGATCAGTTGACTCACTTGAAATAGATGAACAGTCTGAGATCGTAAATATCAAAGTTGGCGGTTCAGATGTCGACATGTTTTCTACGGGTAACAATACTTTCAGAGACACAGATCCTCCTGAATTCCTATATCCTGACCCACGTTAATAGCGTAAATAATATATAATTTCAAACCAGTGACCATTAACTTGGCTCACTGGTTTTTTCTTGCTCTGGTGTCGTTGCTTTTCCCTTTTGCTGCGAGATCAGTAGCGTGCAATAGCAGAATCAATTTTAAGTGACCATAGGTCAATTCCGCCTTGCATGCTTAGTGTGTTGTGGAATCCTTGTTGAGCTAGATATTCCACTGCATGTAAGGATCTAACACCATGATGACAATAGATCAGAGCTTGCTGATCTATATGCTGAAGTAGTGCCTCAGCTCTTCCGGAAAAGGAGGATAGAGGGACAAGAACTGCTCCCTCTATACGGCATAGATCATGCTCATGCTGCTCACGACAATCGATAAGCAGGGGAGGCGTATCAGACTGGATCAGTTCTGCCGCCTTGGTGATGGAAATTTCCTTTCGGTCATTTAGTGCCATCGCGTTTGATAATGTTGAAGGGTTATTGGAAAGCAGAAAGTAGAGCTTATTCTACTATAACAGGAGTGCCGTATTTAGAATTCTCAAAGAAAATCTTAGCCATGTGTCCAGGAAGTCTTACGCAACCGTGTGATGCTGGGTAGCCGGGTAGATGCCCTTTATGCATGCCGATTGCCCCATTAAATCTTAGGAAGTGTTTCATATCTGCTCCTTCATATGACTGCCCTGCCTTTGGTTTATTAATTCTAGAATCGGCATCAGCTATGATGATTTCACCAGTAGTATTATCTTTAATCACGCCATAAAGAGATGACCTATGATCAGGGCTCTTTTGAGTGACTTTGAATGTTCCTTTAGGAGTCTTGTGAGTTGAATCGCCAGATGAGATTGGAGATTGCCCTACGAGTTGATTTCCTTTATAAAAGTAAGCTTTCTGCTGAGCTATATTGAGTTTGATTTTAGCTGCTCCTTCTACACCATCACCATCCCAGTAGCCGACTTCTTCTTTGGTAGGCTGAGTCTGGTATCCCTCTAAGTAAGGTTTGCTAGCAGGTGCTTGAGCTCCAGATGAATATGCTGGACCGCAGTTAGCGAGTAAGAATGCGCTAGAGAGTGCTGTTGAGAGGATGACTATCTTTTTCATGATCGTTGTAATGCCTTGAGGTTTAAACTTGTATGTTTTTTGATTCGTAATTAAGCGCAAGCTAGTCTCTAAATGTTTGGGAGTCAAGTAATACAGGGCTTTTCTAAAATATGTCCTATAGGTCTCTATCACGGTAAGTTGCGAAGGATTTACCTCTCAATTTAGCGCGCTTCAGATCAGCACAGATGCCGTCTGCGTCTGATTCCTGAACTTGCACTAGGCAATGCTTAGGAAACATGCGAATTCGGCCGAGTGAGCCATTTTTAATATTACACTCTGAGTATACCATCCCTGCGATCTCTCCTGGGCTGATGCCGAGCTGGCTACCGAGTCCTATAAAGAGCTGTGTCATTCCAGCAGCTAGCTGAGGATCTCTGCGGCGATCACCTTCACGGCTCTTGCTACGGTCACTGCGTTCTCCGCGCTCGCGTCCACCACGATCACCACGATCACGGTCACGTCCACGATCACTGCGATCATTTCTGCCACGGTCATTACGCTCTTTACGGTCACTCCCGCGGTCACCACCTGGGCGGTCTTCCTGAATTTCTTCACCTTCACGACCTAGTGTGTCACGGAGTTGTGAGAAGAGTGCGGATGCGATATCTGTCGCTGTGTGCCCGTGCTCTAGAAGACGGTCGATGTAGTGCTTATAGTCAGCAGCTCCACCTGCCTCGATCTTCTCCTTCACACTATCAAATAGAATGTCAGCACGTTTGCCCTCAACATCTTCCTTAGTAGGAATGCGCTCACGGCGGATCTTCTGACGCGTGAATCTCTCGATCCCTTGCAGACGCCAGACATCCTTACCGAATACAAAACTGATAGCTTTACCTTCACGCCCAGCTCTTCCTGTTCTTCCCACACGGTGAATGTAGTCTTCGAAATCTTGTGGTAAGTCGTAGTTAAACACAGCATCGACATCATCGATATCAAGTCCACGAGCAGCAACGTCAGTCGCTACTAGAACTTCTACTGTGCCATCGCGGAAACGCTTAAGAACACGCTCACGCATCTGCTGAGTCACATCACCGTGCAGTCTGTCCGCAGCGTAGCCACGAGCAAGAAGAGCTTCGGTTGTTTCGTCCACAGCACGTTTCGTATTACAGAATACCACTGCGAGTCTTAAAGTCATTGTGTCTAACAGTCGTGAAAGCACCTCTACCTTAGAGCGAGTGCGCACTTCATAATACATCTGATCGATCGCTTCCACGGTGCGTGTCTTGCGCTCCACTTCGACAGTCGCAGGGCTATTGCCGAATCGCTTGATAAGGTTCTCAACTTTACGGTTCATCGTAGCTGAGAAGAAAAGTGTCTGGCGCTTGCCTTTGATTTGTCCTAGAATTTCTTCCATGTCTTCACGGAATCCCATGTCAAGCATGCGATCTGCTTCATCGAGAATGACGAGCTTGAGATCGCCAGTCTTCAGCGTGCCTCTGCGGAGGTGGTCCATCAGGCGACCAGGAGTTCCTACGACCATTTGTGATCCGCGGAGTCCTTTTATCTGTCTATCGATAGGTGCTCCACCATAGACCGGCACAGCTCTCATAGATTGCATGTTTTTTCCCAGTCTCTGAACTTCCTCACAGACCTGAACACAGAGTTCACGAGTAGGAGAGAGAATAAGAACTTGCGGGCGAGTCACCTCAGCATCGATCATTTCGAGTGCAGGGAGAGTGAATGCAGCAGTCTTACCAGAACCTGTCTCAGAGAGACCTACGATGTCGTCTCCAGCGAGAATACGTGGTATAGCTAGTGCTTGAATTTGCGATGGCTGCTCGAATCCTAGTGAATTCACAGCGTCCAGAAGTGGCTTGGAGAGCCCTAGGCTCTCAAAGGTAGTATCAGTCATAATAATGTGTGGTTAAAATCCCGTTATTGGGAAAGCCGCACATGATCTACTGAAACTCACTGCATCGTATGCAGAGACTAAAACCTATCAATTAGCGGCTATTTGGCTATTTGCCAATATTGTTGGGAGCCCCTTTTGAACTCCTAACCGCGTCTCCATGGGTGCAAATCATTGAAATTGCAAGATTTATCTGAAAAACAAAGAGGGAAGGAACTTTTCTAAGTTCCTTCCCTCTACCCCTGCTAGAGGGGTAACACTATATTATGAAAAAATTATTTATTTTATGACCGCTGGTTTTTTAGTCGTTTGCTCTTTCTTGTAGGCTTCTTCCATCATGTCAATTCTAGGTTTGATGCCTGTGAGACCTTTACCTACTCTGGATTCAGGATCGACAGCAATGATCTCATTTAGAATTCTTCTCATGCCATCAAAGTCTTTCATCTTATAAAGAATATCGAGTTTCTTAGTCATTATCTGCTGCTTCTCTGCTCCCTGTAGTTTAGTCGCATCAAGATAAGTATCAAATTTTGCGAACAGAGGCTTGTAGTCGTCACCCTCCTTAAGCGCTGCCATATCTGCGTCCATTTGGATACCTGCTATTTTACTGTCAGTGGGATCAGCTGTCTCAATAGACTTGAGCACGGATTTGAAGCTCATTGCTACTGGGACTCCCTCTAGAGCATTGATTGCTGACCAGAGAGCTTTCGCTTTCGCTTTGCCTTCAAGTTTTTGAGCAGCAGCTACAGCCTCTTTAAATTTAGTCTTAGCTGGTATCTTACTAGTGAGCGATGCTAGGTATTGACTAGGTCCACCCTGTGCAAAGCCGTGACTGGCGTATGGTAAGCCATTTGTATCACAGAGTAGAATTGTAGGGAATGCCTCTACACCGTAGTGAGCAATGAGTTTATCATTTTGCGCTTTCTCAGCTGCAGGAAGTTTTTTCTCTCTTGGGAAATCTAGTGCCACGAGGACAAACTTTTCAGAAGCATTTTTTACGAATTCAGGCTTAGAGAAGACATTTTCGTTGAGCATCTTGCAGGGTGGGCACCAGTCAGAACCTGTGAATTCTACTAGTAGATCTTTGTTCTCAGTAGCAGCTTTTTTCTTAGCGGCTTCGAAATCAGTCATCCAGCCATCTCCAGCACCGAATACTGTGGTAGCTAATAGCGAAAATGCGGCTAATTTTGTGAGTAATTGTGCTTTCATATACTTTAAGAGCGTCACGGTCAGAGAATTATTCTAAAAAAGAAAAAAATATACTTATGCACAATCATTCACTTATGCGAAATACGTAAAACTTCTTTGCCAAACGTACTAATTGCGATTTAAACTCATGATCACATGGCAAAGAAACAGGCATTAGGAAAAGGGCTCGGTGCTCTTATTAAAACTCAGGGACTGGGGTCTTCTATCACCGGACCAGGTAATCAGAAAGCTGGTCCTGGAACACATGAGAACGATGTGAGAAATGTGCCTATCGGTCAGATCACCGCATCTCCTCTTCAGCCACGTAAGCATTTTACAGAAGGCATGCTCGATGACCTAATGGACTCGATCTCTCAGCACGGGATCATTCAGCCATTGATTGTAAGAGAGGTGGACGGGAAGCTAGAACTCATCGCTGGTGAGAGACGCTGGAGAGCATCATCGAATCTCGGTCTTAAGACAGTCCCTGTGATCGTTCGTAAAGCGAGTGACCGTGATGTGCTAGAAATGGCATTGATAGAGAACCTTCAACGTGAAGACCTCAATGCGATCGAAGAAGCGGCTGGCTATGTAAGGCTAGCTAAAGAATTCTCCTTAAAGCAGGATGAAATAGCAAACCGCGTGGGTAAATCTAGAGCAAGTGTTGCAAATGCAATGCGCCTGTTAGATCTGCATGAAGATGTGCAGTCTATGGTAGCGCAGAGCAGAATTTCAGTAGGTCACGCGAAGGCTATTTTATCGCTAAAAGATATTGATGCTCAACTTTTAGCAGCTGATCAAGTGATCAAGAAAAAGCTCACAGTGCGTGCTACCGAGAAGCTAGCTCAAGAATTTAATAAACCGAAAACTGCAACTCAAGTTTCTGGAAATACAGGAGCAGGGAGTGCGGAAGAGGATGCGCTTATTAAGCAAATAGAAGAAAAGCTGCAGAGTGATTTCTCTACTCGTGTGCAAATCCAGCATTCAGCGAAGAAGGGTAAGATAGAGATAGAATACTACGGTAATAAAGATCTTAACCGTATTCTAGACCTACTCGGAGTTTCACTTTCTGACTTTTAATCGTTTTGCAGGCTAAAGCGCTTAAATTCCATCTAGAAGTTCTCGCTAATGAAGAACAGCCGCTTAAGGCTGGGCGGACTCTACTCATCAATGCAGCTCCAGGAGATTACTTAGAGTTCCTAAGTGAGCATGAGATCACTGTTTTCTGCTCACTAGCAACTACGGCAGATCTATGGACGAAAGAGAAGACATCTACGGTTCAGGAATTTGATGAAGTGACAGGTAGTTTTGATAATGTCATTCATTTTGCAACCAAGTTTGCTACTGAGAACATCGCTACAATTGGACATTTCACGAAGTGCTTAGACCCAGAGGGTACATGGTTAACGATCATCCCTAACAGGACAGGAGCGTCACGTTTGAAGAAAGATATTAGTAAACTTTTCGCTGAAGTAGTCACTACTTCAAAAGCGAAGTGTAGAATTTTCCAGACTAGTAGTAAATATGATCAACTGCTAGCAAGGAAGTGGACGTCGCTGAATAAGCCGAAATGTGTCAAAGGGACTGAGCTGGTGACGGTGCCTGGAGTTTTCTCAGCAGAGAAGATAGATACAGGGTCTAAATTATTGGCTGAAGTCTTGAAGGAGGAATCTTGGTATGGAAGTGTGGCTGATCTAGGTGCTGGCTATGGATTTCTATCACACACGATCCTCTCTACTAAACGACAGAAGATGAAAAAACTCTGTCTCTATGAGCTAGATTACAGAGCACTAGAATGCGCGAAGCAGAATCTAACAGAACTTTCTGATCGTGTCGAATATCATTGGGTAGATGTGACGGCAAAAGTCCCGCATGAGCGCCCATTTGATATGGTGGTGATGAATCCTCCATTTCACGAAGCACAGGACGCCTCTTTTGAACTGGGTAAAACATTCATTAAACAAGCAGCTGCTATTTTAAAGCCAGGAGGGACACTCTACTTAGTGGCAAACCTACATTTGCCTTATGAAAAGGAGATACAGGAGCAGTTCCGCTCGCATCGATTACTCCGTGAAGAGAATGGATTTAAGCTTTTTTTAGCGCGTAAATAACCATGTCTAAGATTCTCAAAGCAGCAGCACAAAATTTAGTCAAAGAATTATCAGGGCTCAAGTTTTCTGATCCTGTCACCCATGTGTATAATCCGCTAGATTACGCATGGACCCCTCACGCACTCTATCTAGATCGCTATGCTCAGGGTAAGAAAAAGGTTCTTTTCTTAGGTATGAATCCAGGGCCATGGGGGATGGCGCAGACAGGAGTTCCCTTCGGAGAAATAGAATCTGTTTCTGAATGGATGGGTATCAACACTCTGGTGAATCAACCAGAGAATGAGCACCCTAAGCGACCTATCCAAGGTTTCGGCTGCCCACGCTCTGAAGTCAGTGGGAAAAGACTATGGGGATTATTTTCAGAAGAGTTTCCTGATGCCGAAGACTTTTTTAGAGACCACTACGTTACTAATTTCTGCCCATTAGTATGGATGGGGGAGACTGGTCGTAACATCACACCTGATAAGCTGCTTAAAGCAGAATCTGCTCCAGTAGACATTGCTTGTAGGAAACATTTGGCGACTATTATAGAGCAGATGCAACCTGAGTATCTCATCGGTGTTGGTGCCTTTGCTGAAAAGCAACTTCAGCTAGTATTAAAAGAATTTTTACCGGACTACAAAGCTAAGGTAGCTCGAATCCTACACCCATCACCTGCATCTCCAGCTGCTAATAGAGGCTGGGCTGAAGCTGCTATGAAGCAACTCAAGGAGATCGGCTGCTGGGCGTAAAAAAACACGGCTACCCATTTCTGAGTAGCCGTGCATGCTATTAGTAATTAATGCTGCTATGCAGTGTATGACTTAGAAATACATTCTGTATGCTGCCCAGAGAGTAGTTCCGTCAGCTGTTCCAGTAGGAGTGCTGAGATTTTCATATTCTGCACCTATCATAAGCTTGCTGTGATCACCACAGAAGTAGTAGTTAAGACCAGCATAGATGCTGTGGTGTTGATCACCTTCTGGTGAGTTGTCACCAGAGCCATCTGAGTTGCCTACTGCTTGACCGAAATAGCGTCTAGTTGTGTTGATGCCATTCTGCTTAGAAGATCCTTGATATTGGTATCTGAATACTGCTTCTACTTTATCTTCTACAATGAACTTAGAAGGTAGCACGATGAAGCCCCAGAAGCTGCCGCCGTCGCCAGCTCCAGCTGCTGAACTATCACCATTGTGGCCATAGATAGCATTGAATAGAACATTCCACCCACCGATATTTCTCTCAGTAGCAATAGATGATGCGAAGAGGAAATCCATACCGACTTGGTCGTCAGCAGTTCCTTCATCGAGATTATAGAGAGCGTCAAAGTCATAGTCATGAGCTCCGATCTTTATAGTAGTGTCTACGAAGATTGCATTACCTGCATCCCAGTTACCTACGAAGTCTGAATCGTCGAGGCTAAGAACACCTACTGTTGCATCTACATTACCACGCTTACCTGATAATAGGAAACCAGTGTAACGATTAGTAAATGTTTTGTTAGAAATTGCTGAACGCTCTACAGTTTTGATCTTCTTTGATGACTGTTGACTTTCTGCTCCAACAGCGATCTTGTATCGTCCATATCCGAGCTTTACGTCATCGATACCAGCGATAGTGCCGAAGTTATAGCTTAGGTATGCTTCATCGAAATCTTGGTAGCCCCAGTCGCGATCATTACCGCCTCTAGATTTGTTGTCGCTTACCATGTTTGCTCTGAAAAGTAGCTCGAAGCCATTGAAAGCTTTGATTTTAGTACCAATACGTGCACGGCGAACTTCTTCAAAATCTTGGTCAAAGTCATTACCAGCAGAGTCGCTGCCATTTACGTGAGCATAAGTGAAATGCGCTCTTCCGAATACACTTACCTCTTGAATGTAAGGGTTGTCGCTGTTCTTGTAGAGTTTGCCTATGTTTCCAAGTGTGTCGCAGAAGCTACCGCTATTAGGGGCAGGTGGAGCTTGGATGTCTGGACCAGCTATTGGTCCCGCTATTGCTGCGCTTGATAGAGCTACAGCACCGATTATTGTTTTTACTACGTTGTGTTCCATGATGTTGTTATACGGTGAATTACGCTTTTTTGCGTACCTATGAAGAAACTAGATAGGTAAGAATTAGCGACAAGCACATAATGGCTAAATGACAAATTAATAAAACTAATGGTTAGTGAAAATTCTGTCACATTCCTAGAATGATATTGTCTACTGATATATCGTGTTCTTCGACAGGGAGTTGCTCTTTGAGTTGAACTGAAAAACCAGCGCCTAGTAAGATAACATCATCTGAAACACCTGATAGTATACGATCATAGTAGCCACCTCCTTTACCTAATCTGAGCCCTTCAGCAGTATAGGCAAAGGCTGGCACGATAAAGAGAGCTACCTCATCAGGTGAGATAAGCGTGTTTTGTAAATCCTCAGGTTCGCGTATTCCATAATAACCTTTGATCAGCTCTTTCTCCGGATTATTGATATGATGAAAATGTAAACTACGTTCCTTACCACAACGAGGGTAAGCTAGCTTATAATCAGGTAAGAGCTGATGTAGCGCGAGTAAATCTGGCTCAAAACTAAGTCCAGCAAAGGTTGCTATGAAACAATCCTTAGGACAATTACTAGAAATATAGGCTGCTAGTTTCTCACAGATCAAAGCAGACTCTTTCGCTTTTTCTGTAGCTGTTAGATTCTTAAGGTCAGCTCTTACTAGTATGCGAAGGTCTTCCTTTTTTTGCTTAATACTACTCATCCTTAATCCATTTTTTAGATCGTCTAACAGCTTCATCCCACCTCATACGCTCACGTTCTAATTCTTGATTCCAAGGCTTTGGTTTAATGAGCACATCTTTCTGCCAAGTAGCGGCAATCTCTTTACGACTACTCCATACACCAACACCTAAACCAGCTAGTGCAGCAGCTCCAAAGGAGGTGGTTTCAATGTTTTTAGGACGGACGATATTACACTGCATCTGCTCTGCTTGCATTCTAAGAAGTAGCTTACTAATGGATGCTCCGCCGTCAACACGGAGTTCGCTGACCTTAGCATCGGCATCTTTCTGGATACATTCTAGCAGCTCAGTAGACTGAAAAGAAACAGCTTCTAAGGCGGCTCTACAGAGGTGTGCTTTACTAGTACCTCTGGTCATACCCATGATACTGCCTCTGGCAAATGGATCCCAGTGAGGAGCACCCAGCCCTGTAAAGGCAGGTACGAATACAATGCCACCAGAGTCGTCGACTGATTTAGCTAGCTCATCAAACTCGAAGACGTCCTTTACGATACCAAGACCATCACGGAGCCAGTTAAATATAGCGCCACCCATGAATACAGAGCCTTCCAGCGCGAATTCTCTTTTGCCTTTGATCTGCCACGCGACAGTTGAAAGTAAATTATTAGATGAATGAATAATACGGTCTCCAGTATTCATCAGCATGAAACACCCAGTGCCATAAGTATTCTTAATCTGTCCTGGCTGATGACAGCCCTGACCGAAGAGCGAAGCCTGCTGATCTCCAGCGATACCTGCTACGGGAATTCCTTTCCATCGCGTTACCTCGCCTGAGCTATCTACGATTTCAGGTAGCATGCTACGGGGAACTTGGAATAGCTCTAGTAGCTCATCATCCCAAGTGCCAGTGTGGATATTATAAAGTAAAGTTCTAGAAGCGTTCGTAGCATCTGTGACGTGGCACTTACCATCGCTGAGTTTCCAGATCAGCCAGCTATCTATAGTGCCCATGCAGAGATGTCCCTTTTGAGCAAGTGCGTGTGCTCCATCCACATTATCTAGAATCCAGCGCACTTTTGTAGCAGAAAAGTAGGGGTCAGCTGTCAGACCTGTTAGGCTTTTGATTACCTTTTCTACCTTGGCGTTCTTTAGCTCTTGGCAGACTTTGGCAGTTCTTCTGTCCTGCCAGACTATTGCATTGTAAATAGGCTTCCCTGTCCTCCTATCCCAGACCACTATGGTCTCCCTCTGGTTTGTTATCCCTATCCCAGCGATGTCTTTTAATGAAATATTAGCAGACTCAATGACATCCAACATCGTATGGTACTGAGCCTCCCAGATAGCTTCGGCGTCATGCTCTATTAGTCCTGGTTCTGGATAGATTTGAGCAAACTCCTTTTTACGCACAGCTATCATATTGCCCGTGATATCGAACAATACGGAGCGAGAGCTCGTAGTTCCTTGATCTAGTGACAGAAGGTATTTAGACATTTTTTCTAAGTATATTATTATTAATAAGGATTAAGTATTTCATACCATCTACCTCATGGAAACTATATAATACTATGATTTTCATAAACATTGTCATTTGCGTTATTGAAAAATGATCGGATAATAGATAAATCGTAAAAAACTAAAATAAGACTTGAGAAGCGTGAAATAAATGTCATGTTAATAATGTCTTATATGAAGAGCAATTTACACGGGTGAAGATCAACAAAAAACAAACTGAATAAATTACCTAAACAAATACTACTATGAAACTAACAACTAAATTATTAACAGCAATCGTAAGCCTATCAGCAATGACAGGACTTGTATACGGACAGACTACTAAAGAGGAGCAGGCAAAAATCACTCCAGATGAAATCCTCAAGGAACTCATGGCTGGTAACGAGAGGTATGTTGCAGGTAAACTTACTAAGATCGATGTAAAAGCTGAGCGTGACGCTACTTCTACTGGTCAATTCCCTAAAGCTGTAATTCTTTCATGCCTAGACTCAAGAGTACCAGTAGAGATGGTATTCGACCAGGGACTAGGTGACCTCTTCGTAGGTCGTGTAGCGGGAAATGTTGAAAACGTAGACCAGCTAGGTTCTATGGAGTTCGCTACTAAGCTTGCTGGGTCGAAAGTAATCATCGTACTCGGACACACAAACTGTGGTGCAGTCAAGGGAGCTTGTGATGGCGCAGAGATGGGTAACCTCACTGAGCTACTTCGTAAGATCAAGCCAGCTGTAGAGGCAGTAAAAGGTCACGAGAAAGAAGGAAGAAATTCTAAGAACACAAAATTCGTCAATGAAGTGGTTGAGAAGAACGTAGACATTACAGTCACAGACATCCGCGAAAGAAGTAAAGTTCTAGCTGACCTCGAAAAAGAAGGAAAGCTCAAGATCGTAGGGGCTGTCTACGACTTAAAGACAGGTAAAGTTTCCATTGTGAAATAGACCTATAAAGTTATTAAACTAAATATTAAGTGATAAAGGGCTAGATCGTCATGACGGTCTAGCCCTAATTATTTTAATAAGATTATTTTCTAGGTTCATCGCGCATGAGATCAGCGTCACTTAAGCTCTATACGTAAATTGGCTCGGAGGGTGGATCGAGACGTCTCTAGAACCTCGCTTGAGATAAGAAGAAAGTTCTACCAATGGAGGTCATGTAGCTTACTATGCACAACCCAACTATGAAGATCATATAAGCTAAGTCGTCATGGTTCAAATTTCAGCCACCAAAAGTATACCACCGTTTTAAAATTACTGAATAAACAATATAGCCTAGAGCAAATATCTGATCGTTTAAATCTGGTAGGTCTTGTAATTCACAAAAACGCGGATTTTTATCTTTTCAAATGTCTAACTCCTTAAATTTATTGGCTATGATGCTAGGTGAGAGGGTTATTTTTTCATTGGCTTCTGAGCAAATTTTTTTTCTGAATTCGATTTTGATCTTTCTCTCGCCTTTGCTAAGGTGCGTGCTTAGTTCTGCTAAATATTTTTCTTCAACTTTATATAGCAGATGAAATTCGGAGAGCGCTCTTTTCAGTTCTCTTTCAAGTTTCTGGAGACGCTCTTTTCGTTCTTGAGATCGAAATGCAAACCAGACAGTCAGCCCTGTCGTAGAGACTGCTGCGATTGCTGTAATTAGTGTGCGTATTGTTTCGTCTGTCATCAGATATGTTTGGTAGAGATTCTATGGCTGAAGCTTGTTGTGAGCCAGACCATAGTAAAAGTATGGTGAGCTAAGGATTATAGCGGGTTTTTTCTCCAACACCAAGTTGAAGAGAGCTATCCAATATTAAGATAATACCTATATTCATAATGCTAAGAATACTCTCACATCGGATTAGATGTGCACTAGCAAATTGTTGTAATAGCACGTATGAGATCAAGTTTTTCTAGAAAGTATAAGTAAAGCCAAGTTCTAAACCAAAGTTGATATCATGTTCTGGTCCACTGAGAGAATAAGTAACTCCTCCTATAGTTTTATTTAAAGAAAAATCATCTAGCCATAAAGCCCTAATGCCAAAGTGACCAGTAAAGTTACGGCTGAATCTTTCTTGGATACCTACTGTTGTAGTAATATAAGGAGTAGTTGTATTCTCTTGGATACTAATAGCTCCTGATCTAGCCTCTACGTCAACGAACGCTATTCCAGCTCCGACTGTATAATATAGCTCTATGTTTCCACCTAATTGTCTAGATTGCTTATAATTAAGACCCAAACCAGTATATTTTTCATCTAGTGATATACCAAACTCGTCACCATCTGTTTGAGAATGAAGTAATTGAAGAGATAGTAATTTATCATCTGACACTTCCATGCCTACGTCGAGTATTGCGTAGGGCGCTTCTGCGTCAAAGAAATATCCGCCTGATAGAGAAGTGAATAATGGATTGTGGCTCTGAGCTGATGAAGTCATGCTCATTGCTACAGTCATAGCAATAGATGTGATTATAGTATTTCGTTTTTTCATATTATTTTCTGATGTTGTTGTGTGAGTTAACCTTGGTATACTTTTTAGTATATAGATTGGAATAACTTAATGTTTTCATTATTTAGCGTCAATTGTATAAGTGTATGCTATTCTTTATCTAGGGCTAGAATCTGAAAATATTCTTAATTATCTGAATAGTAGAAATAAGCGGGAGGTTTTAATCTAGGAATTGTGAATTTTAATATATGTAGAAGTTACAAACACTAGCACTCACACTTGGAATCACACTATCCGTTTGACATTTTGATAAAATTACTCAGCATGCGCACGCACTTAACTAAGTAGCTTCACATGCCGGTGTGGCGGAATTGGTAGACGCGTTCGATTCAAAATCGAATTCCTATGGAGTGCGGGTTCGATTCCCGCCGCCGGTACTTTTTCGATCGTTTAATATGATCAATTTATCCTATATATATAAATTAGGGAGTCTCTGGAGAACGAATGAAGTAGATAAAGCATCCTCCAATAGTATGTTTCTATATATCATAGTAGTTCGAGAATTATCATAGATCGCTCTATTCTGACTTGTTGGTATATAGTTGCTTACGCGTCGTCCCCTATAATCATAGGGAAAGCACATCTCCAACTCCGGTGATTCTTGTATGGGTGATCGGATTTTTTGTGGTTGATACACATCTGTTCAAATTTCGTCAAACTTGCTTGATAGATCGTCACGTGACAGTAGTATACTTGTTATGAAGAAATTTTTGATTACTTCCCTTCTTCCCTTGTTAGGAGCTGTTTCTGGGTTAGCGGGCTCTACGACGGTTCCATCTGACCTAGAAACTAAGATGTTCACAGATAGTGGCGTAACTCCATGTCCAGCTGTTATAGCTGCATCACCTTATGGAGATGTCTATGTGGGAGTGGATAAGCAGGGGTCATTAGGTAAAAAAATCGACCATGGTTATATCATGAAGCTTGTTGATTCTGATCAGGATGGTAGGGCTGATCAGAATACACTTTTTGCAAAAATGGATAACCCCCGCGGGATTATCTCCATCGGTGAACGTCTCATCGTACTTCACTGCACTAATAGGGATGGTAAAATCGATACTCAACAACTCTCGGTCTATGTGGATGCTGACAATGACGGCTCAGCGGATGGTCCTGCTCAGCCTCTGGTCACCAATATAGGTAACCCTAAATATCTGCAAGACCGTGGCACAGACCACTCTACTAATAATATCCGCCTCGGAATAGATGGCTGGATCTACATCTCTGTAGGTGATTTCGGATTCGTAGGCGCAGAAGGCACTGATGGCACTAAGCTAAGCATGCACGGTGGCGGAGTAGTGCGTGTGAGACCTGATGGCTCTGAGATGGAAACATTCATCCACGGCACGCGAAATGTCTATGACGTAGCGATTGATCCATTCATGAATGTATTCAGCAGGGAGAATACTAATGATGGAGTAGGCTGGTGGGTCCGCTTCAGTCACTATATTCAGTCGGGTCAATACGGATACCCCAGTCTGTATAGCAATTTTCCAGAAGATATGCTACCAGCATTAGGAGAATATGGAAGTGGTTCAGGAGCGGGTAATCTCTACTTTGAGGAGCCAGGCTGGCCTGAGAAATATAATAAAACGAATATGATGACAGACTGGGGGCGCTCACGCATCTACATTCACAGAGTGGAAAAAGATGGAGCGTCATTTACTGATCAGCCTGAAGATTTTATCTCTACTTCACAGGTGTCAGATATAGATGTAGACGGTTCTGGTAGGATGTATATTTCTGCATGGGACGGGGCTGGATATAAGGGTAACCCTGATAAAGGATTCGTTTCAATAGTGACTCCAAAGGGCTGGAAATATAAAGAGTTCCCAGATCTAAAAAAAATAAATGCTAAGGCACTAGTATCGATGCTAAAAACTCCTAGCTCAACGGCACGTATCTACGCGCAGCAAGAGATACTACGAAGAAATGATACCGCGTATTTAACTCACATCGAAGCTGTAGCAGCGGATACATCTGTATCTGCTGAAGGGCGAGTAGCCGCTATATACACATTCGCACAACTAGCTGGAGCTGATTCTCAGAAAACTCTCATTAAACTTTCCTCTGACGTAGTTCTAAAAGAGCATTGCATCAGAGCGATGGCGGATAGACTTAAATTTGCCAAAAGTGCTGATGTGAATCTCCTGAAAGCAGCACTAAATGATGAAGCTCCAAGAGTTCAAGTAGCGGCAGCAATTGCACTAGGAAGAATGGGTGACGCATCTATAGCACCATTACTCATTGCTAAGGCAGCACCACCAGCGATTGAGCAAGATATTACGGTTGATAATTTCGTAAGTAGTAAGGAAGTAACTGGCGCTAAATCAGTAGATATCGACGTGGATATTAATACATACATAGAACTTTATCTCATCATAGACCCATGCGGAAACGATGGTAATGATCATGCAGCATGGATAAATCCGACTATTATCATGAAGGACGGTGAGAAGATTTCATTACTCAAGAAGAAGTGGGTCTCTGCTACTCAAGGCTGGGGGCAGACACTTATGAATAAAACTTGCGAAGGGAAACCCCTCCCTGATAATGCAAAAGGAATCGGAACTCACTCTAAAAGTATAATAAAATTCATGCTGCCTAAGCATGCAGTGAGATTCACCGCTAAGGGAATTCTGACTAAAGAAAATGGATCTGTAAAATTTGTAGTATCTAAGGCTCCAGAGCCAGGAAAACCAGGTAAACTACACGCAACTCCAAATTCTAAAATCATACTTCCGCATGTTGCTATGCAGTCACTTCTAAGTCTTAAAGCAGAAGATGCTTGTATAGAGGCGTTGAACTCTGAAGACGATACTGCTCAGCGCGGGGCTCTTGCGGTTATGAAATTCATGCATACTGAGAAAGTAGTGGATGGACTCATCTCAGCAGCGAAAGCTGGTGCTAAGCAGCAGTCACTTATAGTAGATACATTGATCAGACTTCATCAACAAGAAGCTGAGTATGATGGTTCAGCATGGTGGACTACTCGTCCCGCGCCAGAAGGGCCGTATTATTATCCTGTGGATTGGGACGGCACTGCAAAAATATCAGCTTTCTTGAACTCTACATATTCGAGTCTTGATGCTAAGGGAAGAGCTGAATTCACAGCTAAACTGAAGAAGAATAAAGCCTATGTCCCTGAACTCAATCCACGTCCTATTCAAAGCGGCAAAGTAGTGAAGACAGTTGGTAAAACATCTATCGAAGATCTTGTGATCTATGTAAGCAAGAAAAAAGGTTCACCGCAAAAAGGTGCTAAGACCATCGAGCAAGCCGGCTGTATAGCATGTCATAACATCAAACCAGGTGATCCTATAAAGGCTCCAGATCTTAGCAAGCTAGGCAATATGGACAGAGCAGATATAGCCGAAGCCATCATCAAGCCAGGTGCTACTATCGCTAAAAGTTGGGTTAGCCTAACCATGAAAGATGGAGCTAACCACATGGGAACAATCGTTAAACAAGACGAGAAGCAAATTATCTTACACAATATAGCAGGCATCCCAACTACGCTCGATGCTACTAAAGTAGCGAAGACTGAGCCTGGGCTTAATATGATGAGCCTACACCTCGCTGATCAGCTAACCCTCCCTGAATTTGCAGACCTTATAGGCTATATTAAGTCTATGGATAAATCTACTGAGAAAAAGTAAGGGAGACGTATGAATTTAAGTCTCCCGCTAAGTGACCCATAGCTTACGGGTCAAGGGTTATGGGTTGCGAGTTATGTTCGATACTTACTTTGCTAACTACCTTGTCTGATAAGGAGTAGTCTGGGGATAGTTCTGTTGTGAAGTTGGTGTTTGCTGTTGTTTTGCATTAGAATTCACAGTGCCTACTACTCCATTGACTACATTACCTATAGCATCGCCAGTGCGTTTGAAGCTGTCGCCTACTGGATCTGGTGAATTAGGTACGATACAGCTAGGGAGTGAGGCTGTTATGATAACGACAGGAATGAGAATTAAATGTTTAGGTTTCATTCTCATTATTGTAGTAAAAATTAAATTAGCCGCAAGAGGTTATATTACGGAATGACAAAAAAATAGACGGATTCATTCTCTTGCTTGCATAGTGGACAGAGCATGTACAAACTCCGCACATGGAAGCTACTAAGCAGAGACAGCCAGAAGCCTGTGAATACATGCCGAGCGATTATTTTGATCGTATCAACCCGCATGATATCTTTGGTAATGATGCACCGATAGAGGTGGATCTAGGCTGTGGTGATGGCTCATTCCTCATCGCAATGGCACAGCAATACCCTGAGCGTAATTTCCTCGGAGTAGAGCGCCTTTTAGGTAGAGCCAAGAAAGTATCACGCAAGGCAGAGCGAGCTGGTCTAACTAATTGTAAGGTGCTAAGACTTGAGAGTAAATATGTGATCGAATATCTCTTCCCTCCTAAAAGCATCGACCGCCTCCACCTACTGTGTCCAGATCCATGGCCAAAAGCCAGGCATCACCGTCGTAGACTAGTGCAGCAAGACTTCCTAGAATGTCTCTACACCGCACTTAAGTACGACGGCGAATTCTGCTTTAAAACAGACCACCCAGAATACTATGAATGGGTCTGTGAAGAAATGGACCAATTCAAAAAACTCAACCAACAAGAATGGACTGACGACACCTTCTTCTACCCAAAAACCGATTTCCAAATCCAATGGGAAGCCGAAGGCAAATCCATGCACCAGCTTTGGTATAAAAAATAATACGATAAGGATACAAAAGCTTTACCACGAACCTTCACGAATAAAGACGAATGCTGTATACGATGAAGCCAAGCCCTAAAAAATATTCGTGAGATTCGCTTAGATTAGTGCAGATTCGTGTTGAGCGCCGCAGGCAACAACCCAAGCAACTTACAAACTAAACCAACAATAACTAGAAAACAAACATTATGGCACAAATAACATTTAAAGGAGATCCAGTAAACACAAGCGGGTCACTTCCAGCAGTAGGGGATACAGCTCCTGACTTTAGCGTAGTAGACACAAGCCTCGGAACTGTGAAGCTATCAGATTTCGCGGGCAAGAAAGTCGTTCTCAACGTATTTCCAAGTGTAGACACAGGCGTATGCGCGCTTCAATTAAAAGCATTTAGTCAGAAATTAGCAGGTAATGATGATGTCATCTTACTCTTCGTTTCACTCGATCTACCATTCGCTTTCGGTCGCTTCTGTGGTGCAGAGGGTATTGAGAATGCGGTGACTACTTCTGATTTCAGATGTGGATCATTTGCTGATGGCTACGGCGTCAAGATGACTGATGGACCTCTAGCTGGTCTGCTCGCTCGTGCCACACTCGTGCTCGATGAGTCACACACAGTCACATACTCAGAGCTAGTCCCTGAGGTCACGCAAGAACCAAATTACGATGCTGCAATGGCGGCATTATAGTTAGAATAAAATATCATGAAAGCATCAGCAGTAAAAAAATACAGACCGTTTCAGGGGGTGTCACTTCCTAACCGTGAATGGCCGAATAAAACGATAACTCAGGCTCCTATATGGACCAGCGTCGATCTCCGTGATGGAAATCAGTCGCTACCAGTGCCTATGAATATCGAAGAAAAGTTAGAGTTTTTTGACCTGCTGGTGGCGATCGGTTTCAAGCAAATCGAAGTCGGTTTTCCATCGGCTTCAGATACGGAATTTAACTTTCTCCGCAGACTTGTGGAGGAAGGTCGTATCCCTGATGATGTGACTGTGCAGGTGCTTGTACAAGCTCGTGAGCATCTTATTCGTAGAACATTCGCGGCTCTCCATGGAGCTAAGTCTGCGATTGTTCACTTATATAATTCCACCTCTCCTCTTCAGCGCAAGGTGACCTTTTCCGATGCTTCGCAAGAGAAGATCAAACAGATCGCTGTTGATGGCGCCAAGCTAATCAAGGAGCTTTCGCCTACTTTACCAGGCACGAAGTTGATCATGCAGTATTCACCAGAGTCGTTCTCAGACACAGAGCTAGAATACGCTCTCGAAGTCTGTGAAGCAGTGATGGATGTGTATGAGCCTACAGAGGAAAATAAGATGATTCTTAATCTTCCTGCCACAGTCGAGTGGACGACTCCGAATGTGCATGCCGACATGATAGAGTGGTTCTGCCGTAACATGAAGGATCGTAATAAAGTGATCATCTCACTCCACACGCACAATGACCGTGGCACAGGAACAGCAGCCACTGAGCTAGCATTACTAGCTGGTGCCGATCGTGTGGAAGGAACATTGTTCGGCAATGGGGAGCGCACAGGTAATCTAGATATAGCTACTGTAGCCCTTAATATGAACTCTCATGGCATCGATACAGGGCTAGATTTTTCTAACATTTCAGAAATCAGAGCTGTCTATGAGGAAGTGACTAAACTCACTGTTCCTGAACGTCATCCTTACGCTGGTGAACTCGTATTTACCGCCTTCTCAGGCTCGCACCAAGATGCGATCAAGAAGGGGATAGATAGACGCAAGATTGATTTAGCAAATGATCCAGAGACTCCATTTGAGATTCCCTACCTCACTATTGACCCTATGGATGTGGGGCGTTCTTATGAAGCTATTATCCGCATTAATTCTCAAAGTGGTAAGGGTGGAATAGCCTATATCCTAGAGCGTGAATGTGGTCTTGATTTACCGAAAACTATGCACCCCACTGTGGGCAGTGTAATCTACGGTATCGCTGATGAGCTAGGCAGAGAACTAGAGGCAGATGAAATTCGCGATGCTTTTTACAAGCACTTTGTCAATATTGATCAACCGCTCAGCCTAGTCGACTACGAGCTGGATCATAGCGCTGGTGGTCGTGGTGAAGTCTCATGCACCGCTAAAATAAGTATCAACGGCGAAGAAAAAGAGATCAAAGGTTTAGGTAACGGACCGATCAATTCGCTCACTCAAGCACTCCAAAACGCTGGACTTAAAAGCTTCAATTTGACCGATTATCGCTCCCATGCGATACGTGGTGGATCTGACTCAGACTCTGCTGCTTACATCCAGCTTCAGTGTGATAATACACCAAACCTCATCTGGGGGTGCGGCATTGACCCATCTATAGAGATGGCAGGTCTCCAAGCTCTTGTGAGCGCTTGGAATGCTCTAAACGAACTTACTAAAGAACACTAAACGATGCTAGAATTCAATATATTCAAAATACCTGTTAGAGTAGAACCATCCTTCTGGGTTATCATCGGAATTCTAGGGATTCTGTGGAATCAAGGCTCACCTAGTGATATGCTGGTGAATGCAGGAATTTTTGTATTCGTAGCATTCCTAAGTATTTTGATCCACGAGCTAGGACATGCACTGATGATTAAAAAATACGGACTACCTACGCAGATTGTATTAGCATCTTTCGGGGGCTATGCGACTCACCCAGCAGGCATACTAACACGTCAACAAAGTTTCTTAGTAACTTTAGCGGGGCCTCTTCTTCAATTCACATTAGGCTACCTAGTTTATTACTTGGTGACTCGTAATCACATTGATATTCCCAATAATAAAATGGCACTAATGGTGTTTTACTTCCATGTTGTCAGTATGTTCTGGGCAGTCTTTAACTGTGTCCCTGTGCTACCGCTAGATGGTGGAAGAATGTTAGAGGCCATCTTAGGGCCTAAGCGCATAAAGCTAACTTTGATTATAAGCATGATCTCAGCAGGAATAATTGGTATCTTAGGTTTGACTAACGGTTTCATATTCGTAGGTATCTTCATGTTCATGTTTGGCTGGCAAAATTACCAAGCATACGAACGCTTTAAATAATTAGCGTTCTTTCTATTCTATAGTATAAATATTGAATGCCTAATGACCCCTTCAGTGTAGCAAGCCCTAGGAAAATCTGGATAGACCATGTGCCTATGAGTCTGCGTGGACTTGTCTTGGCTGTGGTGTTCGGCTACATACTTGAGGCGATCGATTTCATCCTGCCGGGGCAGCCTTTAGACGCTTTTGGCATTCGGCCAAGACAGCTTTTAGGCTTAATTGGTATCCCTCTCATGCCATTTCTACATGGTGGGTTCGGGCATTTGATTTCTAACACAATACCATTCTTCATTCTGGGCTGGATCGTTCTCAAAGCGGAGAAAGAGAACTTCATTGTAGCGACAACAGTGATCATATTACTCGGTGGCATTGGCACCTGGATAATAGGTAGTCCTGGGCTGCACATCGGAGCCAGTGGTTTGATCTATGGTTACTTTGGCTATGTCATGACACGAGCCATTTTAGAGAGAAAGCCTCTTTGGATTCTCATCGGCGTCATCGTAGGTGTATTCTTCGGTGGTATGATTTTCGGAGTAGTCCCTGTATTCGCTCCTAATCAAATATCGTGGGAAGGTCATCTCTGCGGTATGCTAGCGGGTGCATGGTTTGGCTGGAATCGGACTAAGGAAGCGAAGTTACTAGCCACTAATATTTGATTTCTTATATCTACTTGAAGAATTTCTTTTCTAGTCTTAGATAACACCATGGAAATTCACAATCGACACGGCGAAAAGATAGACTATGCACTTCACGATGCAGACACAGACGAGAAACTAGTAATTCTAGCTCACGGTGTCACAGGTGATAAGGATAGAGAATTCATGGTGGAGTTAGCTACCATGCTTGCTGCGAAAGGCTATCCAACGATGCGAATTTCATTTGCTGGATGCGGTCAGAGCGGGGGAGACTTCCGTGAAGCTACTATTTCTAAAGAAGTAGAAGACCTAGCCGCTGTGCTAGACCAAGTCAAAGGATCAAAGAAAATTGCCTACATCGGCTACAGCATGGGAGGTGCAGTGGGGGCTCTCTCAGCAGCTAAAGATGACCGTATCAGTGTCCTAATCTCACTAGCAGGGATGGTCGATACAAAAGGCTTTGCAGAACGAGAGTTCGGCGATGAAGTTCCAGATCAAGGATTCATGTGGGAAGACGAGTCTACTCCACTTTCCCAACGATTCATGGACGATCTCACTCGGATCGACACTGTCCTACCAGCAGTAAAAGAACATCGAATCCCGTGGCTATTACTCCACGGATCTGAAGATGACGTAGTGCTACCAAGCGATAGTGAAACACTATTCAAGCATCTTAAGGGTAAGAAAAAGCATGTAGTAATCGAAGGAACTGACCACTCATTCGCTGGTCACTGGGAGCGAGCCGCAGAAGAAACTGCGGACTGGCTAGACACGCATTTTTAAACGCCTGGATAAAAAAGTATTTGCATAAGAGCTACGGACTTCTATAGTAATTTTGCTGCTGCGTTCGTTCGCATGTAGAGCGTACCCAGACCGATGATATTATTAAGGGAGCTGAACCAGAGAGTAAATGTCGTGCCTTTTCAGGAGGGCAGGCGCTTGATGGATGTTCCCACCTACTGAGCTTTCGGATTAGTGGTTCACAGCTTTACGAACGACGTGGCGGTATTTTTTTGCCCTTATTCTTCTCTCTAGATGCTATTCTTCTAGAATAGAGAGTAGTTCTCCTACAGTGTGGTTCTTCTCTAGTGGATGACGCAGGCGGTAGCTCTTACGTATACTGTATTTATTATTACGACCGATTTTCTTACGAGTCAGAACTTTAGCCTCCACCATTTCTGCGAGGATACGCTGGACTGATCGCTCAGTGATTCCAATCTGGCTTGCAAGATCTCTTACTGTAGTCTCTTCATCTCTGTGTAGGCAGAGTAGCACATGCATGTGATTAGTGAGAAATGTCCATTTGCTATTGGTTTTTTTTGACTTAGATTCCATCTGATTAATTGGTGATTTTTAAAACATGAAAAAAATGTCACGTTTCTTATTGCGTGATAGATTTAACGTGATTTAATATTCCACAGATTCACGAGGGTCTACAAGAAAAAAATACACACCTAAACAATACATTAATGACTAGCACAGTAAGTTTTATCAAAAAGTGGAGCAAACACGAAGCAAGCGGCGGAGTGTTACTCATGGCAGCCACACTATTAGCCCTGATCGTGGCGAACACGGGAGCCGCATGGTATCCAGCTCTACTAGACACACCAGTGAAAGTACTGGTAGGCGAATTAGTCATCCACAAACCATTAATCCTCTGGATTAATGATGGACTCATGGCTATATTCTTCCTGCTAGTAGGTCTAGAGCTTAAGCGTGAAGTGCTGTTTGGTGAACTTAGCGAATGGAAAAAAATGACGCTTCCTCTCGCTGCCGCACTAGGTGGTCTAGTGCTTCCAGCAAGTATCTACGCATACATCAACTTTGATAATGCTGAGGCACTCAATGGTTGGGCGATCCCAGCTGCGACTGATATAGCATTCGCCCTAGGTATATTAGCTCTCTTAGGAAGCCGTGCTCCGGTAGCTCTTAAAATTCTTCTCACCTCAGTTGCCGTCATCGATGACTTAGCTGCGATCATTATTATCGCTATATTCTATACCAGTCAGCTCTCGCTTGCTGCCCTAGCTAGTGCGGCAGTGGTTACAGTGCTTCTAGCATTGCTCAATAGGACCGGAGTGAAATCACTCTCTCCATACATCTTACTCGGAATTATACTCTGGGTAAGTGTTCTAAAATCGGGTGTTCATGCCACTCTAGCAGGAGTAGTGCTAGCTTGTTTCATTCCATCTCGGGCAGGAGGTGATAATGAAACATCATACTCACCAGCCAATAAACTGGAGCACTTCCTACACGGTTGGACTGCGTTTTTCATCCTTCCAGTATTCGCTTTCGCCAATGCTGGTGTGCCTCTAACAGGTTTATCCCTAGATGCTCTCCTAAGCCCAGTGCCACTCGGAATCGCGCTCGGACTATTCTTAGGTAAGCAGCTCGGAATCTTCGCCATGTGCTGGATGACCATTAAGCTCAAGTGGGCTACAATGCCAACGGGAGTCAGCTGGAAACAGCTCTATGGACTAGCCTGTCTATGTGGTGTCGGCTTCACCATGAGTCTCTTTATCGCCTCGCTCGCTTGGGAGGGATCTGGAGCAGATGTCTACAGCACCGAGGCACGTATAGGTATCCTCACAGGTTCATTACTCTCAGCCGTCACAGGATTCTTCATGATCCGCTGCTGTAGTGCCAAGCCTAGGAAAGAAGACTAATTCATTAAAGTTGGGCGGCATTCTGTTGTCGCGCAATATCATTCAAAGTAATTATCCCCAGCAACTTCTTCGAGTCATTCACACTGACGACGGGGAGTTGCTGGATGTCCTTTAAGATCATTCTTCGCGAAGCTTCACGAATGGATGTATCAGTGAAAGTGGTAATTATCTTCTGCTCTGCTATCAACTTGCTAAGAGGAAAGTCTTGATGTGATTCTTGTAGTTCTCTGTAAGTAATAACCCCTGTAAACTCACCCGCTTCATTCTCCACAGTGTAGGCATGGTGAGTCGAGGTTTCTAAATTGATTCGCTTAAAGTTCTCATCAGCAGTGAGCCATGATTTTACAGAAATGAGATCATGCGTCATGATCGCAGCTACTGGTAAGTTTCGGTAATCCTGCGCACCTCGATAGGATGGCATTTGCTTCAGAGATACCCCATCTTCCATCAGCAGAGTATCATAGATAGACATCGGTCTGAGCTTTCTAGCGATCGCCCATGACAGCATGTTTCCAGCCATGAGGGGCAGGATCAGAGAGTAGTTCCCAGTGAGTTCAAAGATAATTATCAGTGAAGTAAAAGGGCAACGAATCACTGACCCAAACATCGCTCCCATACCCAACAATACGCAACCACCGACAATTTGAGATTCATTGGTGACATGTAGCACATGGAAATATTGATCCATTGAAACAAGAGCTATTCCTATAATACCACCCATCATCCCCCCCAGGAACAACGTCGGAGAAAACAGACCGCCACTACCACCAGTCGCGTAGTTAATTACGACTGCCAGAAATTTAAACGCAAGAAGGATTACCAAAATAGAGAGTAGCAAATTATTTTCAAATGCCTGCTCCAAAGATCCGTAACCGATACTAAATACACCACTCTCAGACTGTCCCAGAGAACTCGTAATTCCCCACGCCGCACAACCTAGAACACCACAAAATAGTCCACCTATCCCAGCAGTATACCATTTGTTAAGCCAGCTTCGGGAGCGAATCGCACGTCGTAGCGTGATGATAGAACCTACGAAAAAGTGTCCTAGTAAGCCAGCTATGACACCCAAAGGAATAGCTACCAGCATCCAGATAGAAGTCTGGTAATCAAAGGAGAGATGCGTATCTATAACAGGATCTTCTCCCAGAACTGTACGAGAAACAGCCGCTGCTATAACCACTGCCAGAACAATGCCACCAATTGCCTTAGTAGAAAAATTATCTAGCAGCTCTTCGAAAACAAACGTGATAGCAGATAGCGGAGCATTGAATGCCGCACCGATCCCAGCTGCCATACCCACAGGAATCATCGCTCTCACACGTTCAGGATCTTTAAAAACAAACCTCCCGATCCGAGACGAAACCGCAGATGCCGCGTGAACCATAGGACCTTCACGACCGAGCGCATTTCCCAAACCCACATATAGAGTGCCAAGGACGACTCGCCAGAATCCGGTAGTAATGCTGATAAATCCCCGTTTATTATAGTAGGCTTCCTTGGTCTGAGGAATGCCACTGCCCAATGCCTGAGGCACCCAATACTTAATAGCCAACCCACAGATAAGACCTCCAATAGTAGGAGCTGCAAGCATCACAGCTACGAATTGCCAAGTCTCATGCTGACCCATAGCAAATTCCCAAACATGGTGAAACGTATAGTGAATCGAATAGTGGAATAAAACAGCCAGTAATCCGCAAACCAAACCACAAAGTACACAGGCAAACATAAATCTCTGACTATCATTAAAGCGCTTGCGAAGTTGCTCAGAAAGTTTCGAGCTGCCGTAGTGATATGCCATTGTTCTGGAATCGGTATAGTAGATCTTTTCAATTCGTCCAGTGAGCATTTATTTAATTTTCACTGGGCTATTACTTTTACCACTCAGGTTTTAAAGGTTACTTGGTCGATGTCTGCTTCGCAGTGTGATCGAAAAAATGCCACTACATTGGATTTTATCATTCACGAAATTGGTATAGTTTTGTAGTAGAAAAAATTCTCATTTTTATCAGAGCTGTTAGGGATTTAGTTCACCTTACTTAAGCGCTTAAAGCACATCATATAGTGTTCTTTTTTGAGATGTGCTACATATAGTTTGAATCGTTAAATAGACTTGGACAATTATCAGAGCTGAGTTAATTTAAAACGTGCCTTAGACGGTGGTAAGTATCCCCAATGCGCACCCCATAATACTATAACCACACCCCACTATGTATTTAAAATCTCTCGATATCCACGGATTTAAATCCTTCGCTAATAAGACGAAGTTCGAATTCGCACAGGGGGTCACTGGCATCGTGGGACCGAATGGTTGTGGTAAGAGTAATGTCGTAGACGCGATCCGATGGGTGCTCGGTGAGACCAGCGCCAAGGCGCTTCGTGGTGGAGAAATGGCTGACGTTATTTTCAACGGAACCGATAACCGCAAACCACTTGGGATGGCAGAAGTAACGCTCACCATGGGCGATTGCGAAAAAGCACTCAAGGTAGAATACAACGAAGTCAGCATTACTCGACGCGTCTTCCGCGATGGAAAAAGCGAATACCGCATCAACGGAACACTCTGCCGACTCCGTGACATTCACGAAATGTTCATGGACACAGGTATCGGTCGTACCGCCTACTCTATTATGGAGCAGGGGAAGATCGACATGCTACTCTCATCTAAGCCAGAAGACAGGAGACAAGTATTCGAGGAAGCAGCAGGGATCACTAAATTTAAGAAAGAGAAAAAAGAAGCACTCCGTAAGCTCGACTACACCGAAGCCAATCTACTCCGCGTCAATGACGTCTTAGCAGAACAAGAACGCCGGATGAACAGTCTGAAACGTCAAGTCGCAAAGGCTCGTAGGTTTCAGACATTATCCAAAAGCGTGAAGACGCTGGATACTCATCTAGGACACAGAAAATACGTAGAACTCAATGCCCAGTGTGAAGAATTAAAGCGTTCTATCCATTCGCTAGAAGTAAGTGAGTTAGAAATAGAGCAAGACCTACCAGAGCGTGAGCTAGCAGTCATCACAGCACGTAACAGTGCTCAAGAGCTAGAAAGTCAGCTCTCAGAGATCCGCCAAATGCTCAATGAAAAGCGTAATGCTGCGAGTGCTGCTACGAGCAAAATAGCCTTCAATAACGAACGCCAATCGGAACTCATCGGGCGTATTGAACAGAACGAAATCGACATCGAAGAGACTCGTCAGAAGTTAAGTCAACAGGAAATGGATCTACAATTTGCTACCATTTCATTGTCAGAAATGACGACCAAAATAGATGCTCAAGCGCAAGAACTACAAGAGCAGGAAGAGCGCATGTCCGTTAGCAGAGCAATGCGTGAAGAGAAGGAAAACCAACTCAGCACCACCCGTTCAGAAGCAAACCGCACACAAACAACAATCGCTGCCAATCAAGCAAAGATCGAAAGCGCACTAGCACAGTTCGAGGGTAACCGTGAACGCGCTAGACAGCTAGGGAGTGAAGAAGAAAAGTTTCGCATCGAGCGAGAAGAAGCAGACGCTGAAAAGCAAAAAATCTCAGCCGAACTAGAGGACAGAGTTTCAAAACTCTCTGGTCTCTCAGAGCAACTAGAATCCCAAGAACGAGCCTTTCAACGAGTCCGTGGCGACTTAGATTCAACACGTCAGGCTGCCTCAGAAGAACACAAACAACTCTCAAAAACCTCATCCCGACTAGAGGTCCTGAAGCAACTCGTGAAGTCCGGCGAAGGTCTAGAGCAAGGCACTCAAGCAGTTCTCAAAGGACTCGATGACAAAGATCTCTACGATCCAGGAGTGCGTGGAGTATTAGCAAATTTCATAAAGGTAGAAAGCAAATTCACACATGCAGTGGAAGCAGCCCTAGGCACACACTTACAGACTGTGCTAGTCCGTGATGCAATGTTAGCAGAGTCCATCATCGAGACGCTCACGCTAAAGAAAATGGGCAAGGCTGCGATCGTGCCAGAAGATTTCATTCCGCTCCAAAGCGCCGTCCAGCTCCAGACTATCCCGAATGGTGCAGTCGCTTGGGCAGTGGATAAAGTCACCTCTGAAAAATCAGTAACTCCGGTGATAGAAAGACTACTTACTAATGTCCTAGTAGTAAAAGATCTAGCCGCAGCACTGAAACTCAGATCTACGATGCAGGACGTCACATTCGCAACTCTCAGGGGAGTCGTAGTCAACGCCGAGGGAGTCATCACAGGTGGCGAAAGCTCAGGTGATACAAGCTCTGTATTAGATAGGCAAAACGAAATCCTGGAGCTCGAAGTTTCGACAGCTGAGCTAGCTAAAAATGAATCAACTGCAAAACGTAAGCTAGAGCAGCTCGAAGTCCAAATGGCGGAAGGCAGAGAAGCCGTAGAAGTCGCTCGTGAACGTCTACAAAAAGCCCGGGTAGATGAGTCCACACTACAAGGACAACTCAGCCTCGCAACACGTGAAGTCGAATCCATAGAAGGCAAAATCGCTAGTCTAGAATGGGAACGCAAAGAACTCTCCGAGCGCGAAAATAATGCCCTTGGAAACCGTGAGGAAATGGAAGCCGAGCTAGCCAACTCGCGCATCAGACTAGAAGAGATGGAGCAGGAGCAGCTCATCATGAGCCGTGAGCTAGAGGAGATGATGATCGGTGAGCAAGACTCCGTCACCGTCGTCAATGAACTCAAAACAAACTTAGCAGTAGAGCGCCGCGCCCTACAATCTGCCGAAGAGCAGAAGCAGCCAATGTCTGCTCGTCTAGAAGAGCTGCGCCACCAGACTAGCCGTAAGGAAAGCGAGATCATAGCCTTCCAAGAGCGAGTAGATTCGGCCAATAGCGAAACAGCGAATCTCAAAGAAGAAATCGAGACAAACACAGCAGCCGCTGAGCAACTCGAAATCGAACTCGAAACCGCTGCAGCTAGTCGAGCAGGTCTTTTAGAGGCAATCAATATTGCTGAAAAAAAAGACCGTGAGATCCGACAGCAGGTCACAAAAATTACTGAGCAGAAAGGTAAGGAAGAAATCTCATCTACCAAGTTCGAACTAAGGATGGAGAGTCTGTTAGAGACAATGCATGAACGCTACCAACTCGATCTTACAAGATTCAGATTCGACTCTCACGAACTGCTCACTTGCATCGCGAATCAGAAAAAATCACTTTCTAGAGGAAACCAGGGTCAAAGCGAAGAATCAGAGGAAGAAGAAGCTGATATCGAATCCATGGTCGTCCCTGGCGATGAAGTTCCAGACTGGAAATTCGTAGAGACCGCACTCGGCGAACTTAAGCGCAAGCTAGACTCTATGGGACCAGTGAATGTAGATGCTATTCAGGAGTTTGAAGAGCTAGAGGAAAGATTCAACTTCGTCAAAGGTCAGTATGAAGATCTTACAAATTCTAAAGAAGAACTCATCGGAGTCATTGAGCGCATCAATGTTGAGACGCGTAAGCGCTTCTCCGAGACCTTCGAGAAAATCAGAACTAATTTCCGCGATATGTTTAAGTTGCTCTTCGGTGAAAAAGGAGAAGCCAACTTACACCTTGTCGATGAGGACGACCCGCTTGAGAGTGGGATCGATGTAATAGCCAAGCCCCCAGGGAAGAAACTTCAGTCGATCACTCTTCTCTCCGGCGGGGAACGTTCCATGACGGCAGTTGCACTACTATTCTCAATCTACCAGATCAAGCCGAGCCCATTCTGCGTATTAGACGAGCTGGACGCACCACTAGATGAATCAAACATCGGACGCTTCCTCAAAGTGCTTGATAGATTTATCGATACCTCACAGTTCATCATCGTAACCCACAGCAAGCGCACCATGAGCAGAGCCGATGTGATGTATGGTGTCACCATGGAAGAATTCGGCGTCTCCAAGCCAGTAGGCATGAGACTCACAAATGAAAAAGACGTAGCCAAAGGTGTCAAAAAATCTGCAGCCCAAAACGCAGCGCTCAGACTTGATGCCGAGTAACTAACAAAAAATGGGGAAGTGGGGGAATCACAGTGTTCATAGCCTGTGCTCCCCTCCAATTCTTTTACTGTCCAGACGAAGAGAGCCATTCAACCATTGTATAACCTGCTGCCCGTCAGAAGTCATTGGTTGAGTAGTCATTTGTTTTGATTCTTCGCTGGCTGACGCCCATCCCAGAGCTTCATCGTACTTAGCCATCATGTCGGACTACTGACCACTAAAAAACAAACCTCAGACGGAGCGCAGCTCAATACAGCTGAGATCCTCAATAGCTTATATACATAAACTATCTCTGGTATTGAAATAGCACCTACTTCTGTGCCATTATAATTCTATGAAATACGATAAGAATAAAACTGACGATGCTGTATTAGCTCTTCTTTTGCTCAATCAAGTTGAAGGAGATCGAGTTTGGAAGGCAATGCCATGGGAAGTGATGGATCGTCTTCATGAGAAAGGAATGATCACCAACCCAGCATCTAAAAATAAATCTGTATTACTCACCGATGAAGGAAAAGAACTCGCTCATACTCTCTTCGAAAAGCACTTTGGAGTAGCAGAAGGTAAACAAATGACGGAGTGATCCCATTGCTTTCACTTTAAATAATCCACCGCCTACCCACCGGCGAAAACAGGATTGAAACCAGCTTCGGTTAGAATGCGCTTCACTTCGTCTCTTTTGTCTCCCTGAATTTCGATACAGCCATCTTTCACAGTGCCTCCGACACCGCAGGATTTCTGGATTTTCTTCGCAAGTTCCTGTTTTTCGGAAAGCCCGATACTGATGAAGTTTTTGGCGATGGTGACCCCTTTACCTCCACGACCAGACGTCTGACGGATGATATCTACCCGACCTCTACTCGTGTTTTTCTGACCTCGCTTAGAGGTTTTTAGCGGTACTACAGGCTGTTCTACATCAGGACCTTTAGGTAAACTTCCAAGTGCGTCCAGAGCTCCAAAAGCATTGGGTGTCTGGAGAATCTCTGCAGAATTCGCTGCCTTTCTTTTCTTTTTACTCATCGAGTGTATTCAACGGTAAATAGGATGAAAATCACGCTTTTTATACGTTTATAAGCCATTGCTTGTTTGATAGATTATTGAAATAGCTATTGCGAGAAAGCTAGCGTTGGGCAGGTATATCGGAGAAAAGCAAGAGGGGCAGCCCTATAATTTAGAATTTTAGAATAGGTTTTTCTATATGGAATATGAGATTGAGGGTTTTCGTTATTCAAAGGTTACCTCTAAACCCTGCTCCGCCCCACACTCTACACCCCGAAGTCCTGTCACGCTTGCTGCTAACATGCCATCTCACAACGGGTGTAAAGAGAAACACTAAAGGACATACCATATATGAAGAAGGTAGATGAATAAAACCTTACAGCATAAGAAATCGCTCTATCATCATAGTCAAATCCTCTTAGGCTAAAAAGAGGTTTGCCCTTCTATGAAAAACAAATGTAATATTATACACAGTTACAATGCATTTGACATTATCCACAGATACCATTTATCTTCAACGTCATGGGATACTCTGTCACACCATCAACTAGCCATAACAACACCTACGATGACCGGGTCGTAGATTGGCCATCCAGAGACCCGATTGAGGAAGAGGGTGGACCGAATCTGTATGCGTTTGTTGGGAATAGACCTACTTGGTATATGGACAAACTAGGGTTACAGCAAATTAACCCTTTAGCAGTCGTAGATAATGCTTCAGAAGCATTACAGCACTACCAGTCAATGATGGGAGGAGATGTGAAAGCTGGCCCTACTGTTATTGCGGCAGTAAAAGCTGCAGTGGAGTCAGATAACCATCCTGGTTTGAAAGAGTCCATTGAGAAAGATATTCAAGGACTTAAAGGTTTTATGTGTCACCAAGATACCTTTGAATATACACGGAACAGAGAAGGTAAATCTATAGGTGTTGATTTTGTTGATTGGGTGGTGGGGAGTGTTACTTTGCCAATAAAACCATACAAGGTGAAACTCCGAAGAGGTTCAGGAGTATTAGGCTATTACCGAGTAACTTATGAAACAACAAGAGAACTTAGTTTTAGAGATCATTATATTTTCCACAACGAAGAAGGGACTTTAATGGGATGGTTTCAAGATACTTTGCCAGGTTGGTATGCTGGAATGGGAATGCCTTACCATATTACAGGTGAATTCACTGATTCAGTTAGTGGAACAGTCACCATTTGTTGCTGGGGAGAATAACATTATGAAACATCTAACTAAATTAGTTTTTTTATGTATGCCATTAAACTTTTCTTCATGTAATGATAACGTAGAAAAAAAAGTATCATTGGTGGGAGTTGATATAGATAGATTTGGAATTGATTTTGATCATTTCAAACTAGTATCAGGTAAAATGCAGCAAACAGAGAGCACTCTTTCCTATAAGATGCATTTGCCTACGGCTAACTACCCCGATTTTGCTCAGAATGCTATGATAGCTGGTTACCATCCCTGGAAAAAAGGTGGGGTGAATTATGGTCATATACAAATAGGAGGCGGATTAAATGATCAAATCTACTATACTATAAAGAGAATCAGAGGGCACCGTCTTATTTTAGGCTATGACAAAATAGAAGAGATTTTGTATGTTGTTGATTTTAAAACAGGATGGTGATCACATATATACCTGTTAAATAAAAGCGAAAGGGGTCAGCAACTGTCTTTTGAATAAAAAGTAATTAAGAAAAGCAAAGGGGTATGAACCGAGCACATAGGTAACATATTGACCGATCACATAGGTTACATTTAAAAGGCTAATTATGGCCTGGAAAAATGAATCATCTATGGAACAGAAAGAAAGATTTGCGATGTTAGCGACAAGTGATCGCTACACG
>CALAJT010000020.1 GCA_937923145.1 uncultured Rubritalea sp. | reverse complement strand
TAGGTTTTTAAATACTACGTGAGTAATATTTGTAACATATTGATAGAAAAACACTATCAATGTCAAACTTATAAAGCATAAATATTTTCTAACAGGAATCGAAATACATTACCTAATTTCAAATTAAAATTAAAAAATAAGCATTAATGGCCAGGGCGATCAAGCTAGGGAGGATAATTAAGAAAAGATAAAAAAGTTACCCCAGATTACGCTGATATCACACAGATTTCTATGGGAAGCGTTCTTAAATTCATTAAAAGACACGGTCCAAGGTTGGAAGTTGCTGCTGATACTCAAAAATCTTCCAAGTAGATGTTTTGTGCGTCAAAAAACTAAGGGAAATCAGCGCTAATCTGCGAAAATCAGCGGTTCCTATAAATTCTAGTCAAGAAATTCCCTAGCTTGTTTGCCGTGATTATTTATCCGATCTAAAAAATAGATCACAAAATGTTCTTTCTCTTAGCATTACAGCCTCCTGCAACATCTCAAATAATAGAGATGATTTGTAAACTAAGCTCTGCTGAATACTTATCAAAAGTATCGCGGATCTCATCGCGGATTTTACGGAATTCGTCTGTAATTTCTTCTTCTGATCCCGTTGCATCTGCGGGGTCTGCGAAGGTCCAGCAGTAGTGATTTTTCTCACCGGGAAATGTAGGGCAGCAGGTCTCTGCATTATCACAGACGGTGATTACTGTATCAACTTCCTGTTTCAAATACTCATCTAGATGCTTGCTACGGTGGCTAGTGATATCGATACCGATCTCCTGCATGACTTTTATCGCCACAGGGTGCACGTAGTCCGATGGCTTAGAGCCAGCGCTCTGGACATTTACTAGATGACCGATCTTATACTGCAGATAGCCTTCTGCCATGTGACTGCGGCAAGAGTTTCCAGTGCAGAGAATGAGTATTGTAGGTTTTATCATAGTAATTTTTTGTTAGGCTACCTCACCTGAACAGCTACTACCTGCTCCTGCAGTGCAGCCGAAGCAGTGATTCGCGGTCTTGATATCGATGTCTTTCATCTGTTCTGGATCTACGTCCCAGAGGTAAAGTGGTTTATCGTTCTGCTTAAGTTGCATCTTTAGCATCTGATTGAAGTCGCAGTCGAAGACCTCGCCCTCATAGCCGATGTTGAGTGTGCTTCTACACATTAGTCCATCAACAGTGGCTGGGTTAAAGCTGTTAGAGAGTAACTCCATGTAGCTATCCCATTCATTGTTCTCACGAAGTTCTACTGCGAATCTTGCGATGGGTAAATTTGTAATTGCAAAGAGTCTGGTGAATTCTATGCCGTAGCGCTTCTTAAGCTCTACTTTATAATCCGCTTCCAATTCGTCTTGATCTGGTGGCAGCTTAGCTCCAATAGGGTTGTAAACGAGCGTAAGTGGAAGGGTGGTTCCATAGCCCACAGCATTGAGCTTTCTGAGTGCTGAGATACTTTTCTGGAAGACTCCATCGCCGCGTTGTTCATCGACATTTTCTTCTAAGTAACATGGTAATGATGCTACGATTTCTACTTCATGTTTCGCTAAATATTCTGGTAGATAGGAATAGCTTTTCGTTTCGATAATGGTGAGGTTATTACGGTCGATCACATGAGCGCCGACTTCCTTTCCTACCTCCACGAAGTAGCGGAAATACTCGCTAATCTCAGGAGCTCCACCAGTGATATCTACTACCGCTGGCTTGTGCTTACGTATCCATGCGCCTACTTTATGAGCGCATTCCTCGTCCATCATTTCTGTGCGCCAAGGAGCAGCATCTACGTGGCAGTGCGTGCAAGTCTGATTACACTTTCTGCCTACATTAATCTGCAGTGTGTGGAAGTCACCACGCTTGAGAGGCGTCTTGTGCTCTTGAAGCTTTTCTTGGAAGGTAGTCATCGAATTTCAAAGTGTGGGTTAGCAGCAGCCTGTGGTTGGGTCGCAGCAATCGCTTCCTGGAATACTGACTTTATAATCAATACCTTTCGTGATGCGTGGCGCCCTGGTTCCATCTACACTACAGTCAAATAACTTTGCTTCATCGACTGGGATTTCATTACGTGGAGCTATCATTTCGAAATGATCTGCGTATGGCTCTTTACCATAGATCTGGAAGAACTTATCACAGACTGCGTAGCTCTGACCTCGTAGCATTGTGTGTCCATCATCATCTTTTACTGATTTGAATGGACCTTTATACATGACTGCTTGATTACGCTCTAGGCAGACGCCTTCTTTGCCTTTCCAGGCACGGATAGTGACACTGCGGAACTCGATCCCTTCTACAGTCTGCCATGCATTTTCATCACGTTTTAAAATTTCGATACCGTAGAAGCCTGCATCCTCAAATGCCTTAATAAATCCTTCTTCAGTGTAAGCTCCACTGATGCATCCACTCCAGAGATGGTCATCTTTTTGCAGATGCTCAGGAATTGCCTCATCACTGACGATGTCCGAAATGACCGCTCTTCCTCCGCGCTTAAGCACACGGTAGATCTCCTCGAACATTTGCCCTTTGAGTTCGTTCTCTACGAGATTGAGAACACAGTTAGAAACAACGACGTCTACACTATCAGTTTCTACGAGAGGTTGATTCTCCTTGAGATTTTTAGTCAGTATATCTAGAGCCATCCAGTCGTTTGCATCTTTGACAGGATGTTCTGAAAGTTGCCTTTCTAGTAAATCTAAATCTAGCGCTAGGTCTTGGATGCGCCCTTTGCGGAACTCCACATTGGCATAGCCTACCTTATCAGCGATGATGGGCGCATTACGGTTAGCTACTTCTAGCATGTCATCGGTCATATCTACGCCAATGACTTTACCATTTGCGCCTACTACCTGAGCAGCTATAAAGCAGATTTTCCCGGTGCCACTACCGAGATCTAGCACGACATCTCCTTCTTCCACATATTTAGATGGATCACCACAGCCGTAGTCTTTTTCAATGACTTCAGTGGGGATGATTTCTAGGAATTTCGGATCGTAATCCACAGGGCAGCATAAAGCGGCTTCAGGTTCAGCAGCAGCACTCGCATAGCGTTCTCTGGTGGCGTCTTCTGCGGTGGTTGGAGTGGTTGTAGATTGCATAAATAATTGTTTTAAAGGCTGACTGTGTCGTCAGTTTTGTAACCTATTAGATCATAAGAGATTTTAATTCTCTACTTATTCCTTTTATTTGTGAGATGAGAATAAAACTGGTCTAGATTTTGAATCGTCCCTCTGTTTCAGGTACATTTCTTAGGAAATCTGCTACCTCGAAAAAGAACTTATGCAGCTCCCTCTTAGGTTCTTCATCGATGCCTGCTTCATCCATCGCTTCGTCCATGAGCTTCATCCAGCGATCACGTGCACGGAAGTTGATCTGGAATGGAGCGTGACGCATCCGCAGTCTGGGGTGACCACGTTTCTCTATGTAGTCAGTTTTTCCGCCGATACGCATGAGTAGGAAATCACGAAGACGCTCTTCTGAACCTTCCATATCATCCTTGGGATACATAGGTCCTAGGATATCGTCCTCAGGCACACGTTTGTAGAAGGCTTTTACCATAGCGGTGAATCCAGCCTCTCCGACTTGAGCAAATACTTTTTCTTCGTTCATCAGCTAGTTAGCTTACGCCATTCTCCCTTTGAAAGTGAGTTCAGCGATGCCAGACTTATCTAGCTCTCCTAGATCGAGGTCGATCATCTTCTGATACTGGGCTTGAGTAGCTTTAGAGAGTGGTAAGTCTAAGTCTACTTCCTTGCCAAGAGCATTCGCTATCCCGCTATCTTTAGCAGCATGTGCTGATGAGAAATAACATTCGTGATCACGGATCAACATATCTTCCGCATCTGTTTCTAACACTCTGGAGTTCGCACCAGTCTGAGAAAACACCTCGCACAGCATCTTAAGATCTAAGCCTAGCGCATCGCCGAGACCAAGACCTTCTGCTAGAGCGCCTGTGTTTATATTCATTACCATATTTACTAAAGCTTTCACCTGAGCCGCTTTACCAGCAGAGCCTACGTAACGGAGTGCTGTGGAGAGGTCTTCGAGTAGTGGTTTCTGCTCTTCAAAGGCTTCTTCCTCACCGCCTATCATGAGATAAAGTGTACCATTTCTAGCCTGGGTGATACTAGATGCCATGGATGCTTCTAGTGATTTAGCTCCTGCAGCCTGAGCTAGCTTCTCCACCTCTTGGTGGACAGATGGGCTGATGGTAGCGCAGTTGATAAATGTCGTTCCTTCTGCTTCAGTGAGTAAACTATCGTCAGAGCTAGTGGAGAAGATTTCTTGCATCGAAGCATCGTCAGTAACCACGGTGATTACGACATCAGCAGCTGCGGTCACTTCTTTTAGTGTAGATACTGCGGATGAGCCTATTTCTGTGGCTAGCTCAGTGGCTAGTGGTGCATGGCTGTCGTATAATGCGGTAACTTCATAACCTAGGTCATTCAAGTGCCTAGCCATGTTTGCTCCCATTTTTCCTACTCCTACAAATCCAATAGTTGATTTCATGGAGCAATAGAAACCTATATGAAAAAATTTCCAATAAAAAAGCCACCTAGATTTGTGGAATTCCACATTCTAGATGGCCTATACTTCTATCTTTCAAAAAGCTTATCGTCTACAAAGACGACGATTCGGTCTAATGCTGTAAGCGGGCGTGATTACGCTGCTGATACGTTCTTAGCGCAAGGTCCTTTTTGGCCTTCACCGATTTCGAAAGTCACTGCTTGACCTTCATCGAGTGAAACATAGCCTGTTCCTTGAATCTCTGAGTGGTGTACAAAGAGATCTTTGCCACCTTCGTTCGGAGTGATGAAGCCGTAGCCCTTCTCCGCATTAAACCATTTTACTATTCCTGTGTTCATTTTATTACTTGTGTTATTCTTAGCGTTAATCAACTAAGTAAAATCTCTATATGCTAGTTATTCACAAATGTCGCTATCTTTTTTAAAAAATCGTATTTTTCTAATGATATTCAATGCAATTACCTATCTCACGCTTACTATTAAGCTTGCTGATCAATAATACCTATATGGTATTCTCTCCCCTCTTACAACCTTCTGGAAATAAATTCACATTAGTTTGTCCGGTCACGATTTCGTTTTCCAATACATAGGTAGAACGCTTATTCAACAACACAGCAATTATGCGATGAGTGAAGCGACTTAACTAAAAACTACAATTACTATGAAAACAAAATCTACTATTAAGCAATCATTCATCACAACACTAGCTCTAACAACTCTGATCACAGCAGTTACAACCACCGCTAATGCAGCTATAGTAAACTGGTCACGTGCTGATGTAAATGCCTCTAGCGACACACGTGCAACAGAAATACTCACCCCTACTTCAGGCAGCTTAAATTCCGCGGGATTCACTGTAGGTATAGGTAATACTGGGGGTGCTTCAGGATTTTATGATTATAATAATCCTAATAATGCAAACCCAAACTGGAGCTCACCTGGATTCTTAACTGGAGAATATGTCGAAACTGCCACCACATTCGACCATCTGTTTACAGGAGGAACATTAAACCTCATTCATGCTTGGCAGTGGAATGACTACTCTATCCAAGTAACAGGAGGTAACGGTGTAATCGATGCTTCAGCAGTCCAACTACTCGATACCTGGAATGGAACCAACCCCGCTCTAGGCACAGACTATACTATTTCTGGTAGCGGCACGGACTTGGTGACATTTGATGCTAAAACAAATGATTTTTCAGCATTTTATGGCTCTATCACTATCAACGGGACTTGGTCAGGGATTACTATTAAGCAGTTACACAACTCTGAGAGAACAAATAATAATACATTTTTAGATGTAAAGGCAGAGCTTGAAGTGAGCGGAATAATCAGTGCAGATTCCATCCCTGAGCCTTCATCCACTCTCTTACTAGGGCTTGGTAGTTTAGGTCTTATCATGAGACGTAAGCGTTAAAAGTTTCACTACAACTATCACTACTACCATTTCTACCACTCATACTTCATACAGATCATCTCGCTCGGCTTTTGCCTAGCGAGATTTTTCTTTTAAAGAGCTATCTGAAAAAAGGTTCAACTATTTTGTCCAGTCACCAATTCCTTTCCCAATACATAGATAGAAGGGCGTTTTACGAACTTAATCATCGCTCTCAAAACCATCAACTAACTAACACTATGAAAACTAACACACTACTTAATAACTTATTCACCGCTGCTATCTCACTCACACTTGCTGGAGCAGCGAATGCTTCGATCACTGTCATCAATGGAGGATTCGAGGATACTACTGGAATGACACAAAATGGAGAGTTCTTCACAGGATCTATTCCTGGCTGGACCTTCTCTGGTATCACTGCAGAGATCGCGACTACTGCTGCTTATGGTTCACCAGCTGGAGTGACTGGAAATAATCATCTAGAGGCATTTGTTACAGATCCTGGTCATCTCGGAACTCTCTCTCAAAGCATTGCAGGGTTCAATGTAGGACAAGACTACATTCTAACATTCGACTGGGGAAACCGTGAGGATCTTGGGCAAGACTATGATTTCGAGTTCGATGTCGCCATCTCAGGGCAAACATTCAGCCAGTATGGCACGACTCCTCTAGATATGAGCTCAGCCCAGATCGAATTCACTGCTGCTAACACCACCGAGACTATCGATATCACATTCCACTACCCTGGAAACTATTCTTACACAGATGGAGCGCTAGACAACTTCGCTGTCAGCACGGTTCCTGAGCCTAGCTCGACTGCACTCATTGGAATCGCAGGAATGGCAATGATCTTAAGACGTAGAAAAACATCTTAATAAAAAACTTCAGTTAATTTGTCCGCTCCTCCCACTGACTTCCCAATATATAGATAGAACGCTTAAACAGCAATGACGCTAAGGAGCAAAAACTAAAAAAGCTACATTATGAAAACTACAAACAATACAATCAAATCACTAATCTCAACATCCACTTTAACAGCTGCTCTCACTATTGCAGCCAGTGCCACCACTATCATCATAGAAGACACGTTCACTAGAACAGGAGATGTGGATGGATCACTTACTGATACAGGTCAGACCTGGAATAGCCCTAGCGGAACTCAATTCACAGATGGTTCCACACTACAAACTTCCTCATACCATACTTCTAACATCACTGGAATTACGTTTGCTACAAACTGCACCTATAAACTTAGCATGGACGTTGCTTTAAATAATTCTAGCAACTTCTGGGTAGCTTTAGGTTACGGGACTCAACACATCAACTCTACAGGCATGATGATTCATGAGCAAGGTAATGCAGGTCTATTCACACAGAATGTCTCAGGAAAACAATCTATTGGATTATCAGAAAACAACCTTAAAAACTTCGAGATCACTCTGCAAACAGGAGCTACTCTCAGTAATTCCATAGCGAGCTGGAAAATAGATGGCGTCACAGTAGGAAGCTCAAGAGCTGTCAATGCATCAGGCATCAGCGGAGTCTTTGTTCAGAGCTCAGGTTCAGGTCTTAGAGGGACAGTAGATAACTTTAAGTTAACTCATGACTGCGTCCCAGAGCCTTCGTCCACACTACTACTCGGACTCGGCGGACTTAGCCTCATCTTGAGACGCAAGCGCGCTGTCTAACAGCACCTTAATTTACTAACATTTTAATGTATAGCTAAGCACCCTATCCCTACTAGGGAGGGGTGCCATTCTCATTAGATACTTCGTTGACAATAATATACTAATTCCCTACTTTCAGAACTCTATACTGACATTATGCCGACAGATGATCCATCAGATATGCATTGTAAAATCTGCAACTCTAAACTAGATCCCACTATGATGGGCGGTGACTGCCAAGCATGTCTCTGGACTTCTCTTGTCAGTGGAGAAGAAGACATAGAGCCAGAGGACGATAAGCCAGAAATCGAAGGTTACGATGTGTTAGATCAGCTCGGTTACGGAGGCATGGGTATCGTATTTCGCGCACGGCAACATTCGCCAGATCGTGAAGTCGCTTTAAAAATAGTAGCCCCCTACACTCTCCGAGCTTCACACGCTAGGCAGCGCTTTATGTTAGAAGTGGAAGCGATGGCAGCCGTAGAGCACCCCGCTCTGCTGCCACTCTATGATGCCGGTGAGGATGAATGCGGCAGACCATGGCTTACCATGCAGCTAGCTCATGGAGGAACGCTTTCGGATCGGATTGATAGTTATAATAAAGACTGGAGAAAGATAGCTCTACTTATCATTACCCTTTCCCAAGGTGTGCAGTATGCGCATGAAAGAGGTATTCTTCACCGCGATTTAAAGCCTGCTAATGTTCTCTTTGATGATAAGGATAATCCCTACATAGCAGACTTCGGTCTCGCCAAGTGGGCGGATGGTGATAGCAGTATGACGCAGTCGAATTACCTACTAGGATCTCCTGCTTACCTAGCACCAGAGGCAGCAGAGGGAGGCTCTAAATTCACTACTACGGTAAGTGATGTCTATGGACTAGGAGCAATCTTATATGAGCTACTCTGTGGAAAATTACCTTACGATGGAAGCCACCCGGCAGAAGTTCTGACGCAAATTCTAGGACGTTCTCCAGTATCACCTAAGGCGATTATTACCAGCATACCACGCGACCTCGAAGTCATCGTCATGAAGTCTATGGCTCGTGAACCTGAGAAACGCTATCATTCCGCAGCCGCTATGAGCGATGACTTACAACGCTGGCTAGATGGAAAAATGATCTTGGCTAGACCAGTCGGAAAAATAGAGCGGGCTATCATCTGGGCTAAACGAAATCCAGCCCTCACTATTCTGTCTCTGCTTCTTCTCGCTAGCTTACTAACCGGCGGAATACTACTTTGGAAATCTAATCAAGAGCTAACTCTTGCGCTCAATGATGCAGAAGACCGTGTCGAGTTCATGACACGCGAGCTACCTCCGAGGTTAGAACCACTTGGCAGATTAGATCTGTTAGATGATGTTTTTGAGAATGTATCAGAGCACTATGCTATGGATACGCGCACTGACTCAGATAGCCTAGCGAGACATGCAGACTTCCTCACTCAGTGGGCACAGATTCTCAGACCGCGTGGACAGATCAAAGAGTCCATCACTCGTCTAGATTCAGCATTGAAAAAAGCAGAAGAAGCCACAGAAGGAAATAATTTTTCAATAGAAGCAGCACGCTCCCGTATCTTAGCCGGGCGGCGTCTGGGTGAAGCACTCATTGAGGATCAGAATTACGAGAGAGCCCGTAATATTCTAACAGAATCCATCACAGCCTCTACTTCCATCCCAAGTAAACATGAAAATGACATTCGTTTGGCCACACTCATCGCTGAGCTTTACCAAGAGATGGCAATACTTGAATTGTATGATAGCAAACTAAACGAAGCTCTAGTAACAGAGCAAAAAGCGATGGCTCTGTGGGATAAATTTGTGCCAAGAATGAAGCTAGAACCCGACTCACCACACTACCAAAAATCTCTATTAGTAGCTGCTCAAGCACATCATTTTCTTCATCGTATCCATAAAGCGATGGGGAATGATGATCTCTCAGCGGAGTCATTAGAAAATCATCTGAAATTTGCAGAAGAACTATTTCGCATACAGCCAAGTCACTTAGACTTTGCTCATGAAGTGATAGTGGCGAGAAAGAACATCGTAAGCGATCAACTGGAGAAAAAATCAATCAGTATTGAGAGCGCAGAGCAGGAGCTAAAAGAAATCGATTCTGAACTTCAACACCTAGTATCTAAAGCCCCCACTAATATTCGCTGGCGCACAGATTACGCCAGCACCGCATTAGAAATTTCTCGTATCGCCGCTCTTCAGGGTGATCAAGCTGGACAACTAGAATGGATAGAAAAGCTAGGTCAGCGTATGGAGCCACTTTATAAAACTTATCTAACAGATCTATCGTTTCTCTATGCACACCGTGGACTAGCTACTCAATATGCTGAGTATTTCGTCAGTAATAATTGGGAGAAAGCAAAGCCACATTTTCTAGCTAGTGCTAAAATACAAATCCAAATTTGCAAAGTAGATCCATCACCAGTAACTCATCAATCCTTGATCAAAGGAACTCGGAATATTGCCAAACACATTGAGACTAATGAAGGAAAGGCGGCATCCATAAAATGGCTAGAACTCATCATTAAAGAACTCTTCCCCGAAGGGGCATCCGAAGATCCACTTTACCAGCAACTCAAACAACTCAGCGCGAAATGAATCCATCTACACAAACGCATCGCCTAAAAGTATCACGACACCTACAGGACTTTAATGGTTACTGCGGACCAGCCTGCGCCATGATGGTAGTAGACTTCGCAGGTAGCGCAAAGTCCCCTCCGGTCTATGCTCAGAATGAGCTGTTCCGCGAAGTCCGCCAATACGCTAAATCTACCCAAGACCGTCGGCCCATGAAATCACCAGCAGAGAGCCTACTTTCTCTCGTCAATGACCATGCCGCCGGCGACACTATCTGGGAAAAAATATACGATCCCGAGCCACAGCAAGTAGCTAAAACAATTGTTCATTCTATCACTGAAAAACTAAAACCCTGCCTCCTGCTAGTCAGTAAAGGAATGCACTGGGTGGTCGCCTTCGGATTACAAAAAAAGGACGATGGTTCTCCTGCTGGTGTGCTGATGCGTGATCCAGCATGGGCTGGGATGCCTAAGTTCTACGGTCTCTCAGTATTCCCTGATAAACCGACAGTCGAACACACTTCTACAGAAACCTGCAAGTGCCTCGAAGCCTGTACCGAAGGTTCAGTAGGAACTGTCCATGAGCGCTATTTTGCGATGGAAGAACTCGTCAGCCAACGTGGACTACAAGGATCAATCGACTGGGAAGGTAGTGGAGCTATCGCCTTAATTCCTGACGATATAGAAACAACTAACTCTCAAAATAATGTCGCAGAATAGACCAATAGAAGAAGCTGGAAACGCGGCTCTAGTGGCAGTGCGTGAGCATGGTCTCTACGGTAGAGATGATTCCCCACCAGAATGGAATGCAGCTTTAGAAAATGCGCAGGCAGGAACTCCTATTTTCGTAAAAGATCCTGATGATGCGCGCGATGATTTTTATCTCATACCACTCACCCCCGCTAATCCTGCCGCTCTTCGTGGCGTCTGGGTCATGTTAGATCCCCAGACACTCCACCTCAGAGAAGCCTCACTGTTAGAGAACTGGAAAGCCCTCGCATTCCCTGATGAGAATTCTGGTGATGCAGAGCTAGCATCCCAACAGGCTCACACACTGCCTGACGGGACAGTCACATTATTCAGAAAAGAAGATTTCACACCGAATACAAAGAACCTCGTATGGAAAGCTTCTGCCGCATCCATTCTACCTTACTGGCCTCTCAAAGAGCTCATAGCAGTCCACCCGGTGACAGGTCTCCCAGTCTCAATCTACGTCACTCAAGACGGCAAAGTTTATTCTCAGTTACTCCCAGATGACGCAGAGCCTCCTGCACCGCCCGCTCAAGCGGAACAGCCGCCTAAAGACAATCCACCGCAATCCAAAGCGAGCAAAATACCTAAGACTCTTAACATCATTTTAGGAGCTACTACTTTAGGTTTATTCGCTACCACTGCCTATCTCGCAAAATCTGGAGACTCTGGTGAAGACGAATTACACGATAAGATTACCGAGCTTCAAGACCAAGCTGAGGAAGACGACAAGCGGATACAAAACCGAGATACCCAACTCGAAAATCAAGAGAGGCAACTTAAAGACTCCAAATCAAAAATTGCTTCCCTACTGGATGACGCTTCTGATGACGTCAAGTCCCTGAACTCGACTATTGAAGACCTGAAAAAAGATCTACAAAGCAAAACCGATACGATCACTGAGCAAAAACTACTCACTGAAAACCAGCTAAAAAACATCGACGAAAAAACCACTCTGTTAGATAAAGCTGAAAAAGATATTGAGCAACTTACTGCTACACAGCAAAAGAATATGATTGCTGATAAAAATGAGCTCAAAGAACGGCAGGATAGATACAATTTATTCATAGAAGAAAATAAATTACTGCAAAAAAAATACGGTGCTTTAGTCACAAGAACCAATGAATTAAACGGCATAGTGAATCGTCAGAATAAAGAAGTTCAACAATTTAAACTAGCTTATGACCAAGCCGTTAATAAATACCGAGATCTATATAGAAAATATCAACTACTCCTCAAGGATAGAAATGCGCCTCCAGTAAACAAGCCTGAGATTGACCCCCTGGACCCGATCCCACCCACTGATGCAAGATCACTCAATACTCAACTCATCTTACTCACAAAACGATGGGCAACTTTAAGTGCAGAGATCCGCAGAAATGGAATAGCTGCTGACAACCGTAGACTTGAAGCAGAAAAAAGAATTATCGAGAAGCAAATGTTAGATATCAGAAACCAACTTAAAAACTTAAAACCATAATATGATCATAGAACACTACACCTTCGTAGGCTGTATATCTGCGCTGGAATTTCACATTAAAAAATCTTCTTTTAGCGATAAGCAACAAGCCATAGATGCCTGTGCCGATCTAGTCTCAGTAGGCGAAAATATTATGCAAGAATGCGCTGGTAATAACAGCGATGAAAAAGCCTGTGAAATATTTAGTAAACACGTCGTCACTATTCTCGGAGCGATCGAGCAATTACGTATCACCTCGCTCTTCGAAGGTTTAGACAGCACTCTCATAGACCTACTAGATCATTTCTACAACACCGCTGATAGCATCATGGGTGGAGGTGGTGCATCTACTTATAGTGGATGGCCAGGTAGCGATGGAGGTGGATCTATTTGGTGGGGAAGCGGCAGTGGCAGTGGCTCAGGAGCTGGGGGTATGTAGTTAATCACTTTCTAGTTGCGCTAGACCGTTATATTTAAGATATATCTAGATATAAATGAAATATAACCGAGCAGCAGCCACTCACGCTGTATTCCCGACCACTTGCTGGACAGCTGTAATTTCGCTAAAGAATGCTGGCAGTGATAAGTCCATAGATACAGCTATGTCTAGTCTATGTGAGACATACTGGTATCCTCTCTACGCCTTCGCCCGGCATAAAGGCAGGTCATCTCATGATGCCGAGGATGCTGTGCAGGGATTTTTTGTTTCTATCGCCTCTGTAATTTATTTCCAAAAGGCAGATCATAACACTGGCAAGATGCGCACCTTTCTACTCACCGGCTTCACCCGCTACATGAAGGATGTCTATAAGCACGATAACGCCAAGAAACGTGGCGGCGATGTTCAATCAGTATCGCTAGATACTGACCAAGCTGAAGAATGGCTCACAGCAGATCCTAACTCTGGAGAAGATTCTGCCGTATTAGACTTTGAGAAAAACTGGGCACGTAGCACCATGCGACTCGCGATAGAACTACTAGGCAAAGAAGCGGAAGGATCAGCAAAAGCGGAAGCTAGATTCAAAGTACTTAGCCGATTTCTTAACCCAGAATCCTGCCACGATTTCACTCGTCAAGAAGCCGCTGAGGAACTCGGTATTACAGCAGATTCCTGCGATAAAGCTATCCAGCGACTAAGGCAAAGTTTCAGACTCAACGTAAAAGAACTCGTAGCATCTACTCTGGAGGATCCATCAGAAGAAAATATCATGGAAGAAATGATCCAGCTACAAAAAGCCCTCACCTCAGTTTGAGCTAGTGACAGTATTAACTAGATGATTTATTTGGATCAGGATCAAATCCTTCGCAAGTATTGAAGTAGATAATATTCCCATCTGGGTCTTTAATCGTGAATCCTGTTGAATCATCTGACTCATGTATAACATCTGGTATATCCGACATCCCGTTTACACGTAGGTAAGCTACCACATCATCTAGATTGGCACCACGAAAGTTAAGCATGCTAGGTTCATTACTGTATAATCCGATGCGAGTCTCATCCTTAGCAAGAACAACATAACCAGTTTCAGGAGCCCCATCCACGGCGGTGAATCCTTACCCTTGATAGAATGTTAGAGACTGGTTTATATCTTTAACTTAGAGGCAAATATATAGGTGTCCAAGATGAATAATGATGTGTTTGATTAAATCTAACTACTAATTAATTACTTCTGTAACCCCTCACTCCACTCCCCTTCTGGGACTGGAATCTGCTCGATGCGGCTTACCTTAAGCACTGGGTAAGTAACTCCATCCACTGCCTCATAAGTCATTGTACCAGCCACCCGCACCCAGCTATGATGAGAAATATCTGGTAGTCCATCGGTCAATTCAATCGAGAGAGGAATCGCCTTCGTGTCTGCTGCGCAACAGGTCATAAAGAGCCTGTAGAGACGCATCCGTTTACCATCCGCATTTCTGTTAGGTTCGTTTCTGAGCTTAGCTTCTGTCTCTACCGATAGACCATCGAAGACAGCCATCTGCTCTTCATCACCAGCAGTATAAAATAACTCTAACAGATTTAATTGAAACGCACCATCTGCAGCCTTATCGCGTGACTTCTCTAGCGTCTCTAGAGTGAACGGTGGGATGTCTATAAAGTTAAATGTCTGGGCATTCACATCTGCACCTGACAGAGACTCGGCATACTCATCACTCAATCCATGATTAGTCACAGAGATCGAGAAAAATAGTGGTAGCGCAATGAGGCACAAAGCTGCAAATGGATTCAAATCGCTATCATGGCTATGACCTTCATCACCATCATGACCGTGTCCGCAGTCTTCCCCATCATCGTGATCATGATCGTGACCACAGCCTGCTACAGTATTGATCGTAGCTAGATTAAAAATACCTATCACCAGCGCCGCGAGACCACCGATGAGAACATAGATGTGAAACTTCGCGGAAAGATAAACTGGTAACTTCTCATGCTGATAAAAGTAAATCAACACCGCTCCCCAGAGTATCACTGAAGTGCAAAAAATAACGTGCTCTACCTTCTTTATCTTCGACATCATCGAGCTTTCCCTCCGTCTAGAAATTTAATCTCATCTGGAGGAGAAATTTTCATTTCCCACTCAGTCGCCGCTTCTTTACCGATCTCATACTTCTCCCAAGTCCAGCTCATCAGCCCGACTAAAATGAAAATACCTACCGTGAACCACAGCAAAAATTTCTTCTTCATCACCGTCTGATAGAGGAACACCAGCTTCACATCTAGCATCGGACCCAGCACCATGAATGACATTTTAGCACCTGCTCCTACGAAATTATAAGTCGCCGCCATGAAGGCATCCGAGGTGCTACAAACACTCAGCAAAAACGCTAGCATCATCATCCCACCAGTCTCAGCAACGGGGTTACTCAGAATTGCGGAGAAGGTCTCCTGATTACTATTATAAAGGATATTGAACATCGCCGCTAGACAGACACCGATAGTGAAATACACACCCACATCCACCGCATCTCGCATCCCCGAGCGCATCGCCGAGACGATCTTATTCTTTTCATCAGAATGAGAATGGTCGTGATCATGGTGATGATCATCATGATTGTGATCGTGACCACAGCATCCGTGTTCATGATCGTGGTCATGTGCGTGACTATGGTCATGCTCTTTCTTAGTAGGTTTTGCAGATCTAATGGTCTTCAACACCGAATCCCTAAGCACCCTTTCCAGTGGTAAGAACATCACAATGATTCCGACAATCACCGCTACCATATAACCCATTCCACAACGAGAAACTACATTCCAAAGTTGATCCTGTTTATCAAACGCATGCCAAGTGCTCCAGATCGTAATCGGGTTTAGAATAGGCGCAGCTAGCATATAGGTAAAAGCACAGCTCACAGGTAAGCCCTTCGCCACGAGCCTACGGATCACAGGAACAACGGCACATTCGCAAACCGGTAGCAAAAGCCCCATGAATCCACAACTCAAGATCGCTAGAAACTTATTTTTAGGCAATGCCCTCTCCAGCACATTCGCTGGCATGTAAACATCAATAAATCCACTAATAAGCGTCCCCAGCAATATATAAGGAGCACCCTCTAAGAATAGTGAGAGGAAGCTCAAGGCAAAATCAGATTGTTGGAATGCTAAGACAAAAGCCATAAAAAGATGCCAAACTTCTGCACTAGGAACGAATTTTTAGCAAGTCTTATAGCTCGCATCAGCTCGGAGACCACGGAATCTAAAGAAGTTACCCCGGTTAGCAGAAAAATGTTTAAATGAACACCTTTTTAGTTGACTCTCAAGACAGGCTGAGACTAAGTTGTCTTCAACAAACCAGAAGTAGTTCATTTCAGATGAACACAAAAACTTCTCACAAATTAAACACAACTACCTAGAACACGACCATGGCTAAAGACACAACTGAAGACACTAAAGAAACCGCAGTAGTAACAGCTACAACGACTACACCGGCTAAAGCTCCCGCTAAGAAGAAAGCACCTACAGCAGCTGAGAAGGCCGCTGAAAAGGTAAACGATGCACGTAAGAAGAATCTCGACTTAGCGATAACACACATTCAGAAGGAATTCGGTGAAACTGCCATCATGCGCCTAGGAGACGAGAACACAGTAGATGTGGATGTCATCCCTACTGGTAATCTCCTCATCGACCGCGCACTCGGAGTTGGTGGTTTCCCACGTGGTAGAATTATCGAGGTATACGGACCAGAATCTTCAGGTAAGACCACTCTAACGCTCACAGCGATTGCACAGGCTCAGAAAATGGGCGGCCTCGCAGCATTTATCGATGTCGAACACGCACTCGATCCGCAGTATGCGCAGAAGCTAGGAGTCAAACTAGACGACCTACTAATCTCTCAGCCATCATCTGGTGAAGAAGCTCTACAGATCGTAGAGACACTCGTCCGCTCAAATGCGATCGATGTAGTCGTGCTCGACTCCGTAGCAGCTCTCGTAACTAAGCAGGAACTCACCGGAGAAATCGGTGACTCCACAGTTGGCGCTCAGGCTCGACTCATGTCAGCTGCGATGCGTAAACTCACCAGCTTTATCTCTAAGGCTCGCACAGTCTGTATCTTTACTAACCAGATCCGAGAGAAAATCGGAGTCATGTTCGGCAGCCCAGAGACAACTCCTGGTGGACGCGCGCTAAAGTTCTTCGCATCTGTTCGTGTAGATATCCGTAGAATCGGTCAGATCAAGTCGACTGATGGTGTAGTCACAGGAAACCGCACCAAGATTAAGATCGTTAAAAATAAGGTGGCTCCACCTTTCACAGAAGCAGAATTCGACATCATGTATTCTGAAGGAATCTCATCTGTAGGCTCACTGTTAGATCTAGCGCTCGAATACAACATCGTTCTCAAGCGTGGGTCGTGGTTCAGCTACGATGGTAACCAACTAGCCCAAGGACGTGACGCTGCGAAAGTAGCGATCAAGGAAGACCAAAACCTCTACGATGAACTTGAAGTGAAGGTCAAAGCTGAGCTAGCTAACAAAAAAGGTAAGTAATTCGACACAAAAACAAAATTTATACAATACCTCAATGGAAGATATCTTCTGTTGGGGTATTTTCTTATTAGAGAATATGACTTATGCGTCTTATAAGTCATATAGTAATTAATTGGATATCGATCTAAGTTGACTCCTACATATATAAAATACATCATCTTCTATAATGAAAATAAAATCACTCTATATATTCAGCATCATCTTCTCTCTATTAAATATCAGCTGTAAAGACAGCACTGACAGCAGTTCATCTGCTGACAGTAAAAGTAGCCAAGAAGAACTCAACGCCATCCATAAAGATGTAGAATTTTATCTACAACTAAGAGCACCCCACGTCCCTCAGTCCCAAGCCACCAGACCTCACATGAAGAGTAAAGATTTGGCTAACAAAAAAAGCTGGAACTTAAGACTAAACTCCAAGCAAGATAAATACGAGTTTAACGTCACCTATGTAGGTAGCTCTGCCACAGCAGACAACTATGAGGCAGAAGTAATCTTTAACTCTAGCGGCGCACCAGTAAAAGAGACCTATACAATAAGTTATACAGGCACTCAGCAAATCATCCATAATGTTTCTAGCGCTATTGCTTGTGAAGCAGGACTACGCCCAAGGAAGAAATAAAAACTAATTGGACCATAGGAGATATAAGATACTGATATTTTCACTAATCCCAAGCATTGCTTTTCTGTATATTCTACGCTAGCTTTCTAAGCGAAATGCATATTATCATCGTAGGGGCAGGAGAAGTAGGACGCCATCTGGCAGAATCTCTTTCTCGCGCAGCTCACAGTATCGTAGTTATCGAAAGCTCAGCAGTATTGGTGCATGAGCTAGAGCAGAGTCTTGACGCCAAGGTCATACATGGTGATGGCACTAGCATCAGCACATTACTGGAAGCTGATGTCGGAAATTGTGATCTCTTTCTAGCTCTAACCAGCGATAACTCAGTAAATATGATGGTCTCATCGATGGCCACCAAGCTCGAAGCTACAAGAGTAATTTGCCGAGTTCACCCAGAGCTTCAGCGTGAAGAATGGTTGTTCGATTACAAAGGACACTTCAACATTGATCATACTTTTAGTTCTGAAAGATTGAGTGCGATTGAGCTGGCTAAATTTATACGTAACCCAGATTCACTAGTAGTAGAAGAAATCGCGCGTGGACGCATTGAACTCCAGCAAGTGCGTGTCTGTGAAACCAGCGATGCCATCGGCAAAATGCTGATGCAACTCAAAGCTCCTGAGCGAACCCGAGTGGCAGCGCTCACTCGCGGAGGAGAACACTTCGTCCCCAATGCTAGGACTTCTCTAGAAGCTGGTGATGTGGTTACTATCTTCGGTGAGCCGAGAAAACTTAGAGACCTGGCAAATAGACTACAACGTGAAGGTGGCGCTAGGGATACAATTCGCGTAGTGATCTTTGGTGGTGGTGAATACGGCTTCTCTCTCGCTCAGATGTTAGAGAGCTGGGATTGCAAAGTAAGAATTTTAGAGAAAGACCCGATAGTAGCTGCAGAGCTAACCGATCGGCTTTCTAACACAACTGTCATCAATACAGACGGAACGGTTCTAGCTGAACTAGAAGAAGAACAAGTGGGAGATGCCGACTTCTTCGTAGCCACTAGTGCTAGTGACGAGGATAATGTGATGACCTGTCTACAGGCGCACAACCTAGGAACAAAAAACTGCCTCACGCTCATCCACCGAGCTGACTACGCAAACGCAATCAGTGCCAGTGGCCGACACTTCGGTATGCTTGCGGCGGTGAGTCCTCGTGAGGCTTGTCGCCGTGATTTGGAGAAATTTCTTACCTCAGATAAATACCACATTGTTAAAAAGCTAAGTGCTGGCGATGTGATCGAGACAACTATCGAGAGCGGATCGATCGTAGCGCAAAAAACTGTAAGTGAGGTCGAATGGCCAGAAGGCTGTGTGCTAGTAGCTAAGATGCACGGCATTCACGCTGACGTGCCTGCTCCAAACGACATTCTAGAGCCGGGAGACATCATTTATGCAATGGTCTCTCCGAAAGTTCGCAAGAAATTCCTTAAACTAGTGCGCTAACTGACCTCCCTGATAGTTGACAAAGTTACCATCTCGCTTTAGTCAGGTAACATATGGAATACACAGAGAATGGATTGATTAAGCAACCAGACGTCGTCCTCATAGGAGGAGGCATCATGAGTGCAACTCTCGGCATTATGCTGAAGCGCCTCAAGCCTGAACTTACAATCCAGATCGTAGAGCTACTCTCATCTGTAGCTCTAGAAAGCAGCCACGCATGGAATAATGCGGGCACTGGTCATGCGGCACTCTGTGAACTGAACTATACCCCAGTAAATGCAGATGGCTCAGTAGCTATCGATAAAGCCATCGAGATCAACGAGCAATTTCAACTTTCAAAACAGTTCTGGGCTTATCTAACAGAACAGGGAATCATTGAGAACCCTGCTGACTTTATTTGCAAAGTTCCTCACATGAGTTTCGTAGAAGGTGAAGACAACGTCGAGTTCCTCAAGAAACGCCATGAGGCGATGACTGGTCACCACTTCTTCGATGAAATGGAATTCTCATCAGATCACGAGACAATCTCTGAATGGACGCCTCTCCTGGGCAAAGGACGTGGCGCGGATGAACAAATCGCAGTAACTCGTGTAGAGAATGGCACTGATATCGACTTCGGTGCACTCACAAAAGTCCTCTTTGAGCATCTTGTCAGTCTGCCCAATGTAGAGCTAGCCACTGACACCGCTGTGCGTGATCTCGATGAAGAAAAAGACGGCACTTGGGAAATTAAAGTGAAGCGCGTTGGCGACTTCTTCTCAGAAAAAATCTACGCCCCCTTCGTGTTCATCGGAGCTGGTGGAGGCTCTCTGAAGCTACTACAAAAATCTGACATCAAAGAGGGCAAAGGCTTCGGAGGATTCCCAGTGAGTGGACAATTCTTAGTCTGTAAAAACCAAGATCTTGTAGAACAGCATGCTGCTAAAGTTTACGGTAAAGCAGCTGTAGGGGCTCCACCAATGTCTGTGCCTCACCTCGATACAAGAGTGATTCAGGGTAAAACAAGTTTACTCTTCGGTCCATTCGCAGGCTTCTCACCTAAATTCCTTAAGCGTGGCTCGATGCTAGATCTGCTCAAGTCAGTCACCTTCGATAACATTCTACCTATGCTCTCTGCAGGTAAGGACAACATGAGTCTAACTGAATATCTCTACCAAGAAATCATCAACACTCACACGGACAGGATGGATATGCTCCGTCAGTTCTTCCCAGACGCGAAAGACGATGAATGGGATCTCGTGACTGCTGGTCAACGTGTGCAGATCATTAAGAAAGATCCTGTTGCAGGTGGTAAACTTCAGTTCGGAACCGAAGTAGTATCATCTGAAAACGGCTCTATCTCTGCGTTACTCGGCGCTAGCCCTGGGGCATCCACCTCTGTATCAGTAGTGCTAGAAGTCCTAGAAAAATGCTTCTCTAAAGAAATGCAGACTTCTGAATGGAAGACAATCATGAAGGACATGGTCCGCACCTATGACCTACCATTGACTGAAGATCCAGAACGCTATGATACAGTAAAAGCTGAAGTGAATAGCATACTAAATATAGACTAACCTACAATGTGGGATGGTCTTTACCTAGAATGGTTCAGCTTCCTCATCGTCACGGCACTAGGGCAGTTTAGCCCTGGTCCTGACATGATCTTACTCACTCGTGTAGCCCTCTCCCATGGATATAGATCTGGCTGCGCTACGGCTGCTGGCATAGCTACAGGACTCACTGTCCACGCTGGGATAGCTATCTTCTTTGTCGATCTTCTTACCTCTCATTCTAGTAAAAGTGTATTACTAGGCATTTACCTACTAGCTGCCGTCTACCTTCTCTGGCTTGCTTATGGTCTGCTAGCCTCAGCATTCATAGGGATATACTCAGGGAGTAATTTAGAATGGAGCTAACCTAATCAGTCTCAGAAAACTCTCTCCTTATCAGCTCACTATCGCCGAGGATTACTAAGCAATATTCTCAATCCAAAGGTAGCCATATTTCTAGCAGGGGTCGTCTTCCCTTTCCAACAAATCGCACCATATTCTAGCTCATGGTCACTCACCCTTTGGCTCACTGTAGTCCTAGAAGGTCTTTTACTCTGGTGTCTATGGGTGAAGCTACTGCAGACAAAAGAGATCAAGCAATGGTATAGCAAAAACTTTCATATTATTGATGGTATATTCGGAATCGCTATCTCAATTCTGGTAATCATCGTGACTTTAGAAATCGTCCATCTTTCTCGTTGAGGAAATCAAATATAGGCTTAGTATAGAATTCTAAATCACTATTATCAGAGACGACAAAGACCTTAATTTTTTAGCCAAAGTAAGCTCAGCTCAGCTAGAGCCACTCATTCAAATCCTTACCCAAGATAAAGATGGAAAGCGCAGACTCTCTGAATCACTGACGAAACATTCTCTCTACGTAGACAACAACCCTGACCATCAGAAATGCTGGCACTTAATTGCCGATGAAGTTCAGCGCTTCGGTGATAATTCACTCGTATCAATCGTCAGGGGCAAAGGAGTTCTTTACAAAGAAATAGCCTAAAGCTAACAACCAATGTAGCGCTGAGCAGAACTCTAGGTTTCATGCTGGAACCGTTCGGCTGCGTAGCAACTAGTTATGGACTGCTGCAGACATAGCAGTTCCAGCTTACCGAGTTACTATCCCAGCTGTTATTCAGATCTCTTTCTTGAGAGCCCAGATGAATCAGATAGTGTGAGCCTTATTGCGCTATAAAATCTAACACAAGAACCTTATCAAGGATGGGTAGTAATTGTTTTACGAATGCTTGGTGTGCGGCGTGAGGAGTGTAGATATCCAGACCCTTCTGGTCAGTAAAAGTGACTACGAAACAGTGAGTGAACCCTTGGCTCTTGTTCTCTTTACTTATATTTGTGCCCCACTCATAGCCTTTGATCGTATTGATTTTCTTAGGTAGCTCACCAAATGCTTTTTCAATCGCTACGGTCTGTTCATCAGTAGCCTCAGCTTTAAATTTAAACATTACTATATGGCGGAGCATTCCAGCCTCAGCTTTTGCCTCAGCTTCCGCTATAGGCTTATCTTTTATATCTACAGCTACCTCTAGTGCAGATAGAGAAGAAACTAGAAAAATCGGCAGGGTAAGTAGTAATAATACTTTCATGGTTAATATAATTATCAGTGACACATCATAGAGGCAAATTATTTCTCTAGTATACATCACAACACCTCTAACAGCATAGTTTTAGCTACTTTTAACCTAGCTTCATCGCTGTCAATATGTTAGCTAAAGTTAATCATACATTGACAGTAATAAAAGTTTACGCTTGAAGTGAAATTTATTATCTGTATCCGACTAAGCCGTAACCACTTTACCGATATATACAACTAACTTCTAAAAACATGGCAGCTAAAAAGAAATCAACAACAAAATCTATAAAGAAAACGACGAAAAAGAAAGTCGCAAAAAAGATGGTTAAAAAAGCGACCAAGAAAAAGGTAGCTAAAAAAGCAGCGAAGAAGACTACCAAGAAACTAGCGAAGAAAGCCTCAAAGAAAAAACAGGTTAAGAAGGTAGTTAAAAAAGCGACTAAGAAAAAGGTAGCCACATCTGTAATTAAAAAAGCAGCCAAAAAACCTGCAACTAAAGCAACTCCAGTAGCTACTCCGAAGCCTGTTGTGGCGAAAAAGAAGGTTCTCAAGATGAAGCCTATTATTCAAAGAAAGCTCACAGCGTTTGATAAGAAGCAGCATAAGCGACTCTTAGACCTCAGAGATGAGCTCATCGATACTACTAGTAGCCTCGCTAATGACACTCTCAAGTCCAATGATGGCGATCAATCCGGATCTGGTGAACACACAGCAGATGCTGGAAGTGACGCTTATGATCGTGAAATAGCTCTAAACATCCTATCTAAAGAACAAGATGCACTCTATGAGATACAGCAGGCGATCCTCAGACTCGAACAAGGTGTCTATGGATACTGCCAAATATCTGGAGAACGCATCCCTAAGATGAGACTGGAATACATCCCATTCTGCCGACTCACGATAGTTCAGCAAGAACGCTGGGAAGCTAAGTTCGGTAAAGAACGCTTCCGCAAGCCTAATGAGTCCGGCTATAGAGGTGCTAAATTAGACTAGTCAAATAGCCAAATTTCTAAACTTAAAATTAAATCTTCATGCGGTGATCTTCATCACTACATGGCTATTTATTTAAAGTTATTCTAGAATTTCTACATGGCTTCAATTTACTATTGTCGCACTCGTCGGTCTCAGCTTAGGAAGCATTCCCGCTAATAAGAACGCCAAACACGGCTATAGTGAATAGGTGAAGTCTGAAATCTAAGTCACACACGACGCTAAGCAACACTCTATTGATGATAAAAGCTGAGGCTGATGGCAAGGCTCTAACTGCGAATGGATCCGACTACGGACTACTCACCATAGGCAATAGAGTAAACTTACAAACACCAAATAAGATGTTTGTGAATAGTACTCGGCGAACTCAAGAAGTAGACTATACGATACTTTTAATGAGAGTTTCGTATTCTGATAGTCTCGTGTCATAGATCTCAGCGCCTTGCTGTGGACTAGCTGTTTCAGCACTAGTCGTGCAAAACTTTTCAGCCAGATCTTTGTAGGAATGACCATTGGCTACAGCTGCTACTATTGCAGATCCTATAGATACTGAGCTAGCATCACTTGTGAGTCTTTTCGTTGGGACGTTGAATACATTAGAAATAGTTTGAGCAATACCAGAGTTCTTAGATGCACCACCTGTTAGTAGGACGTTATCAGGAGTGAGTCCCATCCATTGGGAATTAAGTCTCACATTAAGAAACTGCCCTTCTAGAAGAGCTCTCACTTTAGTATTGTTAGATGCTGAGTCAAAGTCCCAGTCATTGGTGTGGATGTTGTGTGAATCTACTTTAGGAGTAGTTTCTGGCGTGTAAAATGGTGCTACAAGTTTACCGTCATTACCGAGAGGTGTCTGCTCTAGAGCTTCTGCTTCGAAGTCTGACCACTGTAGATTACAGTCCTTCTTTAGACGTTCTCTAGCGAGTGATCCGTTAGAGAAACAGAGTAGACTCATGTAGCTTCCTCCCTCTATAGGGTTTCCGAATACGTGACCGTAGCCATTTGGATCTGTCTTTGGCTCAGGCATAGCTGAGAAAAGGGTGTCACTAGTTCCGAGGCTGATGATCATTTTGCCTGAAGCTGCCGCTCCCATGCCGACTAGGCTCGCCGGGTTATCCCCTGTCCAGCTGTGCGCTTTGCAGTCAGATGAGAATCCGTATTTCTCTACGAAGTATGAACTGATGTTAGATACAAAAGTTCCTGCTTGCTCGATAGGTGGTAGTTTAGATTCTAGATCTGGTGCAGTCGCATCTAACAGGTCTTTATGCCATGTAGATGAAGCGAGATCCATGAGGTTCATGCCTGCTCCATCACCAGTATCGATACTAGACGATTTACCTGCTAGTATAGAACTGAAGAACGAGCTATTAAGATGAATGACAGTAGTCTGCTTATAGTCGTCTGGTGAGTTCTTGAAGAATTTTCTGATCTGAGGACCAGTAAATCTCATCGTGGCGACTGAGCCTGAGATAGATAATGTATCTGGAACTGATGCAGTGACTTCTGCGCATTCTGCCTCTGTAGAACTATCCATCCATATAGGTGAAGTGGCTCTAGTGAGTGTCGGTACTAGTTGCTCAGAGAGTGATTTATCAGCGCTTAGGTTTGCTACCGCTGAATGAAATTTTTCAGATAAATAGACGCTGGCATGTTGCTGGCCAGCGCCTGATATAGCTGTGATTTTAGACAGATCTACTCCCTTTGACTTGAGTCGGTGGAGTAGTATTTCTAGGGCATCCATCCACATGCTGGGATCAGTATGGACTTCCCCATCTGGTCCATCTGGAATAAATCCAGATGGAGCATTATACTGAGGAAGCTCTGCACCGAAGTTTACACTATCAGATGCGATGACTGTAGAAGTATCAGGGTCTATAATAGCTGCCGAGATACTCTGAGTGGATGCGTCTAGTCCTAAAAACATACTGTTATTTTATTGGATGTAATCGTTGAAAAGATTTTCTAACATTTCCTGTCTTCCACTAGCGATGATAGGAGCATCGATAGTATGAGCGTAAGCATCTAGGCTATCTAGAGTTGTCTTACCATTCTCTACGTCTGCACCGATTCCGCTGTCAAATGTTGAATAACGCTCACCTACGAGCTCATCAAATCTACCGTCTTCTACGATCTTAGCCGCGATTTTAAGACCACGAGCATAGGTGTCCATACCACCTACGTGAGCGTGGAATAGGTCTTCTAGTTCGTGAGACTCACGTCTACGCTTAGCATCAAAGTTAAGTCCACCTGTTGTGAAACCGCCCATCTTGAGAACTCTCACCATGACGTGTGTAGCCATGTAGATGTCAGTAGGGAACTGATCTGTGTCCCAGCCTACGAGTTCATCACCTTGGTTAGCATCGATAGAACCAAGTGCGTCTGCACCGATTGCTACGTCGAGTTCATGCTGCATAGTGTGACCAGCTAGTGTAGCGTGGTTTGTCTCAAGGTTGAGTTTGAAATGATCTAGCAGATTGTATTCACGAAGGAAATTTAAACAAGCAGCTGAGTCTGAATCATACTGGTGAGTCGATGGCTCCATCGGCTTAGGCTCGATGTAGAACTGACCTTTATAGCCGATCTTCTTAGCATGATCTACAGCCATGTGGAAGAATGCAGCTAAGTGATCGAGTTCACGCTTCATGTCTGTATTGAGAAGTGTGGAGTAACCTTCACGTCCACCCCAGAATGTGTAGCCTTCACCACCTAGACGGTGAGTCTGCTCTAGTGCGTGCTTCACATTAGATGCTGCGTATGCGAACACATCTGCGTTCGGGCTAGTCGCTGCACCTTGTGAGTAGCGAGGATTGATGAAGAGACATGATGTGCCCCAGAGGAGTTTCTTATCGTGCTCTTGCTGGGAAGCTAGAAGCTTATCACAGACTTTAGCTAGGTTATCATGAGTTTCGCTGAGAGTCTTTCCTTCAGGTGCGATGTCACGGTCGTGCCAGCAGTAGTAATCGATATCGATCTTATTGAGGAACTCAAAAAATACGTCAACACGGTTGAGAGCATTGTCGAGAGACTCTGAGCCATCGTCCCAAGGCATGAGAGCAGTGCCTGCACCGAATGGATCTGACAGGTCATTACGCATCACGTGCCAATAGGGAGCTCCGAATCTTAGGTGATCACGCATGGTCTTGCCCATGATGACTTCTTCTGGGTTATAATGGCGGAATGCGAATGGATTGGTAGTACCTCTTCCTTCGAACTTAACTTTCGGTATATTCTTAAAATATTCTGACATGGAGGGACGCTATCAGAATTTACTGATAGACGTCTAGTAAAATTGCGAAATTAGGGCGTTACTTTTACGCATCACCCCTATTTCTCAGGTATTTCATTTAGAGTATAATAAACGTCTGGAGTCCAGATCTTCTCCTTAGTAGCTGAAACGAGTTTTTCATAGTTAATGTGGTGTACATGACCTTGAGTCATTTTATCCAGAGTCACTGTCACTGTTCTACCGTCTTCAGACACTACTGCAGTAGTTACTTTAGGAGTCACTTTATCAATTTCTGGACTACCGTAATCTGATCTGTAGATGTAAGTCCAAGCTTGGCAATTATAATTAGCGACATCCGTTGCTGTAGCTTTGTCTACTGGTTTTGTGAAAGTCATTTTAAAACCTTTAGGCTGGACTTTTATATCTAACATTTCAAACGGAACTTTGCCCGTCCAACGAACTCTCTCTAGAGTGAAAGGCTTCCCACCGTTAGATCCCCAGCCTCGGTTAGTGCCACCTACAAATAGAGTTCCATCTTCATCTAAACGCATAGGAACGATACCAGCTCTAAATCCATGAAGCATTTTCCAGACTGCACCTTGCTGCACTCCGTTGACCACTTCCATGGATACTCTCTGGACTTCTGATTTAGTTTGTTCGCCAATGAACACTTGATTAGCAAATGGACCGAACTTCCCACCAGTTAGATCTGGCACAATGGCTGTAGGAGAGTTACCCACTTTACCATGAGGCAATATCACTGCTGGTGGTAAATACTGTGAGATTCTTTTACGTTCTGCTAGGATAGTAGATCCACTGAAAGGCTCTACTGGGCGTTCTCCCATATTAGGGGCATCTTTGTAGAATATATTTCCTGTAGGATTACCTGTGAAAGCTCCCTGCTTGAGTGGCTTAAGACATGAACTCCCATTCCATAAGCCTTGGTTATCAGTATAATACACATTACCCTCAGCGTCATAACCGATACCTCCTGGTGAGCGTATCCCAGAGCTAAATGGAGTTGAAGTCCCATCAGGAGCTATCTTTTTACACCAGCCTCTCCACTGCGATTTTGCAGATCCAGATCCTGTAAGGCAAAGCACTATGTATGTATTGCCATCCTTATCTGGTGTGGAGCCAAATGCGTATTCATGGTAGTCACCATTGATTCCCCATTTATTATTTACTACCTCATAAGTCTCATAGCGGCCGTCACCATCTTTATCAGTGATTCTGCCAAAGGCATCTCGATCTGTAAAATAAAGCCAACCATCCTTGTAGTACATTCCTAATGGCTCGTGAGCCGCATCGTAAATTTTCTTCCACTCGACCTTAGACACATCATCAGCATAGGCGCCTTTACAGATCCAGATTTCTCCGCGTCTGGTAGCTACTGCAAGCTGCTTATCAGGCATGAGAGCTATCGAGCCCATCTCCATGACTTCATCTTTAGGTAGCAGGATCGATTCACGCATGTAAAAGTCATCCTGAGCTTCTGCTTTAGCCTCATTTTGACCAAATGAAAGAAGGCTAGTAAATGTGAGAGCCGCGAGGGCTGAGTAAATTATTTTGTCCATGAGTATGTGAGGTTGAGTTTATTAGTTCCTTTCTCCAAATCGAGTGTCACGAAATGGGATTTCCCATTCTTAGTAATCTTAGCTGTCTCTGGGAGAGCTATTTTTAACTTTCCAATGACGATGTTGTTCTCCTGCTGTTCACCAGAGTCTGCTACTTTAAAAGTAACTGTCTGCATTTTATCAGTATTAATGCTAATGGTGCGCTCTAGCGAATCAGAGCTAGAGATAAATGAGTCTCTCACCTGAATATTGTCAGCTATAGTGTAGCCAAATGTTGGGCTACCGATTTCATCTGTCTGTATGCCATTAAGCTGCGCATTGAGTAATTTTGAGCCAGTAGCATCGCTCCAGGCTACACCTTGTGATGGTGATACAACTACCTCAGAAGCTGGGTCTTCAAAACCTTGACCACGCTTAGTCCAGTGTCTTCCCGCACTGATGAAATCCCCTTTCCAGATAAGATCTAGATTACAATGTTCTGTGCTAAATGCGATGTTATTACCAAGAGGATAGCCTACTCCCATGGTTCTTGCGCTGGAACCTTTGATAAAGTTATTATACATCCTCACCTGTCCATCTTTGGGAGTCAGATCGATCACTACTTTAACTTCAGCTTCCGGTTTTTTAGTGGATTCTGATAACCAAAACCAGTTTAAGCCTGGTTCTCTGTATTTAATGCTTATTCCCTTATTTCCCTTTTTCTGGAAATAATCTAAGCGGAATTTATGAAGTCCTGGTTTAAGTTTTACTTTGCCATTTTTCAGCTTTTTCTCGGAGTTATCTGCCTTAGCCTGCGCCACTACTTCGCCATTAATATATAGCTTAGCTCCATCGTCGGCATTGATTTCAAAGACGTGATCACCCTCTTTAGTAATCTCAATTTCGCCAACCCACATCAGTCCGAAATTTTCTTTTTTATTAATCTTTTTGAGTGAAATGTATCCATCATGCTCCTCTTCTATAGCATCCTCCTGCATTGCCTTAAAATCTGGTATCTTAGCCCAATCACCTGTGTAGGATCTCATTAAAAGATGTTTAATCGGTGATTCTGGTCTCTGGAGTGGGTAGCGACTTAGGAGTTCTTTCTCTGTCCATTGGGTACTTCTGTTTTTAGACGAAGCCCTAGCCTTCTTAAAGTCATCAATATTGTAGCCTCCTTTTTCACCACCGAATTCAGTGCGAACATAGTTTATCACAGCAACTGCTGTCTCATCTGTAAGAGAACCTTGCTGGGGCATGACCTGATCATATTTTTTCCCTTTTACATAAATACGACCTTGTAACCCGTGAAGAATAATCTGTGCTACTCTGTCGGCATCTCCCTTTAACCACAAACTTCCTGAAAGTGGCGGAAAGCCTTCAGCACCCTGGATTTGTAAACCATTTCCATCTACTCCGTGACATGCTGAGCAGACTTGAAGGTAGCTAGTTTTACCTAAATTTTCTTCAGCGGACACTAGCCCTGTTGTGAGTAATACATTTGTGAAGAGTAGTTTCACAACATTCAAATTCCTAAAATAGTCTGACATGGCGACACAATAACACATCACACCAAAAGATGACGTGCATTTTGCGAAATTTAAACGTATTGTTTACGTATGGCATTTAAAAGAATCGCACTACTTATGAGTAAGAACATCGGGTATAACCGTGCCATAATAGAAGGTATTTATGCCTTTAGCCAAAAACGTAAGAACTGGCTATTCCATGATGCCGCTCCGAAAATAGAGTCTATAGAATGGCTACAAGAGTGGCAGCCAGACGGAGTCATAGCCCATCTCTATGATCCGAGGATAGCAAACGCGGTAGATGCTCTTAATGTTCCAGTCATAAACACAACCGACTCACTTTCTGAGCTAAACTACCCTTTGGTAGACGTAAATCAGATGAAAGTAGGTGAGATGGCGGCTGAGTATTTAAGCGGAATGGGACTAAGGCATTTCGCCTATTTAGGGAGCGACACTATGCAGTATTCTAAGCAGCGATACAGTGCATTTACCCACAGTTTAGGAGTAGATGTCCAGAGATGTGCAGTAGAATACATGCCCAGAATAGCTGACGTCCGAGAGTTTAAAAAACTACATGATAAGATTCGTGACTGGCTTCTAAAGTTGCCTAAACCAGTCGGTTTATTTTGCTCGAATGATGTCCCCGCTAGAGATGTAGCAGATATCTGCTTAGAATTAAATTTAAATGTTCCGGAGGACGTCGCAATCCTAGGAGTAGATAACGATCTAGTGGAATGTCGACTCTCTCGTCCCCCACTCTCTAGCATAGAAATACCCTCTGCTAGGATCGGCTACAGAGCAGCTGAGATGCTAGATAGTCTCATGAATGGACACAAGCTAGAGGATTGTTTCTTCCACCCGGATCCTATTAGAATAGTAGAGCGTGAGTCTACGAGTATGCATGCCGTAGCTGACCCAGAGCTACGGAGAGCTCTAACTTTTATAAAGGATAATTTCAGCACAATAGAATCTATCAATGATGTTGTGACTAGCACCTCACTGGGTAGGCGCTCACTGGAGTTGAAGTTCAGAGATTTATTAGAAGCAAGTATCGGAGAGGTAATCGTCAAAACACGAATGGAACATGCCAAAAAATTACTCTCTGACGGAATGTCTCAACTTTCTGTGAGTAAAGTAGCTGACGCCTGCGGCTATCATTCATCGAGAAGATTTGCCGAGCTGTTTAAACTGGCTACTGAGCAGAGTCCTCGCGAATATGCTAAAAAATATAAAGTAGGCACCGCTAGTTAAAGGTTAGTACAGAGATAAAGCGTTGATGAATCTAATAAATAGGACTAGATAGTTCTATGAAAGATTTACAGCAAAGAAAATATGCCAAACTCATCCTCGAAGTTGGTGTTAATTTTGTCAAAGGTCAGAACCTCATAATCTCGGCCGAAGCTTATCATATCGAGTTTCTCACTATTATGACCGAGGAGGCTTATAAAATGGGGGCTAGCTTCGTGCAAATCGAAACTGAGCACCCATCTATCTTAAAAGCGAGAATAGAAAATGGTGATAAGAGCGAACTGGAAAACCTTCCTAGCTGGATCGATCAAAAATACGCCAGCATGATCGATGAAGAATGGGCTAGAGTAAGAATTTTCGGACCTACAGATCCAGACATGTTAGGCACACTAGATAGCGAGCGATTAGCAATAGTCCAACGTGCAGCAAGCATCACAGCCAAGTCAATCAGTGAAGCATGTGGTGCGGGAAAAATCTCATGGTGTGTAGTCGCCATGCCGACCCCGCAATGGGCAGCAAAGGTCTACAATGAACCTGCTAGTGCAGAAATCGAGGACAGGCTATGGCTTGAAATGGTAGAAATCATTAGCCTCAACGAAGTTGACCCAAGTAGCTTCTGGAGAGACAAAGGAGCGCGTATTCAACAACGTGCTGAGATACTCATGAATCTCAATATCGAGCGAATGCACTTCCACGGAGGCGGTACTGATCTCTCTGTTTATAATTTTGAAAATGCCAAATGGATAGGTGGAGCTATTAGCAATGTAGCTGGAAGATTATTTATGCCGAACCTTCCCACAGAGGAAACGTTCACCACACCGAATGCCAACAAAACCGAAGGACATGTAAAAGTAGTATGCCCTGTGGATGTTCTGGGCAGACAAGTAGAAGGTGCGTGGTTTGAATTTACAGCTGGAAAAGTAACAGACTATGGTGCTGATAAAAATAAAGATGCACTCGATGATTTCTTTGCCATGTGCCCACGAGCTAGTTACCTCGGTGAGCTCGCGCTAGTAGACTCTAGCTCCCCTATCTTTCAGAGTGGTAAAGTCTTCCAATGTATTCTCTATGATGAAAATGCCAGCTGCCATATCGCTCTAGGTAATGGCTACCCTATGGGCGTTCCAAATGGTTTAGAAATGACAAAAGAGCAACGTGATGAAATGGGTGTAAACTCCAGCCTCCTGCACACAGATTTCATGATCGGTGGGGACGATGTAGACGTGACGGGCTACGACTCGGCAGGCAAAGCCACTCCTATCATCAGGGGAGGACTATTCGTAATCTAACATTACCCATATACTACCTATCACTTCTAAATTTCTCTCCTATCATACTCCAGTCTGCTTCTTCCAATCAGGCTTTCGCAAACAGACTGTTAAAGTATTCATCCTACGAGGGCATGCTAGTAATACTCTACTAGATTACCAAGCATCATGGAGGTCTTGCCATCAGCTCCAGATTCCCTAAGAAAACTGGACTAATTATTTTACCTGCTGCTTCTCCTTGATAAAGTTCTGAGCGATTTCAAAATGCTTTTTAAAGCGATCGTGAGCAACCCTTCCGGAACGTGACTGATAACTAGATCTCGATTTTTTAAGCGATTTAGTAAGGATGTTTAATTCATCAGCCATGTCTTCAAGCGCAGTAGCTATTACTATATCATCACTATCAATATAGCGCGCTACAGACTTGAGTTGCTCGTCAATTTCATCTGCTCTCTTAGATAAATCTGAGCTTCCAAACATCTCATATTGGCGTTCATTTATCCATTTCAACGAATTCATTAAAGACTTAAATTCTTCCGCCACAAAGTAAGAATCAAGCGTTAAGCTTCGCTTCGGATCACCTCTCAGCAAAATCATTTTAGCTGAGATGTGATTCGGATTAAGAGTTACAATTTCTTCTAAAACAGCCCTCAACTCCTTATTTACTGAGAATGCACCGACTGACCGCGATCCTATCATATTACGTATTTTCACGAACTTCTCACTGGCTGATTTTAAGTTGGGATCGGAAACATCGCCGAAATATTTAGTCACGTCATCGATGGTATTTACTGATATCACTTCATTTTTCACGAAGAATTGTGCCTCTTCCAGAGCGATTAATTGCTTAAATCCCTTTTCAGCAGAGAGTGGACAAAACAATGTATTCTCAAAGCTTTCTTCACTACGTAGCTCTTTTAGCTGGGACCAAAAAAAATTCCCACCGTATATCTCTCCGTTACTTTTTACACTCCCTATCATCTGCACTCCAGCAGGCACACTTGTATTTTTTAGTGAGGCATATAGCTGAGTAACTATCGGCAACACTCCCAAATCACCGCTTTTAGAGCTGTAAGTTGCAGGTAATCTTACGGTCACCTCTGCACTTGGAAAATCCTTCCAGTGACTAGCTAATATGTCCTGGAGTCTACTCTCTAATTTTCTCACTTTCCACTCCTTATATTCTGGTATCATTGTCACTCTAATAGAGCTATTTATCTCATCTAGCGCTTTCCAGGTCAGATCAAAACCAGCTATATCCCAGTAGTGATGTGTGTGATCATTGATCTTCTCGGATAGTATAACCGGAGTTGCTATAGTTGAGGTGAGGAAATTCCATTTTACTGCTAGATCCTGTTGAGGTTTGAGGTTTAAATCCGCAACGGGTTGCTCTTCAATTATGTTAGGCTTAGGTTCAGTTTTTTTAGGCTCTGTTTCAGTAGTCTTAGGGCTCAATTGGCGTTCTGGCTTTACTACTATCTCAGGCACTACATTCTGCCACCGCTGTTTATTTATTTGATGGTCTTTAAATGCTGGGTCACTTCCAGCTACTCTTGTGACTGCATCTTTTAAGTAATCCGCAAATATTTGCGCTTCGGTAAATTTCTCCGCCTTTGAAAGTATCCTTATGAGGTGATTAGTATCAGCAAGAGCCCTTTGATACCTAGCATTGTCAGGCTCTGCGATGTTCTCCCCTTTGCTAAAGCTCATGTTTAGCCTCTGCACGTCCTTATTCTTCGAATCTAAACGGATTGCTATTGCTAAAAACTTTGCACTATTGTTGAGCTGTTTTTGATTACCATTTGCATTCTTCGAGGCTAAGGTGATCAAATCCCTGGTAACCTTCTTCATTCTATCTTGATCCAGCGGAAGCTTATCTACGTGAAACATTATACTCGATATTTCAGGGCGAGGATAGGTAGCCGCCTCGCTAGTAGTGCTGAATAAGAAAATGCTGATAGTTAGGTTACGAAAATAGAACATGACAGATGTGTATAAGGTAGAGTATGCGGTTAGCTTAACTATTTATCCGCTAAACTCAAGATAGATTGAACTTTGTTGGAGATTCATTAATATCTCGCCATGGATCACGAAGCTGAAGTAAGTAACTATCAAATGCCCGAGTTTACAACTCATGAGGAAGTCATGTTTTTTGACACTGATATCGGAGGTGTCGTTCATAATTTAGCCTACCTGAGAATGATCGAAACATGCCGCACTAAACTCGCTACTGAGAAACTCGGTATGAATTTGAAATCCATGGCTGATACTGGACTATTCCCTGTTGTGGTAAGGACTGAGGTAGACTACCGCTCACCTGCAACTTTAGGTCACAAGCTCAGTATCAAAGGACGGCTAGAGAGTGTCGAACGCGTTAAGTTCTGGTGCGCCTTTGAAATTTATGCAGAAGGAATCGATAAATGTTTGGTCACCTGCAGGCAAGCACTAGCCATGGTTCAAATGAAAGGAGACAACACCGGACGCCCCCAGCGCCTACCAGTAGAATGGAGAGAAAAATACAGCTAAATTTTACGGCAGGATCATCGTAGTAGATTCTTTCGCGAGATTACCAAATTCACTCACATACTGCTCAGCAATACGCAAGTTTACCGGATCTCGGAGGTTTACCGCATCTTTTCCACCTTCTCTATTTATCGCATTTGCCATTCATAATTTTATAAGTTCTGGGTTAGGATGAACTATGTCATCTGTCACTAAAATTGGCTATTACAAAGACCTATTAAAAATATACCGTTGTCTATTACTATTACAGACTATCTTACTAAATCCAGCTTCTTAGGCTTTGTTGCCAGTGTGAATATGCTGAATGTCCTCTTCAATGCATCTGCGAAATGTTCATTAATGATTTTTTGATACTCCGCTGGGTTCTTCGCATGGATATCACCATCTGGTCCAGTTATTCTAGAAAGGTAGATACGCCCCGTAGGACGCCCATTCCAGTAACTAGGCCATTTAAAATATGCCTTATAGCCATTTTGGACGAACATCATAGCCTCCTTAGTCTTACCACTCTGTGCTGTAGTAGCTATCGCACTTCTTGGCTCATCTCTAAGTAAAGATACACCTGCCAGGCTATCCACATCAGAACCAAAAATAAACTCCAATAGGCTTGGCAAGATATCCAGGTGACTCGCATCACTAATAGCAGAGCCACGTCCCCCGTTCTCTATTAAGCTTCCCTTCGGCCACTTTACCAGCATAGGTACTCGAACCTGTTCATCCTCTAATGAGGACACATGAAGCCAGCCACCATTATCTTGCATTTCTTCACCATGATCGCCCATGATAATTACAATTGAATCATCATAGATCCCTTCTGCTTTAAGATGACGACAAAAATCTTCTACTAGAGTATCAGTCCAGGCTAGTGCATTATAATATTTATTTTTCACCAGCTGTAGTTGCTCTTCATCAGGTCTAGATGGTAAATAGGTCCCTTCGAAATAAGGCTTAAACGGTGGGTCGAAATCTCTATGCCATTGATAATAAAAGTGCGGCGAATCGATACAGAACACACTGAATAAGCCCCCGTCTGAGCCTATGGATCCACCCTCTACTCTGGAAGATATATCACTCTTAACACTCTCTAACAGTAACCTCTCACGCTCAGAGAGGTCTTTACCGTAGATCGGATCAGTCTCGATATTATCTCTAATAAGACTGAAAACTCTCCCTTTCTCACCGAAGAAATGGTTCCCCATGTCACGGTAGGCTAGCTCTCCGGGTGCATTAATCTGTAGCTCATAACCAGCATCTTTCCATTCATTAAATATGTTTAGTCCTGGCCAGCTTTCTTTCCGGCAGCGATCGCGGTCATCTTCCCAGTGGATGGGCAGTCTCCCTGTGAATACACCAAACCAGCTGAGATGAGTTCCGTTAGAACTCGCCCAGCTCCGTTCGATAGGCTGCGCTTCAGTATTTTTAAATTTATATAAGAAAGGAGTTACCTCTTCATTCAGGGAATCCTCACGGAAGGATTCTATAAAAATGATGAATATATTCGGCTTCTTCAAGACATCTCGATTCATCAGCTCAGGATCAAAGCTATGGTCTCTAAACTTCACATCGAAGCCAGCTAGCGGCTCCAGCTTTGAAGTAATACCCAGCTGGATATCAAACTCATTTTCTTCTGCAATCACATGCTTTCTCTGCTTCCATGTCTTACCAAAATTTTGCTCTAGGGTAGCACCAAGGATTGCGACTACGACGATTACTACCATAGTCAACGGTGTGATCACCAACTTCAATTTCTTAGAAATCCAATACATTAGATAAACTACTCCACTTAATACTGCAATTCCTCCCACTGTTGATAAAATTAGAGTGAAAATAGACACTGGGACACCACCGCCTTTAAGTTCAGTTTCGATATTCTTAAAGCCTTCCATACCAAAAACATTTAAGAAATCTACCAAGTTGGTATTCCACATTCCTACTAGAAATGAGTCTGTGAAAATAGCGATCGGGATCAACGAAGACACCATCCACACTAATAGTCGGCTCCATTTAGGCGCTGCCACCACAGAAAACTGAATAACAAGATAGAGCGTCCCTACAATTGCCAATTGATTAAAAATTCGATTAATCATCAAGCTAGTATGGTAGCTCCAACTCAACGGCTTGATATCAAATACCATCAGATAATTATGCCAAAGTAAGATCAGAAAAATCACACCATAAAAAATACCATTCCACTGGTTCTTACTCACTAGCCATTGTCCAAAGGACTTCACCTGCGGCCAGATCTCGGAGCTTACCCCGTATCCTAGGTATACAAACCAAGCTATCAATATGCAAGCCACAGCCCCTGTAAAATAGTAACTATAACCAGTGAGTATACCTTGAATCCCTAAAAATGAAATCAATGACTGCACTATTACAGCAAGCCAAAACCAGCGCTTGAGCTGCCGAACACCCTTGACATCTACATTGATAAATCGTGCTAGCACTCCCCAGATAAACGAACCCATCGCAGCTAGACCTAAAAATACCAGCACTCCAGATCCTAAATGATCTCCCCACGATATCGCATCTACTCCCTCACGGAATTCATGCTTCCACAAGAAGGGAACCACTCCAAAGAAGAGTCCTCCTACCCAAAGTAATGTGTGAAAAAATCGAAATCCCATTTTATATGCGTTACGCTGAAACTTCGCAATAACATAAATGGGACGTTAATGAAAGCGAAATCAAGTATGTTTAAAATTGATAATACAACGTTATTATAATCTCATTAAAAAACCTCTTACTTGTTTCTGTAATATTACTAGCTCCTCTAGCTTTTTCTGGGTATTGCCTACCTAGATTTCTGGTCTCACCTTTTTATATCGATTTCAGTTAAAGTCTTAGATGCCACAATCTAAGACTATCGGATTGACAATCGACTACGATTCAGCCGACACTCCTTTCATGTTTAAATTATCAATTTACTCTTCCATGATCGCTTTGAGCGCTCTTTTTTTAAGCTCCTGCGGAAGCAGCCCTGAGCCTCCTAAAATAATCCCAGTAGCTAAGCCTAATCCGGCTATGTCCTCTAATGCTGTCCTAGCACGTAGAGTCCTGAACCACCCTAAGATTACTCTTCTGCGTCAGCAGGTAAGTGGCCGTGTAGATGGCGCAAGTTCTTATCATAACATTGCTTCTGTGGCTAAAGGCTACAGCGCTAAACGCTCTAGCTACGGTAAAGCTCCAGGTGGATACACTAAGCTACTTAATAAAATGCTCACCACTATGCTCTACCTAGCTGATACGAAAGGCTATTCCTACCGTGTTACATCTATTGCTGGCGGATCGCACAGTAGTAACTCCAGACACTACAGCGGCATCGCATTTGATGTAGATATGATCAATGGCAGAAAAGTAGGTTATAATAACCCATACTACCGTAGCTTCATGAGCACTGGAAGAGCTAGAGGAGCTACTGAGGTCCTAGGACCTGGCGACCGCGCTCATTCCACACATCTACACCTAGCTTGGCCTAGATAGTGTTCTGCTAGTAATATGAAATTTTTAGAAAGCTGAGATTTATATCTCAGCTTTCTTTTTGCTCCTCTGGCTTGAATGCAGAGAGGAACAGCAGCGTTGCGGCGATACAGATACACGAGTCCGCCACATTAAAGCACGGCCAGTGGTTAGTCGGCATGATGTTCTCTGTAAAAGGTATCCTGAAAGGTAACTTCACATCGATAAAATCCACTACATAACCTTGGCTTAGACGCTCCCAGAAACTCATATCCTTAGCTCCTTCTAGCCAGAAGCCCTGGAATAGACGATCGATCAGATTGCCTATAATACCTGCTATTAAGAGCGGGGCTGAGTATTTAGATATGCCCACGAACACTTTCTTTCTCCAAAGAATAGTAATGGCTATAAGAGCTACAAATGGGACGATGAGAAAGACGATCGGTGCCCATGAACTACCATTACCCATTCCGAAAGCTACACCCTGATTATGCACTCGGATAAAGTTCAGAAAATCATCAATAATCACCATTTTAAAGATGCCTGGTGCCTCTGGATTGTTAAACTGATTCGGATCTTTGAAGGTGAAGACAACCCACCATTTAGTGATTTGATCTAGAACGATCAGTGGGATAGAGAGCTTGAGAATGTAGGGCAATAATCGTGGCATAAATTTATTTCTTTAAATAGTTTCTAATTTCTGGCTAGCAATAATTTCGATGCATTCTGCAGAACAGCAACCTTGATTTTTCTCCTCGCATGATTCGCAGCTGAAGTGCTGGTCATTACATTCGTGTTTGTTAGCACAGTTAATATAGCGCTCGCACGGCTCAGAGCAGTGCACACAGTGCGCTATGACTGAAGGGTTCTTTGAGTTCACAGGCACTCCGATACGCTCATCAAATACATAGCATTGACCATCATAATCTTCACCCTGCACCTCTGGATCTTTACCATAAGAGACAATACCACCGTGCAGCTGGCTTACATTATCAAACCCTCTACGCACGAGGTGCCCAGTGAATTTCTCGCAGCGGATTCCGCCAGTGCAATAGGCTAGGATTCTCTTGCCTTCGAACTTCTCACGGTTATCTTCTATCCACTGGGGTAGATCACGGAAGCTATCAACTGGGGGCAATATCGCATTTTTAAAATGTCCGAGTTCCCATTCGTAGTCATTTCTAGTGTCCAGAATGACCGCGTTAGGGTCTTTCATAGCCTCTAACCACTCCTTTGGCTCAAGATATTCTCCTGTAGTTTCAGTAGGTGAAAAGTCTTCATCTCCTAGTCCTAGAGATACTATTTCATCACGAGCTTTGATTGAAAGTTTAGGAAATACATGTCCCTGTTCAGGATCTATTTTGTATTCTACATCAGCAGTGAGAGGGTCATTCTTCATCACCTGCATGTATTTAGCACAGTTCTCCACAGTCCCAGACACCGTGCCATTGATACCTTCTTTACCTACGATAATGCGCCCATAAAGCTCCAGTGATTCACAAAGCTCACGGTGCTCATCACGGTAGGTCTCTGGACATTCAATATCACAGTAGATATAGTACAGTAATACTTGATAGGGTGCTGCTTCAGTCATACTCCCTGACTACCGTAATACTACGAAATGGGCAATCCCTTTCATTCGTAATCATTCTCTACTCGCGGTGTTTCTTATTAAGATCGAAGGTGACTCCACAGTGCATACAGCGAATACACATCGATAACGCGGCGGTGAAAACTGCGGTAGTCGCGTAGGAAAATGGAAATACCTTATAGGCTTTCATATGCTTACTAGATTTTCCATTTACTAGATGACAGGCTCGGCAAAGTGGGCAAGTAGTTGTCTTACAAGCGAGCAAATAACAAACTTTAAGAAACAACCAAAATCCAAAGCCGGCTATACCTACATAGATGATCTTTGGCTGCTTTAAATGCACTCCATATCCCACGACACATAGTGAGACTAATAATACAAAGAGACAAGCAAACCAGAGCAGCATTGCTCTATAATACGGCCATTTTCTTAACACCTTGTGTGCATTCTGTTCACGGTGTGGTTTCTTACCTTTGATCAGGCCTCCACGGCGTTCAACAGGCTTAGCGGAATGGCGTATTCTATGTTTTACTGGCATTGATTTTAAAATTTAATAACAAACTTACTATTGACTAGTTGGACGATGAACTTCGCTCACAGCAAGGGATTTATATTCTCCCAATAAATACAATGAACCTGTTGTTAGAATAGGACAATTTAGATTTCTTGCAAAGCTCAAAGAATCCACAATGTTCAATTTCTCTAACAGCTCTAATTCTTGTAAACACTCCAGCTCAGAAATATCTTTAAACTCCACAGTTCTAGGAGAGTTAACTGGGCAGAAGATAATCTTCTCAGCGATCTTTGCTATTTGCTCACAAACTCCATTGAGGTCCTTGCTCTCAATAGCACCGTAGATAACCACTGGCTTTATGTCCGGAAACTTCTGCTGCCATGTCTCTACTAGTATTTTTGCTGCATGGGGATTATGTGCTCCGTCTAATACCTCAAGAGGCTCTTTAGAAATGATCTCAAACCTACCCGGCCAGTTCACATTTGCCAAACCATCTTTCACATTATCATAGCGCATAGGAAATCCCAGTGAGTGCGCCATCTCTAGAGCCAGTGCTGCATTCTCTTTCTGATGTTCTCCCGCTAAACCTATAGTGTAGGCTTCTATAGACTGGTCTACGATGTGCAGTTCTGCTCTATTTCTATTAGCCGTTTCAGCGATTACTCGTGCGGATTCAGGATGCTGTTTAGCAGAGAAAACAGGGGATGAGTTTACGATTATACCAGCCTTTTCTCCAGCTACCTCAGCCATCGTCTCGCCTAACCACTGAGTGTGATCTAGCGCGATGGGTGTTATGCCACATACATCAGCCGGCACTGCCGTTGTAGCATCTAACCTACCGCCCATTCCCGTTTCTAAAATGATGACTTCACATTCTTGATCTCGGAAATAACGCATAGCAACTACGAGTGCTAATTCAAAAAATGTAGGGTGACTATCCCAGCTACTGACAAGACTTCTCAATGCAGTGATGTGTCTAGCAGTGTCTACTTCAGAAATCATCTGACCGGCCACACAGATACGCTCACGGAAGTCTACTAAGTGAGGAGAAGTAAATAAACCCGCTCTAACACCTGATGCCTGAGCTAGTGAATCTAAGATAGCACATGTCGACCCCTTACCATTAGTACCGGCGATGTGAGCTACCTTAGTGGTCGCCTTCGGGAACGCTAGATATTGAGCTAGCAATTCCTTAGGCGCATCGAGCCCAAGCTTGATGCCAAATTGCTGGGTAGAATAAATCCAGTCGATCGATTCCTTATAGGTCATTATAAGTAATTGTAGATCTCACTCCTATTAAGTTACTTCAACATATAGCCGAGTAGAGCACCGAGACGATCGCGTAATTCGCGTCGCTCCACGATCGCATCCACAAGTCCATGCTGGAGCATAAACTCCGCAGTCTGGAAGCCTGGAGGCAGGTCTTGGTGCGTAGTTTCCTTCACCACACGTGGACCAGCGAAGCCGATCATACACTTAGGTTCAGCAAGATTTATATCACCAATAGTTGCGAATGATGCTGTCACACCTCCCGTAGTAGGGTGAGTAAGTACAGAGATGTAAGGTAGCTTAGCATCTGAAAGTTTAGCGAGTGCTCCGCAGGTCTTTGCCATCTGCATCAGAGAGAGCATACCCTCCTGCATACGAGCACCCGAGGATGCAGAGATGATGATAACACCCATTCTATTAGCAATAGCATCTTCGATGACACGTGTGATTTTCTCACCCACTACTGAACCCATAGAGCCAGCAAAAAATTTAAAGTCCATCACTGCGATCATTGCTGACTTGCCATGGATATCTAACTTGCCAGTGATCACCGCGTCATTCAGCTCGGTCTTCTCACGAAGCATATCGATCTTGTTTTCGTAGTTCGCAAAATTAAGAGGATTTTTAGAATACAACTCCGCATTCGTTTCTATGAAGCTTCCCGTATCTGCAAGCATTTCTATACGAGCTCTAGCACCTAGCAGAAAATGATGTCCACACTTATTGCATACTTGGTGGTTCTGCTTTAGATCGAGCGCATGAAGCATGCTTTCACAACCTGGGCAGCTTGCCCATAGATCGTTTGGCACATCTTTCTTCTTATTATTTTTGAGCCTTGGTCTTTCGAATATTCCCATAACTTAGTTTCTGTTGTTGGCAAGATTAGCCACGTAATACGGTTACGACAACTATGTTTTCCACTTTTGAGCATTCTTTCTTAATCAAAGAAGCGCATGCCTCTGATGTAGAACCAGTAGTGAAAACATCATCTATAAGAATCACCTTCTTAAAATCGTTCATTTGACAGAATCTCCGCCTAATAGAAAAGGCTCCTTTGAGGTTTTTCAAGCGCTCAGACCTTACTAATTTTGTCTGCGTAGACGTGTAGCGGTCACGCTTTAGTAGATTCAAATGTGTAATCCCTAACTGCCCAGCAAGTATAGTAGAGATTAACTCAGCTTGATTAAATCCACGGCAGAGCTGACGTCTCCAGTGCAGCGGCACAGGCACTATGACTGACTCTGATCCATCACCTGCTGTGACAGACTGAATACGCTCATCTATCTCTACGGCATGCCGGCAAAAATCTGCTAACACTCCAGCTAGATGACGTTGTTTTTTGTATTTAAAATCATGAACCATAGTCCTAGCTAGCTCGGAATTCTTCAATGCTGAGCGGGCAAATTCAAAACTGTAGTCAAGCCCGGCACAATTCACACAGATAGGATTTTCAGAAAATGCACCCTCATAAGGCTCACTACATCGAGCGCAGAAGTTCTCACCATCATCTCCTATTTTCTTAAAATCCGCAGAGCAGAGGTCACATAAATAGCGACCATCCTGCTGAAGTTCGCCACACTGATTACACAGAACAGGATAGATAATGTCCTTTAGCGAATTTAACAATCTGAGCTTCAAAATTGCGCCTTCTTAGGCCTCAAATAAAACGCAATAGCAAAGCCCGTCAGTATAACGAAGCACAGCGGTAAAATACCTTCACGAATATCCTGACCGTACATAATATCCACCACTTTATCAGTGCGTGAAGTAAGATCACTGTAGGTCTTCACACAAAACACCCATCCAGCATGCAGACCTATAGACAACCACAGGGCACCAGACTTATAGCGAGCATAAGCAAGCACTACACCCACTGCGAACAGAGTGATAAAGATGCCTAAGAACTGCTCAATATGGAGAAACTTCACCCCTATCTGACCTAACAACTCTAAACCAGATCCTGCATGGATCGGCTCGCTAATCGTTGAATGAGGTTTGAGAAAATGAACCGCTGCAAAGAATAAAGAAAGTCCTATGATCGCCTTCCATGGACTTAAACTACGTAATAATAATGCAAAAAGAACCCCACGGAATAGCCACTCCTCCACTAATGATGCCATAATCATAGGAGTTAATGCAGACATCACTGCCGAACCTATAGATGCTCCAGCCTGTGCCTTCACCCAGCCGATATTGAGAAGGATCAAAAGCATAATCCCCATATAACCCACTGCATATATACAGCCCACGGAGAGATCCTTCCAGCCTTGTAAACCCGGATTGATACGAGTTTTCAATGGTGCTTTGATTTGAACGGGATCACTCGTATTTTTTAAGCTACGAATAAACGGATAGAGCAGAATAATTGCAGCTGCCATGTAACAACGCTTAAAGACTCTATCAAAACTTGAACGCTCTATACTACCACGCGCCGACTCTAGCCAACCAGGCAGATCACTATCTACATTCGCTGCCGCCCAGCCTTTAGCCCAGTAATGCACGTGCGGTGCCGCAACTGCTCCGATCAGCAAACAGAGAATCGTAAATAAAAAAAGCTTGGTTAGTTCGTTTCTAAAAAATGCGCTCACTATAAAACTAAGCTAAAACCTCACTCACCACTTGTCGAGTTTGATCTGTATTTTGAAATGGAGCTATCAGAAATCCTCTACCATACATTTCACATCACTACCATCCTCAGAAGTCTCGCCATGGCTATTGGCGGATACATAGAAAAGTTCCCCACCTATTCAGGTGGTGATACCTTTGCCAAAATAAAATGAGATAATAACTCCAACAGCAACAAACTCGACGATCCCATAGGCTCACCCACCTCAATTTATAAGTAATCCTCTTTTTTCTACGAAGGGTTGCAAAATACTTTGCTTCAAGTTACTAGTTCTTCCCTGTGACTACTTCAGCTACCAAAAAAACGGTTCCCAATGCAGCCGCACTTGAGATCAAGCGCCGCCGAACCTTTGCGATCATTTCCCACCCAGATGCCGGAAAGACCACCCTCACCGAGAAACTACTTCTCTACGGAGGAGCCATCGGCTTGGCTGGTAGCGTCACTTCAAAGAAAGAACAGCAGTCCACCTCCAGTGACTGGATGGCGATGGAGAAAGAACGCGGAATATCCGTCTCCTCCACCGTGCTCCAGTTCGAATACAACGACTGCTGCGTCAACCTCCTAGACACCCCTGGTCACCACGATTTTTCTGAGGACACCTACCGTGTTCTCTCCGCCGTGGATGCCGCCGTCATGGTCATCGATGCGGGTAAAGGTATCGAGCCACAGACACTCAAACTTTTCGAGGTATGTCGTAAACGTGGCGTCCCGATCTTCGTATTCATCAACAAAATGGACCGCCCTTCACGTCCACCACTAGAGCTCATCGATGAACTCGAAGACGTGCTAAAACTAGCACCAGCACCAGTCAACTGGCCGCTCGGCGATGGACCACGCTTCCGTGGAGTCTTCGACCGCAAAAAAGGTCAAGTCAACCTCTTCGAAAAAACCGCCCACGGAGCATTTAAAGCACCATTAGAGGTAGCAGGCATCGAAGATCCGAAAGTCCGCGAAGCACTAGACGATGAACTCTACGAAACCGTCACCCAAGAAATCGAAATGCTCGATGGACTCACTGAGCCACTCGACATCGAAAGAATCTTAGCTGGCGAACAAATGCCCATCTACTTCGGCTCCGCCATGAACAACTTCGGAGTCCAGAACATGCTAGAGAGTTTCCTAGAAATGGCACCCGCTCCCACTGGCAGAGTCTCCAACGGCGAAATGGTCACCCCGGACACCGATAACTTCTCAGGCTTCGTCTTCAAGATCCAAGCCAACATGAACCCACGACACCGCGACCGTGCAGTATTCGTGCGGATCGTATCAGGAATCTTCGAGCGCGACATGCAAGTCATCGACCAGCGCACTGGCAAAAAAGTAAGACTAGCCAACGCCCAAAAACTCTTCGGCCAAGACCGCGAAACTCTCGACACCGCTTACGCAGGCGACATCCTAGCCCTCATCGGCAACTACGACTTCCTCATCGGCGACACCCTCACCAGCGACCCTAAAGTCACCTACAATGAGATGCCACGCTTCACCCCAGAGTGCTTCGCCTACATCCTCATCAACGACACCGCCGGCATCAAACGCTACCGCTCAGGCATGAAGCAGCTCATGAAAGAAGGAGTAGCCCAGTCCTATCACGTCCACGGCAGCGACCAGAGCGTTCCCATGCTAGGAGCAGTCGGACCACTCCAGTTCGAAGTCCTCCAAGCCCGACTCACCACCGAATACAACGTCGAAACCCGAGTCGAAAGCCCACCCTACCAGACCGTCCAGTGGTTCACAGAAAAAAAACCCGACAAACACAGAAGCAAACTAGAACCACCCGAAGTAAAACTCCCCTCCGGCAGTGTAGTAGCAAGAGACCAAGATGGGAACTGGGTAGTATTGCTTTCTGCGAAGTTCTATGTAGGGATCTTACAGGAGCGAAATGAGCACCTGATTTTCAGGGATCATGCGAATGATTAAATAAGAAGATTATTGGAGTTCTAGTAATTCTAGTGAATCACTTCATTTCTTAAGGAAGTATTCATCACTTTTATAGAAAATCTTTCGCAAGGCTCTATAAGCTACATCCTCTATCACAAGATTGATCGCAATTTATCTATCTTATCCTTAATCACTTCTAAAATACTTTTGGCAAGAGAGCAAATCTCTGTATTACCCTCAACGCTTATACCTCCGGTCTCTAATAATATTGCCTCGGCGTTAACTTGAGCTTGCTCAATGTGTATAGGGTGCTTCCGTGAATCAAATCCACCCGAAATCATCTGGTTGACCTCTCTTTTCCAATCATTAGGTAGCGCAATATTGCTTAAATTAGGCAAAACTTTTTTAAAATGAAAATATAACCACACTTCAAAACAAGGATTACTCTGCGCGATATTCCAACCTTCACTGTTTGTGCATCTCTCGCGGAGCTCTTGTATTTGCTTAGTCCTAGAATTAAATTTATCCAAGTCTGTATCAAAAACGACCCACAATTCATCCCCCTCTTCAACAAGGCACTGTTTAGTAACACCAGTAGTAATTTTCTCTGCAATATCTAGAAGACCTCCTGGAGAATTATCTTCGTCACTGCGTAATTTATAAACTTCGATTTTAATACGTGAATCTATTTCGCGAAAAAAATTAAAATATTGATATTCACGTTTAGCGCCCTCTGCAATAATAAATATATGCTTGGCAGAACGAGTAGGTAATTCTCGCTCAAATTTTCTATTATTAAGTATCATCTTTATGCCATTTTAAATCTTCTAAGTTACCTAAAAATGGAATTGATCCATATCGACCATTTAAATAACCTTTACGGATATCTTTCGTCTTGTGCACTTTAAAATCAGATAACGAATATAAATCAGTGGAGCCAAAAGTGTCTTTTTCAGTAAACCAAATTTCATCTTGTCTGAAAATAGCTTGATCTAGTAAATGCGATTCATGTGTAGTAAAAATCAACTGACCCTTTGTTTCTTCATCATCTGCATATTTTCTAATTAGTTCTTTAATTAATAAAGGGTGAATACTTCTTTCTATTTCATCAATAACGAAGACTTTTTTCTCTGAAATGACACTTTTAAAAGCTGGAACAAAATCAAGTAACCGCACTGTTCCATCTGATTCTTCATTGATTTCAAAAGTCTCTGGACCTCTTGCCCCTTGATGAGTTAGAGATGTTGTTATGACCCATATTTCATTTTCTTCATTTACAAGTAAAACCTCATTTCCTGATTGATTTCTTAAATAGTACATTTGACTTGGATTATCATGTAAACCTTTAATCACCTCTTCGAGGTCATCTAGTTTATCCTCACCAAAGTAATCTTCAATTTTCTTACGTTCCGCAGAAATAGAACTGATACCCACATTGAATGACTTCATTAAATCTTCTGCATATTTTTTGAAATCAGGATCTACTTCTACTCGATGAGCTAGCGGTCCAGGTTTTGTTAATGGAGTAATAATTTCTAAAGTCTCATCAAACCATTTAAAACACTTTTGAACTTCACTCAGAAAAGGATTTTTACGCTTAGAAATTAGTTTTAAAATTGCTTTAGTAGGTTTGACAAAATCATTCACTAAAATGTCCTTGAATATTTTGCAGCTTTCATCTTTTTCAAACTCTTCCGAAAACTCTATGCTACTAATATTACTTGAGTCAGTAGCCCTATTGAACAAAAGCACATCTTTTTTAGTGCCTAAGCCTGAAATATAAAGTTCCTCTTTAGCTATTCTCAGACCTACAAGTTCGATAGCATAATAAAAAGTAACTTCGTCTTGGATAAATTCTACTGCAAGTACTTGTTCTGCTTGTTTTTCCTTAGAAAGTTTAAAATTAGATTTTCTCTGTGAATACGGAACTTCTTCTCTGGTTACTATCGTCTGTAGTAAATGTAACGCTTTAACTAGACTTGATTTACCTGCACCATTAGCTCCGTAAATTGATGCCAGTTTTAGTATCTCCAAATTTTCGTGCCTGTATTTGTGGTGATCTAATGTCTTTAACTGTTTATTAGCTATCATAGAGAACTCTTTCTGTTCTCCATAGGAATAAATATTATTTAGTACAAATCTAATGAGCATGGTGGAATTATTAATCTGCGTGAAATTATCACGCAATATTCATATCGCAAGTTAAATTATTAGCAGAGAAAGAGCTGTCTAACCTAACTTAAAAACTATCAGTAAACCAATCTACTTCTTAACCCTAATAGAAATAATCTTAACTGGCTCTACTGGTTTATCTCTAGCATCTACTTTGACCTTACCGATATTTTGGATGACATCCATTCCTCCGATTACTTTGCCGAAAACCGTGTGCTTGCCGTCTAGGTAGTGATTGTCTTTTAGGTTGATGTAGAATTGGCTGCCGTTGGAATTGGGTCCTGCGTTAGCCATGGCTAGGTAGCCTGCCTTCATGGGATATGACGTGAGCTTCTCATCATATTGATAACCCATGCCTTTGTAGAGCTCTTTGAGAGTGATTGTCTCCATTGCTTTTTTAAGCTCTGCGTCGAACTCTTTCTGCTTTGCATCGAGTTTGGCTTGGGAATCTATCCTTAGCTTATCAAAAATAGACTGATTGATCGTTTGCTGAATTTTCTGCGGCGGATAAACTCTCAAATATTTGTGAAACGCTTGTGCCTCGTTTAGCACTTTTTCTTTATCGAGTCCGAGACTGTTCGCATTTATCTCATCTTTGAATGAATAACCAGGTTTGCCACTGCCTGTACCTAGCGGGCAACCGCCCTGAATCATGAAGTCATCAATCACGCGGTGAAATATTAAGCCGTCATAAAGTGGTTTTTTCACTTTATTACCACTAGCATCGATCCATTCTTGGGTCCCTTCTGCTAAGCCAAGAAAGTTCTTCACTGTCATTGGAGCCGATTTCTGTAGCAGCTCGATGGTGACGTTTCCACGGTTTGTCACCATCGTCACGACAGGGTTTTTGGCTTCTTGCGCCTGGAGGATTCCTGCAAAGGTAATAAAGAGAGTGATGATCAATTTTTTCATGAGCAAAACCTAAGCGTATTCGCTGAGAAAATCCACTACTTCTTGAGGTTCATTCTAACAGGAAACCTGACCTAAGGGAACTTCTACCTAAGGCGCTAGACAGAATTAACAAAATTTACAGAATTTTTACGAATGCAATGAAGTCACTCATTAGCGAATCACTCCATTTCAGCTAAAACCCTCTACCTGAAATATTTGTTCAAGTAATTTTGTTAATTCTGTTAATTCTGTCTTAAAAAACTATCTACTCACTAAGGAAATCCACTACTTCTTGTGGATCTGGCTTTACGAGTTTGGCTACTTTCTCAAGATCGGCTAGGCAGGCTAGGCGTTCTGGGATCTCGGTGGTGCCTTTACCTAGGACTTCGTCCATGGTGTCGATAAATTTCGATGGATGGGCGGTTTCTAGGATTATAGTGCGGGCTTCAGGCATAGCTTCTAGCCAGATCTGGGCGGCTAGGTAGCCGACTGCTCCGTGAGGGTCGATGGTGTAGTCGTGAATTTCTTTGACTGCTTTGACTGCCTCTCGAGTTTCTTGATCATCGAATGCTAGTCCGCTGATGTTTTCACGCATAGCGTCCCAGCTATCACCAAAGATATTCTGCATTCTAGCGAAGTTAGATGGTGCGCCTACGTCCATGGCGTTCGATATCGTTGCGATGGATGGTTGTGGCGCGTAGTTGCCATCGGCTAAGTAGCGTGGGACTACGTCGTTAAGATTCGTAGCGGCTACGAAGTTCGCGATTGGGAGTCCCATGAGCTGAGCGATGAGTCCAGCTGTTAGGTTGCCGAAGTTTCCGCTTGGGATAACAAATGTCGGTAGCTGATCTAGCTGTTGCTTGGCTAGCTGACGTGCTGCGTGGAAGTAGTAGAATGACTGCGGTAACAGACGCGAGATATTGATCGAGTTCGCTGATGTTAGGTTATGCTTCTTGGCTAAGTCTGCATCTAAGAAGCAAGCTTTGACCATGCGTTGGCAGTCATCGAATGTTCCTTCGACTTCTAGTGCTGAAATGTTGCCACCGAGTGTGACGAGTTGCTTTTCCTGTAAGTCGCTAACTCCACCCTTCGGGTAGAGGATGATCACGCGTGTATTCTCTACATTGTGGAATGCAGATGCTACTGCGCCACCTGTGTCGCCAGATGTTGCTACTAGAACGGTGAGTTCCTGGTCATCGTCTTTAGTAAGATACGCCATGAGACGTGCCATGAAGCGAGCACCGAAGTCCTTGAATGCTAATGTAGGTCCGTGGAAAAGTTCTAGAATGCTGATGCTCTCATTAAGCTCAACTAGTGGTGCGTCAAAGTTGATTGCATCGTGAACGATCGCCTTTAGATCTTGCTCAGGGATTGCTCCTTGAAAGAAATGACTAGCTACTTCATAGCCGAGATCTGCGAAACTAAGATCCTGCCACTTATCCCAGAATGTGTCTGGGAGCGGGGTGATGCTCACTGGCATGTAGAGACCATTATCCGCAGGGAGTGAGCGGATGACAGCTTCTTTGAGATCGACTCTTAGGTCAGGATTATTTGTTGAGTAAAATTGCATTCTGTTAGAAATGGTTAGATTTTCTAGCTGATCACGTGGACGCCCTTTTGATTGATTCTAGAGACGTGGGTCTGATTTTCTAGCCCAGCGTCAGTAAATACTTGAGCTACTGCCTTGCCGACTTTCTGAGCTGTTTCCTCACCTTCACAGAGTGCGAAGACACTTGGCCCTGCACCAGAGATAGAGAACCCGAGTGCTCCATTAGACTGGGCTGCACGCTTGGCCCTATAAAATTCTGGGATGAGCTTCTGTCGATGTGGCTCGGCGATAACATCATGGATAGATCTGCTGATCATTCCGTAGTCTTCCTGGATGATTCCACAGATGAGTCCACCGAGATTTCCTATCTGCTGAGTCGCATTCACTATCGGGATGTCTTTTGGTAATATCTCGCGGGCCACCTTAGTAAGTATCTCGATATCTGGGTGCACGACGGCAGCCCAGAGGTTCTTAGGCACAGGGAGCTGAGCTATGTCTAGCTCTTGGTTCGAGCGGATGAAGACTATGCCTCCGAGTAGACATGGTCCCACGTTGTCCGCATGGTATGCACCGTCTGCGCTAGCTTCTCCAGTCATGGCGAAGGGTAGAAGTTGCTTCTTAGAGAGAGGTTCGCCGATGAGTTTATTGACTGCGTATACACCAGCTACTGCAGATGCAGCACTAGAGCCGAGTCCACTACCGAAGGGCATTTTCTTGTGGATCTCCATTTCGATTCCACGATCCATCATTCCTAGGTGGCGGAGTAAATCCTGTGCAGATACGCCAGCAGTGTTTCCCTCTACAGTTTTAGGGAGTTTTCCACCGTCTCCAGTGATCTTGGTAATACGCAAACCAGGCTTGCTAGAATGGCGCACTATGACCTCGTCACCTGGTGCGTCGATTGCGAAACCTAGCACGTCATAACCACAAGCGACGTTCGCTACGGTTGCTGGTGCAAATACTTTTACTTCTTTCATTTCTGGAGCTTGAGCCATGCGCGTGACAAAAGCTTAATTGTTTCTAATTTTCAAGCAGATACCGCGACTTTAGGCGAAATTATGCAAGGAAGCTAATCGATAACCTTCCTATTTGGCTCAGAATCACTGAAATATGCACTGATAGTTTGCATTTCGGCGATACGTTGGTATTGGTCACCCATAAAAGACCTAAATTATGCACAGAGAAAAGATACTAGAAAAAATCCGCCAGAGTAAGGACTTTAAGTTATTACGCGATACCTTTAAGCGCATGACTGAACTGGATCTATGGCTAGATTCTATAGATAAGGATGACCCTCAATCATCTGAAGATCTCTCAAATGAATATTACTCAATCCTCACTAAGGAGCTAAATCTCAAAGATCAGTGTGAGCTATCTCACCAAGAAATGCGCGATGCTACTAAAGGAACTACAGTAAAATACGCTACAGGCATCTCTGGACTCATTCATTTCTTAATACCTATTCATAATAAAAAGGAAGAAATAGGCTACCTCCGCTGTGGAGGCATCAGAGATTCTTACCGCGGAGTGCTCAAATTCATGAATTTCTCTCAAGATCTCAAGGATGCACACCATGATGATGAGAAGATTCAGAAGCTAGAACTAGCTTTTAAGAAGATTCCAAATCTCCATGGTGAAAACCTCGCTGAAGCTAGCAGATGGCTAGCAGAGCGAGCTCGCGAGATTGAGAAAGAGATTGAGAATCGCCTTCTAGATAAAGAACTAGAAGGCTAAGAACTAGATTAGTCGCTTTTTTAAAGAAGTGGGACTAGCTCATCATTACACCATTTGCCGTTCTGTAAAGTAACGCTATCTGGGTCTGTAATTGCTAGTTCACACTCATCTTCACAGATGATCCAGCCTTCGTAGTTTCTTTGAACTAGGAACTCCGTGATTTTGTGGAAGTCTACTTTACCTTCTCCCATCTGCGCCCATGGCTCAGGACCATTTCCAGAGAAATCTTTATAGTGCATATGGTTGATCAGATGCTGCCATCTGGTCATCGTGCCGATAACATCCATTCCACCACGGACAATGTGTCCAACGTCTGGAGTCCAGCCTGTGACTGATGGGTCTAGTGAGTTGATCACTACATCGTAGTCATCTTGAGTTCGAACGATAGATCCCGGAGGCGAGTTCGGGTGGAAAGAACACTTCAATCCTTGATCAGCAGCCCTACGTGAGACTCTGTTCACATTGTTTACGAGATTTAGTCTACGTTGCTGGAGATCATGTCTACCGTCTGGGAGTGGCACTGTGCCTAGTGCTGCACCTGGGAAATGCTTGAGCATCTCCATTGTCCAGTCGGCGCATTTACGCTCAGCCTCGGTCTCTTCTTCGCCATCCCATTTACAGATGAGAGCGAGTGCTGCTAGCTCGATCCCAGCTTCGTCTAGTGCGTCTTTAAGTTTCGCAGGGTCTTTATAATCACCCATCCAGTAATTATCGTAAGGCTCTAGCACCATTGGCTCTATCCCCTTGAATCCCGCTTCACCAGCTATCTTAGCCATATGGCCTAGCTTGTTCGCATTACCTTCTCCGTGACCGTCCATAAACCATGTATAGACTTCTGCTCCAAATTTTATTTCACTCATAATTTTATATTGTTAGATTTTCTATTATTTAGATACTGCTGTGCGGACTTTAAGCATCGCATCAAGAATTGTTTCCCAAGTCTGACCATTTTCTAAGATGTTATTGTCAAACATACAGCCATCCCAGCAGATATGATCTATGCCACGCTCAGCATAATCTTTAAGCCACATCTCAGAACAGCGCACTATGTCTAGCTTGCCATCTGGATTATCCGCTTGGCAGTGACGCCCAGTCTTATCATGCGCTCCAGTGCCGTGGACCGAGCCATCATTCTGAGCTACGTGAAAATCAATCGTCCATGGGCGTAATTTATCAGTAAGAGTCTTATAAGCAGACCAAAACTCCTCTTCACAATAACCATCCTTTAGTAATTTATGCTCAGGCGCATTATATCCGAGCATGTAGAGATAGGTGTGAGCCAGATCCGCTTGGAATCCTACTGCCTCAGGCATGTTTGTCTCTTCCAGAGTATCCAGCATGTGCTTCCATGAATGCATACCACCCCAACAGATTTCACCTTCTGCTGCGATACGCTCGCCATGACCAGCAGCTATCTCACCTGCTTCTCTGAAAGTCTTAGCTAGTAACTTAGTATTTCCCACTTCATCAGCTGCGAAGTCTTCTGGACTTCCAGCAGAGTCTACTCTGATAATACCATATTCACGTACTCCATGCTCTTTAAGAATGTTAGTCACCTTACATGCATGCTTAACCGCTTTAAGAAAATTCTTACGGTCATCAGATGATCCAAAAGCTGATCCACCCATTGTCCCTGGCCATACAGGAGCCACTACTGAACCTACTTTAAATCCATGACTAGCTATGTTATCAGCCATCGCTCGTATCGCATCATCGCTAGCATCAGGATCATGATGTGGGTGAAATAGGAAGAGATCTACACCGTCATATTTCTGTCCATTTACCGAAGCTTCTCCAGTAAGATCCAACATTTTATCTAGCGAGATAGTTGGTTGATCAGAACCATCCTCTTTCCCTACAATACCCGGCCACATAGCATTATGTAATTTCATAACATCCACACTATCTCTAATTCTTTCTCTGTAAAGCTCGCACTCGAATCTTATAAAAATCTTACTAAATCATACTAAAAAATGACAAGATTGTGTGAATAATGCTGATACAAATTCTATTTCAAAGTATTATATAGAGAGCTGGCTCAAGCCAAAGTGATTAACTCAATGCTATTTTTTGCGGTTATAAATTTTGTTTTCACCTAAAGATTCACAAGTTAATATACCTTCCCGATTCTGAAGCTAAAAATCAGAATTGTTTGCGTATTCTCTACAGCAATAAGTTTATCTGCCTATAAGAAGACTACAGACTAATTTTAGATTAACTATCCACTGACCTTGTCTACATTTCACTAATCTCTCTAAGAAGATGCCTTAGACGAATAAACATTAACTTACTAAGGCACAAAATAGGATACACCAATAATATCGAGACGATTTTCAACTAGGAAATTGTAATCGACTATAACCAGTAATCTCCATATCTTTTGACCCTAATCAATATACTACTCTAAAATTATGAAAATAGGAATGAACATGCACCTCTACAATAGTGAGGTAACACCAGCTGACTTTAAAGACATCGAAGCAATGAAAAAAGTAGGCTTCGACGGTATCGAAATCTTTCTCGCAGAACCTGATAAGAATAACCTAAAAGAGCTCGCACCATTCCTTAAAGACCTAGGAATGGAATGCTTAGGTTGCCTCGGTGTCGGACCAGAAGCTAACCCTGCATCACCAGATGCATCTATAAGACAAGCTGGACTAGAAGCAATCAAACGCTCCATCGACGCTCTCCAATCAGTAAACGGTGTTAATCTCTGTGGTCCATACCACTCGGCATTTGCTACATTCTCAAGAAATGCACCACAGGAAGATGAATACAAATACAGTGCTGACACTCTACGTGAAGCGGCAGAATACGCAGCGCAAGCTAACATCACACTCAGCCCAGAAGCCCTAAACCGCTTCGAGTGCTACCTAGCCAACACTATGAGCCAGCTTAAAAAACTCGTTCAGCTAGTAGATCACCCGAATCTCGGAGGCATGTATGATCCACATCACGCCAACATCGAAGAAAAATCGCAGAAGCAAGCCATCCTTGATATCGAACCAGTCCTCACCTACGTCCACATTAGTGAAAATGATCGCGGCACACCAGGTTCTGGACTAGTTCAGTGGGATGAAGTATTCTCTACACTTAAGTCTGTAAACTACGAAGGCTGGATGACTATCGAGGCATTCTCAAGAACTAACGAAGACTTTTCCAACGCCATCAACGTATGGAGACAATACGACCCTCGTGAAGAAATGATGACCGAGGGATACGCCTTCGTCCAAAAAATGCTCGCAAAGCATTACTAGGAATTAAATTTCTCTAACATTTTACTAATAAGTCCTATAGAAATTATAGGGCTTATTTTTTTGCCTCGTCATATAGAATCTCTGATTACCTTACCATCTTTCATAAGTCCTGCTCGGTGCAGTCGTGCTATCGCAGCCTCCTCTATTGGACTCTCAGTTCCAATCCCGAGATGAATCAGTCTAAGAAGATTTTTCGTTACTGGACGAATAATTTTAATGCTAGGATGACCAAGACCGATCATTTCTTGATACTCCCGTGGCAAAGTAGCTAACGCTGCTTTAAAGAGGAAGTGATAGGCTGGAAGAGAAGTCTTAGGTAAAGGAGGATTCTTAATCAAGCGGATCACCTCTAAAGTTTCCTCAGTAACGATCAACTCTGGTCTAAAGCGCTCTAGTTCAGAAAGAAGCTCTGCCTCTGACATAGGAACTTCAGTAAGACCAAGCGGGATAACCGACTTAGACCATAGTCGAATATATTCATCAGCACCTCCAGGCAGCGGGCGCCTAGAATAATTCTGATGGCAACGAAGAAATGAATCCATAAATGCTATATGTACCCAGCGCAAAAGATGAGGGTCAGCAGCCTTATAATCGATAGCCTTTCCTGATGAATTTTTGTATGTACCCTTTACTCTTGCATGCATTTTATTCACCCGATCAGCTTCACCAGCAACCGATTCTGTGGATGCAAAAGTAGTCATAGTGAGCCAGCGAATAGTCCCTGAGAGCCGCCCAAGTAAATCTGTCTTGTAACGTGAGTGGCTACGAACGCCCGTCAAGCTGCCCGGATGAAGTGCTTGCATCAGCAGCGCTCGGATCCCACCCACTAATGTAGCTAAGTCAGCATGAGCAATCCACGGAGCCTCATCTGGAAGATAAAGACCAGGCGCATCACTCGTGGCAACTTCTTCCAGCCAAGGTGGAACACCATCTGGATCTCCAGTTAGAAGCATCCGGAAACGTTTGGATAGATAGCGTTGGACTACGTTGTTTGACATGAAATTATATAACTTATTAACCTTGAGATAAACCTTAAATACAATTAAGCAAATAAGATCTCTAGATTTAACACGCTAGCTTCAGTCAACCAATACATTACATACACTGACTAGCGCTACTAGAACTGCGCTAAAAACCTAACATCATTCTCAATCAACGCCCGGATATCTTTAATTCCCCACTGAATCATCGCTAAACGATCAAGACCCATGCCAAACGCATAACCCGTCACCTTCTCAGGGTCGAAAACATCATCCTTACGTTGACCGCAAATAGAACTAAACACCTCAGGATCTACCATTCCACAGCCAGCTACCTCTATCCACTTAGGCTCCTCACCCTTAACATGAAGCTTTACATCAATCTCGAATGAAGGCTCAGTAAATGGGAAAAAATGCGGTCGAAAACGAACCTCTGTATTATCCCCAAACATAGCCTGAAGAAAATACTCTAGCGTTCCTTTCAGATCACCAAGCTTCACATCCTTATCCACATAAAGACCTTCCAACTGATTGAACACAGGCAAATGCGTAGCATCCACATCATCTCGACGATACGCCGAGCCAGGTGCAATGATTCTAACAGGAGGAGTAGTCTGCTCCATAGTCCGCACCTGCACAGAAGAAGTATGCGTCCTTAAAAGTTTACCACCATCGAAATAGAATGTATCCTTCTCATTTCTCGCTGGATGATCATCCGGCGTATTCAGCGCATCAAAGCAATGAAACTCCGTCTCGATCTCAGGACCATCTGCCAAAGCAAATCCCATCCTGCGTAAAATCTGAATCGCACGATCCTTAATAATCGTCAACGGATGTAACCCACCCTGAGCCAACTCACGAGCAGGCAAAGTCACATCGATTCCCTCTACGGATTTCTTATCCGCAAGATCTTGTAGCTCAGCAGTCTTAGACTCAAGTGCATCACCAATAGCCTTGCGAGCTGCATTCAGAGCCGCCCCAAAAGCAGGCTTCTCCTCATTCGGCACATCACGCATACCAGCTGAAGCAGCAGCCATCGTTCCTTTTTTCCCAAGGTATGCCACTCTGGCATCCTCAAGCGCACGCTCATCAGTAGCGGTAGAAATACCTGCCACAGCCTCATCTTGAATCTTCTGAATTTCTACAGACATCTCTATTTAAATAAATTATTTTTTGTAAACTGAATCCGGATCGAACGTAAGCTCCTCAGTGAATCGCAACGCAGTAGGTGACTCATCACCCTCAAGTACCACCTCACGATAAAAGCAACTATTTCTCCCCGTATGACAAGCACCAGAACCATGCTGATCCACATACACCATCAGCGCATCTTGATCGCAATCTGTCTTAATCTGCTTCACCTTCTGTGTATGACCAGAAGTAGCGCCCTTATGCCAGATCTCCTTACGAGAGCGTGAATAATAAACAGCCTCACCAAGTTTAATCGTCATCTTAAGCGACTCTTCATTCATGTAAGCCAGCATCAGTGGCTCCTTAGTCACTACATCAATAGCCAAGGCAGGAATTAAACCATCCTTATCAAACTTAGGTGCAAAAACAGGTAGTTCCGCCACATCTTTATGCGAACCTCTCTCTCCGAAATCAATAGTGCTCATATTATCAGTAGGAAAATTAGATCAACTTCAGGCGGTCATCAGACCCAAGAAGAGCTGTAACCGAAGCCCAACCATCAGTGGTCTGCATGTTGAACACCTCAAGATAAGCAGTCACTAATTTAGAGTCAAAATTCTCTAACAAAACATCAACAGCACCCTTCAACTTCTCTGCATCAAGTTCATCAGGGAGTTCACCCTCTACAGAGCCTTTGCCATCATGCTCGATACCCATAGCATCACAGAAAGTAACAAGAAGCTCTTCCTGTCCCTTCATGAACCAAAGCTGAAAAAGGTGCTCACCCATCATATCTGTAGACTTCAACTTCAGCGTCTTATGAATCCAAGCAAACTGATCTGGAAGCGACTTCTTCTGCACAAACACAGGACGCAACTTACGATCCTGAGCGAGCGAAGCTACAGTATTACGATAAAGGTCCTTCTCCTCATTTCTGAGCCATGTGAAAAGGTCGGTGATAAGGGCTGGATCTGCCTCTTGATAAATCTGATATGCGTTCAAAATAGTTAGTAAATTAGTTCAAGCGGAGTCAACCCACCCCATCCCACTTAGTCAAGGATTTTCCCATAACCTGGCAGAGGTTTCCAAGCTCTAATTATCACTAAATTTTATCAAATATAGTTTCAACCTCTTTACACTTTGATTATTCTCAAGCTTTGACTAACCTCAACTATCTATGAAATATTCATCACTAATAATAGCATCATTACTAGCAGTCAACACACTCGCTTTAGCCGATGAAGCTACGGAACAAAAACAAGCTACCAAAGACAAGTTTGAATCTTCTCTTAAAAAGAACGGCTATATCGAAATGTAAGTAGCTGAATCAAAAATTTCATCAATCCAAGCTAAGACTCGATAAATATAATAAGGCAAACAAACTAGATAACCTACGCGCCCACCTCCACAAGCTTCAAGTCATCTTAGCTGAGCCAGAAGAATACAGCTCATCAATGACAATAAAAATTAAAGGCATCGGTGAAGAGCATCTAGAAGGCGCTACATATACCTTTACAGAAGAAGGTTATCTAGACGATGCGGTCAGCGGTATCAATACACTATTAAACTCCAAGGCACTAAACTTCAATTAATCAGAGCCAAAGCCTGGACCCAAACATCACCTAATCGTTATGAAGGAACTAAAAAGCACATCGAAGACAACAAAATACTTTGGGGTGAAAAAAAGTGATAGCTCCTCTGTTATTTCTATAAACTAGCCAACTTCCATAGGTCATATAGGGCTCATAAGACCTATCCCATCGTGCTGGACTATTGATTAATATTCTCAGATAATTAGCTTTCACCGTGCTATCTAGGCATAAAAAAGCCCTTACTTAGCTATTAACTAAGTAAGGGCATAAAGAACTGGCGACGACCTACTCTCACAGGACCTATCGTCCAACTACCATCGGCGCAAAAGCGTTTCACT
>CALAJT010000019.1 GCA_937923145.1 uncultured Rubritalea sp. | reverse complement strand
CTTCGGAACCTTCGGTCTCACCTGGGGCACCCCAATCCCACTCCCGAACGAAACCCTAATCCTAGGCATCAGTGCCGGCGTAAAACGCCCCGTCTGGAGCGATCAAGTCAACGCCTTCATCCCCGTAACCGAAGCCGAACTAAACCTAACCTTCGACCACCGAGTCATCGATGGAGGCGACGCAGGCAGATTGCTGAAGCGAGTAGCCGAGTTGCTAAGTGCGCCTGAGAACTTGTAGGGGATAAGCTTCAGCGATTTTTTTACAGTGTGGGCAGGTCCTTTAAACCGCATGACTTTAAGTATTCATAGATAGGTTCATAGAAAGACGGTTTTCTGGTAGTATCAATCTCGTCTCCTTTAGGTAAGAAAATAACCATACCTTGTCTAGCGCGGCTGAGGATTACTCTATAAGCATTTCTCAAATACAGTTGATCTATTTCTTTGTTAATATTTCTCCAATTTGACCCACTAAACGAATAGTGTTTCCAATCACCGTTTTCTCTTCGTAGATCCGCATCCCAGCCTACAATAGCCCAATCTAATTCGAGACCTTGAATATCAAATTGACTGGCTGAGAGTTCCATGAAATTAGAAGACCTGATATCTTCAGAATGGGAGAGAAACCAATGCTCGGGGTCTATCTGAATCTTCATTTGAATTCCATGAGGAGCGAGTCTTTTTGCATTCGAGCTAGCTGTAATACCATATCTTTCGTTACCTCGTTTCTCTTTACGTATCCATTGTTTAGCTTTTTCTAGGCAACGTGTAACGTATGCAGGATAGGTTTTTAAAACGTCATCTGCTAAGTGAGAGGCATCTTCAGGTTTATTAGCAATGATAGCATTAATAAAATTAGATACATTTTCAGCTCTAAAAGATCTTAAAGATACAGAAAGGTGAAGATCGCTTTTGGAAATGGCATTACTCGGCAGGATTTGTTCTAGATTACTACTTAGTAGATACTCTGTTTTGTTTATTTGAGGTGAATAATATGTATCCCAATTACTAGGGCTACTATTAATGGCTTTAAACCACTCAGGTAGTCCCGCTTCTCCATCATTGATCTCTTGGCCTCCTCCTATCAAAGCGATAATTACACACCAGTCTTGATGTCGATCCATTACCTCAATTAAGAACTGAGGTTCTGATTTATCAAAGTCATCCACGCTCTTTTTATTCTTCATAAATTTGGAGGCTTTTTCTTTAGTCCATGCCCTTTGAGCTTCGTCAAAGATGACAACTTGATCACTAGGTGCTTTTAGATCCGTTATGTAGTCGTCTCTGAAGTGGTGGATGTTTTGAATAAATGCTTTTGTTTCTCTCTTAGCTTGCTCAAGGGAGACTCCTTCGCGAGTCTTTTTGTCAACAGCTAGAGCTCTTTGAAGAACAGTTACTAGCGGCCCATTACCTGATAGAAATGTAGAGTATTCTTTATTCTCAGCCTCCATTATGGAAGTGGCTATATTTAAACCTGCTAGTGTTTTGCCAGCTCCAGGAACACCTGTAATAAAGCATATTGACTTTCGATGATTTTTTTTAGAGTTGGCTATAATCGACTCTACACAACTACATGTATCAGTTAAATTTTTGGCCGAAGCATCATTTCGTGATATTGATTCTACACTATGATCTCTATACAACGCTCTAGCCGCTTCAACGATTGTGGGAGTGGGTTGATAGGAAGAATTAGACCATTTTTCGTATTTTATTTTACAGTCATCATATTCGAAAGATTCTATTATTCCCATAAGATTTTGACCTGATGAAAATTGGCAGTTAGTAATATTGTCCTTTTCGAAGGCAATAGTATTACGAATGTCACTGGCCTCAGTAGCAATAAGAATTGGAACAATTTTTAGAGAATGACTTTGCTTGTGAAAATTCTTTAAATCGAGAGCATAATCAACAGTCTGTCTTTCATCTGATTTTAGATATTTTTGTGCTCCAACTTTGAATTCAATGACGAAAACAGTATCTTTGTATAGTAAGATAACATCACATCTCTTGCCCATTCTAGGAATAGTATATTCAAAATATAGCTGACCTTCAGTAAGATTGGATAAGTTATCTCTCAGAATAGGGATCTGATCTCTCCACGAGTTTCTTGCTTCTAGCGTGAGTTCAAAATCATTGTTTGCTGCTAGATAACCAAGTATATTCTCATCTTCTATTTCCTGTAGAGCTAACGCTGAGCACGAATAATAGTATCTCTTATTCATACCCTAATAGAGTTAAAGGTGAAACATTTAAGACCTTAGCAAAGATGATTACTTCGTAGTCATAGATTCGTCGTTTTTTAGTCTCAATTTTTGCAATAGCTGCTCTATCAAGATCTAGTCCTGCTCTTTGTAGTTTAGCTGCTAATTCTTCTTGTGTGAGAGAAGGGGTATGAGAACTACGTAATTTCGCAATTTGTTCTCCACATAAGTTGATGACTAAGTCCATGTTCTAAAATAGAACATATTAATCCTTGAAGATTGTTCTAAAATAGAACAAAATGAAACATTAATAAAATACCATAGAAAGAATAAAGATGTGATAAATAATACTAGAAAAGCTAAGAAAGTTAATTTGGAGCTTAAGTTGAATGATATCGAACTTCTGTGTAACCTAGTGAAAGGGGGGATTGTTGAATATCAAAAGGCAATCTCACAGAATGAAGAGGGAGAGGTATCTTTAATTGAGCTAATTGATTATGAAAATGAAACGGATGCAGAGTATGTGCTGGAATGCTATCAGGATATCCTTTCAAGAATCGAAAATATACAAAGCCAGAATGAAAAAAACGACGTTGATTTTATAGAGGTCAGCACAATATTTAGGTATGAACAAAGAATAGAGACTTTTAGAATTCGCCATTCAAATTTAGACAGTATAGTTTATGTTTTCGAATCACGTCATGGAGCCTATTTTTTCTATCCTAGCTTAGAATCTTTGATTGGAAGTTTTGCTAAAGATGAAGAATCAGAAATTCGTTTCGAAAGTAGCGCAGAAATGGAACATTTTCTAGATTACTGGAAATGTTAGCTCGAGCTTGCTTGTGTTTTTAATCCGTAACGTTGTAACACATATTCAGCCCTGTCTTTATAGAAACGAAAACCCATGGCAGCGCTTTGCTGAGCATGGGCTAGATATATTTTACCCTTTCAGGGCTAGATGAAGTAGAAAGTAGAAAGTCTTGGGCTGCAACTGGTAACTGGCAACTGGCAACTTCGGTTACAGCTATTTCATTTTAACCGATACTTCTGCAGCCTACTATTCGGTTTGTCTGGGATGGTGCGCTCGATGAGGTGGGTGGTGAGTGCTGGGTTGAGGTAGTTTTTACGGAAGGTGGGGCGGTGGCTGAGGTTTAGCTTTTGCATGCAGTCAGTTGCGCTGAGTGAACCGTTTTTGAGGACGTTTAGGAGAGATTTGACTTGGTCGCTTACTTGGTCGCTGACTTGGTCGGTGGTGTGGGTTTGATTGAGTGCTTGGAGTAGGAGTTTGAGGATGAATTCAATGAATGCTGAGGAGTCTGCAGTTTGATCACAGATTGCTAGAACATCGTAGTATTCCTGTTGGTTTTTACGGATCAAGTCTTCGATAGGGAGGTAAGCGAGGGGAGCTTTCCAGGTGCTGAGGATGAGTGTCTGCCAGAGTCTTCCTATCCTGCCATTTCCATCGGCAAAGGGATGGATGAATTCAAACTCGTAATGAAACACACAGCTAGCGATTAGTGGATGAACATCGGTGGTCTTGAGCCACGTTAATAAGTCATTCACCAAGCCTTTTACCATGGTGGCAGGCGGAGCTACGTGAACTACTTTATCCCCCTTGGCTATTCCGACGCCGCCTGATCTGAATGTGCCTGGATGATCAACGAGCTTGTCCATCATCAAGCGATGCGCTTTGAGTAGGTGTTTCAGCTGATGGGGTTTCCACTCAGTGAGTTGATCGTAGGCATTGAAGGCATTTCTCACTTCTTGAATTTCCTTTGCAGGACCGAGCACATGCTTGCCATCGAGTAGGGCTGTGACTTGCTCTAGGCTAAGCGTGTTGTTTTCAATGGCTAGCGATGCATGAATGCTTTTGATACGGTTTTCACGTCGCAACTTAGGAGTGGATGAGGCTTCATCACCAAGTCCAAGACTACCGACCTTCTCCGCAATCTGAGCGACTAGGTCTAGGATGGTAGGTGTGATGGTGAATGGCGGTGGCTCCATGCAACGAGCTTTTCAGTTTTGAATGGATGAGTCGAGTTTAACTGCTGTAGATAACTATTTTTTAACCTCAGATTTACGCGGATTTTCACAGATTTCTTGATTCTTTGCGATTAGATCAGGCAGGTGAAAGTAGAAAGTAGAAAGGCTTGGGTCAGAGAATCGAGATTAGGGAGAGTTCAGCCTGCGGCGCTAGACAGAATTAACAAAATTTCGCAGAATTATTGAGAATGCAATGAAGCTATTAAGGCTGAAGCCCAATCTTTGTTATTATAGAACATTGTTTCATGAACTAATAGCCCAAGGAATTCTGTCCATTCTGAAAAATTCTGACAATTCTGTATAAAAAGTCTCTAGTGTAAACTCTCTAAGCACCAAATACCAATCACTAATTCCGCTAGGAAAGAGCTTTCATCACTGCTTGGCTGATGGTTTTGCCGTCGGCTTTCTTTTGGGCTAGGCTCATTACTTTGCTCATGTCGGCTACAGGGTGCGTTCTAACTCGTCGATGTCGGCTAGGTCTTGGGGGCGACCGGCAGTTTTCTTTGCGGTGATGAGGTCTTGTTTGCCTAGGAATATGATGTCAATTTCCTCGCTAGATGTTTGGATACGGTTTTCCCAGCATTGTTCAAATTCTAGACCTGGTATAGAGGTGAGGAAGTCAATCATGCTAGGGGGCATTCCTATTGCGTATTGAAGCCCTTCATTGGCAAAGTCATTTAGTGTGACATCGATTAGAGGGATGCCAAATTTGTTGAAAACGCTACCTATTTTTTTAGCGTTTTCTAGTGAAGGTTTTAGCCAGATATCGAGGTCTTTCGTGGATCGAGGCTGGGCATGGTAGATGACAGCGTAGCCACCGACAACTAGGTATTCAACCTCTTCGTCTGACAACAGTTGTAAGAGATCTTTGAAGTCTGAGTTCATTGGGGTCCTTTTGTTTGAGTTTCCATGCGTCCTCGATGATTTCCCAAGCCGCGTCTAGGCGCTCGATAAACGGGCGCTCTTGCCATTGCTGAATCCGATGAATTCGCATTTCTTCAAAGGATGAGCATTTCTTAACTATCCAATGAGATCTATCTTTTTTTACTACGCTCACATTCTTAAGATACTGTAGGAAGGAGAAAGTTTAAAGGAGAAAGTAGAAAGGCTTGGGTCAGGGAATCTAGATTAGGGAGAGTTCAGCCTGCGGCGCTAGACAGAATTAACAAAATTTCACAGAATTATTGAGAATGCAATGAATCTATTAAGGCTGAAGCCCAATCTTTGATATTATAGAACATTGTTTCATGAACTAATAGCCCAAGGAATTTTGTCCATTCTGAAAATTCTGTATAAAAAGTCCCTAGTATAAACTCTCTAAGCACCAATTACAAATCATTAATTCCGTTACGAAAGTGCTTTCATCACTGCTTGGCTGATGGTTTTGCCGTCTGTTTTGCCGTCGGCTTTCTTTTGGGCTAGGCCCATTACTTTGCCCATGTCTGCCTTGGAGGTGGCGCCTGTCTCGGCGATGGCTTCGGCTACTAGGGCTGCGACTTCGTCTGCGGTGAGTGGGGTAGGGAGGTAGTTTTCTAGGACGTTGATCTCGTTCTGCTCTACCTCGGCTAGCTCAGGGCGGCCGTGTTCTGTGTATTGAGCTAGTGAGTCTTGGCGTTGCTTGATCTGCTTGCGGATGACTGCCATGACTTCTGCATCGTCTAGGACAGCGTCGGCTCCGCCTTTTTCGATGGCGGAGTTCTTGATGGCGGATTTCAGTGTACGGATGGTGCCTAGGGAGACTTTGTCCTTGGCTTTCATCGCGGTCTTCATGTCGGCAGTCAGTGTGTCTTGGATGCTCATTGGTATTACTTACTCTGGCTTATGGGAAGGGTCAATCGTTTATGGTGTGGAGATGTGTAATGGTTGCTTTATGTGTAGCATTGCCTTCGGCGTAGCAAAGGTGGGTAGCGGGTAGCGATCTTTTCCGATGGAAAAGGATCACGGATTCTTTACGCTACATGCTACCCCAGCTCGAAGAGTTGCTACTTGCTACACTTAGAATTACCTGTTGTTCACTATAGCTCTATCGCGTAAACAGCCTGCCTAATGTATTCCGTAGGGTTTTCAGCTTGGCTGAGTTCCTCGTAGGTGATGGGTTTGCCGGCTCGGCAGTGGATGGTCTGGCCTTGCATGGTGAGGAGGATGCGGGGGATGAGGGCGGCTCGGATGAGGGGGTAGATGTGTCCTAGGATGTTAAACCAGCGTGGGGTCTTGCCGAAGTAGCGGATAGGGATGATGGGTGCCTGGGTCTTCAGTGCAATGCGGGCGATGTGCTCGGACCAGGGGGGATCGGTGAAGGTGTAGCCTAGTCCTGAGTCGGGGCGATTTCGTGAGACTGCTCCGGCTGGGAAGACGCCCAAGAGTCCGCCTTTTTTGACTAGGTCGGCTGCGGATTTGAGGGTCTTTAGGTTGTGGCGCTTGGCGTTTTTTTCTTTGAGGATTTTTAGAGGGAGTAGGAAGTCGCTGAATTTGGGGGCTTGGTAGACTATCGAGTTGGCTAGGATTTTTCCATCTCCCTTACCTGTCGCTCGGCGGTTTTCACAAATGATGGAACACATGTTGATGGCGTCTGCTCCTCCGAAGGGATGGTTAGCAATGACGATGGCGCCTCCCTGATCTGAAGGGGGAATGGCTTCTGCTACGCCTTTGGCATCCACGGTGATGTCTAGCATCTGTAGGACTCGGTTAGTGCAGTGGATTTTCCCTGCGGTATTATTTTCCCCAGATGATGCAGCGGCGGTGAGAAAGAGTTTACGGATTTTTCTAAATCCTAGGATGGTCTCTAGCAGGTAGACGACTTTTGCCTTCCATCCACCATTATTAGCTAATAATGGGACGGCTACAGTAATATCTAGAAAGGTAGGTGTAGCCTGCTCCGCGTTAATTTCTGTTTTGAGATCGGCCATAAGGTAATGGTCTATTTTTTAGATTTACGGAGTAGAGGGTGTCCAGGTTTCGCCTTGGAAATGAAGGGTGCTCGTAGGTAGAGCGGCTGGGGTGGGGTGGTGTTGAGGCGGTCTTGCTCAGCTTGTGAAAGCTGCTCCCATGCGCTGATGAGTCCAGTCGCGTGGGGGAGATCTCGGAGGAAGTTATTTGTCGGCAGTTCGTGCTCGAAGCTGACTCTAGGGATAGCGGGGTCTATTTCTGAAAGTCTCTGCAGGAAGGTGTCGCAGTCCATGAGCTGGGGACTGAATACTGCTGAGCCTGCCTTTATGTCTGCGATGAAGTAGGATTCACGTCTGGCGTCTCCTATGGCTAAGATGTATCCATTTTCGCTCTGCTGAAATGTAGCCGTGGCTTGGAATGAGCCTAAGCTTGCGACTGGGCATCCGTAGGCGATGGCTAGTCCCTGCGCAGCGGCGATGGAGATACGTGAGCCACTGTAGCTACCAGGTCCTGTGCCTACGATGATCTGGGTGGGCGCTAGATCTTTCTCGCGAAGGTGAGCTAATACGGCGTCGAGCGAAGGGAATAGCAGTTTGTTTTGCTGACGATGACTTTCAAACTCCTCTGTAGCAATTATTTCTCCACCGATACTGAGGGTGATGGATGCTTCTGGGACGCTTGTTTCTATGGCAATGACTATACTCACAGATCGTTTTATAATGGATGATTTCAGGATGCCAACTGAATATTGCGTATTGGTGGTATTGGCTTGCATATTTTATCATTCCTCGCTTTTCTCATTGCAGTTCTTTGTATCCAGCATACATAAAGAAAGAAATTTCAGAAAATACAAAAATCATGAGTGACTACGCAAAAGGCCTTGAAGGCGTTATAGCAAACGAATCAGCTCTCTCTAAAGTAGAGGGTAAGGAAGGAACACTATCGTATCTGGGATATGATATAGACGATTTGGTGGAGAGCTGCACTTTTGAGGAAGTGACTTACCTACTTCATAATGGTAGATTACCGAATGCTGATGAGCTAGCTGGTCTAGAGTCATCACTCCGCAATAACCGTGAGCTACCTACACAGGTTGTAGATTTCATCAAGGCGCTTCCTAAAGACGCAGTGCCTATGGATGTCCTCCGAACAGGAGTGTCTATGCTCGGTATTTTCGATAAAAGAGCAGCAGTGGGTGAGCCTAATCATGAGGTGAACCGTGAAGTAGCGCTTTCTATCGTAGCACAAACTCCAGTGATCGTAGCTTACTACCACAGAGCACGTCAGGGTCTAGAGCTTCTCCCAGTAAGAACAGATCTTTCTGAGGCAGCGCACTTCCTCTATCTCTTGACTGGTGAAGAGCCGTGTGCGGCAGCAGTGAAGACTCTCGATGTAGCTTACATCATCCATGCTGACCACGGCATGAATGCTTCTACTTTTTCAGCTCGTGTTACTACTGGCACACTCTCAGATCTCTACTCAGCGATGACTTCAGCGATCGGCACTCTCAAGGGACCGCTTCACGGTGGTGCGAATGAAGGTGTGATTAAAATGCTCAAGGAAATAGGTAGTGAAGATAAGGTGGATGCATTCGTAGAAGATTGTCTTGTGAACAAGAAGAAGATCATGGGTATCGGTCACCGCGTCTATAAGGTGCTCGACCCACGTGCTCCACATCTTCAAAAAATGGCGATTAAGCTGACTGAGGAACTCGGTGAGTCTAAGTGGATAAATATGTCTGAGCGTATCGCTACTATGATGCGTGAGCGTAAGGGACTGAATGCAAACGTAGATTTCTACTCAGCGACAGTTTACTACTCACTGGATATTCCAACAGATCTCTTCACGCCAATTTTCGCAATCGCGAGAATGTCAGGCTGGACAGCGCAAGTGCTAGAGCAGCTCCAGGATAACCGTCTCTACAGACCACTCACTAAGTATGTAGGACCTGCGACGACGTCTCCAGTTCCAGCGATTGGTGACAGATAGGTAGTTAATCTATACCAGAATTTCTAAGCATCGTCTGTTATTTCAGGCGGTGTTTTTTGGTTAAAGTGGAGTGGATCTGTGAGGCTGACCCTATGTGGGGCATTGCCTGTGGCAGTAGTAAAAATGAAGAGTGCTTTACTCTACATGATACCGCTCGTAGAGCTGCTGCCTGTTACAAGTGGTATTACAAGTTGGCTTAAAACTGGCGATGCTAAGGTAGCTTCATTTCTTCACCCTGCCACTTTATCGTGAGCTCCCAGCCTACTTTAAGGTAGAGGTTTGAGATGATGAGTGCTGCTTGGTTTTTAGAGTTGTCGATGATTTCGTCTCTGCCAGCAGATTTTTCGATGGATTTCTGGGCTGCTGCCATCATGTATTCCTGCATGGTTTCTTTATTCTTAGGATTGCGTAGTAGAGCGAAGCGGACTCCTTTGATATAGGCTGGCTTGGTGCGGGTGTAGTCTACTCTCGGGGAGGTGACTTTCGGAAGTGGGAGAATGATGACGGCAGTTTTTGTCGCTTCGTTAACATTCTCTAGCTTTGCATTATTGAGATCTATGGTGATGAGGGCGTCGCCATTGATGACCCATTTGCCTTCGTAGTCTTTATTGGTGGCATCCAGGACATCAGATACGTAGACCTTACTGGTGACTAGCTCAGCAAGATTCTGGATTTTCTCCAGTGTAGGCGCCATGCTTTCGACCTTGGTTTTACCTTCATTGAAAAATGTGTCTTTCACCCATAGCGAGGTGATTACAGTAGCGGCTAATACGATGATAGCTGCTAGCCCTTTGATTAGATTCATCATGTAGATCTAGATTACTTAGTTTCTTCGTAGCCAGATCGTTCACCTTTGAAGGTGGTAGGATCTGTATCTCTATTCATCCAGGCAAAAGTTCCTCCAGCGGCTGCAGCAGCTACTATCGTAATAATCATAATTTTCTTAGTGGAGCTTTTTTTTGAGGGTGGTCGTTGTTCTGTCATAACTAATTAATTTTAGTAGCTTGTGTGGTTTTATAAAAATGCTTTTAAAGCAATGATCTAGGGGCTGTGCTTAAATCTTATCTGTTGGATAAATAGGTGGTTTTGTAGCTGGAGAGCTTTGGTGCTTGGGAGTGAGAGCGTAGATCAGGTAGACGATAGGGTATGCGATGATTCCCATGAAGATCGCGGTGAGACAGACTCCCATGGTGAAATTAGCCAAGTTTACCGTCTGGTTTACCAGCGGGAGAGTCCCTTCGATGTCTATTTTTTCAAGGATGCCTAAGTCTATGTGAGCACGAAACCAGGCACCTATTTTCTCCTGCAGATACATCAGAGGCAGCTGGGTAAATGGATTACTAATCCAGCATGAGGAGATTGCCACAGGGATGTTACCCTTGCCTATGAAACAGCAAAATGCTGCTAGTAACATCTGGAAAGGCATCGGTAGCATGGCGCAGAATAGACCTATGGATAGACCTATTGCTATCGAACGCACACAGGGCTTCCAATACTGCCGAGCGTAGAATTTTTTGACGATCACGTTCAGCCAGCCCACATTGCGAATACTAGGATGACGGAGCATCCTGTAGGATCGGCGGAATAGCTTGAGATAGATTTTTTTCATCCAGTAAGTCGTCGGAAGGCTAGCTAGTGATTAGATTATTGGTCTAGTTTAATGATTTTGATCTTACCAGATTGCTTTGGTTTACTCTGAGCCAGAGACATGGATTGAGCGAGAGTATTAGTGTCAGTATCATCAGCTGGAGTTTGCGCCGGTTCATTACCGAGTGCATTCTTGAGAGCACCTTCTACTAGTTGGCCACAGTGAATTTTCATAGGTGGTAGTGCTCCGAGATCTCCGGAGAGTTCTTCAGCTCCCATTTGTTCTGCTTCTTCGGCAGTTTTACCTTTCAGCATTTCAGTCGCCATAGAGGCTACCGCGATGGCTGTCTGGCATCCGAAACTTTGGAATGAAGCTTTATCGATGACTTTCTTACCGTCCTGTTGTTTAAATTTGAGCCACATACGGAGCATGTCACCGCAGTCAGGAGAGCCTACAGTGCCGACGCTATCAGCATCTTCCATCTCACCTTGGTTCTGAGGATTGGCGAGAGTCTCGCGCACTATTTCTTCAAACTCATTCATAGTATGATATTAAACTGGTGAAATGAAATTATGCAAGTGAGATGTAGAAAATGGAAGAGATTAAATAGGGGACAGAACATTGCCACGGGTTGACATTTCCGCTGAGATGAGGCATTGATACTCACTGTTATGAATCTATTACTCGGTGTAAATATTGATCACGTAGCCACGCTGCGTCAGGCCAGATACTCAGGCATGGTTGACTCTCCTAATGCAGAGCCTTCTCCAGTGGAAGCAGCGGAAGATGCTCTAGCTGGAGGTGCAGACTCTATCACGATCCACGTCCGTGGCGACCGTCGACACATGCAGGAGGTAGATGCCTATCGTGTGAAGCAAGCAACTAATCTGCCACTAAATTTCGAGATGGGAAATACCCAAGAGATGATCGATATAGCTCTCAAGCTTAAACCAGATTTCGTATGTCTAGTGCCAGAGACTCGTGAGGAAGTGACTACTGAGGGTGGACTAGATGTAGCAGGGTTATATGACTCGCTAGAGCCTACAGTGAAAACACTGCAGGCAGCAGGAGTCCAGATCAGCATGTTTATCGACCCCAATGTAGAGCAGGTAGAAGCCAGTGCTAATATTGGAGCTGAAATGGTGGAGCTCCACACAGGCTGCTTTGCAAATGCACATACTGATGAAGCTCGTGAATTAGAAATCACGAGATTAAAGCAATCTGCTATCGCAGGGCACAACTTTAAGCTACAAGTCAATGCAGGTCATGGTATTAACTATGAAAACATCCACTTTTTAAATGCAGTTCCACACTTAGCAGAATTCAATATAGGTCACACCATCGTAGCGCGTGCTATGAGAGTGGGATTGACGCAGGCGGTAAGAGAAATGAAGGAACTCATGAAAGCTTATTCTCCCAACCCTATTTAATATGCAGCTTTTTGGGATAGGGATCGATGTGGTGGAAGTAGAGCGTATCAGCTCATCTATTGATGAATTTGGTGAGAAGTTCTTGAGCCGAATTTTCACAGACGATGAACGGAGCTATTGTGAAAGTCAGAAGCGCCATGCGATTCACTATGCCGCTAGATTTGCTGCCAAGGAGGCGATAGCAAAAGCATTCGGTACAGGAATAGGTAAGGATGTATCATGGTTAGATATGGAGATTTTACGCCAAGCTTCTGGTGAACCAGTGGTAAAGCTCTATGGTGGCGCCAAAGTGTTCGCAGAGAAGATAAAGGTGACCGATATCAAGATAAGTCTCACACATGCAGAGCGCTATGCGGCTGCAAATGCTGCTGTGCTGGTGAAGGGTTAAGCTTCTCCAACGAGCCTCCAGAAAAAAATCATTAAAAATGCTCTTTTATGCTTGCACAACCGTGCGGATCTGTGCATTTTCCCGCTCGTCGTGAGGGGTTTCCACACTAAACAGCCCTGATCGACATCTTCAACTCCGGCATAGCTCAGCGGTAGAGCGGGTGACTGTTAATCACTAGGTCCAAGGTTCGAATCCTTGTGCCGGAGCCAATAAAGCCCTTGTAGCGAATAGCTACGAGGGCTTTTCCATTTTTAAGTAGTCGGTCCGAGTAGCTCTAAGCTGAAAGTCCAAGAATATTTTCTGCTACTGGGTCACAGAAATTTTTAATAATGAGGTAAGCCAAGCCAAAAGGTTAACCGCATCAAGTGCTGAAGTATTTGCTACTAGTAGTGAAAATAATAGGAGACCTCTGCAAATCGAAAAAATAGCCCTAAGTGGTTAAAAAGTGTTGCATCTTTTCTTCTGTGGACTTAACACATGCCCACCGAAGAGTAAAAAGCTCCTATAGCTCAGCTGGATAGAGCAACGGATTTCTAATCCGTAGGTCGCAGGTTCGAATCCTGCTGGGAGTACTCTCTTTAAAAGCCCTCATTTCTTATGAAATGAGGGCTTTTTGTTACTTGTGTTTCTGCCTAATTGAAATATTGGTATAACTGTAATCAGAGATTAGCAGTGTTTAATCTCAAATTTTCAATTTCAAATTCATAATATTATGGTTGGTCCTACTTCACAGAAATTATTTGCTAAGGCAAAAACACTCATTCCGGGAGGCGTAAACTCTCCAGTTAGATCCTTTAAAAATGTAGATGGTGACCCATTCTTCGTGCGCAGCGCACATGGATCTCGTATCACAGATGTGGATGGTAAGACTTACATTGATTACGTAGGAACATGGGGTCCAGCTATTCTGGGGCACGCTCCATTGGTAGTGACTCAGACGATTCATGAGGTCGCTAAAAGTGGGGTTTCGTTCGGTGCTCCATGTCCATGGGAGATAGAGATGGCGCAAACTATCGTAGACTGGGTGCCAAGTGTGGAGAAAGTCCGCATGACGAGTAGCGGCACAGAAGCGACTATGTCAGCGATCCGTTTAGCACGTGGCTATACTGGTCGAGACAAGATTATCAAATTTAATGGATGCTATCATGGTCACGTAGATCATCTTCTGGTAGCTGCAGGTTCGGGAGCTCTTACACATGGTGAGCCAGATAGCGCAGGTGTGCCAAAGGCGTTTGCAGGCGAAACGATTTGTCTGCCATTTAATAAACCTGAGGCAGTGGCTGAGGTGTTTGAGAAAATGGGCGAGCAGATCGCAGCTATCATCGTAGAGCCATACCCTGGTAATGCTGGGTTCATCATTCCTCAAGAAGGTTATCTACAGTTTCTAAAAGACATCTGTGCTAAATATGGGACTATCCTTATTTTCGACGAAGTCATGACTGGCTTTCGTGTGGCTAAAGGAGGAGTCCAAGAAATAACTGGAGTCATTCCAGATATGACCTGTCTCGGCAAAGTGATCGGTGGCGGTCTTCCAGTGGGAGCATTTGGGGGTAAAGCTGAAATCATGGATCACTTGGCTCCTCTCGGGCCAGTCTATCAGGCGGGAACTCTCAGTGGAAACCCTCTCGCTTTGGCAGCTGGGCTAGCTCAGCTAAAAGAACTCGACCGCAAGCATGGCTGGGCTGAACTGGATGTTCTAGGCGCCAGACTCGAAGCAGGAATCCGTGGGATTCTCAAAGAAAAGGGACTAGATTTCCAATTCAATCGTCTAGGGTCCATGTTCTGTCTCTTCTTCACTGAAAATAAGATTATCAATGTCGACGATGCAACAGGTGCAGATGCAGCAGCATTCAGGCGCTACTTCGCGGCTCTACTAGAAGACGGAGTATTCATAGCACCTAGTCCGTATGAAGCTGGATTCCTAAGTTTAGCACATAGTACTGGAGATATAGATGATACTCTGGATGCCATGACTAAGGCTATGAAGGTAGTATAATGGTAACTTTGCATCTTGACCATTGCAGTGCTTTGTTGATTGTAAGTGCATGACTACAGACGCTCTATTCCAAGAAATACTCATGGCACGACAACGTGTCTATGCAGTGGGTGACCCTACACCATTAGAGCAGTTGCCTATCGCAGCGTATGACTTCGAAGTCTGGGCTAAGCGTGAGGACTTAGGACCGATCAAAGCTTATAAATGGAGAGGTGCCTATAATGCAATGGCATCTCTAACAGGAGAGCAACGTGCTAAAGGTATCGTAGCAGCTTCAGCTGGAAATCACGCTCAAGGCGTGGCTCTGGCTGCTAGATCTCTCGGTTGCAAAGCAGAAATTTTCATGCCTCTTTCCACACCAGAGGTGAAGCAGAGTGAGGTGCGTAGACACGGTGGCGATGCAGTCACTATCCGATTAGAAGGTGATAGCTATGACGACGCTGGGATCTCGGCTCGTGAATATTGTGATTCTAAGGGAGCAGTTTACATACACCCTTATAATGACCTAGCTACTATGGGTGGGCAGGGGACTCTGGCTGATGAAATAGTAATGAGTGCAGATAAGCCATTTGATCGCGTCTACATAGCAATCGGTGGTGGTGGACTTGCTTCATCAGTAGGTTGCTGGCTTAAGAAGTTCTGGCCAGAGTGCAAGATCATAGGAGTTGAAGGCGTAGGTCAGGCATCGATGAAAGCAGCTATCGAAAACGGCGGTCCGACTGAGCTTGAGTATCTCGATGTCTTCTGTGATGGCACTGCTGTTAGAAAAGTAGGTGAGAACACTTACAGTTACTGTAAGGATCTTTTAGATGAGATTATCACAGTCACTAACGATGAAGTCTGCCAAGCTGTTAGAAAAATATGGGAGACGATCCGAGCGATCCCTGAGCCTAGTGGAGCCATGGGTCTAGCTGCTATCATGCAGGATGCTGAGGCTGGTAAGATTAAGCCTGGAGAGCGTGTCCTGACGATCATCTGTGGAGCCAATATGGACTTTGCACAGCTAGCTAATATTTCTCGTAGAGCAGGTATAGGCAGTAAACATAGAAAGTATTTACGTGTGCCTATTCCTGAGGGTAAAGGATCATTAGTCAGTATCTTAAAGGATCTTCCTGATGCTGTAAGCATCGTAGATTTACAATATGGAAAGACTGAAAGTGAAGTCCAATATCCAGTAATGGGGCTGATAGGTAGTGAAGAAGACTACCAGAAAATAGATGAGATGCTAGCCCAGAATAATGTTACCGCAGCAGATGTATCTAAGGAAGATATAGTCGGTTATCGTATTATAAACTATAAGACTGATCCGCAGAAACATCCGCTGTTCGTGAATGTAGAATTTCCGGAGCGTCCGGGTGCCTTTTTAGAGTTTATGGAGCATGTGAAAGAGGTAAGTAGTCTTTGTTATTTCAACTACGCTTATTCTGGTGAACGCGTTGGGCGTGCACTCGTAGGAATGGAGTTTGATAACCTCCAGGATCAGACAGCTGCTAGAAAAATTATCAACAATATGGTGGGTGAAAACATCCATGCAGTGAGCTTAGTTTCTGATGAAACCTTGAGAAGATTGTTAGGTAACTAACTTCTATAATATGACTACTGTAACCCATGTTCTTGCGCCTATCATTCTGGTGCGTATATTCGTGGGGAAAGAGAGTAAACTGAGTAAATGGGATTATATATGGATAGGTCTTACTGGTGGACTTGCTGATATTATCAATCCTCATTATTACTTGATAGATCGCCTCACGAGCTGGTCGCACGGGTTACCATTTTGGATTCTTTTTAGTGTAGTTTTGATGACTATATCTTACCTAACTTCTAAATTTCATAAGTTGAAATTTATAGGAGTAAACATAGCGATCTATTGTTCTTTAGCTTATTTACTTCATCTATTAGTTGATGCACTTTCTGGGGGGATTAATTTGTTTTACCCAATAGAAAATTATTTTTGGGGAGCAACGCTCATACCATTCAAGTATTGGATTCCGTTTGATATACTAAATATAATCATCATTTATTTCCTCTTTAAGTGGAAGAAGTCAAATAGGGATGAGCTTTACGTACTTAAATAACAAATTTATGTATTCTCTTTAAGAGAACCTCACATCAGTACAGGGAAGAGAGTTTAGCGAAGTATCTCTGCCTAAAGCTTCCTATGAGGGGTGGGCTGAATGCCAACCCTAGTGCTCACAAATCTAGAGAAAGTTCATGCGTGAATGATAGACTAAGTTTTATAATAGTGAGGATACCCTTCAGCGAACGGATTTAACCATTGATTAATAACATAGGGACGGAGCTTCTCTCTCGCCTATGCAGGTATAACATTGTTCTTCAAGCCATTAAATCGCTACTTAAATTTTCGCCAATTTTGAAATTGGTGTCCTGCAAAAGGCCTCATAACTAGAGAAAGAAAAATACCATCGACCGGGATCGAACCGGTACGCCCCGAAGGACACCAGATTTTAAGTCTGGGGCGTCTACCAATTCCGCCACGATGGCATTAGTGATCCAGAGTTTTTAGAAGCGATCTTTGCTAATCAAAGCTTGGTAGAAGATCATCTTTTTCTGGATGCGTGCGCAGACTATCGCCGAGATTTGATTTCGTCAATAGTAGCTTTCAAATACTTTGCATCTTCTTTATCAGCGCGAGATAGAGCTGCGGATAGAGCAGGTAGAGATTTCCTAGTCCCGATCTTCAAGAGCACTGATGACGCTGCTTTAAGATGAGCTGATTTAGCCTTAGGTAATGCTTTAATAATGGCAGCTTCTCCCTGTTTTCCAGCTCTTCTGATAATATCATCCCAGATTAGGTGTCCATTCGAGTTAAGCCATTGTTTAGACAGAATACCACTTATACCAGGGACTTTCTTATCTATTAAATATTCTAAGACAGGAGACTCTAGGTTACCTTTGTCAGCTAAAGCATCAGCATATGCTTTAACTTTATTATCCAATTTATATTCAGGAACGGACCACTTCTTAAGAGTTCTGATAGCCTCATTTGAGATCTCCTGATCTTTAATGTTGATCATTTTACTTAGCTGATCAGCAATGTCTGCTCGTCTACCTAGCGATAATTTTACTTTCTCTAGCCTCTGGATGGCGGCTATTCTACGATCACGTGAGATATGGTAGAGCTCGGCGTAATTAGCGTCGAAAAAACTTGGGTTACTTTCATCGAGTAGAATGTCTGTGCTCGTATTAGTAAGCTTATCTTCCTTTACTAATACCTCTATGACGTCTAGCTCAGTTCGCATGGCGTTCATCTCTGCTGGTATTCCAAATTTCTTAGTTAGTTCGTAAAGATCAGCCGTAGATATGTCAGCTTCCATGATGATCAGAGTAATTCTACGACCATCAAGAGAACGGTCAGAGGTGTAGGTGGTGGGTAAAAAATCTAGGTTGAGCTCTTCTTCTAAATAATTACAGATCGTGTCAGTGTGTGAGCCTATATCTCTTACTACTAGGACTTTTATGTGATCTGGGTTAGTGGCTTCAGCACGTCTAGATGTTACTTTTCTATAGCCAATATTATTTTTATAAGTATCAATTTTCTGTTCTTCCTGTGCTTTTATTTTTTCATCTTGGATGACATTAGAATCATTTGACCCGAGTCGTGATCCTTCAGTTACTTCAGGAGTTATTAATACTGGGAAAAGGAAGGGAAGTGCCACTAGCGTGCCACCCAGCAAAAGCGCTAAGAATATTCCTTTAACTTTGCTCCTAAATCCACCGATGATCAGACCGCTACCGAGGATAGCGATGAATGCAGCAAGTAATATACGCTTCTGTCCATCCATGTTTCTTAGAATGCCATCTGGACGACTCCCTAAAATAAAGATTACGATGAAGAGAATGATGAGAAAGATTCCTAATAAGATAGCGAATGAGCGTTTAGGACTTGGTGGCTGGGCATAGCCTGCACCTACGTTTTTGTGTTGTAACGCAGGCTGGAATCCGAGGTTACTATTCGCTTCAGCTTGTGGTGGGACGGTATCTGAATCTACTTTTGCAAAGCTGTCACTATTGAGCTTAGTTCTCTCACCAGGGTAGTATTTCTTTTTCTGGCGGACAATAGCCGAGCCTTCGACTTTAAAGCGATGATCACATGCTCCGCACTCGACTACTCTATTCTTATAAGATTCTGAGACTGCGAACTTCTGTCCGCAAGATGAGCATTTGATTTGGATTTTTTCCATGTGATTGAACTTAGTTAAAGTAAATGTAGATATAAGTTTACGTCTACGTCTATTCTTTGTCCACTGTTTACCTGAATCGTTCAATTTTAATTTGAGATGAAGATTAAGAGTTTACATCAATCTCTAGATTGCATAATTCAAAGACATGGAAAATGTAGCAGTCAATTTGGGTGATAGATCATACTCAGTGCTTTGTGCATACGGTCTGTTAGATTCACTGAGCGATAAAATTGGAGAGCTAGGGCTCGGCAACAAGTGTGCAGTGATCACAGACCAAAATGTAGCGGATCACTATCTCCAGACTGTGCTAGACCAGCTAGTGTCAGCTGGCTTCGAAGCTTCAGCTCATATAGTGTCTGCTGGTGAGGCTAGCAAATCCGTTACAAATGTGGAATGGCTATGTAGAGAAATGACTCAAGCTGGTCACGGTAGAAAGTCATTCGTCATCGCTCTAGGCGGTGGGGTAGTAGGTGATTTAGCAGGCTTCGTGGCATCGGTTTTCTATCGTGGAGTTCCATTCATTCAGGTGCCGACTACGATTGTAGCCCAGGTGGATAGTTCAGTGGGAGGTAAAACGGGGGTTAATATCGCAGAAGGGAAGAATCTCGTCGGAGCATTTCACCAGCCTAAATTAGTTCTTATAGATCCTGCTATGTTGAGCACATTACCAGGCAGAGAATACCGTGAAGGGTATGCTGAAGTATTTAAGCATGCCGCGATCCGCGATGCTGAAATGGTCGGTCTGTTAGAAGCGCTTGACCCTCAAGATAAAAAACCTCCAGCAGAACTCATCGCTCGCAATGTAGCCATCAAGGCTCGCGTAGTAGAGGAAGATGAGCAGGAAACTTCAGGGACTAGAGCATTACTTAATTTCGGACACACCATAGGTCACGGCATAGAAGCATCGGTTCCTTATGGGGAGTTACTCCACGGAGAAGCTATATCTCTAGGGATGAGAGCAGCAGTTTATCTTTCACAGAAGCATAGTAGTCTGAATGAAGAGGATGGAAAAAGAATTTTAGATCTGTTAGGGGGATTTTCTCTGCCACTTATTTTACCTAATAAAATTACGACAGAGACTGTGATGGAAAAACTTGTTACCGATAAAAAATTCGAACAGGGAGCGATCAAATTTGTTCTACTTGATAAGCTAGGTAGCGCATTTGTGTCTGATAGAATTACAGCTGCTGATCTGGAAGAGGCGATAGAGTTTATTAGAAGTTAGGAAAAGAGCATTAAAAAGAAGTATTTTCTAGATTCCACCTACATTTTTCTAGATTCCACCTACATAATAGTAGCCGCTGATAAGATGTCCTGAATGTGGGATAACGGGTGATCACCCAGGTAATCTGCTGCGGGGTAGGTTTACTTCTTGATTGAGGCTGTTTTGTCTGCGGGCAGATGAGTGATTTTGCCAAGTATCTTCTCCTACAGCTCCAGAGTCTAAAAGCTCCTGGTTGAGAACGAGGTCTATATCCTCACAAAAGCGTTCAATCATCCATCCACTGTAGACCGCGAGGTGCCCGCCTTAAAATACGAGTTTCTCTATTAGTAAGGTTGAGAGAAAAAGCAGATTGAATACTCAGTAGACACAGAGATACTTTTCCATGATTGTCGGGTGCAATCCCCGTTCGGCTGCGGCGGTATCGAATATTTACCTACGAGTAGCAGCAGGCAGGTGAACACGGTAAACAAGCTAGGGAATTTCTTGACTAGAATTTATAAGAACCGCTGATTAGCGCTGATTTTTCTTAGTTTTTTGAAGCACAAAAATATCTACTTGGAAGATTTTTGACTATCATTAGTAACTTCCAACATTGGGCCGTGTCTTTTAATGAATTTAAGAACGCTTCCCATAGAAATCTGTGTGAAATCAGCGTAATCTGAGGTAACTTTTTTATTTTTTCTTAATTGCCCTCCCTAGCTTGATCATCCTGCATGGTATAAGATTTGTTTAAGTTTGACAGCATATTGTTAGACTGTAAAAATTTGGATTGTAAATGATGACAGATCAACAATTTCCACATACCCCTAACACTCAGAACCTTCTCTGGCTAGAAATCCAGCGAGGTGAGAGTAAGGTGCTGGAACTCAAGTCTCAGTTGCCCAAAGGCGAACAGATAGCTAAGACCGTCATCGCCTTCGCCAATGGTAGTGGGGGAAAGCTGGTTATTGGAGTTAACGATGACCTCAGCCTAGTGGGCATTGGAGGACAAGATATTTTTGAGCTACAAGACGAGATTACCTCTATCATACACAGCTCTTGCCATCCCAGCTTAGTGCCTGAGATGTATATTGAAAATGTAAATGGCTACGAACTTTTAGTTATAGAAGTATTCCGTAGTCCACTCATGCCATATTATTTGAAAAGCAAAGGTCGTGACGCTGGAACCTACGTGCGTATCGGAGCGAGCAATCGTCCCGCATCGCCCGAACATATTCAGTCGCTGGAGCTCCAGCGGCTCAACCTCAGTTATGACGAACAACTGAATCTTAGCATCGATTTCGAATCACTAGATCTCACCCCACTTACTCAGCGGTTTGAGAAAATGGGCAAGACTCTGGATCATGAAAAACTCAGTAATCTAAAACTCATCGGCACCGAGGGAGGCAAGACTTTCCCCAGCCATGCCTTGCTCATTCTACTCGGACACTACGAGCACGTAGAGACTAAGTGTGCACTATTCAAAGGCACCACCATGACCGTTTTTCTAGACAAAAAAGAATACACCAACGATCTTTTCAGCCAACTAGAGTCCGCAGAGGCATTCATCAAAAATCATCTCAATCTCAAAGTAGAAATCCTAGGACTCCAAAGCACCCAAACTCCAGAAATCCCCACTGCAGCCATCCGTGAAGTCCTTATCAATGCCTACGTCCACCGTGACTACACAAACTTCGGCAGAGACATAAAAATAGGAATCTACGATGACGCCCTGAATGTAGTTTCACCCGGTGGCTTACCAAACGGACTCACGACCGAAGACATCCAGCAAGGACGCTCAGAAATCCGCAACCGCGTCATCGCACGTGTCTTCAAAGAACTCAACTACATCGAACAATGGGGCAGCGGCATCGCCCGTGTAAAACAACTCTGCACCAACGCCAACCTACCCACCCCAAAAGTAGACGAAACCGGCGATTCTATGGACTGGCTCATTTTCCGTGATCCAGATTTAGTGGACATGCAGAATGATAGGATAAATCCGAATGATGGGATAAATGAGGGGGTAAATGACCCTGTAAATGACCCTCTAAATGACCCTCTAAATAAAAATGACCCTGTAAATGACCCTGTAAATAAAAATGATGCAAAAGAAATACCAGCATCATATGAGGCGGTTTTACAGATGTTAAGAAAAGATGGGAGTTTATCGTATAGTTTAATAGCCTCTGAATTGCAAGTAAGCGGTTCAACAGTGAAACGTTATATAAAATGGCTTAAGCTTAATAAATACATAGTTCGTCACGGTGCTGATAAAGATGGTTACTGGGAAGTACTTACATAAATTCTACTGCCGAAAACTTAAAGCAGACTAAACTCATTGACCCGATAAATGACCCATTAATTGACCCGATAAGCTGATGACCCGATAAACCATGATGAGGGAATAAGTAAGGGAATAAGTAAGGGAATAAATCAAAATGAGGGAGTAAATGAGGGAACAAAAGAGGGTGTAAATTGGTTGATACAGTAAAATGAGGTTGTAAATGACGTCCTAAATAAAAATTAACAGTGGAAATGATGGGATAAATGACCCTGTAATCAGAGCAGGGGAAACAGATGACCTAGTAATGACCCTGTAAATCAAAGTGATATAAAAGGTGATACAATAAAGTAATGACCCTAAATGGCGGTGAGGGGATAAATGATGGGTTAAATGATGAGATTAAGCCTAGTAAGGAACTAAACGGAATTGATGCAGGAAATGACGTTGTAAAATGATGCTGTAATTGAGTGTGATACAATAGATGCTGCAAAAGAAATAAGTGATACAAAAGATAATATTGATACAGCAAATGATACAGTAAACCATTGTGATACAGTAATGACCCGATAAATGACCCTATAAACCGAGATGAGGGAATAAGTAAGGGAACAAATGAGGGTGTAAACTGGTTGATACAGTAAAATGAGGTTGTAAATGACGTCCTAAATCAAAGTTAACAGTGAGAATGATGGGATAAATGACCCTGTAATCAGAGTTGGGGACATAAATGACCTAGTAATGACGCTGGATACTAAAGTGACGTTAAAGTGACGTAAAAGGGGAGGTTGGAGCTGACGGGCTGAACAATGCTATTTTCTAGAAGGATAATAAATTTCAAAAGTTAATCTTTAAAATTATAATGTCCTGCTTTTAATAAATTGTCACGAGCTTCTATAGATAACTGGCGATCTTCGTTATTTTTACTGCTATCCCCTAGAAGTAAAATTGCTTTTATTTCCTCATCGTCATAATATATATATTCTCCTGTATCTGTAAGTAAAACAAGACACTCAAGAGTCATTGTTAGAAAATCATTAACTGTCTCGTTCAAGAATGCAGTAATAGAAAAGACTCGCATGTCATTTAGTGGAACATTAGATAAGACATTTTTTAATTTCGTTAGTCTCCATTCTAAAGTAAAACATTCGCATTTTAGCCATGATACAAAAGAAATAAACTCAGATACATTCTTGTTCTCTTCTCGCCAGTTCCAAAATGCTTTTACACGTTCAATAGTTTTAACTGGTAAATCCTTGGAGTTTTGTAGTGATCTTCCAATGTTAAAGATGACATGTGATTGGTTATCTTTACTACTAATTTCAAAATATTTATCTAATGCAGATTCAGTATTGTAATCAATATTTTCCCAAAGGTAGTGTGCAATTAAATGATCACCCAAATAATTTAATATTTTTTGATGTCTTTCATCTTCCTTATCGAGATCAAAATCTAGTAGTTTTTGATAGTCGTCTTGTAGTATGGAAAAAGTGAGGTCCCAGGCTCTATTTGTTCTCAGAAAAGTTTCAAATGTTACAAACCAGAATTCTTCATTACTAGGATATATTTTGCTATGTATTACTTCGAAAAATTTAGAGTCTAAATCTATTAGTGTGCTAGTTAAGTATCCAAACATGGCATACTCCGCTTTCGAGATTATTTGTTTTTCTAATCTATCTGAAATAGCTTGAACAAGGTAGTCATTATATTGGACGTCTATAGTAATTTGATTTTTGAGAAAATTTGTAAATTTTGTTAGGGTTTCTAGAGCTCGACTACGAGTATTGTTAATTGCCTCAGTTAAATAATCATATCCACTAAGAAATATTCTCCTATCACTGTCTAGTCTATCATCTGGACTCACCAATAATGAATAAATAATGTTATAAACATCGTTATGTTTTACCTGTAATATTTGTGATTTATTTTCGATTAAATGATCAATAGAATCTAGGCATCTTCGTCGAGTAGTATTCCATGAGGGGGACTCGCTAGATTCTTCATTGCCGATGTCTACTTTACTATTTGGTTTATCAGTGCACCATTTTAAAATCTTTAAATAAGAGTCATAATTGTTAAATGTTTTATCTATTATTGACTTGCTTAGATTACTAACCAGGGCTCGAACAAAAACTGGTCTCCTTATGCGTTCTACGTTGTCTAACCAAAATGTTATTCTTGAAGTTGGCACGATGGTGCTTTTAACAACGTTTCCAAATTCTTTAGCTAAAGCTCCAATCGTAATCTCTACAAAATTTTCGTCATACGTCTTTTCAGTTGAATCCCACGAATTGATAAAATCTAGAAGTTGGTTATCTGTATAATTAGATAGTTCTTCAAAACTTTGAGGGCTCTCATATGAAACAAATCCAGTTTTCACTTCATGTCCCACACCGTAATCTTTCGGGGTCTGATTACCAAACTCCTTTATTAGACTTTCATAGTAATCTCTGTATTTCCCATGTAAAACAGGTTCAAATACTCTGAATGTTTTAAAATGCTCTCGTCTCTTATAATCAGCGAAGTATTCATCGGAGAAATTATCTTGCATCCATTCTTTACAAGATTCTTCAGAAGGGGATTGATTGATCTCTTCTAAAATTCTTTCTAAATCAACATCTTTCAATAATGTATTAGAGAATTCAACTATACTGTTTTTGATAAGCAAGTAGGTTTCACTGCTGATAATGTCTTCTGTAAAATCTATATTAAGTATACGTGATCTAACTAAATCAATAATTGATTGATCCAAATTGTTAGCTAAAGCATAGTCTGACAATCTTTCAAAAAACTCCCAAGGGTAACTGTCTAATACTTGGTGTAAGTCCTTAATATGGGAAGGGTCATTTTCATGTATATGTGAAATAAGTTTAGATAAAGTAACGGCAACGATATTCGCATTTCCCTGATATTCGTCATAATGCTCAAAATGAGGACACCAAAACTTTGAACCATCATACTTATTATTAGAATCAGAATCTTTATTTTTATACTTAATGATTTTTGATATCTCTTCGATGAGTAATCTAGCATATCGCATAGGCTCAGCATTAAAAGTTGGTTGAAGATGCTTTGTGAGGATTTCGCGAAAATCATAATCTCTAATGTAGGGATCATAAGATTTGTCTGCATCCTTAAATTTAAGGATTGAGGATACTAAGCTGTATCTAGTTTCGCTAGTCTCTGTATGTAAAAAAGCTTCTGAATTCAATAGGGATTCAAATTCTCTGCCTAGATGATGAGCTTCAATAACGTAAGCATGTAAGTAGTCCTTAAGCTTATTAATTATATATGGAGTATTTACTTTAGACACAATTCCAACAATGGCAGATAGTATTCGATAGTTATCTACATCACCTAATTTCAAAATTATATCTATTACTGCTTGTTCATCAATTTGATCACAAATTCGTTCTAAATAACCTATAGGCTCCCAAAAGGAGACTTGAGTTCCTTCTGAAGTTACTTTCTTAAGAGGTGGATTCTTAAAGAAGTTATTTTTAATTAAAGGGGGCAGCCAGTTAACAGAAGTTACGTTTCTGAAGAAAAAATTATAGTTTGAACCTCTGGTGGAAATTAATTCAATAGTCCTTTCAATTTCAGCTGATGTAGGCTGTTCTCTATTTAAAACAGACTTAAGTTCTTCTAAATCCTCTGTTGTAGTAGGAATCGTAATATCACTAACATCTTGTTCCAGTTTATCACTTGCTAATTCATCTAATTGGAAGGCTTCTAAGTATGACTTCAATGTAGTATAAACTTTGAAGTATTTTTTACTTCTAAAATAATCTCTAAAATCCCCATCACTAGAAATAATAGCAATATTTCCACCATTTGTGCACTGATAATGCTCAATGACATTTGCCATAAATGCATCAGGAAACTCCTTTTGCTTACCTTTCTTATTAGAGAAGGGAAGTTCTATATTAATATATTGTTGAATAACTTTGTTCAAGTCAGCAACGAGTTCTAGATTTTCTAGAGTGAAATCGTTTTTAAATTGATTCCACTCAGAATGCATTTTTTCAGAAATCTGTGAAAAATTTACGCTGGATAATTGAGAATTGTGATATTGGGAGGGTATGTAACTAGGTGTATCCTTGAAATCAGAATTAATGTTTTTGAATTTTTCTACGATTCGTCTAGCTCCTTTATCTATTTTTCTGTCCATCTCCATACTAAACATCTCAGGCATCAAAAGGCGTAGACCCTTATTTTCAAAAAGCTGTCGTAATCTGCTAAGTGGTGGTTTATTGAAGTCAGCTATTTTTGGGTTATCAGCTTTATCACTTCCAAAAATAAATACATTGGTATCTAGGAATATTGTTAATGGAGGCATTGTCATGGCAGATGCTTAACTTATATATGGTGATTCATCAACGAGTATAATTCTAATATAGTTTCTAGGCAGACCATTTATCAAACTAGTATATAATCCGAATTCGTAATCCGATAATACACAATTTATCCTTGAATTAGCAGGTTATCCATACAGAATCTGCACCAGAAATGAAATTATATTTAGAATATTTACAGGAGATTGAAGATCGTAAGGGAGAAGGATTAAATCCTAAGCCTATCGATGGTGCTGAGCTTACGAGCGAGGTAATTGCGATAGTCAAAGATCTAGGTAATGAGCACAGAGATGGTGCGGTAAACTTCCTGATTTATAATGTGCTACCAGGGACTACGAGTGCTGCTGGCGAAAAGGCTCAGTTTTTGAAGGAGATCATTCTAGGTGAATCTGTGGTTGAAGAAATTACTCAGGCATTTGCGTTTGAACTACTTTCACACATGAAGGGTGGGGCGTCTATGGAGATACTTCTAGATCTAGCTCTAAAGGATGGTGTCGATGCGGCTATCGCTAAGCAAGCTTCTGATGTTCTCAAAACACAGGTTTTCCTCTACGAGGCAGACATGGAACAGCTCGAAAAAGCATACAAGGCTGGCAATGCAATCGCTAAGGATATTCTCGAAAGCTATGCTAAGGCGGAGTTCTTCACAGATCTTCCAGAGGTGCCAGAGGAGATCAAGCTCGTTACCTACATCGCTGGTGAAGGTGACATTTCCACAGACTTACTTTCTCCTGGAGGAGAGGCGCACTCGCGCTCGGATCGTGAACTTCATGGTCAGTGCTTTATCACGAAAGAAGCGCAAAACGAAATTTCAGAGCTCCAGTCAGCTCATCCAGATAAGCGTGTCATGTTGATCGCTGAGAAGGGAACCATGGGTGTCGGTTCATCCAGAATGTCAGGTATCAATAACGTGGCTCTATGGGCTGGTAGACAAGGCAGTGCTTACGTTCCATTTGTGAATATTGCTCCTGTAGTAGCGGGAACTAACGGAATCTCACCGATCTTCCTTACTACCGTGGATGTTACTGGTGGTATAGGTCTAGACCTTAAGAACTGGGTCAAGAAGGTAGACGCTGAAGGCAATACTGTTCTCGATGAAGAAGATGAGCCAGTCCTAGAGCAGGTTTACTCTGTAGACACAGGCACTGTGCTGACTATCAACACGAAAAAGAAAAAGCTTTATAATGGAGACGAAGAGTTAGCTGACATAGCTTCCGCACTTACTCCTCAGAAGGTCGAGTTTATGAAGGCTGGTGGCTCTTATGCTATCGTCTTTGGAAAGAAGCTTCAGACATTTGCAGCGAAGACATTAGGCGTAGAGCTTAAGTCCGCTTACGCTCCTTCGAAGTTAGTTTCTCACGAGGGACAGGGGCTCACCGCGGTGGAGAAAATCTTTAATAAAAATGCTGTAGGTGTGCCAGATGGTATGGTTCTCCATGCTGGATCTGATGTCAGAGTAGAGGTGAATATCGTCGGCTCACAGGACACGACTGGTCTCATGACTTCTCAGGAATTAGAGGCTATGGCTGCCACTATCATTTCACCTATCGTAGATGGTGCATACCAGTCAGGTTGTCACACGGCATCAGTCTGGGATAAGAAAGCACAGGAAAATATCCCTAAGCTGATGAATTTCATGCACAAGTTCGGTCTCATCACAGCACGTGACCCGAAAGGCAAATATCATGCGATGACTGACGTGATTCACAAGGTGCTTAATGATCTAGCGGTAGATGACTGGGATGTCATCATCGGTGGTGATTCGCACACTCGTATGTCTAAGGGTGTAGCCTTCGGTGCTGACTCTGGGACAGTGGCTCTCGCACTCGCTACTGGTGAGGCTAGTATGCCAATGCCAGAATCAGTGAAGGTAACATTCAAAGGTGACATGAAGGATCACATGGATTTCCGTGATGTAGTTCATGCTACACAGTCTCAGATGCTAGACCAGTTTGGCGACAATGTTTTCCAAGGTAGAATCATCGAGGTTCACCTAGGAACTCTTCCTTCTGATCAGGCGTTCACATTTACAGACTGGACTGCAGAGATGAAGGCGAAAGCATCTATCTGTATTTCACAAGACGACACACTCATCGAGTCACTAGAGATCGCTAAAGGCAGAATCCAGATCATGATCGACAAGGGCATGGACAATGACCTTAAAGTGCTTCAGGGACTTGTAGATAAAGCGAACAATAGGATCGCAGGAATCAGATCAGGTGAGAAGCCAGCACTTACTCCAGATTCTAATGCTAAGTATTCAGCAGAATTCGTGGTAGATCTAAACTTGATCGTCGAGCCAATGATCGCTGACCCAGATGTGCACAATGATGACGTTTCTAAGCGTTACACACACGATGCTATCAGAGAGCTTTCCTACTATGGTGGTGAGAAGCATGTTGATCTAGGGTTTGTCGGATCTTGTATGGTTCATAAAGGTGATCTTAAAATCGTATCTCAAATGTTACGTAATCTAGAAGCGCAACAAGGTAAAGTTGAGTTCCAAGCTCCACTCGTAGTGGCAGCGCCTACCTATAACATTATCGATGAACTTAAGGCGGAAGGTGACTGGGAGATATTAGAAAAGTATTCAGGCTTTGTGTTTGACGACAGTGCTCCTAAGAACTTCGCTAGAACAGAGTATGAGAATATGATGTATCTAGAGCGTCCTGGCTGTAACCTCTGTATGGGTAACCAGGAGAAAGCTGAGAAAGGTGATACAGTGATGGCTACATCGACTCGTCTATTCCAAGGCAGAGTAGTAGCAGACTCAGACCGCAAGAAAGGGGAATCTCTTCTCGGGTCAACTCCTGTAGTAGTTCTCTCTGCTATCCTAGGCAGAATCCCTACGATGGAAGAATACAAGGCAGCTGTGAAGGGAATTAACCTCACGACATTTGCCCCACCTACTCATGAGCTAATCACGAGCGCTTAGGGTTTAATTAACCACATAGACTTAAAATTTTCAAAGTGCGATCCTGTTCTGGGGTCGCACTTTTTATTGGTGTTTAAAATTAAATATTGACTACGAAGGTCTTCGTGTTACGAATTGTTTCGTAATGAAAAAGAAGAATAGTATTTATCCTACGGATGCGGAGTTGTCGATTTTGAAGCTGCTTTGGCTACAAGGTGATTTGAAGGTTAAGGAGGTGCATGAGTCTCTGGAGAAAAAATCTGGCTATACGACTATTCTGAAATTTATGCAGATCATGTTAGAGAAGGGGCTGATCAAACGCTTGAGTGAGAAACGACCACACATTTATAGGGCGGTTGCTAAGCAGAGTGATGTTGAGCGAAGCCTATTGGGGAACTGGATGGATAAACTTTGTAAGGGCAGTGCTGCGGAGCTAGCGATGAAGGCTCTGGGCACTAGACCTGTGAGCAAAGATGATTTGGCGGAACTTAGAAGCTTGTTAGATGATCTTGAGGAGAAGGGAGGCAAGGATGTTTAATTGGTTAATGGATTTTAGTACTGGTGTTGAAATGGGGTGGATCGAGCGTGTAGCTTGCGCTTTACTTCTGACAGCGGTGATTAGCTCTGCGGTGATGATTGTGTTTGTGGTGCTTGGGTATTTCGTGAAGTCTATGGTGGCTCGTTATTGGATGGTTCTTATAGGTCAGCTATCATGTTTACCGATTCTGGCGATCTGTTTGTTTTGTTTCCAAGGTGTAAATGAAATGGAAATGGAATCAGTGATAGCTAAAGAGGTGGTCACGGAGACGCCTAAATCAACTGGAAATCAGGCTACAATATTAATCAATGATGAAGCTTCTCAGTTTGAGAGCAGTTCGACATTTAAGCCAACGAATGAAACCGCTATAGATTCAGAGCTAGCAGCTAATGTAGCAACGAATGGCGATTTAACAGAGGAGTTTATATTAGATTTAAAAGCTCCAGAGGAAGCTAGTTTAAGAGAAATAGTAATGAGTACGATACTGGAGTATTCAAATACTATCGTATGGATTTGGTTTCTAGGGGTGGCTCTTTTATTGATAAAATGGAGCTTAGGAGCATACGGATTAGTTCAGCTACGTAAAAGTGGCAACGAACCATCTGAAGACCTGAAAGGAATTTTCAGCTCATTGTGTGAGCGCTATGTGAAAGGATCTGTGAGGCTCAGAGAGTCTGCTGCTATAGTGAGTCCTATGGTTGTAGGGTGGTTGAAGCCAGTTGTATTTGTCCCGTGTGGTTTCATGGCTAGGATGTCGCCAGATCAGGTGGAGGCTATACTGCTGCATGAGCTAGCACATATACGGAGACACGATTATTTCTGGAATATATTGCAGAGGTTGAGCGAGGTTTTGTTCTTCTTTAATCCTATCTTATGGTGGTCTGGTAAGATGGTGCGACAGCTGAGGGAAGAGGTTTGTGATGGATTTGTGGTGGCTCAGACCCAGGATCCAAAGAAATATGCGGAGGCTCTCTATGCGCTGGAGAAAGCGCGAGGTCAATGGCTAGCAGTGATGGCTGTGGGATCAAATCTGAAGCGTAGATTTGAGATTCTGTTAGGTAAGAGAAAGTTTAGGTCGTTGCCATCGTTCACTGAGTTGGCGATGCTTGTGGTGCTAGGATTTGTGTGTTTCTTGCCAATGACAGCAGATGCGGATGATGAGGAAATGGTGGATAGAGTTCCGGACAAAGTGGTCACTGCTTCTCCATTTGGACGTGTGGTGGATGTGGATGGGAATGCTGTGAGTGGGGCGAAGGTGATGCTTTATTATGGAAAAAACAAGATAGGTTATAATGGAGATTTTCATCCAGACACAGGGGTTATAGAAGAGGTCATTAGTGGAAAGAATGGTGAATATAGATTTAATTCTGACTGTGTCTATTCTGACCTAGGGGTGGAGAAGTGGGCTGACCATTATGCCGTGATAGCTAGTCATCCTGACTGGGCGATAGGCTCTATAAATCTCACTGCTCCGGCTACCTTTGAGAAGGAACGACCTGAACCTGAGGAGCAGGTAGTGATGTTATTACGCCCAGTGAGCCAGACCTTGAATGTGATTTTAAAAGGTGAGAAAGATATTCCGCTTAAAGGCGCTAAAGTGTATTTAGCAAGATGGTTTGTGGATGAGGGTGGAGATGAATCTGAGAGCTTGCTAGTGGGTGCTGATCTAGGTCTTTCCTCAGGGATTACAGATGAGAATGGTAAGGTTACTTTGGCAGGCTTACCTCCTCTGAAATGTTGTTTTGTAGTGACTCACCCTGATGTAGGCAGGTCTTGGAAGACTCGAAAATACGACCAGAAGAATGATTGGAAAACCAAGTGTTTTCCAGCAGCTGGTGTGAGCGGACGAGTGGTGAAACCTAATGGCGAAGGCTTAGCTAATGAATTGCTGAGGATTAAGTCTGAAGGTTCTTGGATAGCTTGGTACGTGAAGACTGATGCTAATGGTAAATATGCTATCCGAGACTTATATGGCAAAGGTCATAACGCTTCCAGAGGTGGTGGCGGAGAGGGTAAGTATACGATGCGGGTAGATTCAGGTGATTGGCTGGCAGAGAAGGTGGAGTTTAAGCTGAATCCAGCAGAATTTAAAGAACTGGAAGATCTGAAGGTCTCTAAAGGTGAGTCTGTGGTGGTAAATGGGAAGAACTCACTTACTGGGGAGCCACTTGCTTTTGCCGCTGTTAGGTATTCCGATGCAGGTGATCAAAAAATTCAGTTTACTGATGTGAATGGCATAGCTAGTTTTACTGTTCTACCTGGGCAGTCTCGTTTCAGAATGAGTCCTCCGAAGGGATTTTATGTAAGTCCTGAAAGAAGCAGCAATCTTTTAAAGGATGTCTTTATAGATGAAGTCAGGGGTAAGCAGATAGTGGCGTTTACTCTAGAAGCCAAGCCAGTCGGGAGGATAGAGGGAGTGGTGATGAGTCCTGTTGGTTCTGAAGCTTTTGATGGAGAGATTAAATTTCTCTTGGATTACGAGGATATTGTTTACGTAGGAGATAACTACAGTAGAAGTTTCAAAGGTGAGCTAGGACGTATAGACAGCAATAAGAGGCATTTCCATATCGACAATATACCTACTGATAAAGAATATATAGTGCACGCGAAGGATGATAAGCAGGGGCTGTCTGGAACTACTATTTGGAAACCAGGCGGAGGTGATTTCGTAATCAGTCTGAGTAAACAGATTTCGCAAAAGGTAATACTTAGGCAATCAGACGGTAAGCTTCTTAAGAATCAAACAATACACTATGGTGAGATTAAAAATGAGCTTGTAGTCAAGGTTGTTAGAGATTTAGTGACAAGCGATAGCGGTGAAGTGACATTGCCCAATCTACGAGAAGATGCAGAGTACTGTGTTAGCCTTCCTAATAAGGACTTTTATAGAGCTCTGTTTAAGCTAGATCGAGGAAAGACTCTGGATCTGATGCTGACTGATAAAGTTGGAATTATTATTTTCGATGAGGAAGGGCAAGAATTAGAGGTAGAGAGATTTATCGGGATTGAAACCATCGGGAAGACGCAAAATGGCTATAGAGATAATGCAAGTAAAAACATAAATAACTCTAGAGCAATATCTAAACATATCTTATCATTCGCCAGGAAAAGGGAACAAAATCGTTTAAGAATATCAGTGAAATTAAAGAGTGGAGATCTTGCTGTTACGGAAGGCTTAATCACAGAATCTGAGGTGATGAGGCTAAAGGTTACTGAGAGGATATCCAATAAAGTTGCGCGTCTTGAGAACCTAGATACGGAGCGTAAGCAAAAAGATAAAAAGGCTAGAATTACCGTTGTTGATGAAGGAGGAAAACCCATCAAAGGAGCTAAGCTTTCTTCAACAGAATATCAAAACCCTCAGCTGATACAGGGTCAGGAACTTGTTTTCAAAGAGACGAGAATATCTAGTAATGCCAAAGGGGAGTTTGAGCCTGTTTTGTTTGATCGTTATCTCAGAATAGATACGAAAGGCTATGCGACTAGGTGGATTCCTAGAAGTGTATTATTAGATGGACCTGTAAGGGTGACTTTGCAGTCACGAACTAGTTGTGAGGGAGTATTAAGAAACAAAGCTGGTAAGTCTATTGCTGATAGAGTGCTGCACTTTGTGACTGAGCAAAAGGTATACGATCCACGCTATATGTCCTATGGTTGTGACGAGAGTTTGAGTAATCTTAAGCCGCTGAGAATAGGTGTGAAAACAGATGCGAAAGGCAAGTTTTCTGCGGTTCTAGAACCTGGTAAATGGAGGCTAGTAGGAAGTGCATCTGGAGATTTCATCATCGATGAATCATTCGAACTCAAACTGGGGAAGAAGTTAGAGCTTGAACCTACTCTGAAACCTTCTGCTAACCTAATAGTAAAGGTGAGAGATAAAGAGACTTCAGAGCTAGTGGCTGGAGCAGTGATCTACCTCCAGAAATCCATGGGACCAAGCTCCCTGACTCATTTGTCTCCAGAGAAAGAGGTGGAAGATGGTGAGCTAGCCTTTAAAGGATTACTCCCTGGTAAATACACAGTGATTTATATCCAAGCGCTTAAATTTGAGGATATGGGGAAGAATAAGTATATCAAAGCAAATGCGGTCAATATTAAGGAAGAAAAGTCACCGTTTCCTTTGGGGTTCAATGGGGAAGTTTATGAACTAGAGCTGAAGCAAGGTATCAAGACTTTGGATGTAGAATTGACTTCAGGCGTCTTGATAAAAGGGATAGTAAGTTCTGAGCTGATTAAGGATAATTCACAAATCACAGTAGGCGTATTAGAGAACCGTGGTTCTTATTCTACTATGATAGCAGGTGTCCGATGTAAAAAAAATGGAGAGTTCTCATGTTATGCACCAGCATCTAAAGACTTTGGCTATCGATTGATAGCCTATGAATCCAAGAATATATCTGAAAGAATAGTAGCTCCAGCTGTGTCTGAGCAGTTTGCAATACGTAAGGGGATGGTAAAGGAGTTTACACTGGAGCTGAAGCCCGGTGGGACATTGATAGGGAGAGTAATAGATTCAAATAATAAGCCTCTTGCTGGACAAACGATCGGAATCCAGCAAGAGGTAGATGAGCAATCTGGGCGAGATTGGACGAAGACTGATAAGGATGGTTCTTTCGTCATGAAAGGTATACGTCCTGGTAGAGTAGATGTTAGATTCCACAGAGATGGAGGGAATCTCGATAAGAAAGGTATACAGATCAAAATAGGACAAGCAGTAGATATCGGAGACTGGGTGATACCAGAGAAAGAGAAGTAGGGAGTTGATTGACTTTCTAGGGATATCTGACTAGACCATAGCCCTGTCTCTAGAAAGGCAGACTATACTCATGAGAACTATATTCACACTTGATAAACCTAAGGTAAAGCTAGCTCGCCAGATCGAGGCTACTAAATCTACGATTAATAAATACCTTAAGCGTGAACGTGCTAAGAAGCTGCCTGAGGGTGTGGATTTTTGGGACTTTTCGTGCAAGTTTGGCGATACCAAGGATGAGGCTAGCTTTTGTCATCTTAAAGATGTTTATAAGCTGATCGATGCGGCTGAGGCTAAGGAACAGATCACGTTCTACGTGGAGATTATAGCGGTGGAAGGTTATCGCAATAAGAAGTAGTTTCTATTTTTATCCTTATTTACTTTGGCTAGACTAAAGCCATAGATGTCTATATCTAAGCATGTATTGCTGAATAGTAAATGGTCATTCCTAGGGTGAATATCAAATAGAGAAGCATATACAAGGGATTTTTTTGGTTATCAAAAGTAATTCCGAAGTATGTTTATTGTGGGGTGTTAGGCGCTGTTGATAAGTGTATTAGGTGGTGTTGGTCTGTTTAGCCTGATTAAAGAAGTTTAGTTAATTACTTTCCATGCTTTAGTGTATCTTTATTTAATATATTATATATTTATTGTTAATTAGAGTTGACTGTTAAGTTTTATAACTATAGATGATTTAACCCCAAACAATATAATGAACAAAATACTAATTACACTTACAGCCGCTCTTTCTCTTTCAAGCATTGCTAACGCTCAAACTTGGAATGTAGACTATGGTCGCTCTAACACACTTCGCTGGACTGGAGTAGTTGATGCTAGCACTGACACTCTGACGATTAATAGTTGGGATACATCATCAGTAAGTACGCTGTATTGGAATCCTGTGCTACCTCTGGTTTTTAATTCCATAACAGGTGCTGCCGGTTCAGAGGCTAGCTATGATATACAAAGCAACTGGGATGGCACTTTTAATAACTGGGGTTTTTTATCAGCAGATTCTATCAATAATATAACTTGGGCAGAAGGTAGTACGTCAGTATCTGCTCATATGGGTTGGGGTGTAGATGATTTTAGAGGGCTATCCCAGCCTTCTTTAGGATATACTAATGATGTTGGAGTTATGAGGAATATTGCCTTTGATGAACGCACTTCATTAAATGAGTTTTCATCAGTTGTTATCACACCAATATCTGTGCCTGAGCCAACATCTAGTCTGCTCCTTGGTCTTGGTGCTCTGAGCGTATTAGTTCGTCGTAAGAGGTAACTAATGGTTATAAAAAGCAGTTAAACTATCTTCAGCACTCGTCTTGGTCTTCCTGAGCGAGTGCTTTTTTGTTGTATTACTACATACAAATACCCTATATCAGCTAATAAAAAGTAGTAGTGTTTTACTATATAATGAGAATTATCGCTTTAGATCGTTGTAGTCAGAGGAATGGGGGTTTTCTACGTTAATATTATAGCTGTGAAAGGCTATGGGAATAATAGATAGGCTATTTATTCTATATGTTACAGGTTACATTATCTCCTTGGTAAATTCTTCTTTATTAAAGATCTTAAACATCTCAGGCTCTTCTCCGAGTCCGATGAATCTTGCTGGGATCTTGAGGTCTTGGTAGATGGAGATGATGATGCCGCCTTTACCTGAGCCATCTAGCTTAGTAACTACTAGTCCGCTGAGTTCGATTGCTTTGTTAAATTCACGGGTTTGTTGGAGAGCGTTTGAGCCTGTGGTGGCGTCTACTACGATGAGTTTTGTATGGGGTGCTGTCTCGTCTTGTTTGGCGATGGTACGCTCTATTTTTGAAAGCTCTTCCATCAGATTATGTCGAGTGTGGAGGCGTCCGGCGGTGTCGCAGATGAGGAAGTCTATGCCTTCAGAGATACATACTTCGTGTGCCTTGTAGCAGACGGATGATGGGTCTGCATTTTTCGCTCCAGTCATGATAGGTACGTCAATACGCTCAGCCCAGACTTCTAGCTGCTCGACTGCTGCTGCACGGAATGTATCGGCAGCTGCGACCATGACAGTGTGACCTTGTTTCTTGAGATGGAGGGCGAGCTTTGCGGTGGAAGTGGTCTTGCCTGTGCCGTTCACTCCGACCATTAGGAGCACGTGCGGCTTACCATCGGTGCGCGGTTCTATAGGTGGTAAGTCTTCTGGGAGGATTTCTCCGATATGTCTTTTGGCGGTGTCTACGATGTCGTCAGAGTTGACCTTTCTACCAAGTGCTTGGAGTTCATCAATGATGGTCATAGAGAGCCGGGCGCCGAGATCTGCAGAGATGAGATCTGCTTCGAGTTCGTCCCAGTCGATCTCTGCTTTATTGGTTACTTTGTTGATGAGCTTCTTGAAAAATCCTGCCATGTCTTTTGATTACGTTATATTGTGGTGATGTAAAGGAAGATGATTTGAAATTTGAGATTGGAGATTTGAAATTGTGCTATGTGTGGACACTATATCTCAACTTTATTTCAGCCATTTTCCAGTGAGTGATTTTTTGACTTTAGCTACTTCAGTAGGAGTTCCTTCGGCAACTACCTTGCCACCGTGTTTTCCTCCACCAGGTCCTAGATCGATGATGTGGTCGGCATGGCGGATGATGTCTAGATTATGCTCTACGATGATGAGTGAGTTCCCCGCGTCTCGGAGATTCTTTAAGGCTGTGAGTAGAATGTCGATGTCTTTGAAATGAAGTCCTGTGGTAGGTTCGTCTAATAGATAGAGAGTGTTTCCTGCGGACGATTTTGCCAGCTCACTAGCGAGCTTCACTCTCTGGGCTTCTCCGCCGCTAAGTGTGTTCGCTGGCTGACCGAGTCTGATGTAGCCGAGTCCGACATTACAAAGAGAGGTAAGAATCGCATCTAGTTTTGGGACTTTGCCGAAAAATTCTGCTGCGTCCTGAGCATTCATTTCTAACACCTCTGCGATATTTTTTCCTTTGAAAGTGATCTCTAGCGTCTCTCGATTATAGCGTTTCCCATGACACGAATCACACGGGATGTAAGCATCTGCTAGGAAGTGCATGTCGATCTTGAGAGCACCATCGCCAGAACATTTTTCACAGCGTCCACCTTTGACATTAAAGGAGAATCTCCCAGCCTTGTAGCCACGTTGACGTGCTAGGGGGAGTTTAGCAAATAACTGTCGCACATGATCCAGCGCACCTGTGTAGGTAGCTGGATTAGACTTAGGGGATTTGCCTAGAGCTGACTGATCCACTACAATAACTCGATCAATATGCTCCATTCCCTCGATCGATTTATGTGCTCCAGGAGTAGCTTTGGTTTTGTGGAATTTACGTGCTAGCGCACGGTGGAGAATGTTGTGAATGAGAGTGGATTTTCCAGAGCCAGATGAGCCTGTGACACAGACGATTTGGTTGAGAGGGATCTTTACTGTTAGATTCTTGAGATTGTGTTCGGTTGCACCTCGGATGGTTAGGTGATTTGATATTTGAGATTTCGGATTTGAAATTGTCTGCTTCGCTTTGCTCAGGTATTCTGCGGTGAGGGAGTTTTTAGATTTGAGTAGATCTTTTGGGGTGCCTGCGAAGAGGAGTTTGCCGCCATTGGCACCAGCTTCGGGTCCGATATCGATGACCCAGTCTGCTGCTCGTATGGTTTCTTCATCGTGCTCTACCACCACGACTGTATTGCCAGCATCGCGGAGTTTCTTGAGTGCAGTGATGAGCATGGCGTTGTCTTCTTGGTGCAGTCCTATCGATGGCTCATCTAGCACATAGACTACACCAGCAAGCCCTGCTCCGAGCTGTGTGGCTAGTCGGATTCGCTGTGATTCTCCTCCTGAGAGTGTGCCGCTTTTTCTGTCTAGGGTTAGATAGCCTAGTCCTACGTTATTTAGAAACTCTAGACGCTCGCGCACTTCATTGATCAGGTTCTGACAGACTTTAAGGTTCTCATCTGGAATCTTGAAATCATCTAAAGTTACGAGCGAGTCTTCTACAGGAAGTTCGCAAAAATCCTGAATTCCTAGCTCACCAATCTTAACATGGAGAATCTCAGGTTTAAGTCGTTGCCCATCGCATGTTTTACAATGCTGAGCAGTCATGTATTTACCCATGCTTTTCTTTACACCTTCGCTTTCTGTATCGTGAAAGAGGCGCTCCACCATAGGGCAGAGTCCTTCGTAGGTTTTACTCCACGGAATGTCCTGGCCATCGCGCTCCCAGATCATGGTAATTTCCTGTTCACCTAATCCGTAGAAGATAGCGTCTTTATATTTTTTAGGGAGCTTTGAAAATGGCTTATCAAGATCGACTTTAAAGTGATCAGCAACAGCCTCTACTTGTCGTTGCACCCAGCCTTTTTTAGTCTTAGTTCCTCCCCAGATCTGAATAGCGCCTTGATTCAGTGATTTGCTGGGATCTGGCACTAGTAATGTCTGATCACAGAATAGCTGTGTCCCAAGACCATGGCAGTCTACACACGCTCCTATATGCGAATTAAATGAGAAATGTTTAGGTGTTAGAGCTGGAAGTTCGTAGCCAGTCTCCGGATTACGGTAGCTTGTTAGAAAGGATACTTCCTCGTAGTCACTAGCATCAGGCGTCATGACCAGCGCTTTGGTTTCTGATCCACAGATGCGTAGAGCCATTTCTATAGAGTCAGCTAGTCGTGACTCAGTGCCTTCACGGATGACTAAACGGTCGATTACGATTTCAAAAGTTTCTACCTTATCTGGCCAAGCTTCAGCAGCGTCTTCGATTTCTGCTAGATCTCCATTTATACGGATACGGACGAATCCCTGACGCTGCAGATCTGAAAGTAATCTCTCAGGATCTTGCGCTTCTGTTAGAGGCACTGGAGCGAGAATAATCAGCTTAGTGCGCTCAGGTTTTTCTGCCAGAGAGGTGACTATATTCGCCGAGGTCATCTTCTGAAGCTCCTCCCCAGTGACTGGATCATGCGGGGTGCCAGCAGCAGCATAGAGAATGCGCAAGTAGTCGTAGATCTCAGTGGCAGTTGCGATGGTGGAACGAGGATTCACCCCACCCGTTTTCTGTTCAATAGCGATAGCAGGGGATAGTCCCTCGATAGAGTCAACATCAGGCTTTTCTAGCTGCTCTAGAAACTGACGGGCATAGGCAGAAAGCGACTCCACATAGCGTCTCTGTCCTTCTGCATAGAGAGTGTGAAATGCTAGCGATGACTTACCAGAACCTGATGGACCAGTGATCACCACGAGTTTACCACGAGGGATCTCCACGTCTATGTTCTGTAAGTTGTGCTGCCTGGCACCGATGATTTTTATGTTCTCCACTGACTTAATTATTTTTCACAGAATGAACAATGTTCTCTGAAATAGACAGCATCTTTTTACAAAGAAAATGCGATGCTAGAGAACCTAGCATCGCATAGAAAATTAGTGAAGTTGTGTAATACTTCTTAGTAATTGTTGCCGTTCAGCTTTGGTTGAATAGCGTAATACATCTTGCGGCAATGAGAAGCGTGTCTGCGTCCCTTAAGAAGCTTCGAGCTACGCTCGAATGATCCCATCTTGATGATCTCGATAGTCACCTTACGAGTTCCCCATCTGCGCATTTGGCTGAGTGAGGGGAAGAAGAAGTCTACTGTGTTCGTGCCTACGAGAGCTGAGCCGTAGTCATCGACTACGTAGGTAGTGCCAGATGTTCCCTTAATTCTGAATGTAGTTCCGAGTGGAAGACGTGACCAGTCAGCTGCTGCGCTACGGACACTGCCATACTTGAGAGTAGTTCCTGCTGCGTTCTTACGTCCAGGAGCTCCTGGTTCCATTTCCATGTGTGAGTATGCTGTTACTCTTACGTAGCGGCTACGTGAACTGTCAGAGTATGTCGGCATCCCATGTTTGTCTTTACCGATTATCTTTGAGTTAGAAACTGTCTGAGTGACTGGTGACAAGATTCCTGATTTAGCTGAATCTGATGGTGAGCAACTTGAAACTGCAGCTGCTGTTGCGAGGGCGATTGCCGTCTTTAGTAGGTAACTTTGCATTATCATTTTATTAGAGGTTTAAGGATTGGATTTTAGGCTAAGTCGTTTATGTTGAGTTGTTTGGGTGACTTGCGGCGCTGGATGTAAGCAGGCTTTTAAGTTCGAGCAGGTGGTATGGCAACCCTTTTTTCCAGATACGGTATCATAATATTATTCAGAAATTGTTGAACTTTTATTTAATGAGTTTGTTATTAGTTAGTTGTGGTGATTTGTTGGTGAGTGTGAAAGATGAAAGAAATAACTTAGTATTAATTGGAGTCAGACGCTAATACATATTTGCAGCTCATTTTGGAATTATTAGGGGGAAATGATGATTGATTTGATTCGCGCAGCACATTCTTATCTGATTGACAAATTGGAGTGTATTTCAATAGGTATTGTATGAAATTACATCTCCTAGCCTCTTCTCTCTTGCTTAATTCATTCAATATTACTTTAGCCGAAGCTACTAAACCTGACATTCTATCTCTCTTTTCAGACGATCATGCTGTAAATGCTACCCTGTCAGAGCATAGAAATAATGTAGATTGGTGGAAGAGGCGTCAGTTAGAGAAAAACAAACTAGCAGAGAAGCAATCTTACGATATGATTTTCATAGGCGATTCAATAACTCACGGCTTTGAAAATGCAGGTAAATCGACTTGGGACACTTACTACAAGGATCGTAATGCTTTGAATCTAGGATTCTCTGGTGACCGCACTGAGCATGTCATGTGGAGGCTAAACAACGGCAACCTTAAAAAGCAAAAAAATGCTAAGGTTATAGTACTCATGATCGGAACTAATAACACTGGACATCTGAAACAAGATCCATCCGAGACTGCCGATGGAATCAAAATTATCCTGTCTACACTTAGGTCCAGATGCCCGGAAGCTAAAATTTTACTATTAGGAGTATTTCCTAGAGGAGTCCAGCCGACTGATCCATTACGTAAAATTAATGTAGCGATCAATGAGAGAATTTCTAAATTAGCTGATGCTGAGCGAGTCCACTTCCTAGATATCTCAGACAAGTTCCTAGATGAGAAAGGAATACTTACTAAGGAGGTGATGCCAGATGCTCTACATCCTAAGGAGAAAGGTTATGAAATATGGGCAGAAGCGATAGAGCCTACTTTAATAAAGCTAGGAGCTAAGCCTCTGAAAAAGTCAGAGAAAAAGCCAGCTCCTAGTAACTAATCTGGTCTGATACTTTCCGCCGAGTCCCCAGCACGGAAATTTTATGGGTATTAGGTCTGCTGATTCCACTCTATCAACTCGTCCAACGTCATTCCACTACCGCCAAAAATATCAAGAGCGCTGCCAACAGTTATGTCGACTTTTCCATCACTATGCTGATGAGTGAGCTTTACATCATCTAATGTGGCAGCTCCGCCTGCATAAGTCATCGGTAGCTTACCCCAGTTGCCTAGATACTCTACCAACTCTAAATCGATGCCCCCACAGAGACCTTCTACATCGGCCGCATGGACTAGATATTCATCACAATATTCAGCGATATCATCTAGAGTAGCTTCAGTAATATGTAAATCTGTTAGAGTTTGCCAGCGATTCATTGCTACTGTCCATCCTTGATCAGTGCGTCTGCACGAGAGATCCACCACTAGATTTTCTTTACCTATTTCTTCAGCTAGTAACTTAAGCCGTTCTTTAAGAAAATTTCCTTCTGGAGAAAATAACCATGAAGTAACGATCACATGACTAGCGCCAGCCTCTAACCATCCAGCAGCATTCTCTACAGTAACTCCACCGCCTAGCTGCATGCCACTTTCCCAAGCCGCAAGCGCAGAAAGAGCCGCTTCTTTATTACCTGCACCGAGTTGAATGATGTGTCCACCAGTGAGGTGATTACTCTGATAGAGATTGGCAAAATCTGCAGGAGCTTTATCAGAAGTGAAGTTCTCCCTGAGTCCTTTCCCATCGTCGGTGAGTGAGCCTCCTACGATCTGTTTTACTTTTCCATCGTGAAGGTCGATGCATGGTTTAAACTTTGTCATGTGCTTGCGTTACTGTGAGCTGACGTTACATTAGCGCCGATGAGAAGCAAGATGAAGATTTGTCTAGTATTAGGAATCACTAGCACAGCAATATTTAACGTCAGCTGTGAGAAACCCGACGCTACACTACCACCAGCAGAAAGCGCCGAGGGTAAGGTAGAGCGTGAAAATAAAGAGGTGAAACTCAAAGAACTGACTGAGAAGAATAAAAAGGAAAAAGTAAAATTGGCGAAGATGCGCAAGAATATGCATAATCTCAATGACTACACTAAGGAGGGCTTAGAGAATGACACGAACCTAGATCCTGAGATTCGTATGGCTCTGCTGCAGGCAAAAGAGCAGCAGGAAGATAGCGCGCAGAAGAGAAAAAATTTAATGAAGCGTGAAGCGGAAGCTAAGAAAATTCTAGCTGAGCAAGACCGAGTCAAAGCAAAATTTGCTAGCGATGAAGCAGAACTCCTCAGAGAACTGCCAGAGCAAAACGCCCGAGAAGAAAAAGAACGTGCTGAGATGAATGCTAAAGCACCTATAGGAATGGTATGGATACCAGGTGGTAAATACATCCGTGGTAATGCAGAAAATGACCCAGAGATGTATGCTAAGTTCGTAGAGGAATATCCAGCTCACGTAGTAGAAGTCGATGGATTTCATATCGATGCTACAGAAGTGACTAACCGTGAGTTCGCCGCATTCGTAGAAGCTACTGGCTTCAAGACACATGCTGAGGTAGGTCTAAAACAAGAAGATTTCCCACTAGCTAATCCTAAAGATCTGCAAGGTGGAGCCAACGTATTTAAGAAAGTGGAAGGGGAAATAAATCCATGGGAAGCATCACCACTTCGTTGGTGGAGCTTCACCCCTGGAGCCACTTGGAGAACTCCAGAAGGACCAGACTCAAGTATCCTAGACAGAATGGATCACCCAGTGAGCTGTGTGAACTACCACGACGCCCAAGCCTATGCTAAATGGGCTGGGAAGAGGCTCCCCACTGAGGCAGAATGGGAACGTGCAGCTAGAGCGGGTAAGCACAAGTTGCTCTACTCATGGGGAAATGAAATGCAGCCTAGCGGCGAAGGAAAATGGCTAGCGAATGTTTATCAAGGACAATTCCCAACTTCCCATGAAGCTGAAGACGGCTTTCTGCTAACTGCTCCAGTAAAATCCTACCCAGCAAACGCATGGGGAGTTTATGACATGGCTGGTAATGTGTGGGAGATTTGTAATGACTACTATCACCCTGGTTGCTATCATGAGTTCGTGAAAAACCCAGTGAAAAATCCACAAGGTCCGATGACAGGTATTTCAGACATAGAGCGTACTCAATATGATCACCTAAACGGCACTTGCCCAACACCTAAAGAAGGCATGAACGCCATGATGATGCTTCGCGTTTCTAAGGGTGGATCATTTCTCTGTAGTTCACAATACTGCCTGCGATTCAGGCCAGCAGCGAGACATATTCATGAGATACTTACACCATCTCAGCACACTGGATTTCGCTGTATCAAAAAAGTTAAATAATTACCAATATGTCTAGAAAAATACAGCGTATTCTCATAGGAAAAGGTCTCGATGACTTACCCTTTGGGGCGACTAAAGAAGAGGTCAAATCAGTGCTGGGCAAGCCAGCGGAAACCGATGAAATAAATATGAAAGGTGAGAGGTCCGAAGCCTGGCATTTCTGGGACCTAGGAATATCAGTGAATTTTGATGAAAGCCAAGACTTCCGCCTCAGCTCTATCGATGTAGCATCACCTGAGGTCTTACTTTACGACAAGCCAATGATCGGTAAATCCATTGCCGAAGTGAAAGAATTTCTAGCCGACAAAAAAATCGGCGAACCCGTCGATGAAATCCAACGCGGACTCATCTACGAAGACGCAAACCTGAGCCTCTGGTTTAATGGTGGTGCACTAGAAGAGATTCAGTGGGGAGTGATAGAATGAACGGTAAAGAGCTAGACAAGAAGCACTGCTGGCATCCGTTCACCCAACAAGATGAATGGACTGCTGAAGATCACGATCCTCTCATGATCACAAGAGGTGAGGGTGTCTGGCTATATGATTCTGAAGGCAACGGCTACATCGATGGTAACTCCTCCATCTGGACAAACATTCACGGTCATCAGCATCCGACCATAACAGCGGCCATAAAAGATCAGCTAGATAAAGTGGCCCATACTTCTTACCTAGGATTCGGTCATGATCTAGCTGCTCAGCTTGCTAGTCAGCTAGTGAGCCATTTCCCAGACTCAGATCTCCAACGAGTATTCTACTCAGACGATGGCTCTACAGCAGTCGAGTGTGCTATGAAAATGGCGCTTCAATACCGGATTCAAAACGGTGAGCCTGAGCGTGTAGAATTCGTAGCATTTACCGATGCCTATCATGGCGATACCTTAGGCGCAGCATCTCTAGGGGGAGTGGAGAAATTTTTCTCACGCTTCCGAAAATTCGGCGTCACAGTTCATTTCGTGAAAAACCTAGATGAGCTATGCGCTCTACCTTATCCAGAAAAAATAGCTGCTGCTATTATTGAGCCATTAGTCCAAGGAGTGAATCAAATGCATGTCTGGGAAAATGGTATGCTAGCAGAACTACGAGAGTGGACGGCTAGCCAGAATATCCATCTTATTCTAGACGAGGTAATGACGGGCTTCGGCCGCACAGGGTCGATGTTCGCATGTGAGCAGGAGAACGTCATCCCAGACTTTCTCTGCTTAGCAAAGGGGCTCACAGCAGGCTATCTACCTATGGCTGCTACTTTAGTGACCGAAACGATATACAGAGGCTTCCTAGGTGGAGCAGAGCGAGCCTTTTACTATGGTCACAGCTATACTGCTAACCCATTGGGATGTGCTGCCGCCTTAGCTAATTTGAAAGTATTTGAAGATGAAAGCACCCTCGCTGGCGTTCTCGAAAAGTCTGCCTACCTAGCATACAAGCTGAGTGATCTAGCGAACGAAAATCCTCATATAAAAGAAGTGAGACGCTGTGGACTAGTCGCTGGTATAGAATTAAAATCTACCGCACTAAAACTCGGTGAGAAAGTCTGCATAGTAGCTAGGAAATATCAGCTACTAACCAGACCGATCGCTAATACTATCGTAATCCTACCTCCACTAAGTATCACTAGAGATGAGATAGACATTATGGTCACTGCTATAGATCAGGCGATCCGTGATGCGGTGTAATGCTGAAAAAACAGCACTAATAAGTTGACTTCACTTAGCTGCGGGCTAATTTCTTAAATATGAAAGTTCCTAAGTTCTTTTCCAAGAGTTTCACTCTGAGCAGTGCATTAGTATTAATCTCATTTGTATTCAGCTCATGCGCATCTGACACTGCTGGAGGGCTACTCTCTCGCGAAGGCTCAAAATTTAATCGAGAACTTTCACAAGCTATCAAATCAGCTGACAAAATCACCATAGTAGAGCATTCCTTTTGGGAGGACTTTAAAGGATCAGATATCGATGTAGATGTAAGAACTGCTCCCAACTACACTTATCGAAGCAAAACTCTAACTGCTGCAGACCGAACCCAATTCGCGGCTGAAATCGATAAACTCAGCGGCGCTAAAAAGAAATACAACCACGAAGGGTGCATGTTCGCTCCCCACTACACTATTAATTTCTACAAGAACGGTAAGAAAACTAGCAGTGCTGAAGTAAGCCACCGCTGTGAAGATTTCCAATGGAAGAGCGACTCTGAGCTCACTCAATCCAAAGACCTCTTCAAAGCTTTAAATACAACCATCAAGAGAGCAGGGTTTAACCCATCGACGAACTGGAAAAAGAAAGCATCGCATCGATACAAGACAGATCAGAAAAAGAAACTAGAGCTAGAGCTGGATCTGGAGCTGGAGCGGAAGAAAAAGCAAGAAAAAGAAGTTGAATCTAAGCCCAATATTATTCCACTCGGAAAGCCAGTTCCTGGAAGACCAGGGTTCTTATTTAATCCCTACACTCAGAATCAAGTAGACGTCGAAGGAATCCCGTCTGGACTTAAAGTACGTGACCCACAAGACCCTAAAGGTCGTGTGTTTAGAGTGCCTTAGTTCTAAATGAGAACTAACGTAAAGAATTAATAATAATCCGACAGTTGACTCACATCACTGACTAACTATAGTTTCAAAATTATGAAGAGAATTTCAATCTCAAGAATCCTAGCTACTGTCTCAGCAGCGCTAATCGCTCTCAGCGTATCCTCATGTATCGATCCCACGTATTACCCATCTGGAGTCGAACCGTTAAAAGCAAATAACAATGGAGCGAAATTCAAACAAGATCTCGAACGTGCAATTGCTGTCTCTGATCGTATCGTAGTGTTACAGCACTCACATTCAACAGATTTCACAGGGATTGTGACTAATGTGAATAAAGCTCCATACTACAGTTATGGTAGCAGAGTTCTCAGCAGTGGAGCTAAAGCAGATTTCCAATCCAGAGTGAATAGACTTTCTGCCTACAATAGTAGACCAAGCAACCGCCCATTTGAGCCTCACCATACAATTAAATTTTACTCAGCAGGTCGCCTGAAAAGCACCATGCGAGTTAGTTTCGGAGTTAATGAAGTTCGTTGGAATGGATCGAAGTTTACTGCATCTCAAGATATAATGAGAGCCGTCGGTCCGGTAATAAGTAACTCTGGATTTAGCACAAAGAGAGACTGGAATGGACTTGCTAAAATAGAATACTCAAACGGAAGAAGAACTTCAGGCGGCTCCATAGGTGCTGTAGGAGGAACTACTAACAAGCCATCTAAGCCGACAGTGAGACCTCCAGCTCCTACTCCAAGACCAACTGCACCTCCGGCTCCAGTGAAGCCTTCTGTCCCGACGGCAAAAGCAGTTCCAGGAAAGGCAGGCACAGTATTTAATCCTTTCACTAACAATCATGTAGATGTCAATGGCATCCCATCAGGAACTAAGGTGCGTGACCCTAACGATAGCAACCAAGCTCACATCTTCAGAGTCCCATAATAATGGGCTCTTCGTAGCTCATTTACCAATACCTTCTCTATGCCAAAAATCGAGATACTCTCTGATGTACTTGCCAGTCAGGTAGCTGCTGGCGAAGTCGTCGAGAGACCTGCCAGTGTTGTTAAAGAGATGGTAGAAAACTCTATCGATGCGGGAGCTAAGCGCATCGAAGTAGAGATCCACCGTGGCGGATCGACGCTCATTAAGATCACCGATGATGGCTCAGGCATGACGAAAGAAGATGCTCTGATGAGCCTCGAACGTCATGCCACCAGCAAGCTTAAAACCTCCAGCCAACTAGCGTCGATTTCCACCATGGGGTTTCGAGGTGAAGCAGTTCCCAGCATCGCATCCGTCTCCAAGCTGCGCATCGCCACCCAAGAGCAAAACGCAGTGGAAGGCACCGAGATCATTATCGATGGAGGAATTGTCAAAGACGTCCGCCTTACAGGAATGCAATCCGGCTCCGTATTTGAAATCAAAAACCTGTTCTTCAACGTCCCTGCCAGACGTAAATTCATGCGCACAGAGAACACCGAAGCCGCTCACGTAGAGCATCAGGTGAAACTCCATGCGTTAGCTTATCCAGAAGTTCGATTCACCTTTAAAAAAGAGGGGAGAGTAGTATTCGATGTCCCTAGCACCAACGACCGCCGTACTCGCATCGCAGGTCTTTCAGGAAATGATATAGGTAAAGCTCTCATAGAAGTCCCACTCACTGAGCAGTCTGGAATGGAAGTCTTGGGCTATGTACTACCTTCCGAATACGCTCGCAAAGGAAGGCGTCAACAATTTGTCTTCCTCAATGGTCGACCTGTAGAAGATGCCGCCATCAGCCGCGCGATCAAGGATGGCTTCAAAGGAAGCGTAGTAGAAAACCTTAACCCGACCGCGTGGCTCTGGCTAACCATGAATCCCGCTCTGGTCGACGTAAATGTCCACCCAGCTAAGAAAGAAGTCCGTTTTCATAAGCCCTACGAAGTTCGGAACCTAGTTCTAACAGCAGTAGAAAATCGCAAACTTCCAGAATCTCCAGAGCAAACCTTCCGAGGCGAAGCCAAAATAGTATCAAGAAAAAGTGGCGACATAACTCCGGTAAGACGACCGTTTCAAGAATCAGCAACTGCTGCGCCAGCGCCAGTTACACCTCTACCTGTCTCTAAAGAAGAAATAATAAAATCTAACAGAGAGCCGGTAGTCGCAAAATTCCCCACACCCGCTCCCGAGCAAGAGGAGTTAGAAATAGTAAAAGAAGAACGCCCAAGATTCAAAATTATCGGAATCTTACATACTAAATATATCCTGTTAGAAGGCGAAGAAGGACTAGTTCTGTTAGAACCAAAGGCAGCACGAGAACGTATAGTCTACGAGAAAATCCTACAGCAAGCATCAGTAGGAGATGTCATCAGCCAAGGACTTCTAGTCCCTGAGGTAATAGACCTAGACAGCCGTGACCTAGATGTAGTCATGAGTAATCTAGAAAACTTTAAAGAAGCAGGTATCAGTGTTGAACCATTCGGTGGTGGCTCCATCCAAGTGCGAAGCTTACCTGTAATCATTCAGGTTAAGAACCCAAGAGAACTCATCACAAAACTGATCGATGAACTCATCGAAACCCAAGGCGCAACCAGAGGTAAAAAGCTAGCATTCGAAGCCTTCGCTGAAGCCATTGCCCGCAGAGTAGCTCGCTACGAAAGCCCAGATCTCTCAAGAATAGAACATCTACTAGACGAAATGTTTCAATGCGATCTCCCATACTGCACCCCAAAGGGAAGTCCAACCCTGATTCAAATTTCCCTCAAAGAACTAGAGAAAAAGTTCAAAGGTTAGAGAAGTAAGCTAAATACTTCCCACCTCACATCTTCTTTGTAAAATCAGTCCAGATGAGCATCCTACTAATAGCTAGAGAAGAACAACACCAAGATTCATTAGTAAACATCGGCAGGGAAATCGCACGGGTAAAAGAGAGTCAACTGCATGTTCTAAAAATCAGTGATGGTAAAGTTGGCTCTGGCATACCTGTCAGGTAGAAACAGTCAACAGTGAGCGCACTCACCATCGCCGCTGCACCCGTTCCTCCCATCGCCACTATAGGTATTTGCTTAGCTCTAGGTTAGTTTGCTGTCATATAGGGTGCGACTCTCTTGTTTGGCACAAACGCAGACGCCATCGTTATCTGTGATGCTGTAAATTTCTACATGGCAGGAATCCGTGGCAAACAACGAGCCCAGGTGTCTGGTCGAAGAGAATTATCATCATCTTTGATTTTCTTATGGCAGGGTTATTCGTTCCTCTTTCATCCGCCCTTATCAGCTGATATTCTATATAACAAAACGTATAGTTCACGATAGGGTCAGCAATCTTGCTTCTAGCTTATCCAACCTCAGACCACCGTATCTATGCTATCCTTCATGCTTATCGAAGTACTATTAGCTAGAAGAAGCAATTAATTTTCAAATAGTCAAATAGCCACACGCATGTGGGAAGGCTCAGAAAACGAACGGTTAACCTCTTTGTGTGAAAATAAAACTGTTAAGCTATTTACATCTGGATACTTAAGAAACTGTGACAACTGAGTCCAGAAACCATATTTAACAAATAATGGAAATTCTATGGCATCCTGTGCTCTAACAAATGAAGCAAACGCAGCAGATAAACACGATAGCGCAGACAAGCTTACAATGACCTCAATTTGTAATTAGTTGATCTGGTTTTGTAAAATAGGGTGAAACCAGAATTAGCATTTTTCCATTCTATAAACGCAGCATAAAAGACTATTTTGTAATTCATACTTAGATCGATTCAAATTCACATCGTTTTAAAGAATAGAATCAAATATTTATTTCGCTCTAACTAGCTATGAATAAGCACTCGAAAATACACCTTGAAAATTAAATGAAAAAAAGAGCGGAGAGATCTTGACATTATCTGTTTTTTATGTAGATTGCGCCCCGCCTCACCTGCCAAAGGGAGGACGAGAGAAACAGAAAGCCAAGTCAGTATAAGCTTCACAGCGACTTCAGACAGGTTTCCTAGCTTCCTCGTAACAGATCTTTTTACAACACATGACTTGGACAAT
>CALAJT010000018.1 GCA_937923145.1 uncultured Rubritalea sp. | reverse complement strand
TGGCCAAGCTAAGATCCCATTTGTGGTGTAGTAGGGGTGATTTGGTGTTGTGGTAGGGTTTTTACTGTATCCCATTGATCTAATTTTTAGTGGGTTATGTGTTTTTTGTGTAGGGTGTCGTAAGTGCTTTGAGGCTGACTTTAGAGTCCGACTGGTAGTTCTGAGAGATTATGGATTTGTCTGCGCTGCTCTTGCTCTTTCTTAGGATCATAGATGGATGAGTTAACTACTCCGACGATTCCTGTATTCGTGGTGATGAGGCTAGGGCTGAGTCCGCTGGGTGCTTTCTTGTGGTATTCTCTACGGATGGTTTTTCCAGCAGTGTTTACTACTGTGTGGCAGTGAAGGGTGGGGGTAGTGAGAAATAGGACGTGAAGGTTGTTTTTTTTGTCTAGGGTTGCTTTAAATTTGCGAAAATTAAGGTTTCTACCCATGGAGTAGGTGACTATCATTCTACCACGTTTCACATCTTCGATCTGGACGTAGAGGTCGCTTCTTTCGTTTCCTGAGACATTGATGAGGCGATATTCACGGGTGTCGCCAGCAGTTCCTGGAACACCTGCTTTTTGTCTCCATGAGACGTAGCCTTTGACGATGCTGAAGAATACTTTATTAGAGCGAAAGCCTTCTTTGACTGACTGGCCTGGGAGTCTGACGATCGCATAGGCTGTGTAGTTTCCTGGCTGCGAGAGATCATAGGCTGTATTGATAGTGAAGGAGGATGTGACGCTTTTGCCGGTAGCTATAGTTGGTGCTTTATAGGCTGTCATTTTAGCCGCGTGGATAGGGTCACCAGCATTTTTTTCTACTACGAATTCTATCCATCTGGCGTCTCGAGTATTCTTAAATTGAATAGGCTGACCAGCTCTGTTGGTGATGGTGATGCTGATGATTGCTTTTTCAAAGGCTAGGAATTCAGATTTGGCGCCTTTTGCCTGAACATTGATCTGAGCAGATGCTGTGATTAGTGATAATAGGCTGATACAGATTGTTAAGAGTGCTTTGTTGAATTTTATAGAATTATTTTTCATAATAGTAATGTTGTTAATGCTATCTGAGTTGGTCTCTGTCTGGCTGTGAGACGGTGCGGAACCCCAGATTTGAGCGTCTTGTGTCTCTGGTGTCGATGATACTGCTGTCTTGTTGAAGCCATTCTCTTTTTATAGCTCCTTCTAAGCTGTTATTATAAGCAGCCCCGCAGATAACTGGGCGTTTTATGGTCGCTGTTGGATCGTGGGTAGGTTTAGTTCTTTTTAAAGTCCATTCGGAGACATTTCCTGCTAGTCCGTAGATACCGTTTTTGGTAATGTCGCTGGTTTCTTGATCTACGGGTCCCCATGCTGAGACTTCGAGTGTTAGAGGTTCTGTTTTTGATGAGTCCATCACAGCCATCCACTCGTCTTGTGAAGGTAGTCTGCGATCGTAGTAAGAGGCGAATGTATAGGCATCCCACCAGTCAATTCCGACTACAGGGCAGTTGAGTGTGACTTTGAGACCATTCCACTGACCTCCAGTTCTAGCTGCTTTGTAAAGAGCATCCCAGTCGTCTGGAAGGTGCGATATTTTATAGTAAGGATGGTCCTTGTGCTGATAGGTTTCATGACGAGATTGGTCTAGTAGCTGGAAGTCATTTAGGAAGGCTGCGTATTCTGCTATAGTGACTTCATGCGCATCTATCAGAAATGGTTTAATATTCGCTTTAGCGCCATCGAAAGTTCTGTAGTTACCAGCGCTGATGAGCACTTCACCTTCGAGCTGGCGCTCCTTAGGACGTTTCTCGCGATTGACAATGAAGTAGGCAAATATGCCAGCTAGTAGGAGACCAAAGGCGATACCTATTGAAAGTAAGAGCCGCTTGCTATACTGCTTCTTTTGTAATTTCAGGGTGTGACTGTCTAAGCTTACAGGCTCTAATGGCTCGCTAAGCTGACGCTCAACACCATCTGAAAGGTCTTTGATTTGTTCCCATGTGAGGGGTATTTCCCGCTCGATGTCTGACATGTAATCTAGCAGAGATTTAGTCCTAGTAGCTCCAGGTGAATCTCTGTTCAGGAGGTTCTTGAAGGCATTTCCTAGCATGACTTTATCCTGGGTAGAGACTCCGTGATCGCGCTTACCACCAACAGCCATATTTATGATACGGCACATTTTGGTGCTGGAGACATAGACCTGATTAGCAGCCAGTGGAAGCGATGCTACGCTGTGATTTTCAAGATAGAGGTTAGCTTCTGCGATTTGCTTAAGCACATGAACTATTTCTTCAGGAGGTAGCTTAGTCTTAGCATTTATGAGGTCTTGTAGAGAATCTCCGGCTATCTTTTCACGTGTGTAAAAGCAGATGTTTTCCTCTCTCACAGCCTCAAATACTGAGCCAATTAATGGATGGTCGACTTTAGCCTTAGTGCGGACATCGCTTAGGAAGGTGTTGATAATGGCGTTGTCAGTCTGGTAAGCACGATTCAGGCTATCGATTATGACTTCACGGTTGACTGAAATCTGGGTAGCAGACCATGTGCGCGTTGTAGTGCCTTCATAGAGGAGGTCTATGAGGTGGTAGTCTCCCACTAGCATTCCTGGAGCGAGGCGTTGTTCTAATTCTGACATAAATTACTATCAAAGAATTACATAAATACGGGAAATAACAACTATTAGTTGCTGGAGTCTAATTATCGATTTCGGGGAGTAGAAATTCTGTTCCGTCACCATCTAGATTTTGCATATCGTATGGTAGAAGATCTGGCTGGATTTGATGCTTGAACTGCTCTAGCGCATGGATGCCGTGTAGTCTGCCTGGAGATGCGTATTGGTCCATGAGTTCACCTTTGTAGTATAGTTCCACTACCTGACCGAAATACTTTCGCTCACCGAATAAATGCACATTGGCTCTATCTAGGTCTGGCAGCTGGTATTGCGCCTCGATAGATTCTTCTATGCCCTGTGACCAGTCTGCAGGGGCGGTAAGCCAGCGTTTGGCGATGTTTTGCTCACGTTGCTTAGGCACTGCTTCTACTGATTTATTATCCACGATATCGTAGAAAAAAATACGCACCTCGATCTGAGATGGCTCGAAGTCACGATCAGTGAGTCTACGGATCGGGATTGTGATATTGGCATGAAGTCTCTTTTGACCCACACGTTGGACTACATTACCTAGCTGAAAAGGCACGATGTCTGGCGAATCTTTGACTCCATGAGCAAGCTTTTCTGCGGCTATTTCATAATAGGCTCCAGTCTCAGGTCCCAATGCAAAGATAGCATCGTAGGCATCACTCGCGCGTTCCCAGTTGCGCATGTCTTCATAGACGAGGGCTCTGCGGTAAATGATGGCAGGTTCCTTAGCATCTATCATTTCGGCTTCATCTAGTTTTAGAATTGCTCTGACTACATCGCCACTCAGGTGAAGTTTGTGAGCATCTTCGACTAGTTTCTCTACCTGTGTGTTTTTGATAGTTCCAAATCTCTTATTAGCGAATTGGGCTAGAGGCTTAATTCCAACACCGAATCCACGTTGATTTTGCTGGCGTCGTTTTTCGTATATTATCCCAGCAGTATCGATTGGTTTATTACCGTATTTAGCCATTAGTTCATCGGCACTTCTTGGCTTAAGTTTAGCAGTTGACTTACGCTCGTCTATCAATGTCGGGATATAGTAAACCTGAGGATCTCCTTCTATAGTCTTAGTAACTACGCGTGTCTCACCCACCCGCATGGCAAGCGCCACTCCCATCATCATCAGCTGAATGAAGGCGATAATTCCACAGACAGTACACGCGATCGAAAAGGTCGAGCGTTTCTTGTGACTGTGTTCTTGTAGGGTGTGAGTTTTCATTATCGCGTTATTAATACGCATTTCATCATTCAGAGGAAAGCGATAAATCTTACTTTTGTAAACTCGGATGGATTGAGAGAATCTGGTTTAGCTCAGGGTAGTGAACTTTCGCGTTGTGGCGCTTATCCATTGGTATGTGATCAAGCTGGATAAATTTCAGAAAATGGTAATCAATTAAGTCAGCCACAATATCCGAAACATTGCCTTGTGAAAGTTCTAAACAGAGGAGGGGAGTGCCTTGATAGGAAATGACAGCACAGCGCTCTACCTGAGGGTGGTGCATGACAGCGCATTCGATTCCGAACGGATACACGGGCCCATTTTCTACCTCGAATACAGCACTCACTCGTCCCATAAGCCAGAGTCTTTGTTCATCATCTAGATAGCCTATGTCACCAGTGCGATGCCAGGTCTTACCATCGTGAGTGAATTTAGTTTCTTCATCACCCTTACCATTTAAATATCCTTTAAGCACATGGTCACCAGTCACTGCTATTTCACCGATAGTGTCATCAAATAGAGATTCGCAGATCATCACCTCAGTGGTAGTCACAGGTTTTCCTACTAATAGCCCTGTACCATTTCGCATCGCCTGATGATCTGCCTCGCTAAGGTCTTTCCAGCTGACATGCGAAATAGGCTCAGCCTCGGTAGATCCGTAAACAGTGACGATTTCTAACTCAGGTTGGGCTTTTTGTATGGCATCAATGAGGTTAGGGAATACGGGTGCACCTCCTGTATAGATAGTCTTAAAGGCAGGAAGCTCCTCATCAGTATGTAGCTTCTGGAAGAATGCTGGCGATGCTGCAGAGCGAGTGACTTGGTGAGTAGAGCATTGCCTGTGAATAGTCTGGGAGTGAGCCAGTGCAGGAAAGCGTAAGTCCGTATCTGCGATCACGGAAGTCATACCAGATGCTAAATTTGCAATGGCGAAGATAGGTAATGTAATGAGATCAATCTCTCCAGAACGGAAATCCAAAGCCTCTGCCAATGCTTTATGCTGAGCTAGAAGAAATCCATGAGTTCTACAAGCCGCTTTAGGTATTCCAGTGCTGCCACTGGTGAAAGTGATGAGGGCAGGGTGAGTAGAATTTACGGTTTCAGGTTCTATTTTCGATCTGTTAGATTGCCATCTTTTACTAAATGGGACAAACCCTCTAGTATGAAAATGCTTCTTAATATTTCTGATGCTAGGATTTGTTAGGCGAAGTATATGCGCTTTTGGAGAAGCTATATAGCCATCTGGTTTGCAGATGTTTAAGCAATTACTTAGCACCTTTTTACCAACAGAAGGATCAACTATCATAGCAGTCATTCCTGCATGAAAAACAGAGAGTAGATGGATGTATAGCTTGATGCTGATCGGTTCCAGAATGAGTATACAGTTTTTATTTTGTAACCCATTAGATCTCAGTAAGGCGCCCCCAGAGCAGACCTCATCATAGAGATCTTTATAGCTGATCTCCCCACCAGACTCTATGAGGGCAATCCTGTCCGGATGCTCTTCCGCATGATCTTGTATCTCAGTTTTCATCTTTAATTATGGTAATAGTTCCCGTGCTGCCGTCCATCTCGACAAGGTCGCCTGTCTTTAAAATCTTCGTAATATCTGGAACAGATACCACGCATGGAAGCCCTAGCTCACGCGCTACGATAGCTGAGTGCGAGAGTAGAGAACCCCGCTCCACTATTAAACCAGAAGACGCAGGAAATAGCACCACCCAGCCAGGATCAGTCTGCTGAGCAACGAGAATCTCACCTTCTTTCAAGCTCGCTTCGCGTGGATCTAGCACCACACGGACATTCCCACGAACTACTCCAGGACAGGCTCCTGTGCCAGAGAGGTTGTCGCCATTTGGTGGTGTATAGGGGATAGCGGATTGAAATGTCTCATACTCAGAAATAGGGGCGACAGTGTGAAATCGATCTGGAGGTGGAGTCTGATTTTGAAACTGCTGCTGTTCTGATTTGCGCTGATATATAAGGACATTATAGTCGTCGTTATTCCCAGACATGGCTTCTTCAAGAGTCAGATAGAAGACATCTTTAAACTCTGCTAGTTGTTTTGTTTTTACTAAGCGTTTACCCATCTCGTCCATGATTTTACGGACTCTCCCAAATAATCTAGTACGCTCGAACCGTAAATTTTCCCTGTCCCTAACTCGGGCTTTCGCATTTTTCAGCACCCATCGGAATATCTTCTGCTTAAACCATGAAAGCTTACAGATCACTTTTTCGAAATCATCTGTTTGTTCTACCGCTTTTTCTCTAACAGGTCGCCTAGCCATAGCTACCATGCTGGAGTGTAGTGACTGCGGATTATCGCCTACAGAGGGGGATTCTAGCTTCAGCTCTTCAAGGCAACGGTCACCAAATTTTTCTAGATACGCAGTGAGAGCCTTATCTAAAGAAGGGTGATTCTGAATGGCTTTCTGCTTCTGCTGACTAGATATAGTCTCATCAGCAAGGGTATTTAGCAGCTCAGTTTCACCACGCACGATCTGAGCCATTTCTGCGATCCGTTTAGGTGGCTCTGCGCTGACTATTTCTCCACAGTCTAGCAGTAGTTTGTTATGCAAAGTGTCGTCACCTAGCCACTTTTCACAAAGCGATTTTAATACGCCATAGTAGATCATGGCGAAAAAATCATTTACCAATGGTGCGTCCCAGCGCTTCAGTAGCTTAGATTCCAACTCTCCGTAGTGAGAGGTTAATTCCTCAGAAGACATCTCAGACAGTGGATGCTTATTAGAATTTAGCGCAGTCTCTAATCGCTTGTAGAATTTGTTGATACTCTTCTGCAGTCCAATCTGGTTTCTCACTAAGCCGAACATCGTTCGGGTTAAGGTGAGGCTGTCGTAGAATCTATTAGTCTTAGTTTTCTCTACAATCGAATCGATCACTTCTTCAGGCATAGGGACTTTAACCCCCATCATTTGCTCCATGAAATTTCGGTTCAGTGAGAAACCAGGTAGCATCGCTAGCACATGATACCAGCTATTGAGATTATAGTAAACGTGACCGTGAATGTGACCTAACATTTCTGGAAAGACAGCGTCATGCTTTCTAACTCGTCCTTTAGGAACTGACAGAAGCAGACAGAATTCACGATACACATGCTCGTAGATACGCTTCGCAAAAGAAAACGTAAGGGGAGAAGTAATCCCAGAGTAGCTTTCTGCGATGTTACTATTATCCCAGACCGTGAGCGGCAAGCTTGGCTCGGGTTGTGAGCTTAGGGTCGTGATCGGTCGACTTTGTAATAGATACAGAATTCCATCCTCGATCGCCCATTCTATATCCTGCGATGTGCCGAAATGCTCCTGGCATTGCTCTGCTAGCTTAGCGACTTCTTTGATTTGGTCATCCGTTAGACACGGTGTGGTTTGCTTCTCTAACTCTACACTCACTAGTTTGACGCCCTCATCACTAATCTTGCATGCAATATGCTGATGTGTCTTGGTAGTGATAGTTTTATCGATGATTTCATTTGCTACCAGAGTCCAAGCGTCTGCATCCGCATCACCTGAGACTAGTGCTGAGCCAGTTCCCCAGAGAGCAGAGATGATTGTCTTAGTCCTATCACCCGACACCGGATCAGCGCTAAAGGCGACTCCACTTGCCTCGGGAGTTATCATTTTCTGAACAAGTGCGGTGACACTGTTAGAGTCTGAGGGGACGATGCTTTTGCTCCCGATGTAGGTATCCAAATGGTCGCTTTTACTACTCTTAAAGACAGCTTGAATTTTATCTAACAGATTTTCTTTTTCAACATATAAAAAAGAATCAAATTGCCCAGCAAACGAATGCTCCGCACCATCTTCTTCTAGTGCTGAAGAGCGAACAGCGAAATATTCTGTATCAAGTGAATCAGCCAGTTTAAGGATCTGATTATTGTTAGAATCTAATTCTGTCACTGCGAACCAAGCAGGAATATTAGCTCCAGTATCAGTTAAATTTGCCAATGCAGAAGCCTTTCCACCGAGTAGTTGATGTTGGGTTGTATCTTGTGTCTGAATGATCATAATTAGTTAAAGAGCGAAATTTTCCGCGGTGCCTCCAGCACAGTCTTGATTGGGGTATGCAACTTAAGTCCCTACAGGACAAAAAATCTCCTGAAGGGAGAAGGGCTTCAAAGCCCAGGATCTTTAGTCCTGGGTTGGGTTCCCCCCTATATTCACCGTGCTGGAGGCATGGCGGAACACTGCAACTAGTGAGTGACTTATGTGTCTGAAAGATCATGAGAAAAAGAGGGGGATAAGTCCGAGTGATAGATAAAGAACGAGAGTCCAAATCCCTGAGACAATTTCAAATCGTTTAGAGTTAGTTTTGTTAGATTGGCTAGCAGTCCATAGAGCCCATCCTAGGACAGGGATGAGAATACAGAATACTGGGATTATAAATTGAATATGTGAGGCTGCCAAGATAGCAAATGTAGCTGTTATTATTACACATCTAGCCCAAACCCATGATGCCTTCTGAAGTCCCCAGAGTTTACTGTAAGTAGGAACTCCCTCTTCTTCCGCTTCTGGCTGACGAAGCTTCCTGCCGATCTCGATTACAATGCCATTAAAGAAACTAGCAATAAGAAAGAAGGTGAGCCCAAGTTTGTCAGGTACTACATTTGCAGGCAGCCATAGACACGAGGTTGCAAATAAATCCACCAAGGGCATGATCATCATGTGAGTCCAAAGGTAGGTGATGTGGCGAACCTTTAGCCAATCTCTGGCGAAGAACTCAACACTCATCAGGGCTAGATAAGCCCAAGTGATGAGTAGTAAAACTAATAGTCTACTATCTAGCCAGAGCGTAAGAGCTAATTGTCCCCCAGCAGCGATGACGAATATCACACCTAATTGACGTAGGCTCACTAATCCACGAGGCACAGCTCGATATGGACGATACTGAGCATCTTCCTCAGCGTCCTTAAATTCATCCGCAATCCTAAGCTGTAAGAAAAACAAGAACACAGTGATGAATGCTACTATGAAAGCTTCCCAGTTAGGAGTAACCCCGCATAGCATCGCAGAGAATGCCACTGCTGATGATGAAAATGCCGCGACTAATAATCCATGTTGAAAAATTGGAAATCGTTCTTTTTGGTATGTCCACCAACGCATGGGTATTTGATTTGAGATTAGAAATTTGTGATTTGAAATTGGTAACTGCTAGGAAACTATCACGTGTCTTTGTATCTATTAAATCGATTATTGTTATTTAAGTATCGTTTTTATTGATTAACGGGCTAGCTTCTTATGGGCTCGAGTAAAGTCCCCAGTCGCAAGTGCAGCAATGATCGATAGTTCTCCACCTAGTAGCAGACCAGCGCAGACTTCTGCGAGGGCTCCGCTTTTACCTGTTCCGTGAAGCCCCATGAGGTCTAAGCAGGCTTTTTGTGAGGGGAGACCAGTGCCTCCTCCTACGGTGCCTACCATGATGCTGGGGAGGGTGACGGCTGCGTAGAGACCTCCTTCAGCATTGATTTCAAATCTAGTAACTCCCATCGCAGACTCTGCTACGCAGGCGGCGTCTTGACCTGTGGCGATGTAGAGTGCGGCTAGTCCGTTGGCGAAATGTCCTTGGACGCCGAGTGTGCCGCTGAGCACTCCGCCGAGTGCCGAGACTCTCCAGTAGTCGACCAGCTGCTCAGGTGTCGCATGGAGATATTTCTCTAACAACTCACGTGAGATATTTACCTCAGCAGAGACTTTGCGGCCTCTAACAGAACTGTATGCTTGTGAGCTAGCTTTCTTATCACCAGAGAGATTGCCTTCTACGTATTGCTCTTTGATAGGCACAGGGCATTCTGTTTTGATAAAGTCGCAGATGGCTTGAGTGGCGATGGTCACCATGTTCTGACCAGAAGCATCACCAGTAGTGAATTCGAAATTGAGGTAAACGTGATTCCCTTCGAGTGTGGTGCCTACATCGACTAGTTTCCCGTGAGATGTAGTGGTGCTGGCGATACGTTGAAATCCCTCAAACTGATCCATTGCCCAAGCTACAAACTTTCCAGCCTCAGCCAGAGAGGTGAAGATGAAAGCAGGGGAGCGGTTGAGTGCCTGATAGAGTAGCATCGCAGTGCAGCCTCCACTGGCAGAGATGACACATGCGCCACGGTGGTAACTAGCCACAAGTGCAGCTTCAGTAGTAGCAAGCGGGATAGGGTATTCTCCCTGAGCATAAAGCCCATTTACTCGGAGTGGCCCAGCAACACCTACTGGTACTTTTATTGAGCCGATACAGTTCTCTATATTTCCATCGAAATCTTTTAAATGTCGTTCAGTCCATTCATCTAAGAGGTCAGCGTGAGGTTCTTGATTGAGAGACTTTCCAAGATTTGTCAACTCTGCGCCTATCCACCTTCGCCATGGGGATAATGTGTTTTACGCTAGGTTCATGCTGTGGGGATAATTTAGTCTCTAGAGCTTCCAGACCTCCCTCTGCTTTTAGAGAATGAATATGTAGATTTGTAAGGGAACGTTTTCCAGCCATAGTTTGAAGTTAACCTTTAAATAGAGATACTGCAATGGTGGAACATTTATTAACCTGAAATCTAGAGGAATGTTCACTAAAACAATTATCAACGCTTGTTGCTCTGACATTGTATGAAAACACTTGAAGAGTTTATTATTCCCGTCAAGAACATCCTTTTCAATGAGGTGAAGTTAATTTCTCATAGGCAGTTTCATTGCTTATGAGAATGGTAAAGTTAGCTTACTCGTTATCTTAAAGTAATGACAGTCGGTTTACTAGCATTACCATAGCGATCCACTGCATAGACAGCGATTGCGCTCGGTTTGTTGCCGAGATTAGCTCCACTAGCGTAAGTAACAGCCGAGGCATACCATTTGTTTCCGTAGCGAGTTTGTACTGCGTATTTAGACGCACCTGGAACAGCTCTCCAGCTGACGCTAACTGAGTTGCCACTGATTCTGGCAGCGATGGTAGGGCTAGCTGGCGCTTGGCCATTCATCCATGTCATAGGAGGCACTAGAGCTGGCGATGCATAAACATTTTTTTGTAATAGGGAGGTGGTGCCTGATCTATTTTGTAGCAGTGACTTCATGCTCCAGTGACAGTGACCTGCCCAGTTTCTACCGATGGTGCGGGAGAGATTTACCTGGTTAAGTATCTCAGATGCGGGGCGACCAGGGTCAGACTTAGACATTACTCGATCCGTAGCGATGCCTGGCCATACCGGGCGTTTGGAGCGAGACGACTCACTCTGCTGACGCCACCAGCTTAGTAAGCGAGTGTAGGATTGGTCAGAATTCACTCTCCAGTAGAGCTGTGGTGACATGTAATCGCACCAACCATTGACAAGCCATTTTCTAGAGTCAGCAGCTAGATGTTCGTAGGCGTTGATATTCGCTGAGGTTCCTCTAGGGACACCCGGCTTCCATATGCCGAATGGACTAATACCTACTCTGAGATACGGTTTTACTTTTTTGATAGAAGTATACATGTCTCTGACAAATGTATCAACAGCAGCTCGGCGTTGGGATGGTGATTTACCATCTGGGAAAATTTGTTTGGGTGTTTTGTTTTTGTTGAGTTCTGGGTAAGGGTAAAAATAATCATCGATGTGAATGCCATCAACATCGTAGCGACGAGCGACGTCTGTCATCACATTAATAGCACGTTGTCTGGCGAAATTTGACGAAGGATCCATCCATTTATAGGAACGGAAATTTCTGATTTCAGATGGGTTAGTCTGGGTGACGTGGTTTGAAGACGTAGCCATTTTGTTGTTGGGTAGAGCTCGGAATGGATTAAACCAAGCATGAACTTCGATACCACGCTTATGCGCCTCAGCGATGCAATACGCTAGCGGATCGTAACCTGATGACTTTCCCATTCTACCAGAGATCCAGTGACTATAGGGTTCGTAGCGCGAGTAGTAGACAGCATCAGCATTCGGTCTGACTTGGAAAATGATAGCGTTTAGTTTGTATTGCGCAGCCTTATTAATCAGAGACCTAAGCTCTGCCTGCTGACTCGCAGCAGAGAGTCCAGGCTTGCTTGGCCAGTCTATATTGTAAACGCATGCCACCCATGCTCCACGGAACTCACGGGGAAATGCCGGGGGTCGTTCATTACTACGAACATAGCTAGCCGCTTGTGCCGATGAACCTAGTAGAATAGTTATTAAAGAAAAGATGAGTGAGCGCATGATCATTGTCGTGAAGTTATAGAGTTATACGTAGAATGAAATGAATATATTCACACTTCACACGTTTTCTTATAGTATACCGTGATGCCTGTAGCTAGATAGTTCATGTTACATTTTTGGCAAGTAGACTAGTAATTATATAAATATGTATTATCGCTTGTTTTGTAGGTTTAAATCATCTTTACTTTTTCAACCTTAACTACAACTTTTATCTGAAAGTAAAATTATGAATAAATTAATCTGCATTATTACCTCCATTGTTACGCTGCCTCTCATAGGCTGTGCCGAGTCCGAGACTAAAGCTGAGGCTGAGAAAAAAGAAATAGCCAAGCTCAAAGTCTTGATCATAGATGGTCAAAACAACCATAATTGGAAATCCACCACACCAGTTCTTAAACATGCTCTAGAAGAAGGTGGAGTGTTTGAGGTCACTGTCTCCACAAGTCCTCCAAAGGATACTAAGCCAGAAGGCTGGAAAGACTGGAATCCTAAATTCTCAGATTACGATACTGTTCTTAGTAACTACAATGGTCAGATGTGGCCAGAAACAGTTCAGAAAAATTTCGTTGATTATGTAGCAAATGGTGGTGGCTTCGTCTGTGTCCACGCAGCTGATAACGCTTTTGGCAATTGGGAAGAATATAATAAAATGATCGCAGTAGGCGGTTGGGGCGGTCGTAAACTTATCCGCGATGGTGCGTGGCTTCACGTAGTCGACGGTAAGGCAGTCCGCGATACTACTACTAAAGGTAATGGCGGAGGACACGGGAAACCTCACGAGTTTGTGGTCAACCACCTAGACAGCGACCACCCGATCATCAAAGGTCTACCTAACAAATGGCTTCACACAAAAGACGAACTTTACTGTAAGTTGTGTGGTCCTGCTGAGAATGTAGAAGTCCTCGGATCTGCAGAATCAAAACTCACCAAGCGCCAAGAGCCAATGCTAATGGTAATCAGCTATGGTAAAGGCAGAGTATTCCACACACCACTTGGGCACGATGCGGAAGCAATGCGCTGTCGTGGATTCTACGAACTACTCCAACGCGGCACGGAGTGGTCTGTTAATGGTAAAGTAGATCGCACCGCTGAGGTTCCTAGCGATTTCCCGACTGTTGATAAAACATCTCCAGTAGCACCTGAAGAGAAGAAGTAGATATTAAAATCTATTTTTAAAGTAAGACTTACTATTCTAGAATTAAAATTAGTATTTTAAGACTCTGCCGGTTGACGGTAGAGTCTTTTTTGATGTAGCGAAAGCCATCAGTTATTTAAAAAAGCTTTTTGATAAGATTTATGATGATGGATTTTAAAAAAAACACCTATTTACCTTCTGTTCAGGGCAGAGCCCTTTGATGCGGTTTACTTTATCTCCTTACCTACATGCTTTCCATAGACCTTTTTGAAATTAAGCAATCCCGGGTCATTAGGAAATTTCACGAGAGCTTCATCGATAATGGTAAGTAGCTTCTGGAGTTTGGCTTGGGCTTGTTGCTTCTTGCCAAGTTTCTCATAAAGCACCGCTTGATTATAGAATGAATTGAATTGATCAGAAATATGAGATGATTGCGTTGCATTGCTAATTAGACCTGGCTCCATTTTCTTGATAAGCTGAGTATTTAATTTGAGAGCTGCATCGTAGTCTTTACTGAGCGATATGACAGCTATCTTAAGTCCCATGATTTGAGCTTCGAGTTTTTCTTTAGAGGTACCTTTGGGTAAAGATGAAGCGTTAATCTTCTTAAGTATAGCCAATCCCTGGTCGACTAATGGAGGCGTTTGCTCTTTCTGATCATTTGTCCAGCGATAAGATTTTGCTAATGTCATTATGGAGTTGAACTGAGTATATAGGACAGCTTGATTAGTTGGGTGCTCGGAAGCTAGCGCATCAGATAATGCTACGGCTTGTAATTCTAGAGCGAGTTTTTTCTTCGAGTCCTAAGCTCTACTGTAGTCACTAGCTAGAAAAGAAAGGTCAGCTATCTGAGTTTGAGCAATTATTACATTATTAGGAAATTTCTTAGCCGCATCAGATGAATACTCATAGCATTGCTGAAGCATAGCGCTTCTCATCGCAGGGCGTTTCTGCATGCTATAGATCAATGCTTTCCTAGCTATAATGTCACGATTCTTAAGAATCTGCTCTGGTGTTTCTGATTTAGCGTTCTTGAGGGCTAAATTATATAGAGCAAGTGCTCCATCGTATTTCTTTTCCTTAAGTAGCTCATCAGCCTGCTCAGCAGGGGACTTAACTATCACTTGCTGGGCAGATGTAATGACTGGTAGCAGAGTAAGTGTAGTGGCTATTGTAAGTATTCTGGTAGCATTTCTCATGATATATATGTGTAGTTGATGATTCGATACACTAATATTCTTCTATCCATAAGCAAGTGAAGATAACGCTTTGAAATTAGATTTATGCGGTGGTGGTAACTATTTTACAATTAATTCAGGATTCCGCTTGCTGTCTTTAGTAAAGTGCGGTAAAGCCCCCGTCCGCCTGAGGTGTATCAACATAGATTCACCGCAGGATAGCGCTTAAGCTAGCTAAATAATAACATTTAAGCTGACCCGCAAAATTATGAAACCATCAATGCAAACATACTACGAGGATACTGTCTTCGCAGCTCTCAAAGAAGAGCTCGGACTCACTAATCCCCATCAGGTGCCTGCACTCGAGAAGATCGTTGTTACCACTCACTGTGGTAGAGCGTCTGATCGTAAGCAAGCAGTCGAAGACTCCGTAGAGGAGATCATGAAAATCACTGGGCAGAAGCCAAGCGTATCTTACGCTCGCAAGTCAGTGGCTAACTTCAAAGTCCGTGAGGGCGAAGCAGTAGGAGCCCGTGTCACCCTCCGTGGTAACACAATGTGGGAATTCCTCGACCGTTTCGTTCACGTCACCTCTCCGAACATCCGTGACTTTCGCGGTATTTCTTCTAAGAGCTTTGACGGTAATGGTAACTACGCGGTAGGTATCCCGGATCAGTCAATTTTCCCAGAAATAGAGCTGGACAAAATCAAGCGTCAAATCGGATTTGACCTTATATTTGTTACTTCATCAGCAACAGATGATGGCGGCCGTGCACTACTACGTGCTCTCGGTATGCCATTCCGCGACAACAAGAAGTCTGACGAAGAGTCAGCCGCTTAATTTTAACACTAATTTTAGAAAAGGATAAATATTATGGCAGTACTTAGTGACCCAGTATCCGATTTCCTTACTCGCTTGAAGAACGCTTCAAACGCAGGTAACGAGTCATTCACAGCACCATTCTCTAAGCAGAAGGCAGAAATCGCCCGCATCTTAGCTGAAGAGGGCTACATTTGGAACTACGAGACACTCACCGAAGGGGGATTCCCTGAGATTATGGTGAAGGTTAAATACAGTGACACAGGAGAAGCAGTGCTTCACAATGTTAAGCGCGTATCTAAGCCAGGTCTACGTCAGTATGTTGGTGCGGCATCCATGCCGCGTGTTCTTAGCGGCTTAGGCATCGCAATCATCTCTACTTCAAAAGGATTGATGACTGGTCAAAAAGCTCGTAAAGCTAAACTAGGCGGTGAGCATCTCGCTAACATTTGGTAATCATTTAATCTTAACACTAGAAAACATACAATATGTCACGCGTAGGATTAAAAACTATAGAACTTCCAGAGAAGGTCGCTATCAAAAATGATAACGGCGCTCTTACTATAGAAGGACCAAAAGGCAAGCTAGAGTTCTCTCTTCCAGAAGGCATCACGCTTTCACAAGAAGACGGAACTGTTACAGTGAGCCGAGCTACTGATAACCGTCGCCACAAGGCACTCCACGGAACAGCACGTAGCCTCGTAAACAACATGATCATCGGTGTTACCGTAGGTTATGTAAAAGATCTAGAGATCATCGGTGTAGGTTTCCGTGCTGCAGTGAAAGGTTCAAACCTTGACCTCAGCCTCGGTAAGTCTCACCCGATTCTTCACCCTATCCCAGCAGGTGTTACAGTCACAGTGACTGAGAACACTAAGGTTAAGGTAGAAGGAAACGATAAGCAAGAAGTTGGACAGTTTGCCGCTGAAGTGCGTGCTTACTATAAGCCAGAGCCTTATAAAGGTAAAGGTGTCCGTTATGTTGGCGAATACGTTCGTCGTAAAGCAGGTAAGAGCGTTGGTAAATAACCGCCGATTACATTAATCATCAACTGAAAATCAGAAAATGAGCACACTAAATCGAAAGCAAGTCCGCCAGCGTATTCACCGCCGTATCAGAAAGAAAGTTTCTGGCACAGCAGCACGTCCACGCTTAGCAGTTAGCTATTCAAATCAACACGTCTATGCACAAGTCATCGACGACGTAACTGGAAACACACTCTGTGCTGCTTCTAGTCTAGATAAGTCCATCGAGAAAGGTTCTTCTAACGCCGCAACAGCAGCGAAAGTAGGAGCACTCGTAGCGGATAGAGCAAAGGGAAAGAACATCGAGGAGGTCGTATTCGACCGAGGCGGTCACCTTTTCCATGGTAAAATCAAATCACTTGCTGACTCAGCACGTGAGGCAGGACTTAAATTCTAATCAACCACGATAACATGTCTGAAAATAAAGAAAACACTCCTTCAGAGGAGAAGCCAGCAGCAGAAGCTAAGCCAGCAACACCGGCAGCAGCTACATCAGCAGCGGCAACACCAGCAACACCACCAGCAGCGGCTGCTCCTAACGAGCGTCCACAGCAACGTGGTGGTCGTGGTGGTCAGGGTGGCGGTAAAGGCGGTCGCAAAGAGCGTCCACCTCGTCAAGCACCTGCTAAGCCTCAAACCGAAGACGGTGTAGAGCTTACCGAAAAGGTAGTATTCATCAACCGATGCGCGAAAGTTGTAAAAGGCGGACGTCGCTTCAGCTTCTCAGCACTCCTCGTGTCTGGCACAGGTGAAGGCAGAATCGGAGTAGGATTCGGTAAGGCTAACGAAGTAGCAGAATGTATCCGTAAAGCTAGCATTGACTCACGTCGTCAGCTTCATAAGATCTCACTCGTAGATGGCAGAACAATTCCACACGACACTTATGCAGAGCATGGTGGTGGTAAAGTTCTACTCAAGCCAGCTGTTGAGGGAACAGGAGTCATCGCCGGTGGTGGTGTGCGTGCTGTTTGTGAAGCAGTAGGTATCAAAGATATTCTTGCTAAATCACTCGGTTCTAATAACCACGCTAACGTAGTAAAAGCTACTGTTGAAGCACTCAAGGCTCTCCGCACTCGTGAGGAAGTTCTGAAGGCACGTGGTCTCTACAAAGAGAAAGCACTCTAATCTAACCTTAAACCATAGATAATAAATATTATGAATCTTCATACAATGAAGCCAAACAAAGGCGCTACTCACAAGATCAAGCGTCTCGGTAAAGGTGAAAGCTCAGGAACTGGTAAGACATCAGGTAAAGGACACAAGGGTCAGAAGGCTCGCTCAGGATCAGGCGTTCGCGTCGGTTTCGAAGGTGGTCAGATGCCTATCCACCGTCGTCTACCTAAGCGTGGTTTCAACAACGTTCGTTTCGCGGACAAGGTTGTTGTAGTCAACACAGCACACCTACAGAAGTTCTTCGACGAAGGCGCTACTGTTAACGAAGAATCTCTTCGTGAGAAAGGTCTTGTAAAAGGCGCTTTTGATCAGATCAAGGTTCTCGGTAACGGCAATCTCTCTAAGAAACTTACAGTCGACGTATCAGCTATCTCAGCAGGTGCTAAGACTAAGATCGAAGAAGCAGGCGGAACTATTTCATAGTCCCACCCCTATTCGATCAGTATTACCAAGTGCTCAGAAATTCCAATTAATCTTAGATAGAGCGCTTTTTATCAAACAATTTAGTAGGGGAGTGCAGCATTATATGTTGCTCTTCCCTACCGTTTTTTACGCAGCATCCACAATTTTCACATAGAACAACAACAATGATCTCCGCTTTTGCGAATACATGGAAGGTAGCCGAGCTACGCGAACGAATCATCTACACGCTCATCATGATCGTCATAGTTCGTTTAGGCGTTTTTATCACAATGCCAGGAATTGACTCCTCTGTGATAGAAGCATTCATCAAATCTCAGGAAGATAAACAAGGTGCAGGTAACATCCTCAATATGATGGTGACTGTATTTTCTGGAGGAGGTCTTACTCAGATGGGTATCTTCGCCCTCGGTATCATGCCATACATATCGGCATCCATTCTCATGCAGCTTATGACAGCTGTAGTTCCTAAACTCTCACGTCTTTCACGTGAAGACGGTGGACGCCAAAAAATCAACCAATACACTCGTTTCGCAACTATCATCATTGCCGTAGTGCAGGGTGGTCTTCTTGCTAAGCAGATTTACTTTAACCCAGGATCGCTTCCAATGTTCAACGGCATCGGAGCTGGTCTGGTAGCTGATGGTTGGAGCGCAACAGCATTTATCTCTATCTTTGTCCTCACTATCGTATCAGGCACACTCTTCCTTATGTGGATAGGCGACCAGATGACTGAGAATGGTATAGGAAACGGAACATCCATCATCATCACTATCAACATCATCTCAGCTCTCCCAGGAGCGCTCGGACTACTCTGGACACAGCTCATCGTGAACGGTGGAACTGGAGGCGCACTCTTTGCCGTCTTCCTCTTCGCCTTCCTCATCTTCGTAGTTGCAGCTACTATCTGTCTTACTCAAGCTACTCGAAATATTGTGGTCCAGCATGCTAAGCGTGTAGTAGGTAGAAAGCAATACGGCGGCGGTGGTCAGAAGACTTACCTTCCACTCAAGCTTAACTACGCAAACGTAATGCCGATCATCTTTGCAACAGCGATCCTCGGAATCCCACCAGTAATCTTCGGAATGCTCGGTAGCAAGTTCTGGATTAGTGTAGGCGAATTCTTTGACCCTGCTGGCATCTGGTACTACCTCATCGCAGGTGCTATGATCTTCTTCTTCTCTTACTTCTGGGTAGCAACAATGTTCAACCCATCAGAAATCGCTGAGAACCTCAAGCGCAGTGGTGGCTACGTTCCCGGCATCCGCCCTGGACAGCCTACAGCTAAGTTCCTCGACTTCACTATGACTCGGCTCACATTTGCTGGAGCGATCTTCCTCACCATCATCTTCGTTCTACCATTCATCGTCGGACAGCTTCCGCGAGGTATCATTGGAGGAACGCTGAGTTATCAGATCACCGGATTCTTCGGTGGCACGAGTTTGCTCATCATGGTAGGTGTTGTGCTCGACATCATGCGTCAGGTTGAGACTCACCTCATCCAGCAGAACTACGATGGATTCCTCAGAAAAGGGAAAATCAAGGGACGTCATGAGCGTAAGCAAATGGGCATTAATTCCAAGAAGAGCAACGGCCAGATCTATCTGCTAACAGCTATCGCCATCGTATTTATCCTAGGGATCGTAGCTCTCTCTCTCAAAGGATTCTAGTATAGTTCTAAGAACATATTTTAAATTTAAGTGGTCGCCCGTTCTCGTGCGATCACTGATTTTTTAAAGCCATCTCATTAAGTAATTGTATGACTAATCATATCTTGCTCCTAGGACCTCCCGCTAGCGGAAAAGGAACTCAAGCCCGTAGACTCGCCGAATATCTCAATGTGCCTTGTTTAGGCACAGGCAAACTGCTCAGAAATGAGATCAAAGAGAGTACAGAGATTGGTAAAATAGCGGAAGATTTCATAAATCGTGGAGCTTATGTTCCAGACGGAGTCATCATGACTATGGTCGAGGAATGGATGGTAGATAACCAATCTGGTTGGCTGTTAGATGGCTTCCCAAGAACTAAGCCACAAGCTGAAGCTCTTAACAACATGCGCAGACCTGATATGGTATTAGCGCTAGAAGTTCCTCAAGAAGAGCTAGAATTTAGAATTACTAAGCGCAGAGAATGCAGTAGCTGCGGAGCCACTGTAGCAGTCAAAAATTCAACGGATACAATCTGCCCTGAATGTAGCTCTGGTGAGCTAGTATCTCGCTCAGACGATGCCCTAGATAGCTTCAAAATTCGCTACGCAAACTATACCGAACTCACTAAACCATTATTCGACTACTATGATGATCTAGGCATGCTTAGAAAGGTCGACGGTACACAATCTCCAGACGAAGTATTCAACGAGATTACCAAGTTACTCTAATACTTTACTACTCTAACAATTACTACCATGGGCAAGCGCAAGAAAAGAAAGTCAAGTGGCATCATTATTAAGTCTCCTCAAGAGATAGCTGAGATGCGTATAGCTTGTGAAACAGCGAGTGAAATTTTACAGAATGTAGCTAAATTTATCGGAGTAGGAAAGACCACTCTTGATGTAGATCAATATGCTGAAGAACTCATGCGTGAGCGTGACTGCGTCAGCGCATTCCACGGCTACCGTGGCTTCCCTGGCCAGATCTGTATCTCTCCAAATGAAGAAGTAGTCCACGGTATCGGTGGCGAATACGTTATTAAAGATGGCGACATCATCAGCGTAGACGTAGGCATCACAAAAGGCGGCTGGATCGGAGATAATGCCACCACAGTAGCAGTAGGAAATGTAGATGATGAAACTAAGCGTTTACTAGCAGTCACTGAGCAATCACTCTTTGAAGCCCTTTCATTCGCCCGTGAAGGAGAATACTTAGCTGACCTCTGTGGAGCAGTTGCAGATTACGTCAATCCATACGGTTTCAAAGTAGTAAAAGAATTCGTTGGGCACGGAGTAGGCAGAGACTTACACGAAGAACCACAAGTTCCAAACTATCGTCCGGAAGGGCGCAGTATAATGCTGAAAGAAGGAATGGTTCTGGCAGTAGAGCCAATGATCAACATTGGCACCCCAAGAGTAAAAATCCTCAAAGACGGCTGGACAGTCATCACTGGAGACAAGAAAAATTCAGCCCACTTCGAGCACACCGTCCACGTCACCAAAGACGGACCAGACATCCTCACGGCTAGACCCCGCACCGCTTTGCCTGAGCAGCTAGGTATTACTTTCTAAGAAAAGGGTAGTCTATATACCCCTCCTCACGATTACCATAGAATGTCTCAGGGTTTGGTTCGTTGAGCTCAGCTTCTTTGGCGAATCTTTCGACTAGATCAGGATTAGCTATATAGAGTTGACCCCATGAAATAGCATCAGCTTCTCCATTTTGAAGCATTGTTTCGCCATCTTCTTTAGTGAGTCCTTGATTTGCGATAAACACGCCTCCGAAGGCTTCTTTCATCTTAGGACCGACACGAGGTTTATCTTTTCCTTCACGAGCGAATAGGAAGGCTAATTTACGTTTCCCTGTTTCACGTGCTATATACGTAAAGGTCGCAGTAGGATCTGAATCTCCCATGTCGTGAGCATCACAGCGGGGCGCAAGGTGGAGTCCTACCCTATCAGGGCCCCAGACAGAAGTCACCGCATCTACTACTTCTAACATTAGGCGTGATCTGTTTTCTAATGACCCACCATATTCATCTGTGCGTTTGTTTGTGCTATCCTGTAGAAACTCATCTAGTAGATAACCATTAGCTCCATGGATCTCAACACCATCAAAGCCGGCTTTCTTTGCATTCTCTGCACCTTTACGGAATGCTTCGATGATCTCTGGGATTTCATCTATTTCCAGAGCACGAGGAGTGACATAATCCTTTTCAGGGCGAATCAAACTCACATGTCCTTTCGCAGCAATAGCACTTGGCGCTATCGGTAACTTACCATCAAGATAAACAGGGTCTGATATTCTCCCGACATGCCAAAGTTGGAGTATAATGCGACCACCTGCTTCATGCACCGCTTTAGTAACTAGCTTCCATCCCTCAACTTGATCATCAGACCAGATCCCTGGCGTATTTGGGTAGCCTACTCCCATAGCTTCTACAGAAGTAGCCTCAGAAATAATAAGTCCTGCAGAGGCTCGCTGAGAATAATACTCCGCCATCATCGCATTTGGCACACGTCCTTCACTAGCTCTAGTTCGAGTAAGAGGAGCCATGATTACACGATTAGGAAGTTCCCAAGCTCCGATTTTTATTGGGGACAAAAGTAGTGATGACGCTTTATTATTATCTGACATGGATGAAACTTAAACCAATTTTAATATTGGTCAACAGTCAGCTTGTAAGCTCTTTGAACTAACGGGTGGGGTGTAAGCTGAGAAAATTATAAAATCTAAAATTAGTAGAATGAGCTAGTGTCTCGATGAAAACTTAAAAATGTTTTTACTCTATAAGGCCCTATCAACATGGCGGAGAGGGAAGGAATCGAACCAACCCCGGACCATAACAGCCCAACAACGGTTTTGAAGACCGCGGCCACCACCAGGCAAGCATCACTCTCCATGCTGATATTTGTGAAACTTAGTAGAGAAAATTAGTTTTCGCAAGGAACTATTTTTTTAAAGTTTAGAGTGTAAACGATGGATTGTTAGGGAGGTAATAATTACTTCTTTCTCTTAAACAGGTGCTTTATCTTCCAGCGGTCGTGAATCCAAAAGATGTCTGCGCTGTGTTTATGCATTATATTTTCTAGATGATCAGCTATTATCTTGGTAGCTTCAGTTTTATCTACTTTTTCCTTAGAAGGGAGAGTGAAAGGTGTGCGACATTCTAGTGTCCAGCGTCCTGGGCTTTCAGTGTAGAGGACGATAGGAATGATGGGGCAATTGTATTTCTGGGCTAAGATAGCAGGGAGTGGGGTGATGGAGGTTTCTTTGCCAAAAAGCGGGAGTTGGATTCCTGATTTTCCTGCGTGCTGGTCAGAGAGTATGCCTAGGATGCCACCATCGCGTAGAAATTTATTAGCTTCAATGAGCCCACGTTTTCTAGAGAATAGTTTAGTGCCTGCTCGCTCGCGCTTGCTGCGGATGAAGTCATCAAGTAGGGGATTGGGTAATGGACGATACATCGCGCCAGTGGGTTTTGCAGTATTGAAGAGCTTGGCTGTACGCCCCAGAATTTCCCAGTTACTCATGTGAATAAGCATGAAGATGACCCCTTTGTCTGGATCTAGATTGGATATGTGTTCTTGTCCCTTGATGCTGACTAGTTTTTCTATTTTTTTATCGGAGACATAGCCAGTGTTGATGGAGGAGGTAAGGTTCGCCATGGAAAAGCGGAAGACTTTCCTGGTGAGTGCTGTAATCTCATCGTCAGACTTATCTGGGTGTACCATACGTAAATTATAGGCTACTATTTTACGACGCTTACTAGCAAAGAAGTGCATGATGCTGCCGAGCACTGAGCCGAATCGCCATACCCATGAGGTGGGGAGAATGCCGAGAAGCTTTTCTATGAGTATGACAGCGTAGTAGGTGAGCTTGTCAGAGATGGTGGATTCTGTTTTCAAGGGTAGTTTAAAAGGTAATATAGTGGAAATTGGAGCTTGATCGATTTTGCTGTAAATGTCTAGTTTATCGTATGAGTTCAGTCCTAGCGTTAGTCATTATTATTTTAATCTCTTTCTTGGTAGTAAGAGCTGGGACTACTGCACTAGTGCTTTCTGGAATGTCCTATGAAGCGGCTAGGTTTCAGTCTATCTCCGCATTTTTCGGAGTAGGCTTTACTACTAGCGAGGCGGAGATGGTGATGCAGAGTGAGATTCGGAGAAGGATTATCCGCTATCTGATCGTAGCTGGGAATATAGGACTGACTTCTGCATTAGCTACGCTTATAATGACATTATCGAAGGAGAGTCCTACGGCAGGAATGACGGGGAAGTTTTTTATCATTGGAGTTACGACATTGAGTGTGCTTTCGCTAGGGTTATTTTTTAATGTGAGATTTATCACGAATCCATTAGATGCTATAATGCGTAAGATATTGATGTCGTCTGGAGTGGCTAGAATACAGGATTATGAGACTCTTTTAAAAGTAGAGCATGGATACTGTGTTTCAGAATTTGTAGTGATGGAGGGGCACCCATGGGCAGGTAAAGCCCTATTTGAATCACGGCCATCAGATAATGAGGTGGTGATTTTGAATATACTCCATTCTGACGGAGAGTTCACAGGAGCACCGAATAAGTCTCACATTATGAAAGAGGGTGATGAAGTGATGGTGTATGGCGCTGAAGATGCTGTTAGACACGTTGCTAATTTACATATTAGTGAAGTTAGGCTGGCTGAAAAAATTAGAGATTAGTGATTTGTAATCGATTATTTCGTTTACCTCTAAAAGCTATATTAATATTAACTAATGCTTTATTTAGTAATCCATGTTTTCATCTTGACCTCGATTTTTTTGCAAATGGATTCTTTGTTAGATATGTCTTCTGGGAGATCATGTCCTAGCCAAGTGACTGCGGTGTATTCGTCAGAGACGGCTATTACCCAGGCGTGTTTGTAGGCGTAGTTGATAAAGCTAGTGGTTGATTTTTTGTTAGATAGCATGTGGAATGTAGAGGTGGCGTTACCAGCCTGGGCTACTGGCTTTTCATAGAGCTCGTGGGAGAAGAGTTCGGTGTCGTTCTTGTCCTTAATGGATTCAATGAAGTAACTTTCTACTCTATTACCATCGGTTTTAAGAATAGAATAAGCTGAGGCTAACTGGAGTGGGGAGGCGTAGATGTTACCTCGGTAGAGGTCGCCAGGTGCTTTTGCAGGTTTGTGCTTGATGCCAAAACGATTGCAGAATTTAAGCATGGTGGTGTAGCCGATTTGGTTTCCTGTGACTACGGGTTGGTTCAGTAGGGGGATGTTTCCACGTTCGTAAGCCGCTAGATAGACGAAGGGATAGAAGGCAGAACCTAGCTCTAGTTTACTGTCTAAGGCACGGTTATAGGACGATTTGAGATAGTTCCTACCGCCTAATATAGCTTTTACTGCTCCTGTTTTATTTTCAATAATTACGGTGGCGATTTGTAGTGGGTTCTCAGAGTCGTCCTCAGCAGGTGGGAGCACTTGCTTTAAGTCTAGGGTGACTCGGTTGAGCATTCTACGGTTGATTGTAGTATTGATGCGTAGTCCTGAATCAATGATCTCCTCAGAGTCGAAGATCTGCTGGCGATGTCTCTGGATGGCTCGCACTGCATAGTTAGCAAAGGTTTTCTTAGAGGAGCGTTTCTTTTTATCCACGAAATTAAGTGGCGCTTTTAATGCCTCTTCGTGCTGAGCTGAATTTATGTAGTCTAGCTTTAACATGCGGGAGAGTACTTGGTCTCGTTGTTGAATGGCGTTTTCTAAACCGTTATTGGGATTGAAAGGAGAGAAGATGTGAGGTCCTCTGATGATACCCATTATTAGAGCGCTCTGTCCCAAGTTTAGATCTCTAGTCGGAATGCCAAAGTAAGTCTGTGAGGCTTCCTCAATACCGTGACAGCCAGCTCCGAAGTAGATGCGGTTGAGGTAGTGGGTGAGAATCTCTTTTTTTTCATACTGGCTTTCCATGCGGAGTGTTATGGCTATCTCTAATAGCTTTCTGTGGATCGATTTTGATTTGTTTTCGTAGGTGTTTTTTACCAACTGCATGGATATAGTGGACGCGCCTTCTTTGTAGGAAAAGGTGCTGAGGTTTCTGAGAGTAGCACGGGCTAAACCTTTGAAGTCGATGCCACAGTGGTCAAAGAAATGAGTGTCTTCACGGGCTTGTAGTGCCCTGATAGTAAGCTCGGGCAGATCATTGTAGGTGATGACATCTGACTGGCTACGAGCTGCGGTGATTTCCTGCCCGTCATCGTAGTAAGTGAGGTAGCTTTCGCTTTCTTTTGCTACTTGATCGAGATCATACTGCCTTGCTAAAAACCAGTAGAAGATAGCTAATAGGATGAATAGGACTAGAAAGATGAGTGATAATCTATAGCCGATGCGGAAGCAAAGTTTGACCCATTCGGGTGTCCACTCAGGGTATTTAGGCTTCCATGATCTTGTATTGGCTGGCATTGAATATAGGCAGTAGGCTAGTTAGGATCTACGATGATAGCTCGGTTACTGATAGAACCCGCGGGATATTTTTCATCCGCTACTTTCATGAACTTTGTCCAGATAGGCAGTGCTAATGTACTGCCGCTGGCGCCGCGATATACGGTTGAGTTGTCGTCCATTCCTACCCAGACTGCACATGTGAGCTTGGAAGTGTAGCCGGCGAACCAGCCATCTCGCGAGTCATTGGTGGTGCCAGTCTTGCCAGCTGCCTCTCTATGAAATCCATACTGAGATCGCATCGAGCGCCCTGTTCCAGTGCGGGTGGATTGCTCTAGGATGGCGGAGACTGCTCTGGAGGCGGCTTTGGATGCTGTATTATCCCACCAAATAGAGCCAGATCCAGGATAGACTATTTTGCCATTGGCATCGGTAATCTGCTTGATCATGTGCGGGCGGTAGACGATGCAGTCATTAGGAAATGCGGTATAGGCTGTGGCTACTTCTTTCGGTGTGGCACTGAATGATCCTAGGTAGATAGAGGGGTCTTCAGGAATATGCTGCTGGAATCCTGCCATCCTCGCAGTCTCTATGACGCGGTTTATGCCTGAGTAATTACCGACTCGGATAGAGGCTGTATTACGTGAGCGGGCTAGGGCTTCAGAGATCCTGATACTGGGTTTGTAGACTTCGTCAGAGTTTCTAGGGTTCCATTCTCTAGTAGCTCCTTTAATCTCGTTAGGGTAGAGGCGCTCGTCACTGATCCATTGGTTAGGATTCATACCTTTTTCGAAAGCTGAAAGATAGACGAAGGGTTTAAAGATGGAGCCGACCTGGCGTTTTGAGTCTGTGGCTCGGTTGAACTCCGAGTGTTGAGGGTCTCTACCGCCGACGATAGCGATGATAGCTCCAGTGTGATTCTCTAAGCAGACAAGAGCTCCCTGAACATAATTAGGATCCGGTCTGTTTTTGCGGGAGAGACGACTATATTGAGTATGGGTCTGGTGTCTGCGGAGGTAGTCGGTTTTGCGCTCGATGCCTCTGAGGTGTTCATTGACCGCTTTTTCTGCTGCTCGTTGCATGTCGATATCGAGAGTGGTTTTGACGATGAGTCCACCCATTTTGATATTGTTTTCTTCTAGAATGACATCGAGTTCCTGCTTTAGTGATGAGATGACGTAGGACTTCTTATTCATCCTACGCTCAGGTGGGCGGATGTGGATTACTTCCTTCATGGCTTCGTCAGCATCAGCCTGGGTTATGAATTCATATTGCACCATGCTACGTAAGGTTAGGTCTCGCTTTAGGATTGCTTTATCATAGTGTCTGAATGGGGAAAAGGCATTCGGACCACTGATGATTCCTGCTAGCATAGCGGACTCGGAGAGGGTGAGCTCTGATGCATGCTTTTCAAAGTAGGTCATGGAGGCGGATTCGATACCTCGTATAGAGCCACCCCAGAAAATACGATTCATATACATTTCTAGGATCTCGTCTTTGGTGAAATCAGATTCGATCCTACGAGCAAGCACCATTTCTAGAAATTTGCCATCGATAGTCTTGCCTTTATAGGAAAAGGAATTATCTGCTAGCTGCATCGAGAGCGTAGAGCCGCCTTGTCTGCCGCCGCCCTGGACTAGGACCTTGGCACTACGCGCAAGAGCTCTTAGATCTACTCCACCATGTTTGTAAAATCTGGCATCTTCTCGGGCGATGAGTGCCTTGATGAAATATTTGGAAACGTTATCGATCTTTACAATGTAGCGATTGTGTCCGTGGATGCGCCCGATGATTTCGCCATTTCTATCGTAGATAGTGGTGCGAGCTGGCATCTCTTCTACGAGTTCTTTTTTATAAAGGGAGTGAGCCCTGAACTCGTAAAATCCCCAGAGACAGAGGAAGAGCATAAGACCTGTTAGAGCTGGGGGTATAGTGAGTCTAGCGATCCACTTGATAGAGGGAGGCCATTTATAACTCTTCTCTCGGATCATCTGCCAAGGTGCGATGAAGACGAACCAGAATATTTTTTTGAAGAAGAAGCAGATTCGGTAGAGTAAATTAAGGATAAGGTTTTTGGGTAACTTACCTGAAGATTTTTTGTTAGAAGACATACGCTTGCTACTTCCAGCCGCGGATTTCCTGGCACGCTTGCGTGGCGGTGGGGTGTGACCACCAGAGTTTACACGTGAACCTGAGCCAGCGGACTTTTTAGTAGTAGTCCGTTTTTTAGTAGCTGATTTTCGTGCTGATTTTTTGTTAGGCATACTTAGATGTCGTCCTCGTCGTTGACATAGAAGACATAGGCTGATTTTGGTGAGCAAATAAAGCGAAATCCCTTAAAATTAAGTTAGATATTGTGTAGGTTTATCAGATTATTCATTTCTTAATGCTTCGATTGGGGCGGGCTAGTCAGGTTTGGTAGCTGAATAGATGCTGGAGTTGATACCTTTTACTGTAGAAAAGACGAACGCTAGTAGGACGAAAGAGAGAGATATGATGCATTCATATATGTTAACTCGGAGATAGGTAAGGAATGGTCTTTTCCAATTGTGACTTTATCTGATCTTCGGGGTCTAGGGCCATTAAGCTAGTGAAATCATAGACATAAGGCTTGTGCAGAACTTCTCCAATATATTTTAATTTATTGATCAAGAGAGCTTTGCTCAATGTTTGAGTCATCATATGAAAGGTATTTTTACTGAGCTAGCTAAGATATCGCTGTAGATGTTAAATTTTTTAAGAGTAAGTTATGGGATCAAAACTACTAAAAATCATGGTGGAGAGCTTGATTACACCACTCCAGTGCGAAAAGAGTAAAGGTCAAAAGCGTTTTTATATTATTAGTTTAGATAGTATTACTGGCTGAACCGTCCTGATTATAACTCTTGATTTTTCAGGTTGATAATGTCTAAGGATTAGAGACTTATTTGTGGTGGTTAGCTCACTTTCTTATTCCATTTAGTAATAATCCAGGTAGAGTATATTAGGCAGAATGACGTGATGAATAGTAAGATTGCTAAGCACCATTTTACTGTGCTGATTTTCTTATCAAACCAGAATTTCCATTCGTCTAGGAAGACTGAGTTAGTTTTGGCGTCATCTTTATCTTCATCTCGTTTATAGGCGTTGGCTGCTCGAGTGGAGTTTGAGAATTTGGTGGCATCGGCTACCTTTGTGTTGAGGTAGTAGGATTGGCAGGATGGATACTCGGTGTCTGTATCGCGCACTTTGATGGCATCGAGTTGGTCTCTGGTTCCGTAGAGTCCAGTCTGCACGAGACTGGTGATGAGTGCTTTAGCCTCGTCGCGGGTGGGTGCTTCTGCTACTTCGGTATACTGGATAGCGTATTTGAGGATTTCGAAGCGCTCAGCCTCTTTCTTTGTGAGCTGAGTTTCTCCTGTTTCGGGATTGGTCATTTCTTTGAGTTTGTCTCGGTAGGCGATTAGCTGGATAGTCTCTCTGGTGTACCAATTCTTATTTGCTTGAGTAATGATGATTCCCTCGAATGCATAACGCAGTGGCATCATTCTAGCAGGGAATGGCTCTGCGCCTTCTTTACGTGCTTCATCTCCGCCTTGAAAAAGTCCGCGGTTCATGTCTTTGAATTGGACTAGTGCGCCTGCTAGTAAGAGTTGAGGAACGAGAAGCAGTGGGACTGCGCTGAGTGCTGCTCGCTCACTTTTGACTATGGAAGAGATTAGTAGAGCCATCGCTGTTCCTACGATTGCGGTAAGGCTCATCCATGCCCAGTGGTAGAAAAACATACCATCTATCTCTAACATGATGTTGCCGATAGCTATATAGATTCCAGATTGGATGATAGCTAGAGTTGCGAGGGTGGAGAATTTCGCCAAAAGGTAAACTCCAGCTCCGTAGCGGTGGTTTCGCTCTCTTCGGAGCACAGGCTTGTCACGCAGAATCTCAGTAGCACTGTTAGTAAGACCTAAGAACATTCCCACGGTGACTGAGAGGAAAAGATACTCAATGAGGTTATTACTAGACCCAAAATCATAAGATCCGTCTGATGATGCCCGGAGGGTGAGTCCGATGAGAAATGCTAGCAGGGGAGCCTCTAATATAGTGGAGTAGATAGTGCCTTTATTTCTGAATTTAGATAGACAGCTACGACGCAGGTGGGTTTTGAAAAGTGTGACGTGGTCTTTGAATTTTCTGTCCCTGCTGATGGGGATCGGCATGTTATCCTCGGCTCTGGGCATGTCGCCGAGCTGGGTCTGAGCGGGGACTTCTCCGCTGGCTACATTTTCTAATAGAGTGTAACTCTCGAAGCGTTCTTGCCAAAATCTTGGCGGGAAACGTCGGGCGTAGCTGGTGGAGTGAGATTGGCTAAGATTGTGCAGCGGGGTTTCGATGACATCGAAAACAAAGTCTGCAGCATCTTCCACATGATGACGAGTTCGCATAGGGATGCCGAGTTCACTACAGGCTAGTCTGAAGTAGCTGAACATCTGCTCTGAAGTCCCGTAAAATGCGACACGTCCGCCTTTGTCTAGCAGGAGGACTTTATCAAATAACCCGAGCACACTATTACCTGGACGGTGAAGTGAGGCGATGACGATTTTGTCTTGTGATACTGCCTTGAGTGTTTCTGCTACGTGTTCTGAATCTTTAGATGAAAGCCCTGAGATAGGTTCATCGAAAAGTAATATTTCAGCAGCAGATCCTAAGTCGAGTCCCAGGTTTAGTCTGCCACGCTCACCGCCACTGATGCTTTTGTCACCAGCGGAGCCCACTTTTCTGTGAGCGAGTGGTTGCAGGGCAAGTTCGCCAAGAATACTATCGACTCGTTTAGATTGCTCTTTGTTTGTAAGATGTGGACGCCTTATTGAGCAAGCATGTTCTAAGTGTTCACGAACTGTGAGGTTAGCATTCAGAGCCTCTTCTTGAGGCATGTAGGTGATGAATGGGGCTAGCCTTTCACGATGTATGTAGAGTGAAATTCCATTTAGCCTCACGTGCCCACGCATGGGTTTCAGCTGACCTGCGAGAGAGGCTAGTAGAGTAGATTTACCACAGCCACTGGGCCCGATAATACAGAGCATTTCACCTCGGTTAATAGTGAGGTCTATGTTATCTAGTGCAGAGACTTCACCTTTAAATTCATGTGAGATACTGTCTAGTCGGAGTTCACGAATGACGGTTCTTTCCTCATCGATAATTCCCTCTGTGAATCGACAACGAATACCTTGACTAGCGCTCAGGCGGATCAGCATACCATCATTGAGGGTAGATGTTTGCCTGACGGGCTGGTTGTTGATAAACACTGAGCGTTCGGACTCTATTACTTCTAGCGAGCCCTGACTGGTGGCGGTATCGAACTTGATTTTAAGCAGAACCCTGCCAGCAAGACCGGGGGAGAGGAGTAGGTCGCCTTTTTTGAGAATAGTGGGATCGTTGGACGCCATCACAGTCTGCTCACCTTCATCTAGTTTAAAGCGTCCACCAGCTGCCATTGCTTGGCGGCGGAGGTGCTCTAGAGAGATACGTTTACCATCTGAGAGAGTGAGTTTTTCGTGCAGAGCTAGGACTACTGGAGTATTCTCTAGCAGGATTTGCCCATCGAGCGTGAGATCTGAGTGGCGCAATACGCTGATGATCGGCTTTGTTCCAAAAGTGATCTTGATGGAACTCTGCCTGGATCTACTTCTCTCAGCGACTAGCCCATTTGAGGATTCGTGTAGGTAGAGCGAGCGTGTTTCGTTCTGCTGTTTGGCGGTGAGGAAAAAGCTGAGGTCATCTGCGGATAGTGTCCACGTTGGAAGAGTGAGACGCTCGTGCGATCTGAGGCGTAGGATCTGTCCTTTCAGGACAGCGTTTCCACCGAGCCAGAGAGTGTGTTCGCCGGTGTTTCTGAGAATGGTTATTGGTCCGCTCCGGTAAAGCCTGAATGCGTAGAGACCAGCTTCTGGTGGCAACTGGACGTCTGCTGCTACACTTGGCTCGAACACTACTCGGGTGAAGGGGAGTATATCCTGATAGTCATCATTCATCTCAGCAAAGATAGAATCAGACAACTCTTCACGACCTACTTTTTCCATCAGTTCGTTTAGAGCTTCCCGGCCACGGCTCTTGTTATTGGAGGAATCGACTAGTAGGTAAAGTTGAAGCCCTAGCGAGGTAATGGTAGCTGAATCCATCTCATCTGAGATCCTCTCAGCGAGTTGCTGAGTAGTATGTGGTGAGCGGAAGGCTCGCTGTAATCTACGTGCTAACCATCCGTGATCAGCCTCTGGGTAGGCATGGCGGAGGAGGTCGAGTGCTACTTCAGCCTCGGCACTATCTACAGTCTTGTCCAGCGATACGAATGAGGCGAAAATATCGACTAAAGTACCCACGTGCGCTATCGCATTAGGGGCGGGATTAAACCAACGTCTAAGGAGTGATGCAGGTTCAAAAAACTGCAATCTTGGCTTGCGCTTTGGAGATTCGGTGTGAGATTTCACTGATCACAAGTTGAACCAAAAATAGACGAAAGTGCAAGTCACCAAACTCAAAAGAAGCCCTTTTTTATCCAAACCTTCTGAAAATGAAGTAAAATCGGAAAAAACAGGTAAAAAAGGTTTCCTTTTTGAGTTTTAGCGATACCTTTTCGCCACCAAACCTAGGTAATCACTCAATTTCTGATTACATATGGCAAATACTTAGAGATTACGATTTCTAGGTCAAAATATAGCTCACAGCATTTTAATAGAAAGAAGATTACATGGCAAACCAACGTCCACCAGAACCACCGCCTACTCCTAAGAGACCGCAGAATCGTAATAGTAACAATGGAAACAACGGCAATAAGTCACCATTGGGACCAGATGGGAAGCCTGTGAAATCAGGCGCTAACTGGAGGGTCATCATATTGCTTCTCTGTGGTTTTGCGATCATATACGCAGCATGGACATCAGGTGCGAATGCTGACAAAGCGAAAGAGATAAATTTTGCTGAATTCCGTGCGTTACTCCAGGAAAAAAAGGTTCTCAGTGATCCTCTAGCAGACTTCACAGGTGACATTAATAGTCAAAAAGAGGTGGGTGATTTCCTCAACGAAAGAAAACTAAAGAGAGCTGACCAGCTTACCTTTGTCACTGGAGAAAGTTCATTTGCAGGCAAGTTCACAGGTGTTCGTGATGTGACTGACTATAATAATACTACGAAAGATCCTGAGATGGTTCCTTTCACCGTAGCTCTAGACACGAATGCACATGGCTCATTTATCAATCAAATCCAACAAAGTCTCGACGTCCCGACTACGATTACTAAAAATCTACCGAGTGTGAATGATACAGCAGAAAGTATCACCATCGTAAAGCTTAACCAACTTTTAGCTAATGGACATGTAATGCTCGAAGGCGACAATAAAATGACTCTTTACAAGGTAGAAGGCGGATCAGACGCAGTCTTCGGCGGTACCATGAAAGTTTGGGATAAACTATCTAATGTGAAGCCAGAGTGGAAGCCATTTACCGTGGCAGTCAACTGGAATGAACTTACTGATTCTGATCGTAATTTACTTAATAGCATTGCTTATAATAAGAAGCAGGATTCTAACATGATGAAGTTTTTCCTCATGAATTTCCTACCTATCTTACTTATCATTCTTCTGCTGTTCTTCCTATTCCGTAGCCAAATGAAGAACGCTGGTAAGGGAGCAATGAGTTTCGGTAAGAGCAAGGCCAAGATGTTAAACCAAGATAAAGACCGTGTTACATTTAAAGACGTAGCTGGTATTCAGGAAGCGAAAGAAGAACTCTTCGAGATCGTAGACTTCCTCCGAGATCCTAAGAAATTCGAGATGCTCGGTGGTAACATCCCTAAAGGTGTTCTCATGATTGGTTCCCCAGGAACGGGTAAGACACTCCTCGCTCGTGCTATCGCAGGTGAGGCAGAGGTTCCTTTCTTCTCTATCTCTGGTTCAGACTTCGTTGAAATGTTCGTCGGTGTCGGTGCTAGCCGTGTTCGTGATATGTTCGAGCAAGGTAAGAAAAATTCTCCATGTATCATCTTTATCGATGAGATCGATGCAGTAGGTCGCCACCGTGGTCAAGGCATGGGTGGAGGTCACGATGAACGTGAGCAGACACTCAATGCGCTACTAGTAGAGATGGACGGATTCGATGCCCGTAGTGGAGTCATCATCATCGCCGCTACTAACCGTCCAGATGTTCTCGACCCAGCACTTCTCAGACCTGGACGTTTCGACCGTCAGGTCACAGTGAACCTCCCAGATGTAAACGGACGTGAGCAGATCCTAGCAGTTCACGCTAAGAAAGTTAAACTCAACAAGAACGTAGATCTCTCAGTAATCGCTCGTGGAACCCCAGGTTTCTCTGGTGCTGAACTAGCGAACCTGATCAACGAAGCCGCACTCCTAGCAGCAAGAGGAGGCAAGAAGAGCATCAAGCAACCTGAACTCGAAGAAGCCCGCGACAAAGTCCGCTGGGGACGTGAGCGCAGATCACTAGCTCTTAGTGACAAAGAAAAAGAAAACACCGCTTATCACGAGGCAGGACACGCGATTCTCAACATCATCTGTGAGCACACTGACCCGCTTCATAAGGTAACGATCATCCCACGTGGACCAGCACTCGGTGTCACCATGTTCCTTCCAGAAGAGGACAAATATACCTACAGAGTGGGTGAGCTAGTAGATCAACTCTGCGTCGCCATGGGCGGTCGTGTGGCTGAGGAACTCGTCTTTGGAAACGTTACTAACGGAGCAGTCGGTGATATCCGTCAAGCCACCAACATAGCCCGTAAGATGGTCTGTGAATGGGGCATGAGTGATAAGCTCGGTATGGTAGAATACGGTAGCGATGACAACAGTGAAATGTTCATGGCGAAGGGTAAAACCTACTCAGAACAGACAGCTCAAATGATCGACTCTGAAATCAGAGAGCTCATCGACAGCGCCTACCAGAGAGCGAAAGATCTGCTAGTTGAGCACCGTGAAGCGCTTAACAGAATCTCAGAAGCACTCCTCGAATACGAGACACTCAATGGTGAGCAAACTGCAGACCTACTTTACAAAGGTGAGATGACAAATCCACCAGTCATGCCTACCCCACCAGACCCGCCAGCACCAACGCCTCCTCAGGGAGTAGCCGCTGATAAGGTAGTCGATGTCAAAGAAGATGACGATCCTCTTGCAGGTGAAGTAGTCGGGTCACCAGCGTAGTAATCTGTCACAACGATTAATTTACAATGAGCTTACTGATCTCCTAGATTAGTAAGCTTATTTTTTTATGTATTGGTATTAGCATGACCTTTAACTAGGGTAAGCAATTTTTTCATGAGGCTATTTAATATTTAAGAGTGAGAATAGCATTGCGAGAATTGACATAGATACTAATGATCGGTCATCATGAAATTTAGGAAATCGATCTCTTATAGTGCGATATTGGCATCAGCGTCATTATCTGTGGATACTTTCTTAGTCTCTCAAGCGGCACCTGTTGTTGATACAGAGGCTAAATAGTGGAGAAATTGATAACAGTATCTCCTATTAAAGCTAATACTTAAGAATGGATTAAGCTACTGGATGATAGAGGTAAGCACTTCATGGGCGAGAGTGACTGGGATAAATATCAAAACATGAAACCGATATTTAAACATATGATTGAAGCGTCTACAGAAATAGAAAAGCTAGATTTCTTTACCAGAAAAGTAGCGGGAGAGATCAGAAATACGATCCACTTTAAACTTAAGTAAAGCAAGGGACTTCTCTAGTAAACAAGGTGACAATAAAGCGCAACTCGACTCTGACTAGCGCTTTTATATTTCCAAAAATTGTAGGTGATTAAATACGACCTTCCTCTAGATCATAGACATCGAACCAGTAGTAAACGATTTTACCTGATGGTATATTCTCAGGGATGTATATCTCTAGGAATACTTGAAGATTTATCGGCATCTCGTTGATACGCTTGAAGCGGAGGTCATTATTCCATTGCACGATTTCTGCCACACTATGTTCTTTAGCATTTTCAGTGATTCATTTGGCAACGGCATCATCATCTGCTCCAGTGGCTACAAAATCTTTAAAATCCTCAGCTTTAATACCAGTGAAGTCTAATAACATCTGATCAAGCGGACAGTCAAAGTGGTATTCACCAGCAGTCCCAGCTATGACAGCACGGCATTTATCTAGCGTGCGAGCGGCGATTACGTAGCTAGCGAAAGTTTCACGAGGACTACGTGGGAATTCAGTCGTTAGGTCTAGTGATATGATTTGGTTACTCATGGTTGAATAGGTAAGGCTGGATCGTAATGTGTCAAATAAGGGCTTTAGTTCATTTACTGTTAGTTGACAATGCTCGTGTGACAGTGTTATACTGTAACACTGTAAAAGTGAACTATGAATGTTACTATAAAAATAAAAGATGATTTAGTGAAGAAAGCTAGGCATGAAGCTGTCGACGATGGACTGTCGCTGTCTGGATGGATAGCTCAGTTAATCGATGAAAAGCTTTCTAGTAAGGAGCCTCAAAAGAGTCTTTTAGATATTTTAGGAAATGATGAAATAGCAGAGATCGAACTTGATCTTTCTAGAAATCAATCGACTAGTAGGGAGCTTAGCTTCGATTAATGGGCTTTCTGATCGATACAAATGTTATCTCCGAACTCAGAAAAAAGAGCCGCTGTGACAAGTCTGTCCAAGCATGGCAAAACTCGATTCAAAGTGAGTATTCATATGTGAGCGTAATCAGTATGATGGAGATTAGGTCTGGTATTATCAGCGCGAAACGAAAGAGCCCTGAGTTCTCAGACGTGCTAAATGAATGGTATGAGTTACAAGTGAAACAAGCATTTAACAAACGAGTAATCCCTATAGATTTAATGGTTTCAGAATATTGTAGCGTCTTGCTAAATCAAAGAACAAGACCACTCGCTGATACTCTCATAGCAGCGACAGCGCATGTGCATGGGTTGACTTTAGTAACCAGAAACTTAGCTGATTTCTCTGATACAGGAATAACGGTTGTAGATCCGTGGAATTGGGGATCGAGATAGGTCAGATAGGTAAGATAGGTAAGATACGTCCTATGAATACAACTAGTTAGCTTCATGCTGTGCAGCCCAATAATCTAACCGTTCCTTAATCCTCTTTTCCAAGCCATTCTCTGTGGGAGTGTAGTAGGTTCTTCCTTCAGGTAGATAGGCTTGTGGGACGTAATTGCCCTCGTAATTATGCGCGTAATGATACTGAAGCTCTTCGTCTGATGCACCAGATGCTGAGGCTAGTTTCTTGCGAGTAGGAGTGCGGAGGTGCGGTGGAACTGCTAGAGTTTTACCATTTTCTACGTCATTCATAGCTTCACTGAGAGCGTGATACGCGCTGCTAGATTTTGGAGCTGTCGCTAGATAGACTGTCGCATGAGCTAGGGGAATGCGTCCTTCTGGCATTCCTAGAAATTCAAATGCCTGATGCGCATCCATGGCTACTCGGAGACCATTGGAATCAGCTAGCCCGATGTCTTCACTAGCTGAGATGACCATGCGTCTAGAGATGTAGCGCGGATCTTCGCCAGCTACTAACATTTTAGCTAGCCAATATAGAGCGGCGTCAGGATCTGAGCCTCGGATAGATTTGATATAAGCTGATATAGTGTCGTAGTGAGTGTCGCCTGTGGTATCGTAGACGATGGCTTTTTTCTGAATGGATTCTTCGGCTATTGCTAAGGTGAGTTTGACATCACCTGTGTCGCTTTCGGGAGTTGTTAGAGCGGCTAGTTCGAGAGCAGTTAGCGCTTTGCGTACGTCACCGTCTGCCTTAGCAGCGATGTGCTTGAGGGCATTATCATCTGCGACTATTTGATAATTACCCAGACCGCGCTCCTTATCTGCTAGGGCACGTTTAAGTATTACGATGAGGTCTTCATCTGAGACTGGCTCTAGCTGGAAAATCTGTGAGCGGGAGGTCAGCGGGGAATTAATGTAGTAGTATGGATTATGCGTCGTGGCGCCAATAAATCTAACAGTACCGCGTTCGATGTGGGGGAGCAGGACGTCTTGCTGGGCTTTATTAAACCGATGAATCTCGTCGATGAATAATATAGTCGTCTGATTACGAAGCTGCTTCCAAGTTTTCGCCTGTCCGATTTTATCTCTGATCTCACTCACATTAGACTCTACCCCATTGAGCATCTCAAAGCGTGAGTTAGTAGAGTGAGCGATGACTGTGGCTAGAGTAGTTTTACCTGTGCCAGGAGGTCCGTAAAAGATGAGCGATGAAAAGCGGTCGGCATCGATCGCTCGACGGAGTAATTTTCCTTCACCGAGAATATGTTTCTGCCCAACGATCTCTCCAATGCTCTCAGGGCGCATTCTTGCTGCCAGAGGTTGGTCATTGCTAAATACCGTGAGCTCATCAATGTTGCCTTTCTCAGCACCCTCTGGAAATAGTTCGCCCATTTAATAATTAAGAATTTTTAAGATCCTCGATTCGCTTAGTACGCTCGTCTAGGATGAACATGGAGCGTTTGTAGTCGATTAGTGATTCGAGCTTTTTCGCTTCCTCACGAGAGCGCTCATCGATCACTAAAACCATTTTCCCCATTTCAACACCCGGGATTTCCGCCACTAGCGCAGGACTTGTGATGCGCAAAATAAGATCACGGATTTTCCACCATTTTTTAGTAAGTTCAACATGCTCAATTTCAGCATAGGGGAGGTAGATAGTCTTCACTTCTTCATTGCCACCACGGAATACATTGCCGCGAACTCTCCAGTCTAGTTCAACGATGTCTGCCATGAAGCGTAGCTTACCCTCTACGTGGTTCTTGCCGAGGTGATCGGTAGCTGGGATATCGAACTGGATGGATATGGGATCAGAGTCTAACATTATTCTTTATTCTTGGTGTCGATGATTATGGTGACAGGTCCGTCATTTGTCAATGTCACCTGCATGTCAGCTCCGAATTTCCCTGTAGTGCAGGGCTTATTAATCAATCCGCTGAGCCTGGCGACGAATTGCTCATAGAGAGGTTCAGAAATTTCAGGTCTAGCAGCTTTCATATAAGAAGGTCGGTTACCTTTCTTAGTAGATGCTTGAAGCGTGAACTGAGAGACAACCATAGCCTCACCGGAAACGTCGATCAATGATTTATTCATCACTCCTTCCACATCATCAAAGATTCGGATGTTAACTACTTTGCGGCAGAGCCAGTCGATATCTTCTTGGCTGTCGTCTGCTTCAATACCTAACAGAATCACAAGCCCACGCTCGATATGGCTGTGAATTTCCCCACTAATATTGACACTAGCATTTCTAGCACGCTGGATGACTGCTTTCATTTTAGTTTAGAAATGGATTTTCAGGAGTGAGTGAAATGATGTGATGGAAAGGGGAGAGGCTCTGTAGTGTTTCTTTCCATAGTGTCTCATCTTGAGGAAGGGTAAAGGCGTCTTGGATCGGGGGAGCTAGATACCATGCATGGTTTTCTAGTTCATCCTCTAACTGCCCATCTGTCCAAGAACTCTTTCCTATAAATGCCCTTACAAAAGTTCCGCTAGTACGAAGTGTTTTAGCGGCTTCTTCTGCTGAGATACAGACCTGACATTCCACACCTGTCTCCTCTTCAGGATTAAGGCGATAGCTTGAAAATGTAAGCTGATCGGTCGCTACAGGTCCTCCATAGTAAATAGGTAATTTGCTCAGTGACTCAAATTCCGCACTGCACAGAGTGGTTCCTACAAGCTCACCAGTAGGACAATTCAGAATAAATCCTTCTGCTCCCTTAGCATGAGAATGTTGGTGAATGTAAATTACTGATCGATCAAATACTCCATCTTGCAAAGAGGGAGCAGCTAGAAGGAGTGAGCCATCGATAGGTGGTTGAAATAATGGAGAAGGAATATTCACGACTTAATACTAAGCCGAGATCATCTTTGGTCAATGCTAGTTCAGCAATAATGCGTGCAGGTTGTAAGAGACAATTAAAGTTAACTGCCTATTCTAGATTTTTATTTAGAAAGCTAAATGTCATTTACATAGAATTGTCTTCATTAAAGGCTCTACTCTAACCCTAATACATTATTGTAAGTTGCTTATAGTAAACATGATTCTTGTTGGAATTGTGTGACAAGTTCAATGTTATTTCGGACTATCTAGAAACAGAACCTCAAACTCTCGTGTTTTTTCGATAAAATTAGTTCTTTCTATTTTGCTAGCGAAAGTTGATTTTATGAACCGCAAAATTTCTGGATTGCGATTCTTTCACGTTCAGTAAGTTTAGATTCACGTTGTTGGATGCTTAGTTGAGTTTGTTGAGTAGTCTCTGGGATCTTTGATTTCTCTTGTTCCATAGCTTGCCATTGATCGTCGATACTGCGGTAGCCCACTACGGCTGCAGTTCCTATTGCTAATCCAAATGCGGTTGCTGCTATCATTGGTATTTAATTATTATCCAGTAAGAGTGAGCACTGCTATCTCTGGTAGGCAACTGAATCGGACTCTAATGCCTGTGGTTCCGATGCCTTTACCAACCCAGATGCTGCTGTCTTTTTGCTGATAAGCATCGTAAATATATTTTTCACCATATTTTACTTTCTTAGGAGCATAGTTAATCAGTGGCACCCGACATTGACCACCGTGCGTGTGACCTGAGAGTTGTAGGTGATGGTCTCTATATTTGATCATTGTTTCAAAGTAGTCAGGCTCATGAACTAGTGTGATTAGTGCAGATAGTGGGTGAATGCCTTTGAGCGTAGCGAGAGGATCAGGATTTCCTTTCCAGATGAAATCTGTGCCTGCGATGTGGAGAGATTCACCTTTGATATCCAGCTTAGTGTTCTGATTGATCAGAAATCCTGTATCTATAGCCTCAAACCTTTTTCTATAGTGCTCTGCAGAATTATGCCAGCCATCATGGTTACCCATACTAGCGTAAATTCCATGCTTGGCTTTGAGGCCCTTAAGCTGATCTATGAGCGGGTCTACCTCTGGATTGTCACCATCTATGTAGTCACCAGTTAGCAAGATAAGGTCAGGGTTTAGAGCGTTTACTTTTTCGATGATGCCAGACATCAGGGATTCATCTTTATCTGGTTTGTAATGAAAGTCTGTTAGGTGGATAACTTTTAGACCATTTAAGGAAGGTGGAAGATAGGGGACTCTGAGATTACGGTAGGTAACGGAGGAAAGATTAGGCTCTATCAGAAAGGCATCTGTTAGAGCAGCTGCTACTGATGTGAAAATGAATTTTCTCCGAGTAAAGAATCGTTTTTTAGGCTCTTGAGTCTCTTCCATGATTCAAGTCTATTTAAAGAAGTTTTGCTGTTTCTCTGAGATAGGAATTCCGATGTCATTCATAACGTCGAGCATGTCTTCCCAGAGTTTACGCTTGTCAGTATTAGTGTCGTTAGAGAGCAGATAGCTAGGGTGATAAGTTACGCGTGTTAGTATATCTGCAACCTTGTGTTGCTTTCCGCGTAGGGTATCTACTGAACCATCTACATTTAGAAGTGTGGTTGAAGCTACGGTACCAAGTGTGACGATGACCTTGGGTCTGATAGTTTGTACTTCTTGTTCAATGTAGGCATTAAAGACATCGATCTCTTTGTCTGTAGGCTTTCGATTATTTGTCGTTTGGTTTTCCATCAGAGGGCGAAATTTAACGAGATAGGTGAGATAAACTTCTTCCCTAGAAAGCCCCATCGCCTTGAGTATTCCATCGAGTTTCTTGCCAGCAGGTCCGGCGAATGGAGTCTGCAGCTTTTCCTCATGATAACCTGGAGCATCACCAATAAGCATGACATCGGCGTCTGGATTACCCGCAGAGAATACCAGCGTGTCTCTTAATGTGCCTAGTTCTTTGATCGTAGCAGAGGATTGAGCCTGTGCTTTGAGTGATTGAATCTTATCTGCGCTAGTCGTACCACTGGTTGTAATAGTAGAGGATTGAACTGTTGTAACTTTGGGGGTAACTTGAGCTTGAGTTTGTGTTACTTGCTGCGCAACTTGTTTATCAGGAGTCGATTGCCCTCCGATCGCTCTGATGTAAAACTCACGCAATATCAGTTTTGCCTGCTCATCAATGTGAACATGGGTCTCACCTTTACTCTGCTGCTGTTGTAGATATTGTATTAGTGAGTCGACATTGATAGTCTCTTGAGTAGCGAATTCTGACATAGGTAAACTTTCGATTACGACAGAGCTATAGTCAAGGATGGATGAGACCTGCAAAATTCTTACTTCCGCTTAACTAGCGTTCCGTAGGCAAATATCTCTAGGTCGTGGATGACACCGAAAATACCATGACCTGCTGAAACACGATAGTCGAAGTGACAGTCGATAACAGCATCACCTCCTTTTTTTTCTGCTCGAGCTCTCAGTTGTGCCTTAGCCCCTTTAAAAGCTACAGATGGGCTTGATGTTGAGAAGAATTTTTTGTCCAGAGTGTCGAGCACGAAAATAGTATCAATGATTTCATAATCCCAAGGTGGAGTCCCTGTGCAGATGACTACGTTACTCTCAGTTTGGTCATCTGGAGCTGTGCCTGATTTATCTTTCAGCTCCGGCTCTTCTTGGCTCTCGGCTATGATTTTCTCAACGAAAAATGTGGCACCGCAAGTGATGCAGTCAATATCACGGGCTACCTGACGATCTTCTAAAATATTCGAAGATAAACAACTTGGACAATTAATTTCTAACATAGTGTCTACCATGAAAAGAAATCTACACAGTCATAGCAAGACATTTAGAAGATATATTGATTATTTATATTCTAATGCTTTTCTTCCAAGCCGACAGTCTATCGGCTTGGAAGAAGGGCAACCACTTAGTTTTAGACTATTTAGTGTGATAAATTGATAAGAGATGACAACATGGATATCTCAGTTTAAATTTCTCCAAAACATGGAACAACGTAAGAACATTTTAATTATTGAAGTAGAGGAAGCAAATTTGGCTTTGGCTGAAAACGCTACTTTTTTAAATTTGGCAGCAGATGCCAAGGAGGCGCTGAAGCGCTATCATGTAATCACCGAAGTAATGCTGGCGCAGTTGATCGGGATCAAAGATTGCCACGTTCGATTTATAGTTACTCCTGCTGATGGAGTGGATGCGGTTAGGTTCTGGTTGCTGCCTCTGCTGAGAGGAAATGTGCAGGTACTGACTGCGAGCACCCAAATATATCAATTTTTCCCAGAACAGCACGCTCCTTCTTTTACGATCGATTTTGCATTAGACGATGGAGATCTTTCTGAGTTTGAATCTGTGGCTAAGATGAATCCCTTCTGCCTAGATTGCGGATCCAGACTGCTTAATATGGCGTTTCTTCAGTGTAACGCTGAACGATCTGTTAGAGGTAAAGGATACCTAAGCGTTGAACCCCAAGTAGAAGTTGTCTACCAAAGCGAGCTAAAAGGAAGAGTGGAATTTCCTAAGCTAAAAACTGTAATGAGTGAGAAGGAGTGGGAAGACGCCCTTAAAAGTCCTATCGGTGGTAAGTTACAGAAGTTATACGAGAAGCAGTGATTTATAATCCTAGTAGAGCGCTCCCAGCAGCAATGACAAAAGGCATGGTGATAAAGCTCACGATGCTTGTTACTATGATTACTTCAGCCACTAAGGTAGGTTTCCCCCCGTAGTGTCTTGCTAATACAATAGAGAAGAGTGCGGCTGGCATTGCTGCCTGCATTAGTAGCACTTTCTTAGCCGCTGTTTCTAGTGGGAGGAAGTAAGCTATAGATAGGATGATCGCAGGTAGGAGAATTAAGCGTATTCCAATAGCAGCAAACCCTACTCTGAAAGTGAATTTAGTCTCTGGTAATACCTCGGCGATACTCATCCCAATAGCTATCAATGCTAGCGGAACAGCGGTGAATCCCATCATTGAAATAGCGCTGAGGATAGGAGTCGGGAAGTCAGGAGCTAATGAACTTATATTAAGAGTCACACCTAGCAAAACTGCTAGCACTGGAGCCTTCAACAGTATCCTAGGATGGAAGGATAATTTCCCTGATAAGATCATTACAGCGACAGTGAACATTGCTATTTCTACTCCTAAGCTGTGTAAGAATAGGGTGGCTAATAGTTCCTTGTCTCCATAGAGCGACATCAGTAGTGGAATTACGATGAAACTATAATTCTGTAACGATGCTGCGACAGTAAATGAGCGTCTTCCACTACCTCTTTCCATACCTAGTAATGGAGTGATAATGTAAACAATAGCGATTGAAGAAATGATGATGCCTGCTCCTAGTGAAGCAAGAATAAGGACATTGGGTAGATCTGAGGCTGCTTTACTTCCTAATATATTAGTGAAGATAAAGCAGGGCAATAAGACATTGATCAGTAATGTAGTCAGCCCTTTATCTGTTTCTTGAGTGATAAATTTTCGTTTGCGTATAAAGACCCCAATTAAAACAATGATAAACACTGGAGTGGTGGCAAAAAGAACGTCTATGACTTGGTTATACATGGTGCTTCGTCTACAAAAAAGGGCTACTCATTGCTGAGTAGCCCTCTGGTAAATGAGTATTCTCTAATTGAGAATAAAAAAGTAATTAAACTTTAACAGACTGGATGGTCTTGATGATACGAGATGCGATCTTGTATGGGCAACCCTGTGAGTTAGGGCGACGGTCTTCAAGGTAACCTTGATACTTGTCATCTTTCACGAAGCTGTGTGGCACGCGGATAGATGCTCCACGGTCAGCAACACCCCATGAAAACTTGTCGATAGACTGAGTCTCGTGAAGTCCTGTTAGACGGTGATCGTTGTCAGGTCCATAAACTGCGATGTGCTCTTCAAGGTTCTCCTGGAATGCATCCATAAGCTTGAGGAAGTAGTCTTTACCACCAGTGTCACGGAGGTAATCTGTAGAGAAGTTTGCGTGCATACCTGAGCCGTTCCAGTCACCTTGAACAGGCTTACAATGGTATTCGATATCGATTCCATATTCTTCAGTTAGACGTTCAAGTAGGAAGCGAGCTACCCACATTTCGTCAGCTGCAGTGCATGCACCTTTGCCGAAGATTTGGAATTCCCACTGACCTTTAGCAACCTCAGCATTAATGCCTTCGTGGTTGATTCCTGCTGCTAGACAATAGTCGAGGTGGATGTCTGAGATTTCACGTCCGAGATCACCAACTGCTGAATAGCCAACACCACAATAGTATGGACCTTGTGGCTCTGGGTATCCGCCTTCAGGGAAACCGAGCGGGCGTCCATCTTGGTAGAGGAAATACTCTTGCTCAAAGCCGAACCATGTGCCTGGATCGTCTGCGACTGTAGCACGTGCGTTTGAAGGGTGAGGAGTTCCGTCAGGAAGCATTACTTCACACATAACGAGAATACCGTGAGCGCGGGTAGGGTCTGGGAATACAGCGCATGGCTTGAGGACACAATCAGAGTCACCACCGTCAGCTTGCTTGGTAGAAGAACCGTCAAATCCCCATTCAGGAAGTTGCTCTAGTGTTGGGAAATCATCAAATTCTTTGATCATGCACTTAGTGCGGAGATTCTGAACAGGTGTGTAACCGTCCAGCCAGATGTAGTCTAATCTATATTTAGCCATGTGTTTGTTTGTGTGTTTGTTAAAAATAATGCGGAACGTAAATTCCAGTGTTTTAATAATTAGAGCAAATATCGTGCCAAGATTATGGGAATCTTAATCAGTTTGCTAATTTAATTCAGTGATATAAATAGCTAGTGGAGTTTTTCTTGTCGAGAAGACTTTTACGAAAATATGGTCACGTAGAAAAAGTTCTAAAATATTGAGCGAAACCAATAAGGATGCATTATAAGATGTATTTCATGCATTTGAAGTCTTTTCATAATAGAACAGACGTAAATATGGATGTTTGATCAAATAATAATGCACTTCTGGGTTTATATCTACCGCTACGGATATAATACTAACATGACAGTCTAAAAGAAGCTAAGCGGCATTTCTCAGTAGTCCCACAAGCACACCTTGGATAATTAATTCTCTAGCAGGAATCAGATCTGGAAAAAGCTCGTTTTCAGCTCTGAGGAATGGTTTGCCACTGTCCATAATGTAGCGCTTCAGTGTGGTTTCTCCATCTATAAGAGCAGCAACAATATCATTTTTCCTCGGTTCGCGAAACTCTAGTATTACGGTGTCACCATCGCAGATGTGCGCGTCTACCATAGATTCACCGCGGACTTTCAGTGCGAAAGTGCGGGCGTTGTGGCTGAGTCCGAGGCTACGTATGTCTATAGAGATACAGCCTTCTTTCTCATGTTCTACATCTTCACCCATACCAGCAGCGATACAGCCATATACTGGAATATCAATGATTTCCTCACGGTCTAACTCATCTGGAAAGACTACTGCACGAGCTTTGCCAGGAACACGTTGAATGACCTGTTTCTTCTCGAGAGCACGTAGGTGATTCATAGCTGCGGTCTGGCTAGCAAAGCCAAAGTAGTGTTGGATCTCACGGGTCGACGGCATTACACCTGTCACACGTGATTCTCTCTTAAGATAATCATATACTTCCTGTTGTCTGTTTGTTAATCCATCTTTCATGTATTAAATTGAACACTGTTCTTAAGAGTATGTCAATGGGGTAATGTGAATTAGTTTAGGAAATGAGAATAAGTCATTAGAAAGTATTGCAATCTAATCGTTTTCTAACTTAAATATGAAATACCGATATGAGGACACTAAAATCCCAAGAACCAATTTACGTTATAGGCCATCTGAACCCTGACACAGATGCTATCTGTGGTGCGATAGGATATGCTGATTATCTTCAGCGAGCAGAAAATATGAATGCAGTAGCGTTACGCTGCGGCAGTGTGCCGGGTAGAGTAGACTGGGTATTAAAGCAGGCTGGGCTAGAAGCTCCAGAGCTGATCACTGATGTGCGCACTACTGCTGAGCTTATTGCTTGTAAGGATGTCCGAGCAGTCTCTGAGAACGATACCTTTCTGTCTGTGTATAACGCAATGAAAAAGAGCGGTTTAGATTCTATACCAGTGATTTCAGATAAAGGGGACATCAAAGGTATTCTAGACTTCACACAAATGATGCAGCTACTTATGCCGCAGAAAGTATCTGGTAGAAATGCTGTAAAAAAAGTACTTGTGTCGCCACAAAATGTTCTGAAATCACTTAAGGGCAAGTCGTTCGGAGCTCCCATCTCCATAACTGAAGAGGAGCTGATGATGTTCGTCGGAGCTTCTGAATTAGAGTCTACAGTGACTTTGATAAAAGAGGCTTCAGAATGTGGGACTGCGAATAAACAGATCGTAATCTGTGGCGACCGTATTCGTTTACAGAAAGCAGCTATTGTCAATAAAGTCAGACTCATAATCGTAACTGGTGGATACGAAGTCAGCGAGGAACACCAACAGCTAGCTAAAGAACATGGTGTGATGATCATTACCTGCGACTATGATACAGCAGCTACTGTCCAGTTACTCCGCTGTTCTAGAATCGTAAAAAGTGCCCTAGGTGCAGAATTTATCTGTGTGAATGCTACTGATCCGATCTCTGAAATTAAGCAACAACTTAGTTCCGTATCTCAGGATGTATTTCCAGTAGTAGAGACAGGAACTAAGAAGTTCCTGGGCGTATTCACTCAGGCAGAGTTGGTCTCACCACCTACTACTAAGCTAGTATTAATAGATCACAATGAATACTCTCAGGCAGTGCGTGGAGTCGAAGAGGCAGAGGTGAAAATAGTGCTAGATCATCACAGACTCGGCGGAAATGTAGTCTCGCGTGAGCCCATCCACTTTCTAAATGAGCCTGTGGGATCATCTTCTACGCTAGTAGCTAGAAAATACCGTGATAGTAACACTGAAATCACAAAGGGAATTGCGATGTGCCTCTGCGCAGGCTTGATCTCAGATACACTCAATCTTACTTCACCTACCACCACTGATACAGACAGACGTATACTTAAGTGGCTTTGTGAAAAGGCAGGTATAGAGGCAGATAAGTTTACTCAAGATTTCTTCGCCTCTGGCTCTCTAATGCTTAAAGGCTCTGTGGAAGAAATCGTGCACACAGATCGCAAGGAATTCTGCGAACGAGGCAAGACGATCAGCATCACTCAAGTAGAAGAAGTAGGTCTATCTAACTTCGACGACCGCAGAGCTGAGATAGAAGAAGAACTCAACAGCTTAAAGAAACATAAAAACTACGATGTCGTGTTAGCCGCAGTCACTGACGTGTCGACTCACTTGAGTATGATAGTGGCAGTCGGGGATCAGCGCATCATCAAAGAACTACCTTATGAGCACCGCTCTGATGGTGTGATAATAGCAAAAGGCGTAGTTAGCCGTAAAAAGCAGATTTTCCCAGCAGTTTGTGATGCCATACATCGTTCTTCCGCTACCGTCATGGATAACGCATAACTCTGTTCAAAACTATGAAACAAGTAGTCATAAAAATAGGCACGGGCGTCCTCACACGTGAGGAAGACGGGCAGCTAGACGGAGATTCGCTCATACGTCTTGTGACCGCTGTGTCTGAACTGATCACTTCCGGTGTAAAAGTCGTATTAGTCTCCAGTGGTGCAGTAGGTGCAGGCATTTCAGCTATGGGGCTGATGGAATATCCAAACGATGTCCCTACGCGTCAGGCTTGTGCTGCAGTTGGGCAGACCAGACTAATGCATGCATATGAGAATCTCTTTAGAGACTTCGGTCTGAGCGTCGCGCAGCTACTGCTCATCGCAGATGACTTTAATCAAAAGAAACGCGTAAAACGTGTTCACGACACTCTCGGTAAATTAGCTGAAGTATTTACTATAGTACCTATCATTAACCAAAATGATACCGTCGCGGTAGAGGAAATAAGTGTGGGAGATAATGACTTACTCTCAGCTAGAGTCGCGACACTGATCAATGCAGATCTACTCATACTACTCACTTCAGTAGACGGAC